>CAVQNF010000005.1:0-55961 GCA_963713805.1 uncultured Alphaproteobacteria bacterium | reverse complement strand
CCGCGAGTTTGCTGGTCGCGCCGCTGACGGTCTTCTCGGCGCAGACGGCATCCATCCTGTTCGCGGTCCTGCTCGTTGCCGCTCTGGGGCTCGCGCTCTGGCTCCTCGGCGTGACCGACTGGCGCGTCTACGGAATCGTCGCACTTTGGCCGCCGACGTTCTCCGCGGTCCAGACCGGGAACCTGACGATCATTCTCGTGCTCCTCGTCGCGGTGATGTGGAGGTTCCGGGAACGACGATTTGTTCCGGGCCTCGCGCTCGGGCTCGCCGTGGCTCTGAAGCTGTACCTCTGGCCACTCGGGATCTGGCTCCTCGCCCGCCGACGGTTTGCTTCGGCCGCGCTCGCGGGTGCGATCGCCTGCGGGGGCACGTTGCTCGTGCTCCCCTTCATCACGCTCACGGACTACGCACGGCTGATGAAGAATCTCGGCGACACGTTCGGGCCCCAGGGCTACAACCTCGTCGCCCTGATCGTCAAGGCCGGTGCGGGCTCGCTGGCGACCGCGACGCTGGCTGCCAGCGCGATCGGGCTGCTCGTGCTCGCACTCGCGTATCGACGGGCCTCGCTTCCGCTTGCGATCGCCGCTTCGCTCCTGCTCTCACCGATCGTCTGGCTCCACTACTTCGTCCTCCTGGTCGTGCCGCTCGCGCTGAGCCGCCCGCGACTCTCGGCCGCCTGGGCCCTACCGCTCGCCTTCTGCCTCTGCCCGGCTCAGGGAACCAAGGTCGCCGTCTGGAACACGCTCCTCGGGCTCTCGATCGTCGGGATCGTCATCGCGCTGAGCGAGTTCGATCTCCGCGGCCGACCCGGCGCTCGCGTGCTGGTTGGCGAGGCAGGTGCTCGACCGTCCTCGACGGGATGAGCAGACCGTAAGGCGCGCCGCCGAAGGACGCCGGTTCGCGCAGAACCCGCGGCCGAGGAGGGTTGACGCTGCGAGCATGGGCTGAGTCCGAGACCGTTGCCCGAGCCGCGGGCGAGTCGCAAACGACCCGCGCGACGCGTCGTCCCGCCGAGTTCGAGTTACCCCGTCAGGGGCAGCTTCCGGAGTTCCCTCGTTCGATGGCTTGATCGAGGCTGTTCCGCCGTCGATCAGAAGCCAGGCCTCCGGTGATCCAAACCTCCGGGGGAACTCGGACAGAGAGGATCGACAGTATGGGAGCACGTCAACTTCGCCGTTGCGCGATCGCCGCCGTGGTGATTGCATCGCTCGCCGTGTACGCGGGCGGCGCCGGAGCCAGTCCCCCGACGCCGACTGGGCAGCTGGGTGTCAATCAGGCGTTCGTGATCGGGAATGGGAACGCCGCAGTAGGAGACGAGGTGACGTTCTGGGGAGCTCAGTGGTGGAAGGACAACGTGCTGGCGACGCACAGGCCCCGAGCGATGTCACCGCCCCCGCGTCGTTCAAGGGGTTCGCCGACAATCTCAATCCAGCCACGCGTTCGACGTCCAGTTCACGACCGCGACGGGGAATAGCTCCGACCCGCCGGCGACGATCGACCCGGACATCTGCGTCCTGGTCGCGAACATGGTGGTTCAGAACGGATCAACGATCACCGGCGACGTCATCGGCGCGGTGCTGGTCAACACCGACCCCGGCTACGAGGGCGATCCCGGCCACGCGGGGACCGGAATGATCGTGGCGGATCCAACAGGGATCCTGCAGCGCCGGCGGTCCGGGTCTCTGATCCGCTGGGCGAAACGACGACCGTCAAGACGTCGAACGCTCGCAAGAGAGAGCAGCCTGTCCGCGGCAGGCTGCTCTCTCTCGCTCCTCCGCCCGATCGGCCACGACCCTCGCGAGCAGGTCGAGCCTGCCTCGACCGAGTGTCGCTTGCACGGGGACATTGCCGTCGTTCACAACTGCCGATCCCTCCCGTGGACCAATCTGTTCCTCGTACCACGCATGCAAAGGAGAAGACGGTGAACAAGATCACGCACGTTGCTTATGCTCTCCGCGGCGCTGACGCTCGGCGCCGGGGTTGGCGGTGCGGCTGCCGACGGCGGGAACTCGGCGAACGCGAAGTCCTGTCAGCACGGCGGGTGGCAGAGCTGGCTGCGGACGGACCAAACGAAGTTTGCAAATCAGGGAGCCTGCGTCTCCTACGTCGCCCAGGGCGGGGTGCTGAGCCAACCGACACTCGGCTTCTAGCGACCCGGTCGCGGCGGGGCGACGACGTCCCTCGCTCCTGCCCGCCACCCTCGACCTGTGTCCCGGTAGCTCCCACGGGGCACAGGTGCGAGGAGCCGCTGGCACCGCAGCTCGCGGCGCTTCGCTCGTTCGGCCAGGCGAAGCGGCGGCCTGCGCGGGGGTACCCCTGGCGTCAACTCACCCGACCGCGCGAGTTCTCGCAGAGACGCCTGACCGCGTCGTGATTCAGTCGGTGCAGAACGTGGACGCGTAGAGCAGTGCTGTTGAGCAGCTCGATCACGGCCGCGTTAGACTCCTGGCGAATCGTGCACCTACCCGCTGCGGGTTCGAGGTGGGAGGACTCTTGACAGAGACGGTCGACTCGACGGCAACCTCGACAGACGAGGCGAACGCCGACGAGAACGAGGCGAGCGCCGACGAGCCCGACGCGAAGGCCGACGAGAACGAGGCGACGGCCGACGAGCCGACGAGCAGAGGCCGCTCGGTGACGGAGCTGCTCGAGCAGCTCGGCCGCGACCTCTCCGGGCTCGCCCTGTCCGAGGCCGAGCTCGAGACGGCCCGCCATTCGGCCGAGGTCAAGCGGGCGGCCCGGAATCTCGCCGTCCTCGCCGTCATCGGCGTCGGCTTTCTCGCCGCGTTCGCGTTTCTGAACGTCGCCGCCTTCAGTGGGCTCGTCGACCTCTCTGTCGCCGTGGCTCTCGGCGCTCGTGCTCGCGGCTGCGTGGCTTGTCATCGGCGGTCTTGCCTCGGTCGTCGTGGTCGCGCATATTCGTCGCTCGCCGCTCTGGCGCGTCTTCACGGCGAGGCCGACCGAGGCGATCGATGAGCTCGAGCAGACGCGGAAGGAGGCGAGTGAGGCGGTGCAGGAGACGCTCGGGCAGCTCGTGCCCGCACTCTCGATCGAGATCGCGACGGCGGCGATGCCGTCGGCGGGCGGGATCGCGAGCGGGGTCGTCGGCGCCGGCGAGGGGCTGCTCGAAGCCTCCGACGAGATCGTCGACTCGATCATCGACGACCTGCCGGCCGGGAGCGTCGTCAATCAGATCTGGGGTGTGGTGCTGATGCCAGGGCGCTTCGGGCTCAGGGTGGCGACCACGGTGCTGAAGCGAGAGCTCCGCCGAGGAGTGACGAGCCGCAGCTGCCGGCCCTGCCGGGGCTACCGCTTCGCCGGGAGGGAGCGTGCGTAGGCGGTGCCGAGCTCGACCCAGCGGGCGAGCTGCGGGCGGGTACGGACGTCGTCCGTCTCGACGCGCAGCCAGCCGGGCATCGCCCGCCCGCGCATCTCGGCGACCCGTGCGGGCGTCGTCTCGACGAGCGTGTCCGAGCTCGCCGGATCGACCCGGACGAGGAGCCCGCCCTGGCCGCTCGCCGCGATCGCCATGTTCCCCCCGATCAGGAAGGCGAGACCGCCGAACATCTTCTTCTCGGAGAGGTCGGCCTCGTCGACGACGAGTGCGCGAATCCGCTCGGCGAGATCCTCGTCGTAGGCCATCGGCTGATCGTTACGTGACGACGGTGGCGTGGATCGTGGTCTTCCCCATCGTGCAGGTGATCGGCTTGTCGGTGACGCCGGAGCCTGCCTGCAGGCACACCCAGCCGCTCTTGTAGACCGTCTTGATCGTGTTCGCCGGCCCGGCTTCCTCCTCCCCCGGGCCGAAGTAGTAGTCGGTCATGACGTGGTCGGCCTGCACGCACGTGATCGTCCCCGTCTCGAGGGTGACGGTCAGCGTCTTGACCGGGTTGTTGAACGGCGGTGCCTTGGGCTTGACCGACCCGCACGACTTCGGCGCGGCTGCACCGCTGCCGACTCCGAGCGAGAGGGCCGAGAGGGCGAGGACGAAGGCGACCACCGATCAGCTTGCGCATGCTGTTTGCCTTTCGTTGGACGGAGTTCGCGGGGCGGGGGAGAGCGAACGGCGAAACACTAGGCAATCGTCCGCGGGTGCGCCCAAGCGTCGCGGCCGAAGGAGCCACCAATACGAACATATGTTCGTTAGGATGCCGCGGGTGCAGCTCGCGATCGATTCGCTCGACCGGCTCGTCGAGCTCGTCGAGGAGGCCGGCGGCAGGCTCCGGGTGAGCGATGCGGCCCGGCAGCTCTTCGCTGCTTCCGCGCGTCCCCGACGGCGTCGCCCGCTCGCTGCTCGGTCCGCTCGTCGACGGTGATGCGCGGCTTGCCTGGCGCGGCGCGTTCGTCTCGCTCGCGGGCGCGCCCGACCCGCACCTCACCGAGGCGTGCTTCGTCGTCTTCGATCTCGAGACGACGGGTCTCGCCGTCGCCTCGGCCCGGATCTGCGAGATCGGCGCGGTCCGACTGAGACGGCTCGAGCCGGCCGGCGTCTTCGAGACGCTCGTCGCGCCGGGCGTGCCGCTGCCGCGTCCGGTCGGGCGGCTGACCGGGCTCTCCGACGACGAGCTGCGCCGCGCGCCGCGAGTCGGCAAGGCGCTCGCCGGCCTCGTCGCCTTCGCCGGCGACGCCGTCCTCGTCGCCCACAACGCCCGCTTCGACGTCGGCTTCGTCAACCGCGAGCTCGAACGCCTGACCGGGAAACGGCTCGCGGCGACCGTCATCGACACGGTGCCGCTCGCGCGCAACCTCCTGCGCGGGCGGGTCGAGCGGACGAGCCTCGCCTCGCTCGCGCACTTCTTCGGCACCTCCGTCCAGCCCTGCCACCGCGCGCTCGCCGATGCCCAGGCGACCGCCGAGGTGTTCCTCCGGCTCGTCGAGATCGCGCAGGAGCGCGGCGCCTCGACGGTCTCCGAGCTCGAGGAGCTGGCTGCCCCGCGCCCGCGGCGGATCCACGGCAAGCGCTACCTCGTCCGCGGCGCGCCGAGCGCTCCCGGCGTCTACCTCTTCCGCGACCGCGACGGCTGCGTGCTCTACGTCGGCAAGGCGCGCGACCTGAGGACCAGGTTGCGCACGTACTTCCAGAGCAACCGCCAGCGCCCGACCGTCGAGGCGGCACTCGACCGGCTCGAGCGCGTCGAATGGCGGCCGACCGGCTCCGAGCTCGCCGCCGCGCTCGAGGAGGTCTCCCTGATCCGCGAGCTCCGCCCGCCGGCGAACACGCGGACGCCGCAGCCCGAGCGCTACGTCTACCTCCACCGGCGCGGCGAGCGGGTCGTCGTCAGCCGCCTTCCTTCACGCTACGGCCCGCTCAGGCGTCGGGCCCTGGCACAGGGCGCGGCCCGGGCGCTCAAGGGCTGCACCAGTCGAGGAATACGGCAGCCTCCTCGACGGTGGGCCGCTCGAGCGGCTCCGCGACCGCCTGGCCGGACTGACCGAGCCCGAGCAGGAGTTCGAGGCTCGCGAGCTCCGCCGGCGGATCGGCGCGCTCGACCGGGTCGTCGTCGAGCTGAACCGGCTCGAACGGCTGAAGCGGCTCCGGGTGCGCATCCTCGCGCCCTCGCTCGCGCCCGGTGGCTGCGAGACCTACCTCGTCTGTGGCGGCCGCGTGCACCCTCCCGGCGCCGGAGACCCACCGCCCTCGCCGCCGGAGGCTCCGCCGACGGTCGAGGCCGATCACCTCGACTGGCTGCTCGTCGTCGACACGTTTCTCCGGTTTCCGCCTCCCGAGCTGACGATCCTGCCGCTCGCAGGTCGGGATTACCGGCAGGCCGCCTAGCGTTCCTACGCTTGTCTCGACCGCGTCGAGGGTACGTAAGTCTCGTCTAGGCAAGGGGGTGCGTTCCAGATGCAGCACGTGCAGCTCGCCGGGCTCGATGTTTCACGCATCGGTCTCGGCTGCATGGGAATGTCGGCGTTCTACACGGGCGCCGGAACTGACGACGCCGAGTCGATCCGGACGATCCAGCGAGCGCTCGAGCTCGGGATCACCTTCCTCGACACGGCCGAGATCTACGGTCCGTTCACGAACGAGGAGCTGGTCGGCCGGGCGATCGCGGGCCGGCGCGACGAGGTCGTGGTCGCGACGAAGTTCGGGCTGATGAGCGGCGGTGTGCGCCAGATCGATAGTTCCGCGGCGACGATGCGCTCGGCGCTCGAAGGATCGCTCCGGCGCCTCGACACCGACTACATCGACCTCTACTACCAGCACCGCGTCGATCCGAAGACGCCGATCGAGGAGACGGTCGGAACGCTCGCCGAGTTCGTCGCGGCGGGCAAGGTCAGGCACATCGGTCTCTCCGAGGCCGCACCGGCCACCATCCGGCGTGCGCACGCGGTGCATCCCGTCACCGCGGTCCAGTCCGAGTACTCGCTCTGGACGCGAGACCCCGAGGCCGAGGTGCTGCCGCTTCTGCGCGAGCTCGGAATCGGCTTCGTCCCGTACTCGCCGCTCGGGCGCGGCTTTCTGACCGGCCAGATCAGGTCGACCGACCAGCTCGCCGCCGACGACTTCCGCCGGAGCAACCCCCGCTTCCAGAACCTCGACCGCAACCTCAGGATCGCCGACGAGGTCCAGTCGGTGGCAGAGGAGGCTGGAGCGACCGCAGCTCAGGTTGCGATCGCCTGGCTCCTCGCCCAGGGTGACGATGCGCATCGCGAGGCCATGGGCGGCGATGAAGGCCTCGTGATCGGCTTGCAGCTCACCCATTCCGGCCGCTTCTGCAAGCCGAACGATCACAAGAAATTCGAGCCGGTGATCGCTTATCGGCACCCGCTCCTCGACCGAAAGTTCGGCTATCCCGAAGACAAGCCGGTGATGAGCGATGACGACATACGCCGCCTCGTCGATGATTTCGTGACCGCGGCGAAGCGAGCGCGCGAATGCGGCTTCGATTTCGTCGACATCAAGCATTGCCATGGCTACCTCGCCCATGAGCTCCTGAGCGCCCATACGCGTGGTGGGCCTTATGGCGGCAGCCTCGAGAACCGCGCCCGCTTCCTGCGCGAGGTGGTCGCGGGCATCAGGGCGCAGGTGCCGGGCCTCGGGATCGGGATCCGGCTGAGCGCCGCGGACGTGGTGCCCTTTCGGCCGAACCCTGCCGAATCGAAGCCGGGCGCGCTCGGCCCCGGCATCCCCGAGGAGTTCGCGACGCTCCTGCCCTACGACTATGCCTTCGGCGTCGATCGCGAAAATCCGACCGAGATGGATCTCACCGAAACTTTCGCTTTTTTCGAGATCCTGCGCGACCTCGACATCCGCTTCGTCAATGTGACGCTCGCAAGCCCCTATTATAACCCGCATGTCACGCGGCCCGCGATCTATCCACCGTCCGACGGCTATCTGCCGCCCGAGGATCCGCTCGTCGGCGTCATGCGCCACCTCGACGTGGTACGGCAGTTGAAGCAGCGGTTTCCGGATTTCTGCCTGATGGGTTCCGGCTACACCTATCTCCAGGAATTCCTGCCGAACGTGGCACAGGCGGTCCTGCGTCTCGGCTGGACCGATCTCGTCGGTCTCGGCCGCATGCTGCTCGCCTATCCGGAACTGCCCCGCGACCTGCTCCAAGGCCGCGGCGTGCAGAAGAAACGTCTTTGCCGCACCTTCAGCGATTGCACCACGGCGCCGAGGAACGGCCTCGTCTCCGGCTGCTACCCCCTCGATGCCCATTACAAGAAATCGAAAGAGTCCAAGCTATTGGCGGCGCTCAAGAAACCAGCAAGGACGGCGTGAGCACCGGCGGGGCGCGCTCATAAGACACAGCCCCGGCTTTTGCATCCGAGCCCGCCCTCGCATACATAGCCGGTCACGGAAAGTCTTAAGCGGAGGTCTTTCGGCCTGCTCGCGCGCGAGCTTTGTTTTGTCGCATTTTCTTCGAATGAACCCGTGTCCAACTCGTCGGAAGGTATTTTTTGAGCGATATCGCCACTGATTGAAGAAGGATGAAAAACTTGAGGGTTTGCCGGGCAAGCCCGCCCAATTCCATCGTGAGGGAAGGCCGATGACGTCGCAGCCCCGTCGTTCGACGATCGCTGAAGCTCCGCCCGGCGTGGCGCGGGCCGGCTCGCGTCGTGCTTGCGGCGAAATTTCCTCGTCATGCCCGCCGGGTCGAAAGCCATGGTGAATTTCTTCATTCAGCGGCCGATCTTCGCATCCGCGATCGCCATCATCATGGTGCTCGCAGGCGCGGTCTGCTATCGGCTGCTGCCGGTCTCGCAATTTCCCGAGATCACGCCGCCGCAGGTCGTGGTGAGCGCGCATTATCCGGGCGCCAGCGCGCAGGTCGTGGCCGACACGGTGACCACACCGCTCGAGCAGCAGATCAACGGCGTCGCCGGCATGACCTACATGTCGTCGGTCAGCGCCAATGACGGCTCATCGACGATCACCATCACCTTCGACGTCGGCTATCCGCTCAACGTCGCCGCCGTCGACGTGCAAAACCGTGTCTCGCAAGCTGCCTCGACGCTGCCGGCGATCGTCAATCAGGGCGGCGTCACGATCACCAAGCAGAATCCCGAATTTCGTGCTGATCGTGAACCTCGTTTCGCCCGACGGTTCGGTCGACGCCGTCGCGCTCAGCAATTACGCCTATCTGCAGATCGTCGACCCGCTGAAGCGCCTGCCCGGCGTCGGCGACGTCGTCATCTTCGGCGAGCGGCGCTATTCGATGCGCGTCTGGCTCGATCCCGACAAGCATGGCGAAGCTCGGCATCACCGCCGTCGACGTGCAGAACGCCATCGCCGAGCAGAACGTCCAGGTCGCGGCCGGCAAGATCGGCGCAGGAGCCGGCGCCGCCCGGCACCCCCTTCGAAATGCAGGTGAACGCGCTCGGCCGCCTCAGCGACCCGGCGCAGTTCGGCGACATCGTCCTGCGGGCCGCGCCATCGGCAGCGGCGCCGTCGTGCGCCTTCGCGACGTGGCGCGCGTCGAGCTCGGCGCGCTGCAATACGCGTCCTCGGCCTTCCTCGACGACAAGCCCACGATCGTCCTCGGCGTGTTCCAGGAGCCGGGCTCGAACGCGCTCGATCTGCAGCAAGCATGTCCAGGACAAGATGGCGGAATTGTCGAAGCGCTTCCCCAAGGGCATCGCCTATGCGATGCGCTACGACACCACGCGGTTCGTCTCGGCCTCGATGCGCGACGTGCTGATCACGCTCGGCCAAGCGCTTGCTGCTCGTCATCGCCGTCGTGTTCGTCTTCCTGCAGAGCTGGCGCACGACCATCATCCCGAGCGATCGCCATCCCCGTGTCGCTCGATCGCCACGCTGGTCGTCATGAAGGTGCTCGGCTTCTCGCTCAACACGCTTGAGCCTGCTCGGCATGGTGCTGGCGATCGGCCTCGTCGTCGACGACGCCATCGTGGTCGTCGAGAACGTCGAGCGCCAGCTCGAGGCAGGACTGCCGCCGCTCGCCGCGGCCCGCAAGGCGATGACGGAGGTCACCGGCCCGATCATCGCCACGACCGCCGTGCTGATGGCGGTGTTCATCCCGGTCGCCTTCCTGCCGGGCGTCACCGGACGCCTCTACAACCAGTTCGCGCTGACGATCGCGATCTCGGTCGGCATCTCGGCCTTCAATTCGCTCACGCTGAGCCCCGCGCTGTGCGCCGCCTTCCTGCGCGAACGCCCGCCGGCGCGCTTCGTGCTGTTTCGCTGGTTCAACGCCGGCTTCACCTGGCTGGCGCATGCCTATGCGAGCAGCGTGCGTTTCCTCATTCGCATGCGCTGGGCGATGCTCGCGCTGTTCGCCGCGGGGATCGCCGGCACCTATCTCGTGTCGCTGCGCATCCCCTCGACCTTCTTGCCGGTCGAGGACCAGGGCTACTTCTTCGTCGTGCTCCAGCTACCCGACGGAGCATCGCTGCAACGCACCGACGTGGTCGCCAAGCAGGTGCGCGAAACCTTGCTGCGCACGCCCGGCGTCGAGGACGTGGTCTCGATCAGCGGCTTCAACTTCCTCACCTTCGCCAGCCAGTCGAATGCCGGCGTCGAATTCGCCATTCTGAAGCCCTGGGACCAACGTGGACCGGACCAGAACGCCTCGCGGATCGTGGCCTCCGTGCGCCCGGCGCTGATGCAGATACCGGACGCCTTCGCCCTGAGCTTCGACCCGCCTTCGATCCCGGGACTGGGCGCCACGGGCGGATTTGAATTCCAGCTCGAGGATCTCACCGGCCGCGGCAGCACCGCGCTCAACGACGTGGCGCAAGCGCTCCTCGCCGAGGCGCGCAAGCAGAAGGAGCTCAATCCGCAGCAGATGTTCACGTCCTTCAGCACCTCGACGCCGCAATTCAAATACGACCTCGATCGCACCAAGGCGAAGCTGCTCGGCCTGAATCTGCCGGACGTGTTCAACACGCTGCAGATCTTTCTCGGTTCGCTTTACGTCAACGACTTCAACCTCTTCGGCCGCACCTTCCGGGTGACGCTCCAGGCCGACAAGGACGCGCGTTCCGATGCCTCCGACCTGTCGCGCCTCTATGTACGCAACGCCTCGGGCGGCATGGTGCCCTTGAGCACGCTGGGCGAGCTCAAGCCGATCGTCGGACCGGAGACGGTGCCCCATTACAACAATTACGGCTCCGCCTTGATCAACGGGGGCGCCGCGCCCGGCTCCTCGTCCGGCCAGGCGATCGCCGCGATGGAGCGCGTCGCCGCAACCGTGCTGCCGGCGGATTTCGGCTATGAGTGGACCGGCATCACCTATCAAGAGCTCAAGGCGGGATCGGTCGCGACGCTCGTCTTCGGTCTCGCGATGGTCTTCGTGTTCCTGATCCTCGCCGCCCAATACGAGAGCTGGACCATGCCCTTCATGGTTCTGCTCACGGTGCCGCTCGCCTTGTTGGGCGCGCTTTCCGGGCTCTGGCTGCGCCAGATCCAGATCGACGTGTATTCGCAGATCGGCTTCGTGATGCTCATCGGTCTCTCGGCCAAGAACGCGATTCTGATCGTCGAATTCGCCAGGCGGCGCCGCGAGGAGGGACTGAGCATCGTCGAGGCCGCGATGGAAGCCGCGCGTCTGCGACTGCGTCCGATCCTGATGACGGCCTTCGCCTTCATCCTCGGCGTCCTGCCGCTGATGTTCGCGAGAGGAGCGGGCGCAGCGAGCCGCCAATCGATCGGCACGACCGTGTTCAGCGGCATGCTCGCCGCAACGGTCCTGACGCTCGTCTTCGTGCCGATCTTCTACGCGATGATCGAGCGGCTGCGCGAAGGGCGCGAGGCTGATAAGCCCGTGCCCGCGCCTGTGCCTTACCGCTTCGAGCCGGAAGCCAAGGCAGCGGAATAGAATGGAGAGCAACGGGATGCGCGGCTGGAAACTCATCCTCGCGGCTGTGGTGCTGCTCGCGGCGGCTTCGGCCACCGGCGTCTATTTCCTCGGCCACAACGGGGAAATCGGTGGCTTCGCCGGCGCGACGCCGCCCGCGCAGCATGCCTTCGTCATGCCGGTGCCGGTGACGCCCGTCGTGAAGAAAACCGTCCCGGTCTATCTCGAATATGCGGCGCGGACGGAATCGATCCGCAACATCCCCTTGCAGGCGCGCGTCACCGGCTATCTCGCGGCGCAGCCCGCGCCCGACGGCGCGGATGTGAAGGAGGGCGACCTGCTCTACAAGATCGATCCGCGCGACTTGCAGGCGGCGCTCGACCTAGATCAAGGCACAAGCCCAACGCGACGCTGCCGCCCTCGACTATGCGCGCGCGAACTTCAATCGCGGCGACGAGCTCGTCAAAAGCGGCTTTGTCGCCAAGGACACGCTCGACCAGCGCGAGAGCGCGATGCGTCAGGCGCAAGCCGCGCTCACCATGGACCAGGCAGCGGTCCGCACGGCGGAGCTCAATCTCGGCTATGCCGAGATCCGCGCGCCCTTCTCCGGCCGCATCGGGCGAAACCAGGCGCCGGTCGGAACGCTGGTCAGCGTCGCCGGCACGACGCTGAACACGCTGGTTCAGCTCGACCCGATCTATGTCACCTTCAACCCGAGCGAGACCGAGCTCACCGAAATCCAGAAGGCGCGTGCGGCGGGCAAAATCGAGGTCGAGGTCGTCGTGCCCGGCGAGAGCGAGGCGCATCACAAGGGCGAGCTCACCTTCATCGACAATGCGGTCGACCGCACGACCGGCACCATCACGGCGCGCGCCACCATCGGCAATGCCGATTTCACGCTTTTGCCGGGCCAATATGTGCGCGCTCGCCTGCATCTGAAGGACGAGCCCGATGCGCTGCTCGTGCCGCAGACGGCACTCGGATCGAGCCAGCTCGGCAAATACGTCTATGTCGCGGGCGCCGACAACAAGGCCGAGCAGCGCCTCGTGACGCTCGGTCCGACGGATGGCGATCTCGTCGCGGTCACGAACGGGGTGAGCGAGGGCGATCAGATCATTACCGGCAACCTGCAGAAGATCGGCCCCGGCGCGTCGGTGCAGCCCATGCCGAAGAAGCCGCAGGGTTCGTGAGGGTCGCTGCTCGCGCGGCGTGCATTAGATGATCCTAGGCCAAGGCACGGGTGTCTTGATCGCGGAGAGGCGCCGATAAAGCTTCTTAGCTCTGCTTATCCTATCGTTCTCCGCTTTCTGTGGCTTACGGCGCGCCGTTTCTTCCCATGGATTTCGGTGCCCCTCCTTAGCGAGAAGGACTGCGGTCGCTGCAAGCTCCAGCTCTATTGCATCCGCAGACGCCGCCTCTTTTGCAAGGCGCCGACGCATGGAAGGAATGGCCGAGCTGGACTGCTCATCGACGGCATAGATCGAATACGTACCGCCCCAAGACGCCTGCTCCTCTGTCTCGCGCATTAAACCTAGCAAACGGGCATCGCGCGCAGCGCTGGCCAAGTCCTCGCTATAGGGGCCATAGTGCTTATAAGTGAAAGGCAAACCCTCTTCGAGGCCTGCAATACTCAAAAGATAAGCAACCTTCTGGAGCCGCGTGCGACCAACAATCCGCCCACCCGCGTCGCGTACGATCGCCGCCACTTTCACTGCGTTCGTATAAGACATTTTTCGATCTCCCCTTTGACAATGCGCTTCACGGCATCCTGCGTTTCTGTGCTCTCGCGATTCACATAGACGCGAAATAGCTTATACGTTTTTAAGGCGGCAACGACGCTCTCGATCAGTTCGTTTTCGCATTTGGGGTCTAGCGCATGAGCTACCTGCGTTCTTACATCGTGGCACTTGTATAGCTTCCGATCCCTGATCCGTCAAATTCGGAGATGAGACCGTCAGCTGCATCGCACATCTGCGCAAGAGCGCCCCAAATCAACCGTGTCGTCGAGCATCAGCGCGATCTCGATGTCCTCGGGGTTTCGCGCAGAATTTCGCACGAGCGGATGCTTCTTGGGTAGCCCAGTATGAGGCACGTGATTCTCTCTTGGACTAGCGTAACTAGGCGCACTAAAAGTTCCGTGAAAATTTTTTCTGTCCCACGAGTGGCCTTATGGAAATAAACTGTGGGATAGAGCTGAAATAACCCAAGGACAAAAGTTTCGGCGGCATGGATTGCCTTAGGACCGAGCACGAAGGTTTCGATACCACCTACGGGCTTATCATCCACGCCTTCACTAATAAACCCAATCTCAAGGTTCGCGATAAGCCAGGGAAAATCGATCGCGGCATGCTGTGTTCCTGTCATCATTCGGTCACGCCTTATGTAATCGAGGCGGTCCGCATCGAACTGGCTGGATACAACAGCGTGTTGGACTAGCTTGACCCCATCTTTCTTGATAATGTCGGCGACATCTCCGGCGAAGCCGCTCCCGAACTCCTTATTGAGTGCCTCCGCTACTTCACCCTGTCGGACGAGCGCATCGCTCATCGTCTCATGGCTCGCATACCCTTGCGCGTGCCAAGCTCCAATGAACCGACGCGACTTCACTTTTCCAACGCGCGCATCACTCATCGTCACATTACTCGCATATTTCAAACCGAGACGGGATCCAACTTTCTCGAACGCGTGGCTAAATGGGCCATGACCTAAATCATGCACCAACGCGGCCGCTAGAGCCTTTTGCTCTTTGCTCAGTTGATCATTTTTCCCATGCCGGTGAATAACGTCCATCAGCTGGCGCGCGGTATGAAAAACTCCGACGCTGTGTGCGAAGCGGGAATGGCTTGCCCCTGGATAGACCAGATCAGAAAATCCGAGCTGTTTAATCCGACGAAGACGTTGGAACGGGCGCGTTTGAACCACTGACCACAAACTGCGCTCCAGCTCCGAATTCGAGAATTCGATAAGATCATGCACGGGGTCACGGATACGCTGGGTCGCCATTTTGTCTGCTTGGCTAGGTTCGTATTTTGTTCCGAATTCCGGCGCATTGCAAGTTATTGTGATTCGCTCTCGAGAGATAGAAAATCATTGGTGCCTAAGCGTAACTCACGCTTACGTGATATGGCGTCTAGCGCCGAGAGGCTCGCGCGAGCCCGTCACGCTGTGCATTCCGTTCAAGTCAGAATAGGCTCCAACCCGTCAATAAGGCGTTCCCTCGTTTCGCTTGGCGGCCAAGTGCCTGCGCATACCATTCGAACTCGGCGAGGAAGCGCTCAGCCGCCTTGTCGATCCAAGCCTCGTTCGAGGTGCCGTCCTGCGTGAGCGTGGTGCCGATCGTCGGGATCGACAGCACGGAAGGCAAGCTCGGCATGCCGAGCTCGGCGAGGATCGTCCGCAGCGCGACGGCGGCGCGCACGCCGGCGAAGCGCCCGGCCGAATAGGAGACGATCGTCGACGGCCGCCAGAAATATTCCTCGAGAAAATGGTCGAGGAGATTCTTGAGCGCCGGCTGAACGGATTGATTGGTACTCGCCCGTCACGATCACGAAACCGTCGGCGCGCCGGTAGAGCGAGGCGAGTTCCTCGAGAACCCGCGGTGCCGTTCCGCGCGCGTATTCCTTGTACATGCGGTCGAGCAAGGGCAGCTTCTTCTCCAAAGGGTCGACAAGCTCCGGCTGGTGCCCGCGATTTTCGAGCTGCCTGATGATGTAGCGGGCCGCCTTTATGCCCTGTCGGTCCGAGCGGACCGATCCGAGAAGAACGGGGATCATGAGGCCCATCGGTCGTCTCCTTTGCGAAGAGCGAAGCGGCAGCCGTTCCGAGCATGGCCGATTTCCGGCGCCTGCGGAAGGCCGTCGGATACCCGTCGACTCGCGAGCCGCGACATGCCATTCACCGCTTTATTGGACAGGAGCTAGAGCATGCGCGGACCCGTTGAAAAGATCATCATCACCTGCGCGGTCACCGGAAGTCTCACGACGCCGGATCAGACACCGCATCTGCCGATCACGCCGGAGGAGATCGCCGACGCCGCGCTCGGTGCCGCCGAGGCAGGTGCGGCGATCGTGCACATTCATGTGCGCGACCCGGCGAGCGGCAAGCCGTCGATGGAGATCGGCTACTACCGCGACGTGGTCGAGCGCATTCGGGCGCGCAACAAGGATCTCATCCTCAATCTCACGACCGGGCCCGGCGGACGTTTCGTGCCTTCGCCGGACGATCCCAGGGTGGCCGCGCCCGGCACGACGCTCGTCGTGCCCGAGAAGCGCGTCGAGCACATCGCGCTCCTCAAGCCGGAAATCTGCACGCTCGACCTCAACACGATGAACTCCGGCGGCCAGGTCGTGATCAATACGCCCGGCAATGTGCGGCGCATGGCCAAGGCCATCCGCGAAGCGGGGGTGATGCCGGAGCTCGAGCTCTTCGATTCGGGCGACATCGCGCTCATGCACGACCTCATGAAGGATGGCACGTTGAGCGGCCCGACGCTGTGCTCGCTGGTGCTCGGGGTCGCCTATGGTTTCCAGCCGAGCCCCGAAACCGTTCTCTACGCCCGCAACCTCCTGCCGCAGGACGCGGTCTTCACGACGATCGGCATCGGGCGCCAGGCGTTTCCGATGGTCGCGCAATCCTATCTCGCCGGCGGCCACGCGAGGGTCGGCCTCGAGGACGCCGTTTATCTCGCCAAGGGCGTGCTCGCTTCCTCGAACGCGGTGATGGTGGAGAAGGCGCGCCGCATGATCGAGGAGCTCGGCGGGCAGATCGCCACGCCTCGCGAGGCACGCGAGATCATCGGCCTTCCCACACGCCTCGCCGGCACCAAGGCCGCCTGAGCCCGAGACGCGCCGGCAATTCACCCAAGCCTTCACAGATGCTAAGAGCACCGGGGCGGGGAGCACCTCCTGCCGTCTTTTAGAGGTTGCCGAATGAAAATGATGCCCAAGCCGTGAGGGAGGCGACGCAAGCGCGTCCCGAGCCGGCGCTCGTCAGCGTCGATGGCGTCACCCTTCAATACAAGACGCCCGACCATCTCGTCACCGCGACCTACCGCGTGAGCCTGGACATCCACAAGACCGACCGCCTCGTTTTGCTCGGGCCTTCGGGCTGCGGGAAATCGACGCTGCTCAAGGCGATCGCAGGGTTCATGAAGCCGGTCGAAGGCGGGATCACGCTGAAAGGCCGGCCGGTCGAGGGGCCCGGGCCCGACCGCATGATGGTGTTCCAGGAATTCGATCAGCTCCTGCCGTGGAAGACGGTGAGCGCCAATGTGATGTTCCCCATGACCGTCAACGGCGTGTCCCAGGACGAGGCAAGGGCGCGGGCGCAAGAGGTGATCGCCAAGGTGAACCTGGCGAAATTCGCGGGCGCCTATCCGCATATGCTCTCGGGCGGCATGAAGCAGCGCGTCGCCATCGCGCGGGCCATGGCGATGAAGCCCGACGTGCTCCTCATGGACGAGCCTTACGCCGCGCTCGACGCGCTGACCCGACGCAAGATGCAAGACGAGCTGTTGCAGCTTTGGGAGGATGTGCGCTTCACGCTCGTCTTCGTCACCCACTCGATCGAGGAGGCGGTGGTGATCGGCTCGCGCATCGTGGTGCTCTCGCCGCATCCGGGGCAGGTGCGCGCCGAGCTCAACAGCACGCTCGTGCAAAGCGACCGGGACGGGCCGCACTTCCAGCGCTTGACGACGCGCATCTCGCATATGCTCTTCGATGGCGAAAGCGCCGTGCATGAGAGGAGCGCTTAGCCATGCGCGAGCCCGGAATGATGCTTGCACCCGTGCGCCCTGAATTCGAGCGTGAAGTCACGGCGCCGATCGGGCTTGGCGACGTGGCGAAGCCGCTCTCCTTCATCGAGAGGCTTTCCGCCAACCCGGTCTTTCGGCGCGGCGCGATCCTCGCGGCCCTCGCGCTCGCCTGGGAGCTTTACGCGCGCTGGCTCTCGAGTCCCCTCACCTTCCCCACATTTCTCGAAACGCTTCAGGCGCTGCGCGACGGCATCGCATCCGGCGTGATCCCGCAGCGGCTCGCGGTGACGCTCCAGACCCTGGTGATCGGCTACGCGATCGGCCTCGTCATCGCGGCGCTCCTCACCACCGCCGCCGTCACGACGAGGATCGGCACCGATCTTTTGTCCACGTTCACGGCGATGTTCAATCCGCTGCCGGCGATCGCGCTTCTCCCCCTCGCGCTGCTTTGGTTCGGGCTCGGGCGTCCGTCACTCGTTTTCGTGATCGTGCATTCGGTGCTGTGGGCGGTGGCGCTCAACATGCATTCGGGCTTTCTCTCGGTGTCCGAGACCTTGCGGATGGCGGGACGCACCTTCGGGCTGCAGCGGCATGAGTTTCGTCTTCAGGATCCTCGTTCCGGCCGCCTTCCCGGCGATCCTTGCAGGCCTCAAGATCGGCTGGGCCTTTGCCTGGCGCACGCTGATCGCGGCCGAGCTCGTCTTCGGCGTCTCCTCGGGCCAAGGCGGGCTCGGCTGGTTCATCTTCGAGAACCGCAACACGCTCGACACGGCTTCGGTCTTTGCCGGGCTCCTCACCGTGATGGCGGTGGGCCTCGTCGTCGAGGGCGTGATCTTCCGCTTCATCGAGGCACGCACCATCCGCCGCTGGGGCATGCAGAGCGGATGAGGAGGGCGCTGCCGCGCTCGCTCAGGGCGCGTCCGGGATCACCGCCGTCGCATCGACCTCGACCAGCCATTCGGGACGCGCCAAAGCTGAGACCACGATGCCGGTCGAGACCGGATGAACCCCTTTGAGCCATTTGCCGATGGTGCGATAGACCGGCTCGCGGTAGCGAGGATCGGTGATGTAGATGGTGATCTTGCAGATGTGCTCGAGCCTCGCACCTGCCTCCTCGAGCAGCGTCTTGATGTTCGCCATGGCCCTTTCGGCCTGGCCCGCGGGATCGCCGATCGCGACGCTTTTCGAGGTGTCGAGGTCCTGGCCGACCTGGCCGCGCACAAAAACCATCGTGCCCCGCGCCACCACTGCCTGACACAGGTCGTTATCGAGCTTCTGCTCGGGGTAGGTGTCGCTCGTGTTGAACTTGCGGATGCGCTTGTGCGTCATGAGCCTACTCCGCCGCCGCCTGGCGGGTGATTGCGTCGCGAACCTGCCTACCGCGCTCGCCTTTGCCACGGCGAACTTGCGAAAATCATCAGTAGCCCTTGATACGCACGCCGCCGTAATGGCGCGCGCAACGCTCGATCTGGGCATTCCTGATCGCGGCCGTGCCCTTCGGGCAGGTGCCGGTCGGGCAGAATTTCGCCCGCACCTCATGCCGGCAGATGTTGTAATAGCTGCTCGCGCCGAAGCCGGCGCCCCCGCCATGGCCGCCACCAGCTCCGCCACCACCGCCTTCAGCGAGGCAAGGTGAGCTGAGCGCAACAATCGCCGATGCAAGAAGGCAGAGGGTCAATTTCGACATAGGCAACCTCCATGCTTGAGACTTTGTCGAGATTGGCATGTTTCAGGCCAAAGGATAATCTCGATTCGACTTCACGAAGCCTGGCGGACGCATGACTTTCTCGATTCTCGGACTTTGCCCGCGCAGCGGGATGCTCGGCATGGCGGTCTCCTCCTCGAGCCCCGCCGTCGCCGCCCGCTGTGCCCACGCGCGCGCCCGCGTCGGTGTGGTCGCGACGCAGAACATAACCGACCCGACGCTCGGTCCCAAGGGCCTCGACCTGTTGGCGGAAGGGCTCGACGCCCAGCGCGCGCTCGATCGCCTCAAGGCGCAGGCCTCCCATGTCGAATTCCGCCAGCTCGCCATGGTCGATCGGAACGGGAGGACAGCCGCTTTCTCGGGACAAAAGACGCTTGGAACGCATGCGGTGGCGCTCGCGGAGAATGCCGCCGCCGCCGGCAATCTTCTCGAGAATGCCGAGGTTCCGGCCCGCATGCTCGCTCGATTTAAGGAGATGGACGCGCTCGACCTGGGTGATCGGCTCATCGACGCACTGACGGCCGGATTGCGGGCCGGTGGAGAAGCAGGACCCGTCCACTCGGCCGGCCTCGTCATGGTTCGTGACGTGGCTTGGCCGGTCGCCGATCTGCGGATCGACTGGCACGACACCGACCCTATCGGGGAACTGGCCGCGCTCTGGCGTCGCTTCAAGCCGCAGATGGATGATTATGTGACGCGCGCACTCGACCCGTCTCAGGCGCCGACCTACGGCGTGCCGGGAGAAAGATAATCGCGGTTCGAACGAGGGGACCATGGGGTGAGCGCCAGCGCGTCATGGCCAGGCGCCAATGCCTCGCCCGGCCGTCATGACCACCCGTGTCATTTTAGCAAAGGCTATTTCGGAATGAGCGGGTAAGGCACGGGAATAGGCGGGGGTGGCTCAACCTCTCCGCTCATCCCCGCGAAGGCGGCGCGAAGGCGGGGAGCCAGTTCTTCTTGGGCTGCCTGATAAGCCTGGATTCCCGCTTTCCGCGGTAATGAGCGGAGTGAGGCACGGGATGTCAAAAGCTCAAATTCAAATGCCCCTTGAAGGCGTTGTCATAAGCGCGCTGGCCGAACTGTCCGGAATAGGAGAGGCCGACGGTGAGCGCCGAGGTCACGGCATAATTCACCCCGGCCTCGGCCACGAAGGCGTCGCGGTCGATCGGAATGCCGGCGACGCTGAAGCTCTGCGCGCCACCCTGGAAGACGAGAAGCACCGAGGGCACGACATCGCCGAAGGCGTGGCGCCAGCCGAGCATGCTGGTGAAGGTCACCGGCAGCGAGGCGAAGGCGAGCTCGCCGCGCACGCCGAGCGTCGTCGTCTCGATGTCGAAGCCGTTGAAATCCTTCGCCGTGCCGGTGAGCGCCGCGATGCCGCCGCCCTCGGTGAAGCCGTTCTGGTGGATGCGGATCGCCGCCGCGCCAGCGAATGGCTCGAGGCTCGCGCGCGAGAAGGCGAGCCCACCGAAGCTCGCGCCCGAGAGCTGGATGCGATAGCCCGCCTCGCCGAAGGCTTGCGCGGTCGAGCCGCCATTGCTCGACGAGGTCGCGTCCGCGAAGCCCGGGAAGATCACCTGCCGCGTCGTCGCGGTGGAGTTCGTGGCGTAAAGCGCGCCGGCGCGCAAGTTGCACCGCCCCGAAGCTCGCCCCGCATAGGCGCCGCCGAAGACGCTCTCGAACGTCGCCGGAGGAGAGGCGCTGGCTCACGGTGATGCGGTCGTTGGTGTAGCCGCCCGCGAGGCCGAAGCGCCAATCGCCGCCCAGGAAGCCTCTCGCCGAGACATCGCCGCCGAGCACGAAGCCGCCGGTCGAGCGCGAGATCGCGGCGGCGTTCCCGTCGCTCGTTGACGTGTCCCCAATCGCCGAAGCCCTGGCCCCAGAAGTCGAACATGCGCGGCTGATAGAGGCTCACCGCGACCGGCGCGCGATGCGGCCCTTTTCCCGAAGGAAGATCGGCCGCATAGGCGCCCGTCGTGGTCGAGGCCGTGCCGAGCGCCGGCGGCGCGACCGGCTCGTTCAAACGATCGAGGATCGCCTGCCGCGCCAACCCTGAGTCCTCGAAGGCCGCCGTCACCGTGCTCGCATGGATCTCGCCGGAGAGCGCGTCCAAGTCTTGCGCAAGCGCCGGCCCATTCGCATGGAGGAGCGCGTTCAACAAAGGCTGCGACGCCTTCGCGTTCGACAGGAACAGCGCGTCGAGCGCGGTCGCCACGGAATGCTCGTTCCGCGTGAGGCCGGGCAGCGCCGCGAAGCCGATCTCGCGTCACCACCACATCGGCGCTATTGCCGCTTTGCACCAATTGCGCCGTGACCGTCGTGCCGGCCGGAAGCGTGGCGCCGCTCGTGACGACGCTCACATTGCTCGGCGGCGATGGTGTTGGCGAGCGTTCCGGAAGCCGCGAAGACCTTGACGAAATCCTCGATGCCCACCGCCGGGAAGGCGCCCGTGAGCACCACCTGAAGCTTGCCTGACAGCGTGATGGCGTTCGCCGCGATCGTCGGGAAGGCGCCTGCCGCCGTGTTGTTGGTGAATTGCAGCGCCGTCGTGCCGGAGGCCGTTTGCGTGAACGTGCCGTCGCCGCTGATCCGGCCCGTCGGGGCGAAGCGTCAGCACCCCGCCATTGTTGAGCACGCCTTGCGCCGTGAGCGCCAGATTGGCGTTCGCCGCGAGGTTGATCGTGGCCATGCCCGAGATCGTGTCGCCGTAAGTGAAAGTGCCGTTGGCGTTGTTCACCGGGTCGATGATCGAGCGTGTCGCTCGTGCCGGCGCCGACGATGTCGCCGAAGATGTTGCCGCCATTGACGGTGAGCGTGTCGGCATTCGCCGAGAGCTTGATGGCGCCCGTGATCGTGCCGGCGCTTTGCGTGATCGTGGTCGGGCCGGTCGCGCCCGAGACGTCGATCGCCGCCACCGTGCCGGCGATCGTGCCGGTGTTGACGATCGGGCCGCTGAGCGAGCCGCCCGAAACGAGAATGCCGGTCTTGCTCGGGCCGGGAAGCGCAAGATTCCCGATGAAGCCCTGGTTCACGATCCCGCCGCTGACGCTCGCGCCCTTCGTTACGCTCACCGCCGGCAGGATGGCGCCGTTGGGGTTGGTGAGCGTCGTGAAGGTGCCGGCGACCTGAAGCCACGCCAGGCGTGAGCGCCATGCCAGAATTGTTGGTGAGCGTGAGGCTGAGCGAATTGGCGCCCGTGCCCGGGATCAGGCTCGCGGTCACGGCGTTCGAGAAGAAGCCGAAGACCTGCGTCTGGGCTATGCCGTTCGAAAGCGTGTTGTTCGCCGTGAACACATTCGCATAGGTGATCGTCTGGCCGGCCGCGAAGCTCCCCGATTGCGGCGCCACTTCGAGAACGCCGCTCAAGGTGAGGTTGGTGACATTCACGGTCGGGAATTGCCCCTGGGCATTGCTCGGCGTCACCTGAAGCAGGATATTGCCGCCGCTCTGGTTGAGCGTCGCGAGCCCGAATACGCTGCTCGTCGGCTGGAGCGACAAGGCCCCGCCGGTGACGTTCAAGGTTCCGAAGCCTGGGGACTGATGTGGCGGCGGCAGGGTTGGCGTTGCCACGCTTCCGATGAGCGCACCCGCGGCTTGCGTGACGACAACGGTACCCGTGGGATCTGCCAGCTGGAGCGAATCGGTCGAGCCGAAGATCGTACCCGTGTTGGTGATGCCGCCGGGCGATGCCGTTGCTAAGACAATTCCGAAACCCGAGTTGCCGCCCCGCGCAACGATCGTGCCACTGTTGCTGATACCGCCCGCGACAATGGTACCGAAAACTTGGAGGCCTATCGCATTACCGATCGTCGCGGTCGCCAGAATTGTGCCCGTATTCGTGTAGCCGCTACCAATCGTGGTGCTACCATTGGTGCCGATCGCATTAACAACGTCCACCCCTGTAGCGATGATCGTGCCGCTGTTGATGACGCCACCCGTCACGCTGCCCGGATATATCTAGGCCGCTCGCGAGTTAGGCCCGCCTCCCGATTTGACCGTGCCGTGATCGTACCCTTGTTGACGATGTCGCCCGTAATCGTGCTCGCCGCGTCGATCTGGACGCCTTCGGCAAGTTGATTCGCCGTCGCATTGATCGTGCCTGTATTCGCGATACCGCCCGTGACGGTGCTCCCGACGATATCGATCCCGATGAACGCCTTCGCACCGTTCGCATTGATCGTGCCTGTGTTCGAGACACCGCCACCGACGGAGCTGTTCTGCACGAAGAGAGCCGCCGTCGTCGATCCATTGAGGCCCAATCCCGCCTTTCCGGGCGTGATCGTCCCCGCATTCGTGACGGCGCCCGTCACGGTCGAGCCGGTGATCACGATCGAGGTCGTCGCCTGGCCTGCGGGGTTGGTGACGGTCGCGACGGTGGTGTTGGTGATCGTCTGCCCCGCTTGCGCGGGGGTCGCGGCGCCGAGGAGAAGCGCGGCGATCGAGGTGGTCGCGAGAAGCGAGGGCGCGCGGCCCCGCCGTGAGGGAAACAAAATCATAGGCATGGAAAGAACCCCTCGCCAGGTAAGCGCGCAAACGAAGCTAATTATTATTGCTAATTCGTGGGTTTGGCAAAAGTCTAATGAGACTGAACTGGCTTCGCTTCCATTCTCGCGGCGGGCGCGCTTAGACTGCTGCCTCTTCCACCGGCGGCGTGCCGTGGGTGTGGAAGGATTCGATCGTCTTCAATCCCCAGGCCTGGCCTTTCTTGCGCTCCTCCTCGGTCCAGACGATCGGCTTCCAGTCGGGAGCGAGAACGAGGCGCGCGCCGGCATTCGCCACCTCCACCCGATTGCCGCCCGGCTCGTAGACGTAAAGAAAGAACGTCTGCTGCACCGCGTGCTTGTGCGGACCCGTTTCGATGAAGACGCCGTTCTCGAGGAAAATATCGGCGGCGCGCAAAATCTCCTCGCGGCTGTCGAGCGCGTAGGTGACATGATGGAAGCGCCCGCGTGTGCCGGTATGGTCGCGCGTATAGGCGAAATCATAGCTCTTGTTGGTGCAGGTCATCCACATGCCGGCCTCCGTGCCGTCATTCAGCACGATCTGCTCGGTGAGGCGAAAGCCGAGATAAGTTTCGAAGAACACGCGGTTCGCCTTCACATCGGCCGCGAGCCCGTTGAAATGATCGAGCCGCCTGACGTTGACGCCGCGCGCAGGGAAGCGCTGCGCCTGGTTCTTCAACGCCGGGCGCATGTCGCGCGGTGGCTCGAACCACTCGGTCTCGTAATAGATCTCGATCAGATGGCCGTCGGGGTCGCGGAACCGATAGGCGGGGCCATGACCGAGCTCTCCCTCGTGCCAGCCGATCCCGAGGCCTGAGCCCTCGAGCGCCGCGACGCGTCGCGCGAGCGCCTGGGGGCTGCGCGCGCGGAAGGCAACGTGGCCGAGACCGGAGGTCTTGGACGCGGTCAGCTTCAGGGTGTAGCGCTCGTAATCGTCGAAGGCGCGCAAATAGACGGAATCACCCGCACGGCCGCTCTCGGTCATGCCGAGCACGTCCACGAAAAACCGAAGGCTCTCTTCAGCCTTGGGCGAGAAAATCTCCAGATGGCCGAGATGGGCGATATCCATGACCGGTTCGTCGCGCATGGCCTTCTCTCCGAAAAGCTAAGATTCTGCGCGCTATCCCGGCAGCACCCGAAACAGCGGCTCGCGCCCGAGCAGCCTGCCGAGCGTCTTCATGCGGCTCATGAGGCGTTCGCCGGCGAGCGAGCCGAGTGCCGCGGGGAGCGTGAGCACGAGCTTGCCGGCCTCGAGCACCAAGGGCGTGCGACCGAGAACGCCCGGCATGCCCGCGGCGATGAGCGAGGCGACGCGGAAGGCGGCACCGAGCACGCGGGCGCGATCGAGCCCGCGCGCGCTCGCGAGCTCGCGAATGCTCGGGGTGCCGCGCGCATCGGTCGAGAAGCCGGCGTGACGGAAATAGACGGCAAGCGCGAGATAGGCTCGGCTCGGATGGTCGACCCCGAAGAGCGGCGCATGCGCGACGGTATTCAGGCTCTGCTCGCCGCGATAATCGGGATGGACGCTCCAGCCGATGTCGCTCAAAAGGCAGGCCGCGTGGCGCAAGCGCGCCTCGCCCGGCGTTTCGTCGAAGGGCAAGGTGGCAAAAAAATCGTCGCTCCACGAAATGAGGTCGGCCGCATGCGCGGGGTCGCGGGCGCGCGCGTCGTTCATTTCCTGTGCCGCGACGATGAGCGGATCGGCGGCGCGTTCGGCTTGCGTCAGCTCTTCGTAGACGAGGCCCTCGCGCACGCCGGTCGCCGAGATCACGACCTCCTTCGGCTTGCCGATGCGAATGATCTCGTCGAGCACGAGCGCGCCATAGGCGAGAAGCGGGCGCCTCGCCACATTGACCGAGGCGATGGAGTCGAGCGTGTCGGCATTGACGCGCTCGACGAGCTTCACGAATTCGACCGCGTCGCGCACCGGGATGACATAGCCGTGCATCACCTGGAGCGGATAGGCGCGCTGCCCGATATGCAGCCTCGCGAGTGCCCGGAAGGTGCCCCCGACGCCGTAGAAGGGCCGTCCTTTGACGCGGCGCATCACCGGGCAGGCTTCGAGCGTGTCGCGCACGATCTTCTCGGCTTTCTTGAGCGAGCCGCCGGCCTCGTCCATCAGCGCAAGTCCGCCAAGCTTGAGCGAGGTGCCCTCCCCGATCTGCTCCTTCTTGAGCGAGACGAGCTCGAGCGAGCCGCCGCCGAGGTCGCCCGCGACGCCATCGGGCTCGTGCAAGCCGCAGACGACGCCGAGCGCCGACAATTCCGCCTCGCGCTCGCCGGAAAGGAGCTCGGGCTTCACGCCCATGAGATCATGCACGCGCGCCAGGAAATCCGGCCCGTTCTGCGCGTCGCGTGCCGCGGCCGTCGCGACGACACGGGTGTGAGTGACGTTCATCTCGGCGCATAAGGTGCGGAAGCGCGCGATCGAGGCGAGCGCCTTGGCGACGGAATCCTCGGCGAGGCGGCCGGTGGAACGCACGGCCCGCCCGAGCCCGCACAACGCCTTCTCGTTGAATTGCACCAGAGGCGAGCGCGAGACCTTCTCGAAGACGACGAGGCGCACCGAGTTCGAGCCGATGTCGACGACGGCGAAGCGCTCCCCCGGGGGCACTCGCCCGGGGAAGGGAATCGGCTCGCGCTCAGCGCTTGCCGACTTTTTCAAAAAGGCGCTTCGGTCCTGATTCACGCAAAGATCGTCCACGTCCCGACAAGCTCGGGTTGGTCATGAAGTAGTGATGGGCGTTGAACGGGGCTTCCCCCGGCTTCGGCACGATGCGCTCGCTCATCCCCTCCGGCGTGAAGCGCCAGCTCTGCTGGTTGTCGCGAAGATTGGCGACCATGATCTGATCGAGGATCTGCTCATGCACCGTCGGGTTGTCGATCGGCAGCAACGCCTCGACGCGCCGATCGAGATTGCGCGTCATGAGATCGGCCGACGAGATGTAGACATGGGCTTTTTCGTGGGGAAGTCCATAGCCGCCACCGAAGCAATAGATGCGGCCGTGCTCGAGAAAGCGACCGACGATCGACTTGATGCGGATGTTCTCTGAAAGGCCGGGCACTCCGGGCTTCAGGCAGCAGATACCGCGCACGATGAGCTCGATGCGCACTCCGGCCTCACTCGCGCGATAGAGCGCATCGATGATCTGCGGATCGACGAGCGAGTTGCATTTGCCCCAGAAGGCGGCGGGGCGGCCCGCTTTCGCATGGGCGATCTCCTCCTCGATATGCTCGAAGAGGCGCTTTCTCAGGGTCCCTGGCGACACCGCCATGCGTTCGAGCTCGCCCGGCTCGGCATAGCCGGTGATGAAATTGAAGATGCGCGCCACGTCGCGCGCGATCACGGGGTTCGCGGTGAAATAAGAAAGGTCGGTGTAGATCTTCGCGGTCGCCGGATGGTAGTTGCCGGTTCCGATGTGGCAGTAGCTCGCGAGCTGGCCGGCCTCGCGCCGCACCACTTGCGAGAGCTTGGCGTGCGTCTTCAGTTCCACGAAGCCGAAGACGACCTGCGCGCCCGCCCGTTCGAGATCGCGCGCCCAGCGGATGTTCGCCTCTTCGTCGAAGCGCGCCTTGAGCTCGACGAGCGCGGTCACCGACTTGCCGGCCTCGGCCGCCTCCGCGAGCGTCTTGACGATCGGCGAATCCGACGAGGTGCGGTAAAGCGTCTGCTTGATCGCGATGACGTTCGGATCGCCCGCCGCCTGCTGCAGGAACTGCACCACCACGTCGAAAGATTCGTAAGGGTGATGCACCACGAAATCCTTCTCGCGGATGGCCGCGAAACAATCGCCGCCATGCTCGCGCACGCGTTCCGGAAAACGTGGCGTGTAGGGCTTGAACTTGAGGTCCGGCCGATCGTCGCCGATGAGCTGGGCAAGCTCGTTCAACGCGAGCATGCCCTCGACCACGAAGGTCTCTTCAGCCGTCACGTCGAGCTCTTCACCGAGAAAGCTGCGGAGCTGTTCCGGCATGCGCGCCTCGACTTCGAGCCGGATCACGTCGCCGCGACGACGCCGCTTGAGCAGCGTCTCGAACATGCGCAGCAAATCCTCGGCCTCCTCCTCGATCTCGAGGTCGCTGTCGCGGATGACGCGGAACCCGCCGAGCCCCTTCACCACATGGCCGGGAAAAAGCTTGTGCACGAAAGCCCCGATGATCTGCTCGAGCCCCACGAAGCGCGTTTGTCCCGTTTGGGAGAGATCGGGGAGACGAACGAAACGCGCGATCTTCTGCGGCACGCGCACGAGCGCGTTGAGCGTGCGCCCGTCCCTTTGGCGTGCGAGCTGGACACCGAGCGAGAATGCGAGGTTGGGTATGAAGGGAAAAGGATGCGCAGGATCGATGGCGAGCGGCGTGAGCACGGGGAAAATATGCTCGAGAAAATGCCCTTCGAGCCAATTGAGCTCGAGCGCCGTCAGTTGCGAGGCGTCGGCGATGACGATGCCTTCTTCCGCCATCCCGGCACGCAACTCGCGCAGGCGCTGCTGCTGGTCGCTCGCGAGCGTCGCGACCTCGACCCCGATCTTCTCGAGCTGCTCGGCCGGGGTCAATCCGTCCTGCGAACGAAGCACGACCTTGGCATGGAGTTGCTCGCGCAGGCCCGAGACGCGCACCATGAAGAATTCGTCGAGATTATTCGCCGAGATCGAGAGGAAGCGCAGCTGTTCGAGCAGCGGATGATTGCGGTTCGACGCCTCCTCCATGACCCGCCGGTTGAAGCGCAGCCAGGACAATTCGCGGTTGACGAAACGCTCGGGCGAATGGGAAAGCCCGATCGGTCGCGGCGCGGTCGCGGCCTTTCCGGCGACATCCATCGGTTGCACGAGGCTTTCCGCGCTCTCCTCCGAGAGGATGCGTTCGAGCGATTTCGCGGCGGTCACGGTCTTCGCCAGTTTGCTTCTCCCAGATCTTCGCTCTGTCAGATCTTCGCTCTGCCTTTTGCTTATATGGCTCTCGTTGATGACGTTACTGCGGCGTGGATGCAAGAAGGTCGCTGCCGCCCAGGAAAAAGCCTATTATCAAGATTCCGAGAACCAGCCATCAAAAATCGAGCTAATCACCCACCAAGCCTTTATATGTTCGGCGGCGCGGCAGAACATGATCCGCAAAACGGGAACGGTTCCCGCGAGAAGATCATGCGTTAAAACAATGGATTACGTGCATCCGGGGACTGGAACCCAACGCGATCGGTTCTCGTGCTCGGCCCGGTGAATCGCGTGATTTGTCGCAAAAGGCCGCGCCATGACCTATTGAGGTTAACAATCGTTCTCGCGAAAGCACCAGGGAACGGTCCCGTGTCGATCCGAGACGTCCAGCAGCGATATGGTTGATTGCAATTGACGAACCCCGCCTCCCTCCTCGCCCTCGCCACGGCCGTTCCGCCCCATGTCGTGGTGCAAAAGGAGGTGGCGGCGCTCGCCCATGCGGTGTTCGCCGAACGCTACCCCGGCTTCGACCGGCTGGCGCGCGTGTTCGAAACGTCCGGGATCAGGACGCGTTACGCCGTGCGCCCGACGGATTGGTATCTCACGGAACCCGGCTGGCCGGAGCGCACCGCCGCCTATCTCGAAGGCGCCGACGCGCTGTTCGTCCGCGTGACGCAAGATGCGCTCGACGCGGCGGGGCTCGCCGCGAAAGCGATCGACACCATCGTCACGGTATCCTCGACCGGGATCGCGACCCCGAGCCTCGAGGCGCGCGCCTTGAGCCGCATGGGCTTTCGCTCGGACGTGACGCGCGTTCCGGTGTTCGGGCTTGGCTGTGCAGGAGGCGTTTCGGGATTTTCGATCGCGGCACGCCTCGCCGAGGCGCGCCCGGGCACCAATATTCTTCTCGTGGTCATCGAGCTGTGCACGCTCGCCTCGCGCCCCGACAGCCTGACCAAGGCGAATATCGTGGCGACCGCTCTCTTCGGGGACGGCGCGGCGGCCTGCGTGCTGCGCGCGGGCGACGGCGGCCTCGCCGAGGTCGAGGCCGCGGGCGAATATACCTGGCCGGAGACGCTCGACCTGATGGGCTGGGACGTCGACCCGCAGGGCTTCGGCGTGATCTTCGCGCGCGCCATCCCGCCTTTCGTCGAGGCCAATTTGCGCGTGGCGGTGAATGACGTGCTCGAAAGGCAGAGCCTCGCGCTTGCCGATGTCGACCGTTTCGTCTGCCATCCCGGCGGCGCCAAGGTGGTCACCGCGCTCGAGCGCGCGCTCTCTCTCCCGCAGGGCTCGCTCGATCACGAGCGCGAGGTGCTGGCCGAATACGGCAACATGTCCGCCCCGACGGTGTTCTTCGTGCTCGATCGCGTGCTGAAGCAGGGCCTGCCGCCGCGCGCCGTGCTCAGCGCGCTGGGCCCCGGCTTCACCGCAAGCCTCGTCTCTCTGAAGAGAGCCGCGTGACGCCGGCGCTGATCGTCCTTTCTCTCGTCACGCTGCAAAGAGGCGCGGAACTGATCCTCGCCGGACGGAACACGAGACGGCTCCGGGCGCAGGGCGCGATCGAGGTCGCGCCGCTCCCATTACCCGATCATCGTGGGCCTGCACGCCGCCTGGCTCATCGGCTTATGGCTCCTCGCCCGAGAAGCGCCGGTGCGGATTTCATGGCTCGCGGTGTTCATCCTGTTGCAGCTCTTGCGCATCTGGGTGATCGCAAGCCTCGGCCGACGCTGGACGACGCGCATCATCGTCATCCCGGGCGCCGCGCTCGTGCGCCGCGGACCCTACCGCTTTCTCGCGCACCCGAATTATCTGGTGGTGGCGGGCGAGATCGCCGTGCTGCCGCTCGCCTTCGGGCTTCCCTGGTATGCGCTCGCCTTCTCGCTCGCCAATGCGGCGGTGCTCACGATCCGCATCCGCGCCGAAAATGCGGCCTTGCGCCCGATCCCCGAAGACGCCCGCGGATTCGAGCGCGAAACAAGCCCCTACGGCTCGAGCTCGGCATCCCAATAAAGATAGTCCATCCAGCTCTCGTGCAGGTAATTCGGCGGGAAGTGCCGGCCGTTCTGATGGAGATCATGGACCGTCGGCTGGTAAGGCTTCTGTCGCGGCCACATGCCCGATTCGGAAGGTAGCCAATCCCCTTTGAGAAGATTGCACGGCGCACAGGCGGCAACGACATTTGCCCAGACCGTATGCCCGCCCTTCGAGCGCGGCACGACATGGTCGAAGGTCAGATCCTCCCGCACTCCGCAATATTGGCAGGTGAAACGGTCGCGCAGGAACACGTTGAACCGTGTGAAGGCCGGGTGGCGGGGCGGCTTGACGTAGGTCTTGAGCGAAACCACCGAAGGAAGCCGCATCTCGAAGCTCGGCGAGCGCACCCGCCGTTCATATTCGGAAACGATGTTCACCCGCTCCATGAACACGGCCTTGATGGCGTCCTGCCAGCACCAGAGCGACAGCGGGTAATAGCTCAGCGGCCGATAATCGGCGTTGAGCACCAGCGCCGGACAGGCTTCCGGCGAAACGGGAGGCGCCACATGGATCGTCAAGCCACGCTCTCCAAGCGATCAAGACAGATTCGTATCGACCCCCCTTAATCTAGCGGGACAATGACGCCCTTGTGAAGGCATCCGCGCGAAATAACGGTGCGATGTGGCTGGAAGAAAGGCGCAATCTTCCTTGCGGCGCAATCCTCCTGGCGGCGCATCCTCCCGGCGTCGGAGGTGTCGCCGAGCGAAGCGGGAGAGCATTCGCGACGCGGTGACGCGCAAGCTCACGAAGCGCCGGGCGAATTTCAGCGCGTCGGAACGGGCTTTTCGCCGCGATAATCATAGAAGCCGCGCTTGACCTTCTTGCCGATCCAGCCCGCCTCGACATATTTCACGAGCAGCGGGCAAGGACGGTATTTCGAATCCGCCAATCCCTCGTAAAGCACCTGCATGATGGACAGACAGGTGTCGAGGCCGATGAAGTCGGCGAGCTGCAACGGACCCATCGGGTGATTGGCGCCGAGTTTCATCGCGGTGTCGATGGCGTCGACGGATCCCACGCCCTCGTAGAGCGTATAGATCGCTTCGTTGATCATCGGCAGGAGGATGCGATTGACGATGAAGGCCGGGAAATCCTCGGCCACCGTCACCGTCTTGCCGAGCTTGCCGCAAAATTCGCGCGCCGCCTCGAAGGTCTCGTCGCTCGTGGCGATGCCGCGGATCAGCTCGACGAGCTGCATCACCGGCACCGGGTTCATGAAGTGAATGCCGATGAAGCGCTCCGGATTTCCGGTGATCGCCGCAAGCCGCGTGATCGAGATCGAGGAGGTGTTCGAGCCGACGACGGCATCGGGCTTGAGATGCGGCTTGAGGCTTTCGAAGATCTGGCGCTTCAAGGGCTCGTTCTCGGCCGCGGCCTCGATGACGATGTCGCAATTGCCCATCGCTTCGAGGCTTCTTGCCGCAGTGATGCGCTTCAAGGCCGCCTTGCGATCGACATCCGTGATCATGCCTTTGGCGATCTGGCGCGCCATATGGCCGTTGATCGTGGCGAGTGCGCTCTCGACGCGTTCGATCGTCACGTCGCTGACGACGACGTCATAGCCCGCGAGCGCCGAGACGTGGGCGATCCCTGAGCCCATCTGGCCCGCGCCGATCACGCCGACGGTCTTGATGTCAACCATGCCGCATCACCCGCTATAGCATGATCCGCAAAAATGGAACTTATTTCTGCGAAGAACAATGCCCAAGATATTGACTTCGCGCACGAACTTGTGTCGCGCGCGCAAAGCCCGCTATTTCCCCAACTTGCCGAGCTCCGCCGCCAATTCGGGGACCGCCGTGAACAGATCGGCGACGAGCCCGTAATCGGCCACCTGGAAGATCGGCGCCTCTTCATCCTTGTTGATCGCCACGATCACCTTGGAATCCTTCATGCCCGCAAGATGCTGAATGGCCCCTGAAATGCCGACCGCGACGTAGAGATCGGGCGCCACGACCTTGCCCGTCTGCCCGACCTGCCAGTCGTTCGGGGCATAGCCGGCATCGACCGCGGCGCGTGACGCGCCCATCGCCGCGCCGAGCTTGTCGGCGAGCGGGGTGATGACCTCGCGAAATTTCTCGGCCGAGCCGAGCGCGCGCCCGCCCGAGACGATGATCTTGGCGGATGCGAGCTCGGGCCGGTCGAGCTTGGCGACCGCCTCGCCCTTGAAAGTCGAGAGGCCGGGATCGGCGGGCGAGGCCACGGTTTCGATGGGCGCCGTGGCGCCGCCCTCTTCCGTGGCCGCGAAAGAGGCGGTGCGCACCGTGATCACCTTCTTCGCGTCGGTCACCTGCACCGTCTGGATGGCGTTGCCGGCATAGATCGGGCGCTCGAAAGTGTCGGGCGACACGACCTTGATGATGTCGGAGACCTGCATCACGTCGAGGAGCGCGGCGAGGCGCGGCATCACGTTCTTGCCCGTCGTGGTCGAGGCGGCGAGAATCGCGTCGTAGCCAGGCGCGAGCGCCGCGAGCAGCGCCGCGAGCGGCTCGGCGAGCCGATGTTCATAGACGGGCGCCTCGGCGAGCAGGACCTTCTCGACGCCGTCGAGCTTCGCCGCCGCCTCGGCGACGGCACGGCAGTCGAGGCCAGCGACCAGGATATGGACGGGGGCACCCAGCGCCTTCGCGGGGGTAAGCGCCTTGCGCGTCGCTTCGTTCAGCGTCTTGTTGTCGTGCTTGGCGAAAAGCAGCGTCGTCATATCATATCACCCCGGCTTCGTCCTTGAGCTTTGCGACGAGCTCGGACACCGATTTCACCTTGGTGCCCGCCTTGCGGCCCGGCGGCTCGACCGTCTTCAGCACCTTGAGCCGCGGCGCGGCATCGACGCCGAGCGCTTCGGGCGTCGTCTCGTCGATCGGCTTCTTCTTGGCTTTCATGATGTTCGGCAGCGAGGCGTAGCGCGGCTCGTTGAGGCGCAGATCCGTGGTGATGATCGCCGGCATCTTCAGCGTCAGCGTCTGCAAGCCCCCATCGACCTCGCGCGTCACGTCGAGCGAACCCTCGCCGATCACGATCTTCGAGGCGAAGGTCCCTTGCGGCCATCCGAGAAGGGCCGCGAGCATCTGCCCCGTCTGATTGCAGTCGTCGTCGATCGCCTGCTTGCCGAGGATGACGAGACCCGGCTCCTCCTTGGCGATGACCGCCTTGAGCAGCTTGGCGACGGCGAGCGGTTCGGGCGGCTCACCGGTCTTGACCAGGATGCCGCGATCGGCGCCCATGGCGAGACCGGCCCGGATGGTCTCTGCCGATTGCGCCGGACCGATCGACACGCAGATCACCTCGGTCGCCTTGCCGGCCTCCCTGAGACGCAACGCCTCCTCGACCGCGATCTCGTCGAAGGGGTTCATCGACATCTTCACATTGGCGAGCTCGACGCCGGTCCCGTCCGGCTTGACGCGGATCTTCACATTGAAGTCGACGACCCGCTTCACGGGGACCAGAATTTTCATATTCTTCGACTTTCCACTGGATTCCTTCTACCCGCAATCGCAGCCGGCGCCATTCGACCTTGGTCGTGGCCGACCCGCATGCGCCGCAATAAACGGTAAATCGCGGTGGTCGAGCCCTGTCAACGTCGCATATCGCGCAAGCGGCCCGCCCGCCATCACCGCCTCACCGGTTCTGTCCCGGAATCCAGAGCACGTCCTTGGTGCCCGCCTCATTGGCGAAACGGGCAGCGACGAAGAGAAAATCCGACAGGCGGTTGATGAACTTGATCGCCTCCGCGCCGACATGCTCGCCCTCCTTATGTGAAAGCGCCACGATGACGCGTTCGGCGCGGCGGCAGACCGTTCGGGCGAGATGCAGCGCCGCCGCGGCCGGCGAGCCGCCCGGCAGCACGAAGGAGGTGAGCGGCGCCAAATGCGCGTTCAAGGCATCGATCTCGCTTTCGAGGCGGGCGACCTGGGTCGCAAGGATGCGCAAGGACGACTCGGCCGGGCCTCGGCCGCTGCGGCTCGGGAGAGGCGAGATCGGCGCCGAGATCGAAGAGATCGTTCTGGATGCGCGCCAGCATGGCATCGAGCGTCGCATCGGCCTTCGTATGCAGGCGCGCGAGACCGACGCAGGCATTGGTCTCGTCGACCGTGCCATAGGCCTCGACGCGCAAATCGCATTTGAGGCGCGGCTGCCCCGGTCGCGAGCCGCGTCTTTCCCTTGTCGCCCGTGCGCGTGTAGATGCGGTTGAGCACGACCATCGGCTTTCGGCCTCCCGTGGCGTCATGCGGGTCGATCTCGGCGCTTCGGCAGGAGCCCCCACCGAATCAAGAGGCGAGCGATGCGGCCGCGGCGTGCTGCCGCTCAGAAGCTGTAGCCGATGCGCGCGCCATAATTGGTGAGGCCTCGGTTCTGCGTGCACAAGCCGGCATTCGACATGTGCTCGATCGTGGCCATGAGGCTCCAATTCGCGGTGAACCTGTAGCCCACCGAGCCCGATTCGCGGAAGGAGACGTTGCAGCCCATGGCATTATGCCCGGGCGGCACGATCGTGCCCGTCTTGCCGTTGTTCACCGAGCCGCCGAAACTGCCCTCGACGAAGATCGATTTCGTGATGTCGTAGGTCCAGGTGAGCCCGGCATAGGCTTGGCTCGTCTTGCCGGCGAAATTGAGCGGTCGCGCCGATGCTCGGTCGAGGCAAGAGGAAGTCCCAGGCGCTTCCCGGTGCGCTGAAGGGCTTGGCGAACAGGATTTCGCCGTTGAGATCGGCGCTGCCCTTGCTCGGGGCTCGTCGGATCATGCGCGAAGGTGCCGAGCCGTACTTCCGAGAGAAAGAACGAGGGCGATTGCGCGATGCGGCGCTGCCGGCGGGCCGAAACTCGTGGGATAGCCGAGATCGGCCGCGAACTGCCGGGCGAGCGGCGAGCAAGGCAACGGCCAACACCCCCGCACGCCCCGTCGTCAGCCGCATAGCCTCACCTGCTCATCAAGCCAGGATTGAAAATTCGCCACGTCGCGCCCCGCTCATTTGTCGCCGCGATGCAGCGCCGCGTCAACGCCTATAGCGGGCGCTTTCCGCAACTGCAACCACGCGGCGCGCCACAAATGCCACAATGGTTACGAGCACGGCGGAGCAGGCGCCAAGGCCGATCGGCACAATGTCAGCGCTCCACTCGTCTCGTCCGCGGCCATTGCGCGTCAATGGCCGCGCCACCAGAGAACGAGCACGATCAGCACGATCGCGACCGCCTGCAGCACGACGCGCAGCCGCATCAGGTTCTGCGAACGATTGGGGCTTCCGCCGCGCAGCATATTGGCGAGGCCGAGCAAGAGCACGAGGCGACCGCGCGCGGTGGCGAGAGATGACGATGAAGGAATCAGGACCCATGCGTCGGCCTTTGCTGGCATGACGCCTTTATCGGACCGGCAGGCGCGAAAGCGGGACTTTATCACCTGGCACGCCGCGCGTGCACCTCGCCCCGCTACGGCGAAGCGTCATTCGCAGAAGCGCCTGCTTGCGGCACGCGGGCCAAGGCTCGAACGCCGAATTCGCTGCCGGGTCGGATTCCGCCTCGACCATCACATCTGTGATAAAAACAAATGTTACTGATTCGCCGATCTTGCCGTTGCCACGATATCGCTTAGCCGCCAGCCAGTTTCGCCGGAGCATCGGATTGTCGATCGAGCCGGATGACCTTCACAAACCGCTCGGGCTCGCCACGGATCGGGGCGGATGGAGCTTCGCGCCGAGCGTGCGGGCACTTGCCGCCGCGACGCTGATCGGGGCCGGGATCGGGGCCCTCACCTTCCTCGCCGGCGATGCCGATCACGCGGGCGAGCCTTTCGCCACGGCGAGCATAAAGCCTGCCGAGCCCCAGGCGAGCGGCCGAAGAGCCGCAGGTCGAGCAAAAAGGCGACAGCTTCGAGAGCGCGACGGCGTCGGAGCTCGAAGCGGAGAGCGGCGTCGCCGTGGTGCGCTCGGGCGGCGGGTCCGCTCCGGGCGCGCTGGTGATTCGCATCCCCGATCCGCCCGGCTCGGTGAAGCTTGCGGCTGCTCCCGACCCACGCCTCGTCGAGCGCAGCGAATTCGGCCAGCTCCCGCGCATCGGCGCCGACGGGGCACGCCCGGCGCAGGTCTACGCGCGGCCCGCTCCGGGCGCCGCGAAAGGGCGAGCACGCATCGCGTTCGTGATCGGCGGCCTTGGTCTCAACGATCAGACGACGGCGAGCGCCACGACGAAGCTGCCCGCCGAAATGTCGCTCGCCTTCGCGCCCTACGGCACGAATCTCAAGACGCAAGCCGCGAAGGCCCGCGAAGCCGGCCACGAGATCCTGCTCCAGATGCCGATGGAGCCTTTCGACTATGCGCAGAACAACCCCGGCCCCCAGACGCTCACGACCGACGCGGGAGCGGCGCGCAATCTCGAGCGCCTGCGCTGGGCGATGGCGCGGGCTCCGGGCTTCGTCGGCGTCGAGAACTTCCTCGGCGCGCGCTTCACCGCCGATGAAGCGGCGCTTTCGCCGATCCTCAAGGAAATCGCCGACCGCGGTCTCATCTTCGTCGATGACGGCTCCTCGGCGCGATCGATCACGTCCTTGCTCGGGGCGTCCCTCAACCTGCCCGTGCGGCGCACCGATGTGGTGATCGACGCCGTGCCGCAGCCCGAAATGATCGACAAGGCCCTGCAGCGGCTCGAGACCCTCGCGCGCGAGAACGGGCTCGCCACGGCCTCCGGCAGTGCGCTGCCGGTCACCATCGAGCGCCTGTCGCGCTGGGCGGAAGGCCTCAGCCAGCGCGGCATCGATCTCGTTCCGATCACCGCGACGCTCGGCCCCAAGGGACGCGGCTGAACCACCGACGCGGCTGAACCGCCGAACGGTCCAAACGCCACGAGACTTGACAAGCCGGGCTCGCGAACGCGACTCTTGAGGCATGGCCCGCGGTGTTCCGGCGTAATCATGGATCAGGCGACCCTGCCTTATCGGCGATGCGTCGGCATCGCGCTGTTCAATCGAGCGGGCCGCGTATTCGTGGCGCGAAGGCGCGGCGAAACGGGTCCCGAGCATGTGCGCGGCCCTTACCGCTGGCAAATGCCGCAAGGCGGGATCGATCCCGGCGAAGAGCCCCTGGACGCCGCCGTCCGCGAGCTCTTCGAGGAGACCAATGTGCGCAGCGCGAAACTGCTCGCGGAGGCGCCGGAATGGTTCACCTATGATTTGCCGCGCGAGATGCTGCAGCGCTCCTGGCGCGGCGGCTATCGCGGGCAGACGCAACGCTGGTTCGCCTTCCGCTTCACCGGCGAGGACAAGGAAATCGACGTTCGGCACCCCGGAGGCGGCGACCATCCTTCCGAATTCGACGAATGGCGCTGGGAGGATTTCTCGCTCACTCCCGAGCTGATCATTCCCTTCAAGCGCCCGGTTTACGAAAAGGTGGTCGGCGCTTTCGGCCATATCGCGGCCCCTGCGGAAAGCCGGTAGGCTCGGCTCATTCCAAGCCCGCGACGAAAGATAAGCTCGCGCAACCACTGCTTCGGAGCGTCCGATGCTGACCCTCTTTTCGTACCCGGAGTTGTTCGGCGTCGCGGACAACAATGGCTATGGCCTCAAGCTGTTTGCCTTCCTGCGCCTGACCGGTGTCCCATTCCGGCATGAGCACATTGTCGACGCGTCCAAGGCGCCGCGTGGGCAGCTGCCCTATATTGTCGATGATGGCGAGACGATCGGCGACAGCAACACAATCATCGCCCATCTCATTCGCAAGCACCGCCTGACGATCGACGACGGCCTGACCGCGGCCAAGCGCACCACCGGCCATCTGATCACGCGCATGCTCGATGACCTCTATTGGGTCATGTCGTATTCACGGTGGCAGGACGAGCGGTTTTGGCCGTTGTTCCGGGATGCGCTCCTTGAGCAACACCCCGCCTTGACCGAAGCGGGCCTTCGCAAGGCGCAGGCATTCAATTTCAAGCGCTACTACTTCCAGGGCATCGGCCGCTATGCTCCCGACGCCGTCTACGCACGCGGGCTCGCGGATTTGCAGGCACTGGCCGATCTGATCCCGACGAAGGGCTACATGCACGGGCCTCAGCCGACAAGCATCGATGCCGCCATCTATGGCTTCATCGCCAATATCCATTTCTACGAGATCGAAACGCCGCTCCGGGAATTCGTTCGAGGTCATGAGAATATCGTGCGGCATTGTTGCGCCATCCATGATGCCGTCGGGTCCGTTCCCGATGATCGAGATCGGTCGGGCGAGGGGCCAGGACGAGGACGGTAAGCCGCTCGGCACGCGAGAGAGCTTCCACGTCCTGCTCCGGCGATCCGCTACGGGATAGCTCGATCATCCCCTGCCCCTTCGGGCGACGGCAGGACCACGCAGTCATCGGCATTGAATAGCAGGCCGACGCGCTCACCTTTACGGACACGCGGTCCGTGACGGTTGGGCTCGATCACGAGCAGCCGGCCTTCGGCACCGTCGACGACGTAGTGAATTTCCGCACCCAGATTGATGATCTCGATCACCTCGCCGAGGAGCACGTTGTCGCCGGGTTTTTCGGCCCGGGCTTTTGGGTCCACGAAGGCGACCCGCTCCGGACGGACGCAGGCGCTCCATTGGTTTCCGGCGAGGGCGCCCTGGTGGCTGATCCAAAGTGCTCGTGCCGGAATCGGTGGTCAGGCGCAACAAGCTGCCGCCATCCGCATCGGATGTGCGGCCGTGAAACCAGTTGGTCCGGCCGATGAAAGCAGCGACGAACGCGGTCCGCGGCCGTCCATAAATCTCATCGGGCGTGCCCTGCTGCTCGATGCGGCCCCGATTCATGACGATCACCCGATCGGCGAGGCTCATGGCCTCGTCCTGATCATGGGTGACGACGATGGTCGTCGAGCCGACGGAGGTGAGGATCCGCTTGAGCTCGAGCCGCAACTCCTCACGCAGCTTGGCATCGAGCGCTGACAATGGCTCGTCGAGAAGCACCAGTTTCGGCCCCGTCGCAAGCACGCGGGCGAGCGCCACGCGCTGTTGCTGGCCGCCGCTCAGCTGTCCCGGCGAGCGTCCCTCGAGCCCCTGCAGTTGCACGAGCCGCAGCATTTCGCCCACGCGTCCGGGGATCTCGGCCTTGGGCCATCCGCGGTGCTTCAAGCCATAGGCGATATTCTCGGCAACGGTCATGTGGGGAAACAACGCATAATGCTGGAAGAGGAGACCCACATTGCGCTCATAGGGGCGTTTGCCGATCATCGAAATCGCCTTCGATCTCTATCGAGCCCTCGTCAGGCTCTTCGAAGCCGGATATCAGGCGAAGCGTCGTGGTCTTGCCGCAGCCGCTGGGTCCGAGCAGCGAAACGGTTTCACCGGGGGCCACGGTGAACGTCACCCCATCGACGGCCGCGACCTGCCCGAAGCGTTTGGCGACGTCGCGAAACTCGATGACCGGCTGGGAGGGTGATCGCATTCGATTACCTGAACACGCCCTGGCCGATGATCCGATTGAGGCCGACCAGCTTTTCGAGCACGAGGATCAACGCCAACGTCACCAGCATGAGCATGACGGAGGCCGCGGCGATGGTCAGGTCGAAATTGGCGCGCATGCTGCTGATCAGGGCGACCGGCAGGGTAAAGGTGTTGGCGTCCGTCAGCATGATGGAGACGGCCACATCGTCCATCGAGACGGCGCAGGCAAATATCGCACCGCAGAGGATGCCCGTGCGAGCGAGCGGGAAGGTGATGTCCCAGAAGGCGTCACGCTCGCTCGCGCCCAGGATCAAGGCCGCCTCCGTCAGCGAACCGTCGATACCCGAAAGGCCGGCCAGCGTCGCTCGGATGGTATAAGGGACGGTGATGATGATGTGGCCGCAGAGAAGGCGTGCGAACCCGCTCACGAGGCCCATCCGCGATAGAAACAGCAAAAGCGCAAAGCCGGTGACAACCGGCGGCACGACGAGCGGCGACAGGAAGAGCGTGCTCATGACCTCCCTGCCGCGCAAGCTGCTGCGGTCGAGCGCTACGGCGGTCGCCACACCGACGCAGAGCGAAATGGCCACCGAGAGGATCGCGAGCTCGACGCTCGTGCCGAGCCCGCGCAGAAAATAATCATCGGAGAAGAATTTCTCGAACCAGCGAAACGAAAGCGCGGGAGGGGGCAGCGAGCCCAAATAGGGACGCGCGTCGAAGGCCATCACGATCGTCACGATGATGGGAATGAGCAGAAAGCAGGCGATCAGGGCGCCCATCGCCATGCCAAGCCAACCGAAAGAGGTCGTCGAGCTTTCGGCTCGTCATGCCGTCCTTCCTCGATTTACCTGCCACGACATCAGGTAGACGATGGCGAGCGCGACGACGAACAAGACGATCGAGATGGCCGCACCGCTCGGATAATCCGCGATCTCGCTGAAGCGATTGTAGATGAGATTCGAGATGAACAGCACGCGTCCCTTGCCGAGAATCATGGGAATGACGAAGGCGCTGATCGAGAAGGTGAAGGCAAAGAGAAACGCGGCCAAAAGACCGCGGAGGCACAACGGCAAGGTAATCGTCAGATGAGCTTTCCAGCCAGGCGCACCGAGCGTCTGGGCGGCGTCGAAGAGCCTGGGATCGACATTCTGGATCGTTGCCAGAAGTGTGAGAGTTCCCATCGGCACGATGTAGTGAAGCAGGCCGCCGGCGACGAGAAGCTCGATGTATCCTCGGCTATTCGGGGAGATGCCCAACCCGAGCAAGACCGGCCGCAACGGTCCGGCGGCACCAAGCGTAAGCTCGAGCGCGTAGGTTCGCACCAGCACGCTGAGGAACATGAGGGTGACGAAACTGCCGATGACGATTTCGCGCCAGCGCGGCGACAGGCGCCGCGTGATCCAATAGGCGAGAGGAAATGCGAGGAGGACGCCGGCGAATGACGCAAGAAGGCTGATGCGCATCGTGTCGAGAAAGAAACCCGCGAAGGAGGGCGTCAGCAGCTCCGCGTAGTTGGCAAGCGTCAAGGGCGCCTGGGCCGCCGAGCCGATGCTCCCGGGTGTGAATTGCCGGACGCTTTCCAGGAACAGGCCGGCAAGCGGCACGAAGAAAAAGCTCAGGAAAACCGCCGTGCCCGGCGCGAGGAGAATTGCGGATGAGCCCCGCTTCATGTGGCGAGCCCGCGGGCTCCTGTTTCGCCGCTCTCGTGGACGTCCCTAGAGCAGGGGCGCGATCTCGTTCTCCCAGCGCTTGGTCCAGGCGTCCTGCTGGGACAGCACCACGTTGAAATCGGGAATATAGACGTATTTGTCCATTTCCTCGGGTGTGAAGGCGAGATGCTTGAGAGCCTCCGGCGTCTTGGCTTTCACATTGAGGGGCGCCTCGCCGGCAACCTCCGCATAAAGGGTGCTCATCTCCGGGCTTATCGCGTGGTTCACAAATGCCAAGGTGGCTTGAAGGTTCGGGCGATTCTTGAGGATGGCGAAGCCGCTTTGGTAGAGAAACGTCGGCATGCCCTGCTGTTTCGTGAGACGCACGAGAGGGAAGGATTTGGCGACGGCCGTCAATTGGGGCTCGGAATAGAAGCCGACCGAGGTCTCTCCGCTCGTGAGCGAGGTCGAGAAATCCGTGTCGGTCACTCCGACGCGACCGATGTTGCCGGACTGTGCCAGCTTCTTCATGAGTGCCCAGCCCGGGTCCATCTTGCGCTCGTTGCCGCCGGCATGCAAGGCGAGCGCCACCAGCGGCAGCATCATGGCTTGCGTCGGACCCGGCCAGCAAATCTTGCCCTTGAGGCGCGTATCGAACAGGTCGTCGAGGCTCTTCACCTCGAGGGGACTGGTATCCTTGCGATAGGCGCAATAAATGCCGCCGATGGCGCGCGGCACGGCAGCCCATTCGCCCTTCCCGTTCTTGACGATGATCTTCTGAGGAATATCGGCGAGGTTCGGCACGGCCTCGACGGTTACCGGAACCAGCCAATCCTCCTTGATCATGCCGTTGAAGGAGCCTTCCCACCCGGCGACGTAATCATAGTCGGCATGCGGCCAGGTGGCCTTGATCTTCGGCAGAATGGCACCCGAGCCGCCTTGGTGAAGCACCCAGTTCACCTTGACCTCGCTCTGCTTGGCCTCGATCTGCTTCATGGCGTCGACCACGTCGCCGCCCCATTCGACCGCGGTGATTTCGGTGGCGGCCCGTGCCGGGCGCACCGAACCGAGCGTATCGCCAAGCATCGTGGCCGCGCCGATCGCGGCGGCTCCCTTCAATGCGTGCCGGCGCGTGAGCTGTGTCATCGTGACCTCTCTATTTCTAATTCTGTCTCTGTCGCGGTCATCAATCGGAGGCGGGGGAAGCACGGTTCCGGGCATCAGGCTATCGGCTTGCGTGACGCATTCGCGCGGATCGCCGATGGTTCGACGGAGGCGAAACTTCCTGGCTGCTTGAATTAATCTCCTCATTTTCGTGCGCGTCAATACTTGGTACCATTTCGCTTGGTTGATCGAAGACAGAGGTTCAACTCTCCACGCCCTCTGAAAGAAGTGGAAAGGTTCCAATACTCGAAACGAGAAGCGTAGGCGGTAAGTCAACGGGCTCCCGTTGGAGCGGCAGCCGCGTCGATACACGGCAGCCTCAAACGATCGGCAGCTCCGGCGGTGCCGGTTCGGTCAGGTATTCCCAACCGCTTGGCGTCACGCGGACGCTGTCCTCGATCTCGATCCCCCATTTGCCCGTCATATAGACCGCGGGCTCGATCGACAGGCAGAAATCAGCCTCGATGATGGTGTCGTCGCCTTCCTTGAGATCGGGCGCTTCGGCATAGAGCACGCCGACGCCGCGGCCGAGCCGATGCTCGATATATTGGCCGTAGCCCGCGGCATCGATCCGTTTGCGGACGAGGCGATCGAGATCGCTTCCTTTGACACCCGGCTTCAGCTCGGCGAAGGCGGCCATCTGCGCGTCATGCAGGATTTTGTAGACCTCGCGCATTTCCCGAGTCGCGCGGCCAACGCAAAAATTTCGCGCAAATCCGACCTTGTAGCCTTTGAACTGGTTCGTCAGACAGAAGCACATGGCGACCATGTCGCCGTCCTTCAGGCGATTGGTGGAACCGCGCCCGTGGGAGATCGAGGATCGCTCTCCGGCCTGGACCAGCTGCACGCCATCGGTCAGGGGCGAGTGGTGCTTGTCCTCGATCTCGGACATGAACGAGGCCGCCGTCCGCGTCGCCGCCTCCCGTGCCGCCTCGCCGATCTCGTATTCGTGCATGCCGGCCTTCGCCACTTGGAGAGAGGCATGCCAACCGGCGCAAGCCACGGCGCCTGCCTTCTTGAGAAGGTCGACCTCGTAGGGAGATTTGATCATCCTGCAGCGCTTGAGGACCGAGCTTGCGTCCTTGAAGCGAACCTTCGGCAGGAGCTCTCTCAAACGGCCGTAGTCGCCGATCGGCATGAAATCTTCCTCGATGCCGAGCACGGCACGCTCGAGGCCGCGGTCGTGGACGGCTTCGACGATCAAGTCATAGGGGTTTTGGTGTCGGCCTTTCTCCGGGAACTCGGTGTAGTAACGGATATCCGAGATCCAGCTCGTCTTCACGGCGTATTCGTACTCGTTCTTCGAAACAATGAAGACGCAGTCGCCCTGACCGGGAATCAGGACCGCTTCAATGCGGATCGGCACATATTCCCAAAACCCGGAAACGTACCATACGTTCATCGGCTGCATGATGAACAGGGCGTCGAGACCCTGGGTGTGCATCTGCTTGCGAATCCGGTCGCAGCGAGCGCTGAACTCGCTGATCCGGGTAAAGTCCTGCTGAGCCATGCGTCTTCCCGCTGACGGTATTGAGGCGCACAATCTGGGACATCTTGGCGTCTACTGTAAAGCCAGAATTTCTCAAAGACATATGCTGGAAGACCATGAATGGTCGTCGGACGCGAGGGCGCAGCTCTCGGTTTTCGACAGGCGGCGAAGACACAGCCGATGACGTCACCGGCCTCAACCGACATTCGCCGAGGCGATGCCCGCCGTCGGAGATCCGGGCTATATCCTGCACGGGACGGCGCGAGGTGATCTCACTCCTCGGCGGCGCGGCCGCCTGGTCGCTCGGCGCCTTCGCGCAGGAGCCGGGGCGGATGAACCGCGTTGCCTATCTGGGGCCATCGCCGCGGAGCCGAAGCGAGAGTTTGTGCAGTCACTAAGCCCACGAACGATCAAGCAGCCCGTCCACAACCTGGCATCTTTCACTTGTGCGGGGGCTGTAGGAGCGTTGACAGCGGTTGATGCCCTTGCGTGGCCTTTGCCACGCTGCCTAGCAGATCCTGCTTAGATAACATCGTCGCGTCGCCAAGCGGGCTGTCCAGATTGAACCAATCCGGCGCTGCGAATTTCCCGGTAATAGGGACATAGTCCCATCCGATCTGGACAAAAACATCCGGCGGGATGGGGATCGCATCGTCAACTGGGATCAAGCTGAATTTTATTCCGACGACATGATTATTAGTGTCGAGCACTGCATACCGGCCAAATCCTGACGCCGCACCGAACGTTCCGATAGATTTGGCCGCGCCAGCTTCGGAGGCCACCCCCAGTCCACTCGACATCCCTGACGTGGGTTTTGACGGGTCAATCTCCAGTCCCGACCCCAAATAAGTCCACATCTCGCTCGTGTGTTTCGTCGCGTCCAGCAAAATCTGACTGCGATCGAGCCCGGGTTGTGGCTCTTTCGTCCAGATTTTCTTGACCTGATCCCACTGATGGGTCAACGCATCCTCGAAGCCGCGTTCCACCGTGGGCAGTAGACCCGGCCGAACGTCAGGCGCGCTTTGCGACCAATGATACAAAGTTCCGGTGACCGAGAGGCCCACAGCTAATCCTACGGCTGCCGGTCTTGGGAAAGCCATACATGGCCTCCGTAATGTTCGATCCTCCAGCTCTGCAGGCACTTGCTCAACCGTTATAATCGCCCCTGTTGGTGTAGTAAGGCAAGCTCAAAATGATGACTGCGAACGACCGTGGCTCGGGGAAGCGATTTTCCGCCTTGCCTCAGTGTAGCGCCGACAATCGGCCGGTTGTAGCCTTCAGCAAGGCCCAGCGCCGCGCGAAGCCTACGAGGTAGGTGCCGCTATCGCCTCTCCAGCGGATGTGGGGGGAGCAGGCAAGCTTGGTTCCCGAGCCCTATTGGCCTCGTCGCAGGCCAGGTCCACCAATGTTTCACGCGCAGACGCGGGCATTATGCCAAGCAGATACGAAATATACTTGCCCTGGCGGCCTTGTTTTCCGTACCAAAATCCCAACAAGCCGATAGGGTAATAAACGACAATGTCGACGATCTTTTCTATCAGTAACTGAACGTGGCTATATACATGGATATTACTTAATGTCTCTTCTGGAACGGAAAACGAAGAAACTACAGAACTGAGGAAAGCATAGCTCAGGAAGCATATAAAAAGGACAACAAGTCCCCTGCGCGCACAGCGAATTCCGATCCATTTCCCGACAAAAAACGCTCCACAAGAATTGACTGCAACCATAACCAACAAACTGATCTGTACTGAGCCCTGAATACAGCATTTCTGTAGAAATACCGTCGCCCTGTGCGGCGGTGTCATATATTCCAGCTCCGCCAATGCCCCAAGCCAACAATGTTACTGTGCCATAGACCAACATTAGTGGCCAAGGGATCAAGTATTTACCATACGACACGGTGTCCGACCGACCCTTGAGTGTTCGTTTCGCAAAGGCTTTTTCAAAAGATTCAGAGATTTGATGCATCGCTACAAAAGGTATTGCCGCGACTTCGCTCGCGAAATGCTCGTCAATTTGCGGGAGCATGTGCGACAGAAATAAATATAGACTGCTGCTGAGACTCAATAAAACTGCAACCGTCAGACTGAAAACTACCATGTAAACGCCTCACCGCTCATACGGGAGCACGCGACCATCACGTTGCACTTTGCTGTTCGAAACGCATTAGGCTGTGACCAAGCCCCCAAAACGCCGTGCTGAGGTTGAATAATAAGGCATGAAAACAAGCGCGTATCAAGTGACCCGTCTACAAAGCGATTCCGAATTGCCACGTCAGAGGTACCACGATTGGACTAGGCAATTCCACGAAGGCTGCCGGCAGCCCCGGCGAAGCCGGCTGACCGATGAAGCCGTGCATCGACGCTGAAGCTGCCGCCCCCGAAGGCCGCGAGTTGCAGCAAGCCCCCGGTGATCATCAGATTCTTGAGGAAGTGAATCATCTGATTCTGATCGGCGAAATGCGTGTGGAACGCGACAGCCGTCGCCACGGTGAAGATCGCCATGGCGATGGCCACGACACGAGTGTTGACCCCGAACAGGAGCAGTAGGCCGCCGCCAACCTCCACGGCAACCGCGATCGCATAACCGGCGAGCGGCAAGGGCAACCCGGCGGATGCGATGTAGGCCGACGTTTGCGCGGGCGCGGCGAGCTTCCCGATGCCACTTACGAGGAACGGCACCGCGACAAGGGCGCGCCCGAGGAGGGCGAAAGCGTTCGAAACCTTAAGCATTGAGCGGGATCTTTCGTTGGATCGGCCAAGGGTGGAAGCGGCGGCTACGCCGCCGTCGCTTGCGGGATGTCGGCGATCGCGGCGATCGTCTCGCGGGCGCGGTCGATTGCCTGCTCGGCCGTTTCGGGGCTTACCTTGAGGCCCTCGACATGGATGAAGGTCACGTCGGTGAGGCCGAGGAACCCGAGAACGCCGCGCAGATACGGCTCCTGAAAATCGAGCACCTTCGCCGGGCTGTCGCCGCTGTAGAAGCCTCCGCGGCCGGTGACAACGAACACCTTCTTGCCTTGGAGCAAACCTTCCGGACCCGCGGCGGTGTAGCGGAACGTGCGGCCGGCGCGCGCGATGTGGTCGATCCACGCCTTGAGCGTCGAGGGGATCGAGAAATTATACATCGGCACGGCAAGCACGATGGTGTCGGCCGCCTCGAGTTCTTCGATGAGCCCATCGGCAAAGGCGACGGCCGCGTTCTGCTCGGCCGAGCGCTGCTCCGTCGGCGTCATCAAGGCGCCCAGCGCATCGAGGCTGAGATGCGGAATTGCGTCCGGAGTGAGCGCACGCGCCACTACGGCCGTGCCGGGATGGGTGCGGCGCCAAGCGTCAACAAACTCACCGGCGACTTGCGCCGATTTCGACTGATCGCCGAAGAGGCTCGAGGTGACGAGCAGTAGCTTGGTCATGGGACCTCCGATGAAACGGTGACTTGCCATGGTCCGGATATAGGCCCGCCTTTCCATCTTTAAAATCGGCAAAATTATGATATCATCCATCAGATGGAATGATGGATCATGCTCGATCGGCTCACGCTAGATCAGTTGCGCATCCTCCTTGCGGTGGCCGATACCGGCAGCTTCTCCGCCGCCGCGCGGCGGCTTGGCCGTGTCCAATCGGCCGTAAGCCAATCCGTGCAGTCGCTCGAGGCGACGCTCGGCGTCACGCTCTTCGATCGCGGCGAGCGCACACCAAAGCTCAGCGAGGCCGGACGCGCTCTCCTTGTCGACGCACGGCAGATCATCTCGAGCGCGGAAAATCTCCGCTCCCACGCCGAGAGCATCGCCTCGGAGGTCGAGCCAGAACTGTCGCTCGCCGTGGACGCGGTCTTACCCGAAGACGCGCTTCGGGCGAGCCTCAAAGCGCTGAGCCATGAATTTCCACGCCTGCCGGTGACGCTTTTCACGGAGGGCCTTGGCGGCGCGGAGCAACGACTGCGCGATCGCGTGGCGCGGCTCGGATTCTACACGCCGCTCCCGACCGGAGGCTCCGCCGATCTGATCGGCGAGTTTCTTGCCTCAAATCCGATGATGCCGGTCGTCGCGGCGGATCATCCGCTTGCGAAGGAGCCGAGCCCGCTCACACGCGAGGTGATCGAGCGTCATGTGCAGCTTGTCATCACGGACCGCACGCCGCTGACAGCGGGTTTCCAGGGCAACGTCCTCGGCCGGCGCATCTGGCGGTTTGCCGACATGAATACAAGGCTGCAATATCTACTCGACGGCTTCGGCTGGTGCTACATGCCCGCTCACCTGGTGGATGCGCACATCGCCGCTGGGCGGCTGACGAGGCTTGACATTGCCGAGCACCGTGGGCGCGAGTTCAGCTTCCCGCTGCATGTCATGCACGAACGGAGCCGCCCACCAGGCCGCGCGGGGCGTTGGCTCATCGTCGAGCTACGGCGCCAGTTGCGGATCTCATGTCCGCAATCGCGCCCGTCGCCGTGAAGCCGGCAGCATCGCCGCCGATCTGCCCACCCCGGTCGGGCCATGGCAATCCAAGGCGAATGATCCTGCTTTCTCGACCGACGTCTGGTGCCCTACGGGTCGGCGGGCTCGGGGCTGAGCGATGCCGACGCTCGCCAAATCCGCGCCGCGATCGATCCCGGCAGGCGGTCATCGTCACATCGAGTATCGCGGTTTCGCCCCTGCCGGCGACCTTCATCCGCTCACTTCGAGTGGTTGCCGTAACTAAGTGCGCAAATCCTCCGACGCTACCGCGACGAGGGGTGTTGCACGGAGAGGGACCGGTAGCGAGGAGGCAATTTGATGCCGATTGACATTCGTCAGCTCGTCGACAGATCCTGAACGCGGGGAAATTGAGAGGCAAATATGTTTGTCACGGTTCGCAGATACACGCTCGCGGGCAGCGGCGAAGAGCTTCTTCGGCGGATCACCGATTATTACGGCTTTGCCAGATTTCAAAGCCTACCATGTAGTTGATTGCGGTGGTCGGGAGACCATGTCAATTAGCTTCTGGGAAAACAAGACGGAGGCGGTACGAGCATCCGAGGCGGCGCGAGATTGGATTTCCAAATCCGCTTTTGGCTTAGTGCCATTCCGACCTGAGCGCCTGCAAGGCGATACCGTTCTCGATATCGTCGCATCATGACCGTAAGCGTCGCGAGAGCTGAAGGATTCCCCATTGCCTCGTTCATCCGATCCTAGGTGTATGGCTACGGCCAAGGTCGAGTTCGAGCCGGCCCCGATGGAGATCGGCCGGGGCTGGTGTGTGCGGGTCAAGCTTCCCCGCGGCGAAGGTCCGCAACTCGGTGGCTTCAAAGCAGAGGATGAAGCCCGCGATTGGATTGATCGGAGATCGGCCGCGTGGCTCAAGGAATACGAAGATGGCCGATACGCCTGAAAAAGGCGGGGCCCCGACCAGAGACCAACCGGCCAAGCCTAGAAGTGTCTCGGTGAGTGTGAGGCGAATTTGTAGCCACCGGAGCCGACGCCTTGCCTAGGGCGTTCGGCATCTTCTGAGTTGAAACGACGAGGCACCTACACGCGACGGAGCGCTGGTGAAATTACGCGCCGCACAAATCATGCTATCTGCTGACCCGACGACCATCGCACGTCCGAACGTGCTGTCCGATGCCCACGGCGCCTGAGGACACCATGCGACATCTACCAGGCTCGAAGCGCCGCGGCGATCGGCACCAGCTTCGATCCCATCCTTTTGATCTTCGCGAGCTAGGACCGCTGAAACCACCCGCCTTCCGTTTCGCCTGGCCGAAAACTCCCTATCTTTGATGGAAGGCATATCGTGATGATGAATAGACGCACTTTCTCGGCTGCCCTGCTTGCCGCCGCCGCCGCTTCTTTGATCTCCAACCGCGGCATGGCCGCGACAGCCGCTCCGGTCGCGGCCCGCAACGTCGTCCTTGTGCATGGATTATTCGCCGACGGGTCATGCTGGTCCGAGGTGATCGCGCGATTGCAGGCCGCGGGGCTCAATGCCACGGCAGTGCAAAACCCTCTGACGACGCTGCCTGACGCGGTAGCCTCGGCAAAGCGCGTGCTGGCGCGGCAGGATGGACCGACAGTACTTGTCGGACATTCCTTTGCCGGGATGATCGTCACCGAAGCCGGCATGAATCCGAAGGTTTCGGCCCTCGTCTATGTGGCGGCGCGCGTGCCTGATGCGGGCGAGGATTACACGGCGTTGGCCAAGACATTTCCGACGCCACCCGCGTCCTCCGGGATCGTCTTCGACGGCGATGAAGGACGTCTGAGCGAGACCGCGTTCCTGCGCGATTTCGCTGGCGACCTGCCAGAAGCGAAGGCGAAGGTTCTCTACGCGGTGCAGGAGCCATTCCAAAAGGCTCTGCTCACGGGCAGGACCACGCAGGCCGCCTGGCGGTCGAAGCCAAGCTTCTATGCCGTTTCCACGGAGGATCGGACGATCAATCCCGATCTCGAACGTTTCATGGCCAAGCGGATGGGCGCCAAGACCATCGAAGTGGAAGCAAGCCATCTTTCGCTGATCTCTCATCCCGACGAGATCACCCAGCTGATCCTGGAAGCCGCGGGACAGCGCAGCTAGCGAGGGGGCCGGTTTTGGGGCGGCGTGAAAATCTCCTTTCACATCAAGCAAGAGCCAAAACCATCAAACGTTCCGGATCTATATAGGCTTTCCCGGCCAAGCCGCATGGATCAACCCACGTCTCATGGTTCTGCAACGAAGATGGGGATCCGTCGGGTGGTGCGCTCCTGGTACTCTGCATAAGGCGGATACGCGGCAACGGCGAGCTCCCAAAGCCGGTTCCGTTCAGCTTCGCCCTTAACCTCGCGCACCCGCATTGGTCGCACGACCGTTTCGTCGCGCAGTTCAACCTGCGGATTGGCGCGAAGATTGTGAACCCAGACTGGATCTTGCGGCGCGCCGCCCTGTGACCCGACGAGGACGTAATTGTTGCCGTCCCTGACTTGCATCAGCGGCGTCTTTCGGATGGCGCCCGTCTTGTTTCCGATGTTCGTTACAATGATCACGGGCAACCCTGTATCGCGCAGGGTTGTCCCTCTTGTTCCGCCACTGCTTTCGTAGAGCTCAACCTGTTCACGCACCCAATCCCGGGGCTGGGAATATATTGCGGCATCGGAGCTACCTCAGTTGACATAGAGAGATACTGGAACTCGGAGAGATACTGGAACTCGCCAAGGGCCGCGAGCTGGCGACCTTGATAGCGACAAATATGGTAATCTCGCGGTGATCTGGACAGCAGGCGCAGCGATCTTAACAGGCTGATGGGCGTGACACCACGACGTTGTGGGTAGCGCTCGCAACGGCGCCCAATCCGCGGCCGCACTTTCAGTTGGCAGCGGCGACCGGTGCCGCATGTCGCTTTGAGCATCGCCAGCGACCAAATTTCGTCTTCGCGAAGAATGCAGCGAAGGCGCCGGCTGTCTGATCGGCGATGTAAACCTCGACCTCGATTGGGGCCGAAATACTCGACAGAGGCCAACCGAGGATGAACCAATTGTTGCCCTCCAGCCCGCCGGCGATAATAATCGGCATCGCTTGGCCGTAGCCCGCCTGCATGCGCGAATAAATGCAGCCGGCGCAGCGCCGGAAAGCATCGAGTGGAAACAGTAGGGCGTTCGGCATGCGAGGCCGCGGGGGATCGCCGACGATGTCGCAAGTCAAGTGATGCCGCGTTCCCCACTCTTCGGCCGCTTCGAAAGATTTGAATTAGACTTACTGACCGATCCTGCGCGGCGTTGCTTGTGGTCGGGCGAAAGGAGGTTGCCCATGCGATGGAGAAGCGTTGCGGCAGGGGTCATCTTCATCCTCGCCTGCCTCATCGCGCTCGGGCTCGCGAGCGATTTCTTGGTCGATTGGCTATGGTTTTCGGCCATCGGATATTTCGACGTGTTCTGGACCATCTTCCGTGCCAAGGCGTTCCTCTTCCTTGGAGTCTTCGTCGTCTCGACTGTGGCGCTGTGGGCGAACACGGCACTCGCCTCCCGTTTCGCGAGGCGGCGACAGACCTCGCCTCCGCCGACGATGGGCGGATCCGCGAGCGGGCAGGACTTGTCCGAGGGACTATTGGCGCTCTTCGGGCCCACGCCTTCGCGCTGCCGACGGCACGTCACCATGGCCTGCGCCGCGATCCTCGTCGGGACCCTCTTCGCCTGGGCCGAGACCGGCAACTGGGACGTGGCGCTCAAGTTCATTCGCCAGGTACCCTACGGCGAGAGCGATCCCCTCTACGGCAAGGATATCGGCTTCTATCTCTTCTCGCTCCCAGCCTTGGTGGCGCTCAAGAACTTTGCGCTGACGACGCTCATCCTGAGCGCGGCGGCCGCGGGCGCCGTCTATTGGGCGCATGGCGACATCAGCCTCGACAAGGGACGCTGGCGGATATCCTCCGCTGCCTTTGCTCACGGCTCCGCTTTGCTCGGGCTCTTGTTCGCCGTGAAGGCCTGGTCCTACGCGCTCGACCGCTACCTCCTGCTTTATGGCGACAACGGCGTGGTCGCCGGGGCAGGATATACCGATATCCATGTCGAACTGCCCGTGCTCTATGCGCTGATGGGACTGGCCTTCGTCGCAGCCCTCCTCTCATGGGCCAACATGCGGGTGCGCGGCTGGAAGCTTCCCACGGTCGGTACGGCACTCCTCTTCGGAGGCTCGTTCCTGCTATCGGAGGTTTTTCCGGCGCTGTTCCAACGCCTCTACGTGAAGCCGAGCGAGCTCGAGCTCGAGGCCCGTTACATCCAACAGAACATCGCTCTTACCCAGGAGGCCTTCAACCTCCGGAAGATCTCGGTCAGACCTTTCCCGGCGGAAGAAGGGCTCACCTTCCAGTCGCTCGAGAACAACCGGGCGACCATCGACAACATCAGGCTCTGGGACTGGCAGCCCTTGATGGACACCTACGCCCAGCTGCAGGAAATCCGCACCTACTACAAGTTCCATGACGTCGACGTCGATCGCTACGAGCTCGGCGGCTCTTATCAACAGGTAACACTGTCGGCCCGGGAGCTTGAGCTGTCGCTGCTGCCGGCCAACGCCCAGACATGGCTCAACCTGCATGTGCTCTTCACCCACGGCAACGGGGTGGTCATGTCGCCGGTCACCAGGAAGTCCCCCGAAGGGCTGCCGATCCTCTATTTGCAGGACATCCCCCCGGTCGCAACCGGGGGCCCAGAGGTCAGCGAGCCGCGCATCTATTACGGGCAGGCGAGCGACACCTATGCGCTCGTCAAGACGAGCGCGAAGGAGTTCGACTATCCCAAGGGTAAGGACAACGTCTACGCGGCCTACGACGGCGCGGGCGGGGTCGCGATTGGTTCTGCCGCCAGGAGGAGCCTTTTCGCCTGGTATTTCAACGACCCGAACATACTGCTCAGCAGCTATCTCACCGACGGCACGCGCATCCTGTTCCGCCGCAACATTGCGGACCGGGTGGAAGCGATAGCCTCGTTTCTGCGCCTCGACCGTGACCCCTATCTGGTGATCAGCGACGGCCGGCTCTTCTGGATACAGGACGCCTACACCACGAGCCGCTGGTTCCCCTACGCAAAGACTCTTCCGGACGGGGGGACGAACTACATTCGCAACTCGGTCAAGATCGTCATCGATGCCTATGACGGCAGCGTGGACTTCTACGTGGCGGACTCCTCGGACCCAATCCTCGCGACCTACCGCCGCATATTCCCAAAGCTGTTCAAGCCGCTCGATGCCATGCCGCCGGATCTCAAGAAGCACATCCGCTATCCGGAGGATCTCTTCCTCGTCCAGGCCCAGATGTATCAGGCCTACCACATGGACGCTCCGGAAGTTTTCTACAACCGCGAAGATCTGTGGCAATTCCCAAGGGAGCAGACCGGGGTCGGCGGCTTTAGCGGCGGCGGCATCGCCAGGATGCCGCCCTACTACATCAACATGCGCCTGCCCGGAGAGGCTCGCGCCGAGTTCTTTCTCATGCTCCCCATGGTGCCGAGCCAGCGCGAGAACATGATCGCTTGGCTCGCGGCCCGCTGCGACGCGCCCGATTACGGCAAGCTCATCGTCTACGAGTTCCCGAAGGAAAAGCTCGTCTACGGACCTTTCCAGATCGAGGCGCGCATCAACCAGAACACCGAGATCTCCCAGCAACTCTCGCTATGGAACCAGATGGGCTCGAGGGTGATCCGCGGGAATCTGCTCGTGGTGCCGATCGAAAACTCGATCCTCTACGTTTCGCCGCTTTATCTTCGCGCCGAGACGGGCCAGCTCCCGGAACTCAAACGGGTAATCGCGGCCTATGACGACCGCGTGGTGATGGAGGAGACGCTTGGCGGGGCCTTGGCGGCCCTCTTCAAGGAAACCTCTCCGCCTTCGCTTCCCCCGTCGGCACCGTCCGGATCCGCGCCCGCGGAACCCGCCGTCGCAAGAGCGCGCGAGGCACTCGGCCATTACGATAAGGCCATGGAGCGCCTGAAGGCCGGCGACTGGACGGGATTCGGCGCGGAGCTCGACGCGCTGAGGCAGCTCCTTCAGGAGCTCACTCGATAGCGCGGCGGCCGTTAAGCCGCGGTGCGCTTCGCGCGGAACGACGTGCTTGACGGCGCCCACTCCGATGCGGTCAGCCGAGCAGCGTCTCTCGTGCCCGATTGAGCTTGGCGGCGAAATAGCCGAGCCGCCCTTGTCCGGGTGGATCTTCAACATCAGACGATGATAGACCTCGCGGATCTCCGCCTTCGCTTGCGCCGTCCTCAAGACCCAAGATGGCCAAGGCTTCCTTGCGGGTCATCGGGTCGCCGGCGCTCGTCGTGGCGCCGCCACTGGCCCGGCTGGCCTCGCGCCAGTCCGGCGTCCCGCGATCGAGATAAGCTTCGAGGAGGTTCGCCGCCTGGGTGTCGGCGACGCGGCATTCGCGCCACAGGTCAATGAGCTCATCGAGCGTGAGCTCGTCGAGATGGCGGCCCTGGAAGCGCCCGCGAAGGACAGTGCCGGACATGGTGCCGGTGCCATGATCAAGGTGCATGCGCAAATAATCCGTCTCCACTTCCGATGCCTGGCCGGGCGACGGGCTTGCGCCTTGATGGCGCCGCCATTGCGCCCAAGCGCGCAGCAGGAGCGGCGCGAGAGCCGCGATCTCGGCGACGCCGAGACCGAAGCGCTCGCTCACAATGAACAAAATCAGGGCCACGATCGCGATGGTGACGGCTGCGCTTATGAAAACGGTCCGCGTGGCGCGCGCGAGTTTCGCAGGGTTCGCCTCGACGAAGGCGCGGAGCAGGACGAGGCCGAGCGCGAGCACCAGCACGCCGAAGCCAAGATAGATGAGCATGGCCTTACGTCCTGGTGCGGATATTTCCCGACAGCAGCAGCGCGGCGCCGCCCTTGCGCTTGCCGTAATCGAGGAGCGCCGGCCGGCCCCCGGCCGCATAGGCCGCGACCGCGCCGAGGAGCTCGCGCAGCTGCCGGGCGCTGCCGGCATCGAAGGGACAATAGGCGCCGCCGCTGAGCTTGGCGATCTGGCGGAAGGCCCGGCCGGCGATCTCGTCGCCTCCTTCGTGAAAGACGAAGACCGGAGCGCCGCAGAGACCGAGCTCGCCGGCGAGCCGGCACAGCTCGTCGACCTTCTCCTCCATCGCATCGCCCACGAAGACGAGCGCATTGACCTTGCCGGCGCGGGCTTCCTTGCGCGCATGGGCGAGCACACGAGCAATCTGCGTCGCGCCCCCGACACAGGACACGCCGCGCATGGCTCCATGAAGCTCCCCCGCGGTGGCGAACCAGCGGCTCGCCTTGCATTCGTTGAAGCCGCGATAGAAGACGAGCTGGACATCAAGCCCGCCGATCGCCCTCGTCGCCTCGAACATTTCACCCTGCAGCCTGCAGGCCCGATCCCACGTCGCCTCGCGGCTTGCGGTCGCATCGAGCGCGAAGATGAGCCGGCCTCGCCCGCTCGCGGGCTTCGCCGCCTTCATGGCCTTGATTTGACTCAGGAACGCCTCGACCTCCGCCGCCTTGCGCGCGGCGGGCAGATGGTCCTTCTCCTCCTCTTCGTCGGCCATACCCTCTATATTGGATCTCGCGGAAACGACGCCAAGCGCTTGCATACAGCGC
>CAVQNF010000004.1:0-69481 GCA_963713805.1 uncultured Alphaproteobacteria bacterium | reverse complement strand
CTGGCATTGGTGAGCGGCGTCGTCGGCGTATAGCTCCAGGTGCCGCCCGCGACGGTCGCGGTGCCGGCGACGCTCCCGTCGATGGAGACGCTGACCGTGTCGCCGCTGACCCCGGACCCGGAGATGGCGGGATCGGCGGTCGTGGTGATGGTGCTGCCGCTGGCCGGAGCCGTGATGGTCGGCGCCCCCGGGGGCACGCTGATGGTGAAGCTGTCGGCGCTCGAGGGGGCCGAGCTCGGGCCGCCGGCGGCCGCCTGGGTGGCGGTGACCGAGTGGCTGGCATTGCTCAGCGGCGTCGTCGGCGTATAGCTCCAGGCGCCGCTCGCGACCGTCGCGGTCCCGGCGACGCTCCCGTCGATGGAGACGGTGACGGTGTCGCCGCTGATCCCGGACCCGGAGATGGTGGGATCGGCGGTCAGTGGTGATGGTGCTGCCATTGGCCGGAGCCGTGATGGTCGGCGCAGGCGTAGGCACGTTGATGGTGAAGCTGTCGGCAGTCGAGGGAGCCGAGCTCGGGCCGCCGGCGGCGGCCTGGGTCGCGGTGACCGAGTGGCTGGCATTGCTCAGCGGCGTCGTCGGCGTATAGCTCCAGCTGCCGCTCGCCACGGTCGTCGAGCCGGCGACGGTCCCGTCGATGGAGACGGTGACGGAGCTGTAGCCGCTGATCCCGGACCCGGAGATGGTGGGATCGGCGGTGGTGGTGATGGTGCTGCCATTGGCCGGAGCCGTGATGGTCGGCGCAGGCGTAGGCACGTTGATGGTGAAGCTGTCGGCGGTCGAGGAAGACGAGCTCGGGCCACCGGCCGCCGCCTGCGTCGCGGTGACCGAATGGCTGGCGTTGGTGAGCGGCGTCGTCGGCGTATAGCTCCAGCTGCCGCTCGCCACCGTCGTCGGCCGACGACCGTCCCGTCGATCGACACGGTGACCGTGTCGCCGCTGATCCCGGACCCGGAGATGGTCGGATCGGCGGTCGTGGTGATCGTGCTGCCACTCACCGGAGCCGTGATGGTCGGCGCCGGCGTGGGCACGTTGATGGTGAAGCTATCCGCGGTCGAGGGAGACGAGCTCGGGCCACCGGCCGCCGCCTGCGTCGCGGTGACCGAATGGCTGGCGTTGCTGAGCGGCGTCGTCGGCGTGTAGCTCAGCTGCCGCTCGCCACCGTCGTCGAGCCGACGACGGTCCCGTCGATCGACACGGTGACCGTGTCGCCGGTGATCCCGGACCCGGAGATGGTCGGATCGGCGGTCGTGGTGATCGTGCTGCCGCTGGCCGGAGCCGTGATGGTCGGCGCCGCCGGGGGCGTGGGCACGTTGATGGTGAAGCTGTCGGCGCTCGAGGGGGCCGAGCTCGGGCCGCCGGCGGCCGCCTGGGTGGCGGTGACCGAGTGGCTGGCATTGGTGAGCGGCGTCGTCGGCGTGTAGCTCCAGGTGCCGCCCGCGACCGTCGTGGTGCCGGCGACGCTCCCGTCGATGGAGACGCTGACCGTGTCGCCGCTGACCCCGGACCCGGAGATGGCGGGATCGGCGGTCGTGGTGATGGTGCTGCCGCTTGCCGGAGCCGTGATGGTCGGCGCCCCCGGGGGCACGCTGATGGTGAAGCTGTCGGCGCTCGAGGGAGCCGAGCTCGGGCCGCCGGCGGCCGCCTGGGTGGCGGTGACCGAGTGGCTGGCATTGGTGAGCGGCGTCGTCGGCGTATAGCTCCAGGTGCCGCCCGCGACGGTCGCGGTGCCGGCGACGCTCCCGTCGATGGAGACGCTGACCGTGTCGCCGCTGATCCCGGACCCGGAGATGGTGGGATCGGCGGTCGTGGTGATGGTGCTGCCGCTGGCCGGAGCCGTGATGGTCGGCGCCCCCGGGCGGGCACGCTGATGGTGAAGCTGTCGGCGCTCGAGGGGGCCGAGCTCGGGCCGCCGGCGGCCGCCTGGGTGGCGGTGACCGAGTGGCTGGCATTGCTCAGCGGCGTCGTCGGCGTATAGCTCCAGGCGCCGCTCGCGACCGTCGCGGTGCCGGCGACGCTCCCGTCGATGGAGACGCTGACCGTGTCGCCGCTGATCCCGGACCCGGAGATGGCGGGATCGGCGGTCGTGGTGATGGTGCTGCCACTGGCCGGAGCCGTGATGGTCGGCGCCGCCGGGACCGTGGGCACGTTGATGGTGAAGCTGTCGGCGCTCGAGGGAGCCGAGCTCGGGCCGCCGGCGGCCGCCTGGGTGGCGGTGACCGAGTGGCTGGCATTGGTCAGCGGCGTCGTCGGCGTATAGCTCCAGGTGCCGCCCGCGACCGTCGTGGTGCCGGCGACGCTCCCGTCGATGGAGACGCTGACCGTGTCGCCGGTGACCCCGGACCCGGAGATGGTGGGATCGGCGGTCGTGGTGATGGTGCTGCCACTGGCCGGAGCCGTGATGGTCGGCACCGCCGGGGGCACGTTGATGGTGAAGCTGTCGGCGCTCGAGGGAGCCGAGCTCGGGCCGCCGGCGGCCGCCTGGGTGGCGGTGACCGAGTGGCTGGCATTGGTGAGTGGCGTCGTCGGCGTATAGCTCCAGGTGCCGCCCGCGACCGTCGTGGTGCCGGCGACGCTCCCGTCGATGGAGACGCTGACCGTGTCGCCGCTGACCCCGGACCCGGAGATGGCGGGATCGGCGGTCGTGGTGATGGTGCTGCCGCTGGCCGGAGCCGTGATGGTCGGCGCCCCCGGGGCGGCACGTTGATGGTGAAGCTGTCGGCGCTCGAGGGAGCCGAGCTCGGGCCGCCGGCGGCCGCCTGGGTGGCGGTGACCGAGTGGCTGGCATTGGTCAGCGGCGTCGTCGGCGTATAGCTCCAGGTGCCGCCCGCGACGGTCGTGGTGCCGGCGACGCTCCCGTCGATGGAGACGCTGACCGTGTCGCCGCTGACCCCGGACCCGGAGATGGCGGGATCGGCGGTCGTGGTGATGGTGCTGCCGCTGGCCGGAGCCGTGATGGTCGGCGCCGCCGGGGGCACGTTGATGGTGAAGCTGTCGGCGCTCGAGGGAGCCGAGCTCGGGCCGCCGGCGGCCGCCTGGGTGGCGGTGACCGAGTGGCTGGCATTGGTGAGCGGCGTCGTCGGCGTATAGCTCCAGGTGCCGCCCGCGACCGTCGTGGTGCCGGCGACGCTCCCGTCGATGGAGACGCTGACCGTGTCGCCGCTGACCCCGGACCCGGAGATGGCGGGATCGGCGGTCGTGGTGATGGTGCTGCCGCTGGCCGGAGCCGTGATGGTCGGCGCCCCCGGGGGCACGCTGATGGTGAAGCTGTCGGCGCTCGAGGGAGCCGAGCTCGGGCCGCCGGCGGCCGCCTGGGTGGCGGTGACCGAGTGGCTGGCATTGGTGAGTGGCGTCGTCGGCGTATAGCTCCAGGTGCCGCCCGCGACCGTCGTGGTGCCGGCGACGCTCCCGTCGATGGAGACGCTGACGGTGTCGCCGCTGACCCCGGACCCGGAGATGGTGGGATCGGCGGTCGTGGTGATGGTGCTGCCGCTGGCCGGAGCCGTGATGGTCGGCGCCGCCGGGGGCACGCTGATGGTGAAGCTGTCGGCGCTCGAGGGAGCCGAGCTCGGGCCGCCGGCGGCCGCCTGGGTGGCGGTGACCGAGTGGCTGGCATTGGTGAGCGGCGTCGTCGGCGTATAGCTCCAGGCGCCGCCCGCGACCGTCGCGGTGCCGGCGACGCTCCCGTCGATGGAGACGCTGACGGTGTCGCCGCTGACCCCGGACCCGGAGATGGTGGGATCGGCGGTCGTGGTGATGGTGCTGCCGCTGGCCGGAGCCGTGATGGTCGGCGCCGGCGGAGGAGGCGGGGGTGAGCTTCCCGTCGCGGTCGTGACGAAGGTGCCGCTCGCCCCGTCGCTCGTCGCCTGGAAGCTCGTGCTGCCAAGGCTCGAGGCCTGGAAGTCGAGGCTCGCGATGCTGGCTGCCGTTCGACACCTGCAGCACGCCGGTCGACGCATTGTAGCTGAACGTCACACCCGTCGAGGAGAAGTTCTTGAGATCGATCTTGTCGCCGCTGACGAAACTCTTGGAGCTGCGTCCCCGCATAGGACGAGGTGCCGACATTGGTGCCGAACGATGCGGCATTGTCGACGATCAATTCGCTGCTGCCCAGGAAATTGATCTTTGTGCCCGCGCCGGTCGCCGCGGCGACTTCGAGCGTGCTGCCCGTCTGAAGCTGGAAGAGGCCGGTGCTCGTCGGATCGACGGCCGTCGATGCGTCGAGCGAGCCGGTGATGTTGAGCGTGCCATTGTCGAGCACGGTCGGCGGCGCTGTTGGCGCCGGTGAGCGTCCAGGTCGCCCCGGCATCGACCGCAAGCGTCTGGAAATTGCTGAACGAGCCGGTGCCTATTCCGCTGATCGTGCCGGTGCCGCTGCCGCCGGCAAGCTCGAGCGTGTTCGTGCCGCCGCTCGCGCGCTGACCTTGCCGACGAACACCGCGCCGGGATCGACCACCAGCCGATTGGTGGCGCTGCCCGCGAAGTCGATGGCATAGGACCCGCCCGAGATCGTGCCCGCGTTCGTCACCGTGCTCGCGCCGCCGGTGATGAAGACGCCGAAGAGCTGCCCGAAAGGGTGGCGCCCGCCTGGTTCGTGATGCTCCCCCCGCCTTCGATATCGGCGGCGGCGCCGCTCGTCGCGGTGATGCTGCCGGCATTGACGAGCGTCGCGGCCGCCCCTTGCGAAAAGACACCGGCGCTCTGGCCCGAGATCGATCCGGATGCATTGTTGGTCAGGCTGCCGCCGGCCTCGAGACCGACGCCATGCGCGCCGGAGATGCTGCCGCTGTTGCTGACCGTTCCCAAGGCGCCGGTGGAGAAGACGCCGAACGAGCTGCCCGAGATGGAGCCGCCCGAATTATTCGTGATGCTGCCCCCGCTGCCGAGATCGATGCCGGCGCTGCTCGATCCGGTCCCGGTGACGTTGCCGCTGTTGGTGATGCTTCCCGATGAGCCCGACTCGATATAGACGCCGTTGCTGCCGCCCGTGATCGTAGCGCCCGCGACATTCGTGACGCTGCCGCCCTTGGCAAGAACGACGCCATCGTATTTTCCGCCCGCGATGCTCCCTTTGTTGGTCACCGCGCCGGCCGCACCGGTGACGAAGACCCCGAAAGAATTGCCCGTGATCGAGCCGGTCGAATTGTTCGTGAGCGTGCCGCCATCGGCGAGATCGACGCCCGCGCTCCCCGTCCCCGAGGCGCTGATACCGCCGCTGTTCGTCACCGTCCCGGCGGCCCGGTATTTGACGTAGACGCCGTTGTTCAAGCCGAAAATGGAAGCACCGGCGGCATTCGTCACGATGCCGCCAAGCCCGAGAATCACGCCGTCATAGGTCGCCCCCGAAATGCTGCCGTAGTTGGCGAGCGTGCCGAAGCCGCCCTCGATGAAGGCCCCGAATTTATGGCCCGTGATGGTGCCGGTCGACGTATTCGTGACGCTGCCGTTGTTCTCGAGATAGACGCCGGTCCCCTGCGTTCCCGTGCCGGAAATATTGCCGGCATTGGTCACCGTGCCCGCCTGGTTCTGGAGAAAGACGCCGATATCTTGCGACGAGATGGACCCCGACATGGCGTTCGAAACACTGCCACCAGCCGCGACCAGGACGCCGAACTTGACCGCCGAGATGCCGCCTGCGTTCGTGACCGTTCCAAGAGCACCGGTGATGAAGACGCCGGTTCCAACGCTGCCGAGGCTCGAAATGGAGCCGCCCGAGGCGTTCGTGACGTTGCCTCCCGCATTCAAGGAGAGGGCATCGACGCCCGAGATCGAGCCGGTATTGCTCACGACGCCGGAGCCCCCTAGCGACACGCCGGTGCTGCTCGCCGAGGAAATCTTGCCCGCGTTGCTGATCGTCCAGGTGGTTCCGGCCCCCCCGCTGATGCCGGCCGCTCCGGACCCCGTCGAGGTCACACTGCCCGTGCCGGTGACGTAGAGAGGGTTGTCGGTCGACGGATTGAGAACAACCGGGCCGGTCGTGCTGCTGCTGATCGTCCTCGACATCGCCCCATTCCTCGTTCTAGCGAGCAGTCATCCCATCAGATCACCTACGCAAAGCCATAGCCCTGATGAACTCGCACTGCGGGACACGGTCGTGCCGGTGCTGTTGATCGCCGCAGAGTCACTCGGTGGGCAAGCGATCTTGGATCGTCCGGCCAGCCTGCGCCTGCCCGTGACGCCATATCCGCACGGCATGGACAGAATTCATCAATGTCCCACGCCGGATAGCGATCCGATGCCGTTCTCCGAAACGCCATGTCGGTCTCTCCATCGAGACCGCTCGATGGGGTCCCCACTCGGCGGCGAGCTCTCCATTCAGCTCGGCACCTTGTCAGCGATGCTTGACTCAGCCCAGACGAAGCTCGTCGCTTCGTGGCGCCGTCACGTTGCACCAGCTTCAGCCAACGAGCATTTTTACGCATTTCCGTTAATTTTTGTAAGTCAAGCACGGGCAGTTTGCGGCATAGGGCGTAGCAATTCCGAGGTAATCCCGGCGAAGCTTTACCTAGAGTTAGAAAGCCGGCAATCGGAAGCACGGCGACACGAGCCGATCCGAGCATCCGATCAGCGCTTTAGTTCTCGCGAACCCCGGTTCGCGGCGCAAATTACGAGCATGGCTTTGGGTGGATATACCGCAATAAAGTTCGACGCGGCGCATATCGAGCGGGTGTTCTGCGCCTCCCCTCTACCCCGAATGGATGATCTATTGGGGGTGGGCGGGCTTTCGGCTGTGGCACTGCCCGCGATTTCGAACGAATCAGAAGCTGGGTTTCATGGCCAGCCAGCTGCTTGCTATCGGCAAGGGCGGCGCATGACCCATGATCATCATCTCGCAAGGTCAAACGACGGGAACCGGAGGGAAATCCCAGATCGAAGAGCCGACCAATGTCGCGCGCCGTTCAAATTGCATTTATCCGCTTGCAATTATCCGCCCGAAAGCTCTTGAAGCCGTGCCTTGAGTTTTTCGATCTCGTGACGAAGCCGAGCATTTTCATGATGAAGCTCTTCAATAGCCGTGGACGCAGGGGAAGAAACGGTCGTCGCATGCTCCATGGTATTCATGAACTTCACGCCCGCTGCGTCATCCTTTCTCCACTTCAGCATGCATTGGAACACAGCTCGCCGCTGCGGGATCTCCAGCTCGAATTCGGTCGGAAGCGTGAGGGCCTTGTCGATTTCAATCCTGGCGCCGCTCAATGAGATGTTCCGGACGATGCAATCGATCGTCACGTTCCCGTTCTGAAACCGAACGACCGCCTTGAGAAAGGCCCTGGAGCGTATCGAATCACGTTCTTTGGACATGAGCTGAGCGGAGGCTATAATCCGCACGTTCGCCGCACAAGCAGCGGGCGCGCTACAATTCTTCTTACCATGTTCGCGGAGCCGCCCCAACGCTCGCCGCCGAAATCTCGACGGTCGCGGAGCCGCGATGTCGTTGAATCAATCTCCACGTCGAAACGCCCGGCAAACCTTCGATGCCGCCGCGCTCCGTTGTCGTTTTGCCAGCTGACGCCGTTCAGCCTTTGGATGATGTTTCGGAGCCAGAAACCGGGGCACCTGCGATCGGTGACGCTTCCGGGTGTGCCGCCATACGGAAAGCCATATCCAAAGGTTCAATGACGCCGGTGGCCGTTCGCTCGATTCGCGAGGGCCGCGTCTCTATTTAACTATCATTACTGTCGTGGAGGGCGATCATCGTGGATGATACGCTCTACACTTTTTGTTTCTGTAACCGGCGGTTGCTCTTTTGTGATCGTTTCCTCAAAATACCGGCATATGTTGGGTCCGCAGTGGTAGCTCGTGTTGCTCGTGAGCGCCTGATGATCGAAAACCCTGACCTGGCCAGGTATCTCATCGGCGTTCACGACGACGTTCACGGCCGAAATCAACATGCTCTTGTCGTCAAAGAAATCGACATTCGTCGCTCCCACAGCCTTCGGCACGAGCGTGGCGGTTCTGTCGGTCGTCACGACGATGTCGACGATGTCCGGGTTCGTGATGTGGATGGTGCTAAATGGACGCGCAACGCGGATCGTGTTCGAAAACCCTTGAGTGAGGCTGACCACCTGCGCCGGCTGTGGAACGATGGTGATAGATGCAAGCTCGTCCGTGCGCCCTGCGCAAATGCTTGCCACGAAGAGCGCCCCGAAGAGGCCCGCCCGCGCGCATTGCTTGTTGTTACGCTTGCTCATGAGTTCCTGCCCGGGGCCTGTCTTGCGTTCACGCTCTCGACGACCGAATTGACCAAGTTGCCACAACTCGATCACTTTGCAATTTGCGGCTCAAGGCCGAATATGCGTCCGTAGAGATAGATGAGGCGCTTCTCCTCCGACAACCAGTAATCCACAACATTATACTGCTTGTGTCGCCGCTGTGTTGCGCGAGGCGTGCCGTGTGTCCTCGGGTTGATTTATATCCGATGTTTCGAAGAGCTCATGAGAGGACGACGCGCCATAGAGGACGGGTTCGTCAGTCGCCTCGGCGCCGAGCTTTCGTTATCCGTGAAGTTGCCACGCACGAGATTAGGATAACGATTGCAAATGATTACCCGGTCCACGAAGAAGGACAAGGAGCGTGCAAGCAAAACTGACGGAGCGTGATCTCACGTTGCCTTCAGAGTCCTTTGGTGATCCCGTTTTCATGTAAATCTTGCCCCGACAAGCGCTGCATCCAAGCAACTGTCTTCGATGAACATTCACCATCTTCAGGATTTCCTTTTTCCAAGATTGACTTTCCCACCGCCTTAACAGAACGTTAACAACCGTTGTTGCCCGGACGGGCATTCCATGGCCGAAAAAGCCGTGGCCGCGAAGGACAGCGCATGCGCCACGGCACCAAGCTGACGGTCCCCTTTCTTGCCCTCGTCACGCGCGAAATCGCGGCGCGTGACGGGTGGGCAGCTCACACGACCACGGGCATGGCTCCGCTCTTAGTGGCTGTCGTTGCGGGCGCCGTCGGTTCTGGTGCCCGGCTCGCACCCGACAATGCCATGGGAGAAAGCGCGGCCTACGAAACGGCTCCCGAGGGCGGATCGTGAACGATGTGATCAAGGACAGGCGCGGCGCGCTCCTAACGCGCCTCGATCGCAATGCGCCCGTCGTTCGTTCGAAGGTGACGGCTCCTGTTGCAGCGATACCGTTCGCGCAGAATGTCACGGTCGCACGCGGCGCGAAGCGCGAGAAATACGCGGTGCGGCGGGGCGAGCAGTAGATGCGGATTGGGAGACTGGCGGACCGGGCGCGGCGCAGGCAGGGCAAGGCCCTACTCATCGAGGAAAGGCAGATCTGGATGCCGGACGGAAAATTCGAGCGCAAGCGGATTGGGCCCTTCCTGAAGCTGTTCATGATCAGCGCGCCTTCGATTTGCCGGTTCTTGGCGCCTGGCGCAGCCGTGCTGATCGCGAGCATCATGGCGCTCTCGCTCCAGTCGAGTTCCGCCGAGGCTCAAGACGCCCAAGCCTGGCAAAGCCAAGGCGACCGTGCACGTCACATCGTGGTGACGCTCAACAAATCTCGCATCTTCAAGATCGGTCAGCCCTTCTCGAGCGTGATCGTCGGACAACCGGAATTTGCCGACGTCCTGCCGATGACGGACAACTCGATCTACATCCAGGGCAAGAAGGTGGGCACCACCAACGTCTCGGTGTTTGCTCCCAACAAGCAGCGCCTGTTGGGCGTGCTCGACCTCGAGGTGGTGCCCGATACCGGCAACGTCGGCGCCAAGATCCAGTCGAGCACGGGCGGCGGCAACATCCGCGTCACAAGCTCGAACGGTCAGGTGGTCCTCAGCGGGGAAGCAACCGACGCCGTTTCGGCCGAACGGGCCGTGTCGGTGGCCAAGGGCTTGTCGCCGGACTCGCCGGTCGTCAACGCCATGAAGGTATCGCCTTCGCAACAGGTGATGCTCAAGGTCCGCTTTCTGGAAGCGAGCCGCGAGGCCGGCAACGCGCTCGGGGTGAACTGGTTCGTCTTCAACAACAAAGGCACGCGTGGCATCGTCACGGGAATCGGGTCCGCGGCGCAGGCGCCTCGCCCCTCTCTAAGTGGCGTCAATGCCAGCGGCTCGGCCGCGACAACCGGCGCCGGGGTTCCCGCGCTCAGCGCTGTCGGCTCTCTTGCCGGGACGACCTCAGCGCCGTTCGGCACCGCGCTCGCGAGCCTCGTCAACAAGGGCGCCAGCATCGACGCACTGATCACGGCGCTCGAATCGAAAGGTGCCGTGCGTCGCCTTGCCGAGCCCGATCTCATCGCACTCTCGGGCGATACGGCGAGCTTTCTGGCGGGCGGCCAATTCCCGGTGCCCGTTGTGCAGCAAAGCTCGGGAACCGTGCCGACGATCACCGTCGATTACAAGAGTTTCGGTGTCCAGCTTACCTTCATGCCGACGGTGCTCTCGAACGGCCTGATCAATCTGCGCCTCGCTCCTTCGGTCAGCGAGATCGATACCACGAACTCCGTTGTCATTTCCGGCTTCTCGATCCCGGCCCTCACCACTCGCGAAGCGCGCACCACCGTCGAGCTACGCGACGGGCAGAGCTTTGCCATTGCCGGGCTGCTGCAATCCGACATTGTCGAGAATATCGACCAGCTCCCCTGGCTTGGTTCGGTCCCGGTGCTCGGTACCCTGTTCCGTAGCACCAGCTACCAGAAGAGCGAAACCGACCTCGTCGTGATCGTGACACCGCATCTGGTGAAGCCGGCACCGCCAGGAAGTCAGCTGGCGACGCCCCTCGACCAGCGACTGCAGGGCAATGACGTCGATATCTTTGCCATGGGTCAACTCGAGCGCAAGAAGAAATACACCGACTATGTGTCGAGTGGCGGGGATCTTGCCGGTCCCTACGGACACATCATTGAGCCTGATCCACAAGATGCGAGTACCCTACGTGACCAAGAAATGACGGGTAGGCAATGACCATCGGACGGTTCGTCGTTCTCGCGATCACCGGGGCAGCCCTCGCTGGCTGCTCGGGGACGCCCTTCGACGACCCTTTCGAGCAGAACCTCACGAGAAGCCAGACGATAACGCTAAGCGCCGGTAACGCCGCGAAGTCGAACGAGGCTATTCAAGTCATCGATCCCTGGCCGTCCTATGCGTACGACACGCATATCCCTGGCGACGGTCAAAGACTGGCGGAGGCCGTCAACCGCTATAAGGATGTCAGCCTGCTATCGAAGGCGCCGAAACCGATCGCGCCCATTTACGACGTCTCGGGTGGACGCACGAGCACGAACGGCACTGCCGGCGAGTGATGATTGAAGCAGATCCGACGGGCTGAGATCGCCCCGTTGCACGGAGCTGGAATGGGCACCGGCGTCCCGCAAATGATATCTGGCCACAGACCGGTGCGTCGGGTTGCAAACGCGCACCGGCCGTTCCTTTGGCACCATCAGGATGCACGGGATTTCGGAGACTTAGGAGCAATTCGCCGCAACCCGCAATTTTTCCTGGACCAGGTCGAGAGCTCGTGACGGACGTTTGACCGAATAAGGCATGGAGATTTGATGAGCCAGGAAGCAGGCTCCCATGGAGCGGTCGTCCGCGCCGCTCCCTACCCCCCCGATCCATCGTGTCGGGAGATGGAAGCCGCGGTGCCCCCCCGGTCGGAATTGGTCAGCCTGGGCCACGACGCGGATAGCGGAGAGCGAAAATCGGATCGAGAACGAAGAGGCCGGCGCGAACCCGAGATTTCGCCTGCCGGAAAGATCCCCAAGGGAGCCCGAACGAACGTCCAAGACTTCAGCAAAGATGTTCCCGAGATCGAGTTCCCACTGCACCCGAATGCCGCCAAGGATGCCGGCCAGAAAGGCCGACACTCGATCGAGGACCTCATTACCTACATGGTGTCCGGCCTTGAAGAAGCCAGGAGCCGCGACGGCGGCCTCGACCCACGCCACATCGTCGCCCAATTGAGTGAGGGCGTTGGACGCCGAGGACATTCGCCGGACCGCAGCAACCGCGACCGGGGTTTCGACGATGTTCATGAAGGCTTGAGGACCTTGAGAAACGTCCGTCTCGCGGACGCTGGTGGCAAACATCTGCTTTCCATTGGGCCGGCAAAAAATGCCCGGGCAATCGCGGTTCACGGACGATCTGAAGGACCCTCTTATGCTCGATCTACGGCGGTCGCGGCGCCTAATCCTGAAAGGGTTCCGCCGGGCATTAAGCTTGATCTCCACAGGGCGACCGCCAGCATCGACATGCCAGGGAGTGGAACCAGCGTTCACTTACGCAAACGCAGGGCGGTGTTGACCTTTGACATCCCGAGGCTCGGCCTTTCATACTGCTTGCAACTGAGCTCCAGCCGTCTCGGGGCTCACACATCCGCGGCAGCGGGTCATCCTCGATTGGGAGTCGGTCTGGCCACCTGCGCCCTCATTGCTGCAGGCGTTCTCCTCCAGGCGCTTCCGGGACTCCGAATGAGGCTCCCCGAAACCCAGCGCACTCTTGTCGCATCGCCCACAAAATCCATTGCGCAAAAACCGGAGCTGAGGCTCACTCCTCCGCTGTTCTCGATGATGAGCCGCCCGTTACTCGAGGAGAAGGCGCCGGTCGACGAGCCGCCGCAAATCACCGAACCGGCTCAGGAGCGTGTGGCCACAAAGAGCACGACCAATATCCGGCTTCGGCCCGAGCAGGGCGCACAAGTCATCCGTGTTGTGCCGGGCAGGCTTATCCTCACGGTCTTCGCACGACGCGAAGATTGGGTCGAGGTCGGCGGCACGCAGGCCTGGGGTTGGATCCACTCGAGCTTGGTCTTCCCGGTGGCCTCATCGACTTGACGGTGGATACCGCCGCCCTTCTCGGCCGCTCGCCGCCGCACTCAAACTGCACGAGGGCATCATCGGCGATTTTCGCTCCAGCCTTGCTCGCAAATCTTCCGATGACGCGCAGCGGGCAGGCTTCCTGTGTGAAGTGCGCCGCAGGCTCTCCCAATCACCGAACCGCTCGACAAAGCGTCACTTCATTGCGAATTTCGCTTAAGTGAAAACGTCGAGCTTCTTTCCAACCGAGCGCAATATCTCCCAGCAACACAGTTGGTGAAATAGCACCGCAGTTGCTTGAGGAGTTCTTTGCCCGGGGCATCATGTCAGCCCTCATGTCGTCGATCAACGTCAAATTGATCGCGGTTCCTTCGGCAATAACCTAGGTCGACGGGAGTTCTGTGGCGGAGAAGTTACATCTTAAGGAAAACTTGCCTGGTAAGCGGGACACCGGAAATAGGAACTGGACATCGAGGCCGGCGTGGTGCTCCGATTTGCTGTTCGGGCTCAACTAAAAAAGAAAGCTACTGGAGGCTCGGGGATCACCTTGGCGAAGCTGAATATTCGACTTCAGACACCGACTTTTTTCGCGTTGGGCCTCCTGGCCTTTTGCGTCGCCGGCTGTCAGACAAGCGCTCCGCCGCCGCCGGCCGGTGGGGCGTCTGACGTGGCGGTCGCAGCCACGACGCCCACGGTCGAGGAACCGGGAGATGTCAAATACTACCCCTCGGACGAGCCTCTTCACTTGGGGATCGAGCATTTCAATCGAGGAAACTACGGGATCGCCGAACATTATTTCCAGGATTCGGTCGAGAAGGCTCCGAAGGATGTGACCGCCTGGATCGGACTCGCCGCGAGCTACGATCGGCTCGGCCGCTTTGATCTTGCCGACCGCGCCTACAACTCGGCCATCAAGCTTAAGGGCGAGACCGTTCAGATCCTCAACAACGAGGGCTATTCCTACATGCTGCGCGGGGACCTTAAGAGGGCACGGGCCAAATTCGTGGCCGCCTTTCGTAGAGAGCCCGATAATCCGACGGTGATCAACAATCTTCATCTCCTTGATTTGAGCTCCCGATACATTGTCCGGGCTCCAGACGCAGCGCCGCTCGAATAACCGCAAACCTTCCGCTCTCCTCGCGGAGTTGGAAACCAGGAAGGTATCTTGCGGCGCTGTGTTCATGCTCCGCTTGGAACCATCAATTTGCCGCCCGTCCCGTCCTCGACGGTGAGCGCCTCTCCATTTGCGCTCTCGAGGCCGCATCAGGGAAAATCGCGCCAATCGAATCTGGCCCCAGCGACGGCAGGGGATCGGCTCCGAAGAGGTGGTGTTGAGACCAGCGGGGCCTGAAGCCAAAAGAAACGCCGAGCCCACATCGCCCGCCCGTCATGGGGGCGGCCAGACCGAACCTTGCGCTTTTACTATGGGAATTGACTTGATCGATGAATGATCTCCCTGCTGGACTATTGAGGTCAATTCCTCTCTCGTCGCGACATTTCTCGGAGCTGTCACTTGCCCACGTCCAGCCTTTACCAAAGGATTTCGCGAGGTATCATCCTGATCGTCATGACCGTCGTCATCGCCTGCGGCGCGGTTTTGGCGTATCCACATATTGCCGGGCTCGTTTACTATAAGCCGCGCCTCGATCGCCTGTTCGAAGCTCTCCATCGGGACCCGATTCTTCTTGACGCGCTGCGGCAACAAAACGCGGCATTCGCAGGCAAGGACGAGGCCTGGGCGCTTTCTCTCGACCAAGCCTGGAATGCAGAGCGGCTCCTCGGGGACGGCCCGCTGCAGCGTGCGGTCATGGAAACGCCGGTTTCAGAACACCTCCGGCAGATCGTTGCGGAAAGCGGTGGGCTCATCAGCCATGCTTTTCTCATTGACGCCAAGGGACGCATGGCGGCGGAACCCTTCCCGTCCTTCAACTTTTGGCAATTCGACAAGCCGAAATTCCACTACACCTTGCCGCTCGGTGCCGGGGCGCGCGACGTGAGCTGGCTGCAGCTTTCCTGGGATGGGTCGCATCCCGTGTGCTGGCGCGCGGAGACAATGGTCGATCCCGAATTGGGCAAGCCAATCGGAGTCCTGGCGCTCGAGGTCAACTACTTGGAAGTCGGATTTTCCGGCTGCCGCGAGCAACCTATTCACACAAGGGAAGAGCGGGCGACCAACAAGTCGATTTCAAATCTGAGCAAATAAGCTGCGCTGGCGGCTGCCGTGAAAGGGCGCCAATCTGCCGCTTATGACCCGCTGGACGATTTGCGACGTTTCCCTTGCGTGGCCGGCGAGCCGCACGTCCACTCCCCGAGCGGCAGGTCAACCCAATTGACCGCGATAGTAGCGTTGACTTCAAGCAGATCGAGGGCCTCATTGCTTGGGACGCAGCACCAGGAGCGCTTTTCTTACTCATAAGACAACTCTTTCCTCGCCCTTGTCTTCCTCTTCAATCCTAACTTGGACAATCACAGTTTTTGCATCTGCTTAGCATTCTTTCAATCGCTACAAGTCAAGATGCGCGTGAACGAATGTCGCGACGCGGCATTTTTCGCGGCCGCCGTTGAAGGTCGTAAAAGGGGGCGCGGCTTCGCGCCAGGGTCGGGTCCATGAAATCAGGTCGCATGGCGATCATCGCCGTTGCACTCGTGTCCGGATTAGCCGCCGCCTATCTCGCGACCGGGCGGCAAGCCGCGCCTGCTCCGCAGATCACGGTCGAGCCGGAAAAAGTGCCGGCGAGCGAAGTGCTCGTCGCGGCGACGGATCTGCCCGTGGGAACCAAGCTCCTTGACGCGAACCTGAAATGGCTTGCCTGGCCCGCGGAAGGGCTCAGCAAAGGAATGATCCTCAAGAACGAAACTTCCGGCGACATTGCCCAGATCGTTGGTTCGATCGTCCGGGAAAACTTCGTCGCGAACGAACCCGTCAGCAAGGATAAGCTGGTCCAGTCCGACGCCGGATACCTTGCGGCCATCCTGCCTGAAGGCAAGCGCGCGCTCGCCATCAGCATCGATCAGAGGGGCTCCAATAGCGCCGGCACCCTCATCCTGCCCAACGACCATGTGGACGTGATCCGAATTTACAAGGATTGGCGCGCGTCCAAAGCACAAGGGACGGACATCTTCTCCAGCGAGACGCTCCTGCAAAACATCCGCGTGCTCGCCATTGGTCCCAACGTCGAGGAGAAAAATGGAGAACGCGTGGCGGTCGGTGAGACCGCGACACTCGAGCTGACCCCTGACGAGGTAAATACGATCGCGCTTGCCCAGCGCTCCGGCGCGCTCACTCTCGCCCTACGCAGCGCCGCCGACATACACACCCCCCAATCGATGGGACGAACGGCTGCGACGATGGTGACGATCGTGAGGGGGTCGACACCTCAAGAATATTCGGTGTTCCAGGACTCCCATTAAAAACCCGAGCGGAGCTCGCGGTACTCGGGGGCGAAAGACCAGCCTGGCCCGATTTTGACCCGTCCGTCAATTTCGGCGCCCGGCTCCTTCCTCGGACTCCTCCCTCGGTTCCACGCAAGCAGTCGAGCACCGCAAACCTGCGGAAGCCGCCGTCAGCCCGCGTTGTTGACCGTGCACTCGGTGCGAGCTCTCGTGCTTTGTCTCGAGATGTCGATCCTCTTTTTTCTTGTATTTTGATTTCTCGGTTCAAAGGCTCACCCTTCCTAGAACGGGACAAAAGACCTTGGCGTGAGCTTTTACTGAATAGAGCAAGAATCTCATTGCGATCCGGCGCCTGTCGGTTGTGAATGGCGAGCTTGCCGCGCGGCAGAAGGCTCTCCAGCTCCTGCACTGGCCGCCGCTCTCTCGTTGCACGCGGGTTACGAGCGCTTCGCTCACCACCATTGTGCCGTGAAGCATTCCGCTGCCTCCTGCGGCAGGCTCCGGGGGCGGTTGCCGGACGTGCGGCAAAGCGGATTGACTCTCCGGGTCTTCAAGAACAAATTGGGAACACGCTGAAATGCCGGCCTTGCCGACGGAGCTCTCATGCGAACGCGAGCCAAATGGAGCCGATGGGGATGGGGCCGCGGCGAAGGCTATTCTTTGGAGATCGGCAGCGCCTTCCGCTGCTCCGTCGTGCTCAAGCCTTCCTCAGGAGAGGCCCCGGCCATCTACTGCGCGTCGATCAATGCCGTTGAATATGGGAGATATGCGGACAGGGAAAGTGCCATGCGAGACATCGAGCGGCGCCTCGAATCCGATATGGCGAGAGTGACGCAGGATTGGACCATCTACCAGGCGCTCAAGGCGCTCAACGGCGATGAGGTGCCGCGCATCGGGTTGCACCCGCGCAAGCGTTAGCTCGCGGGCGTGAATTCAGAGGCGCAGCGCAAAGGGCCTCTTGCCGTGAAATCAGATGTGATCTGAACGATCGGTCATGCGCCGAAAGAGCCGGGCCGGCCACGCCATCGCATCGGGCAATTCCTGCACGACGCTGGCGACGAGTTCCGACGCTGAAGCGTTGTTCCACTTCGCCTGAATGGTCGGGGATAACTCGACGCCGACGCCCACGAGGTAGATGATGATCAACAAGGCGATCAATAAACGCATCGACCTCTTCTCCGGCTATGGGATAGCAACGCCCGAGCCCGGCTCCCGTTCCAGCCCACCTTGACTTGCGACGGGATATCCGCGCAAGCGCGCAGCCGATCACCTCAGTGCCGGGCCGAAGCCACGCTGACGGGCTCGGCCGCGAGATGTGGCACGACGGCAAGGCGCGTCACCTCGCCGCTTTGGAAGGCGCGCAGGAACCGGGGATAGTCCCTGAAGGAAACGCATCCGTTCGAATCGCCGCGCGGACCGAGCATATAGCTGTGCGCGAGCATACCGTTGCGGCCGAACATATTGCCGCTCCCCACGGGATTGAGGCGCAACGCCGCGACGCCGTGGAACAGGTCGCGCCTCAGCTCGAGATCGTAAAGATGAGGCGGCGTCGCCCCGCGGTTCTTCTCGCTGACGTGGCGCGGATCGTCGAACCTGCTGCCCAGCCCTGAATGGGCCTCGAGCCTGTCTCCATTCGGCAGATAGACCACGTGCGCCTGAATGTCATAGAGCGCGGTGCGGCTGCCCGCGCTCGGGACCGCGTTCGTGTCCTCCGTCCGCGAAGGAGCGAACACCGAGCTCGATGTCAGCGCCGAAAAAAACTTCTGGAGCGGATTGCGACTGTCCTGTGGGGCAGCACTGGCCGCAGGCTCCGGGGCAACGACAACGCGCTGTCTCGTTTCGCCGGAGACGGTAGGGGTGATGTCCCTGTTGGCGTGGAGAGGCGAAGAGAGAGAGGCTTCCGCCGAAGGAATTGTTGTTCCGCTCGCGTCGAGGGGCCGTTTGGGGGGCAGCGGCACAAGCCGCGGCACGTCGACGATGGGCGGAAGGGGCACAGTGCGGCTTGCGACCGCGCCAAGTCCTGACACTTCCCCGGGAGTCGTGGTGACCGGCTGGGGTTGTGCGCCCCTCGGCGTGACCGTTCCGACGAGCGACCGAGGCTTGGCGTCACCGCGTCCCTCGGGAGCCGGTGATGTCATCGGGACCTCCACGGCAGCGGGAGAAACCACCATGGGAGGCGAAGCGAGACGGGAGTTGGCGAGCACCGTCGACCGGCGCGATGCGGACGCCCCAGCGCCAAGCTCGGGACTGGCAGTGAGGGATGCGAAGATGGTGCATGTGGCAGACATTGCCGCAATTACTAATGCGGCGGCCACAATTCCCAAGCCCACGAGCATCGCGGCAAAAGCGAACACGCGAAGCTGCGCCCAAGGCATAACGAAATCGTCGAAAGTCGTGATATCACTCGCGTAAGTCATGGAGCCTCGTACTCAGAAGCAATTGCAGAAGCGGGCGTTCGAGGGCGGCTTTTCCTTCCAAGCATTGGCGGGATTGTGCCCGTAAGCGAGCTTTATCCGGGCTATGGAGCATTTCCTCACGATTTCTTCGATTTCTTTTAAGGAATTGAGCCTGGGGTCATCACAGTTCGTCGGCATATGCCGGCGCGGCACAATCGCGGGCGCTCCGTCACGAAGCCGGTTGGCGTCAGCAATTCCTGCCTGTCATTCGCAATTTGACGGAAGTTGGTAACTATTTTCTTTAAAGGCCTCCGGACGCTCGAAGGGTGCCGATGAAAGTGTCGCCGAGGCCCACCAGCCCGGGACGAAGAGTTCTTCAGTCGCTTTCTTCTGTCGGCCTGTTTGCCTGCGGCGGCGCGAATGCGTCGAACGACCGCCTCGCGCGGGCCTTCATCGAAGCGGAGCGACCGGGCCCGTCGTCGAAATCTGAAGGTCACTCGGTCCCGCAGTCCGCAAACGGAAAATCATTTTTGCCGGTGCCAGCCGATATTCATTTTTGGCGAATGCTATAAAGCAACCCTCTGTTACGTCTTCGCGCGGCTTGCGACATCGCCTGGCCGAACAGGTATGGCATGGCCGAACAGGTATGGCATGGCCGAACAGCTGAAGAGTGGTGAGCTCGATGAAGCTCATGGTGCATTACGACAAGCCGGAGCTGGTGCTCGATATCCTGCACCGGCGTCTTGACGGCTTTGGCATCACCTGCTGCACCAGCTACGCCGAGTTGCCGTCGGCCCTCGAGCGAGAGAGGCCCGACATTCTCTACAGCGTGCGTTTTGCCGGCACGCCGGGCTTTCCCCGCCCCGCCATTCTCGCCTGCCCTTCCCTGACCTGGATCTCGGTGGGCGGTGCCGGGATCGATCATCTCATTCCCTGGGATCCTTCACGACTGACGGTGACCAATGCCGCCGGCGTCGGCGCCGAGACGATGGCGCAATACGCGCTTGCGGCGATCCTGCATTTCACCTTGGGATTGCCCCGTTTCGAAGCCCTCAAGCGCGAACGGCGCTGGACGGAGGAAAAGGTCGCATCCGTGAAAGGGCTCACTCTCGCCATCCTCGGCCTCGGCAAGACCGGACAGGCTGTCGCGCCGCTCGCCAAAACGCTCGGCATGCGAGTTATCGGGATCAGGGCGACCCCGATCGAGACACCCCATGTCGAACGTGTCGAGGATACCGAACGGCTCGGCGACGTGCTCGGCGAGGCCGACGTCGTTCTCGTCTGCTTGCCGCTCACCGCGAAAACGCGTCATCTTCTCGACGAGGCGCAATTCGCGGCCATGAAACGGGGCGCCGTCCTGATCGACGTGTCGCGCGGCGGAATTGTCCGGCACGCTGCCCTGATCGAGAGCCTGCGCGAGGGCCGCTTGAAGGGAGCCGCTCTCGATGTATTTGAAAGGGAGCCACTGCCTCCGGAAAGCCCGCTCTGGAATATGCCCAACGTGATCATCACCCCGCATTGCTCCAGCGTCTATGACGGGTGGGAGAGGCGCTCGATCGAGATGTTCTGCGACAACGTCGAACGTTGGCGGCGAGGCGAGAAAAGGCACAATATCGTGGATCCCTGCCGTGGATATTGAGGCGAGGCGCCCGAAGGCAAAAGCCGCTCGCGCATCCGCGAGGAGCGTCGCTCGCCGCGGTAGCGAACGCGAAGGTATCTCGCGCGATGCCAGCCACTCCCGCTTTGCCCGCATCGGCGAATTCATCTTGGGCGCCGACGCTTCGCGCGTCCCGGCCGAGGCCCGCCATTTTGCGTCCCTTCTGCTTCTCGACACGCTCGGGGTCGCGGCCGCGGCCCAGGCGATGGAACCTGCCCGCATCGCGCGAGACGCGGCCGTTAGGCTCTACGGGGCGGGAGCCGAAGGGCCTGTTGCCAGGATGCTGTTTGACGGACGAACGGCGGGTGTGCCGGGGGCCGTCTTTGCCGGCGCCGCTCAAATCGATAATCTCGATGCTCACGACGGCTACAATCCGAGCAAGGGTCATACCGGGGTCGTCGCGGTTCCGGCTCTCCTGGCCTTCGCGCAGACGGCCGCTCCGCTGACAGGAGTCCAAGCGATGACGGCACTCGTCATCGGCTATGAGGTCGGCGCGAGGGCCGCGATGGCGCTCCATGCGACGGCCTGCGATTATCACAGCTCAGGCGCGTGGAACGCGCTCGCCGTGGCCGCGCTCGGTGCCCGCTTGATGAATTTGCGCAGCCTACAGCTTCGTGAAGCTCTCGGCATCGCCGAGTATTACGCACCGCGCAGCCAGATGATGCGGGTCATCGATCATCCGACGATGCTCCACGACGGCTCTGCGTTCGGAGGCCTTGCCGGAGCCTCCGCAGTCTTCCTCGCAAGCGCCGGCTATACGGGCGCTCCGGCGATCACGGTGGAAGCCGAGGAAGTCTCCAAGCTGTGGGACGACCTCGGCGAGAATTTCAGGATCAGCCGTCACTACATCAAGCCGTATCCGATCTGCCGCTGGGTCCATGCATTGATCGAGGGCGCGTTGAGGCTGGGCGCAAGCCACGACTTCGCCCATGACGAGATCGCCTCGATCGAGCTTTCCACTTTTCATGAAGCCACGCGGCTCTTTCGCGCCATGCCGGGGACGAGCCCCGTCGCGCAATATGCGATCGCCTATCCTGTCGCCGCCGCTTTTGTGAACCGGCGGGTGGGCGTGGACGAGCTCGCCGAGGCCTCGCTTCGCGATGCGCGCATCGCCCGCCTCGTCGCGCTGACATCGGTCCAGGAGTCGCAAGCCTATAATCGGGAATTTCCGAAGAGCCGGCTGGGAGAGGTGACAGTGGTGCTACGGGACGGGCGGCGGCTTCGATCCGGCACTCTCAACGCTCGCGGCGGCCCCGAGCAGCCCTTGAGCGAAAGGGAGATCGTCGCCAAATTTCGGGACTATGCATCGCCTGCGCTCGGATCGCGGCGTGCGCGCGATCTCGAAAGAGCGGTGCTCGGGCTTCCGGAGAACCGTGGCGATTTCGCATCCGTGATCGCGCTGACCTCGGGAGCACTCGGCTGATCTTTACGGCCGCATCGGTTCGTGTCCAGGCAATCGCGCCCCAACTTGGAAGGAGGAGCTTATGACGAAGATCACCTATCAGATCGTCGAGCATGACGGCGGCTGGGCCTATCGGGTCGGCGAGACGCTCTCGGAAACCTTTGCGACACATGATCTCGCGCGCAAGGCCGCGGAGCGTGCGGCCTCCGAGCAAGTCGTCGGGGGATCGGAGACCGGCATCTCCTACGAAGACAAGGCGGGCCATTGGCATGAGGAAGTATCACGCGGCGACGATCGGCCGGAAACCGACGTCGAAGGCTGAATAATGCCAAGCCGAATGCAAAGCATTGTCGGCTAATATCACCGCTCCTTTTCTGAAGGAGCGAGCGCAAAGCTTAGCCAATTCATATCTATAACGCCCTCTTGCTTGCGATCTTCTCGGATTCCTCGACGCTCTTCGTAACCATTCGTTAGGGTTTCTCGCGAATTCTTGACGAATCATTAACTACGGATTCTGTGAGAGCGTTCTGAATCGAAACAAACAACGAGGGACGGAGGACTTCATGCGCACGGTTGCATTCGTAACCCAGAAGGGCGGCTCTGGAAAAAGCACGCTCGCGACTTCTCTGGCGGTCGCCGCCATGCAGGCGGGAGAGCGCGTATTCATGCTGGACATGGATTCCCAGCGCTCGCTCATGAGCTGGTCAGAAATGCGTGACGGCGAGGAGCCATGCGTGCAGGCGGTGACGGCCGGTCGGCTCGCCTCGACCCTCGCGGCGATCGAGGAAAGCGGCTTCACCCTGGTCATCATCGATACGCCGGGCGTGGAGGGAGCCGCGAGCATCGCCGCGATGAAGCTCGCCGATCTCAACATCATCCCGGCGCGTCCCAACGTCTTCGACCTTTGGGCAAGCGAGACTACGCGCAGGGCGCTGAAAGAGCACCGGGCCGATTACGTCTTCGCCCTCAACCAATGCCCGCCAGCCCAGCAGACCGCGCGCATCCAGCAAGGGGCGGAGGCGCTCGAAGCTTTGGGCGGGCTGATAACGCCCTTGATTCTCACCCGGGTGGACTATCAGGAAGCCGCGCGGGCGGGCCTCGGCGTGACGGAATGGCATCCATCGGGCGCCGCTGCGGACGAGATGCGTGCCATGTGGTCTTCGATCAAGCGGCGCCTCGCCCGACGCGCCCACAAAACCCCGATGCGCAAGGCTGCCTGAGCCTCGGCCCGCCGCGACAGGGGCGACACGCATCTTACCCTTCAAGCCATGATCGACCGCGTGGGGTTCGCAAAATCGGCGATTCCACGCGGCGGCGCATCACCTTGGCATCGCCGAGCCTTCGCGAGGCACAGTCGACGTCCCATCGCCCGCGAACGTTCCACGAACCTGCTCCGGGTGACCTTTTCACAAGCGCCCGGAGTTGCCGGGTGGGTCATCTCGATTTAATGCGTTGTCAACGCCAAAGGGGCATGTTGGCGAAATGCGGTCGGCACTGGAACAACCTCGGTCACATGACGTTCGGCCGCATGGAGGGTGTGCCATGGGTCAAGTCAAATTCTACCGTCGGTCCGCGACCGAGTGCCTGGCCTTGGCCGATTACATGTCCGATCCCGCGGATCGGGCGCTCCTGGTTGCCATGGCGGCGAGATGGCACGATCTGGCGGAACGCACCGACAAGGACGAGGTGCTCGAGCACCCCTCGAAACGGCATCCCCAACCTCGGGCACATTTACGAGTGGTGTCGAACTCGAAAGCGTGACCGCACGCCTCCCCTCTCCGAGGCTTGCGCGCGGCCTCGCACCTCCCTCGATTCACCTTCTTGCAGATCTCGCGTCCTCGATTTCCATACAAGGCGCGGCGGTGCGGCTGGACGTCTCGGGAGGCCCTCGCCAGGGTGAGGGCGACGGCTCGCCGTAGGCGAAATTCAGATCCCTTGCTTGCGGTTTGACGAGTAGTCGCAACGCCAGCCGACGATCGTCCAATCCGGATTTTCGACTGCCCATTGCGCCAGCGTAGGCTGGGCCTGCATGACGCACGCGGTCATGTGAAAGTCGCTTTGGACGGCGATGTATTTGTCCTCGCAAACATTCGCATTTCCGATCGCGCAAACCGTGAAGATCAGCTCCAGAAAATTCATCCTCTTCTCCCTCGATTTGGGGCACGCAGGCCAAACTGAGGGTTGGCGATGCAAACCGCGTGCCTGCCCGAACGCCCATGAGGCAAGGCGAATTCAGGCGCGTCGTTTGCCGCTTTTGCTTTGGCGTCGACCAATGTCGGCTATTCGATGCATCGCTTGCATGGTAACTTCGTTCGAAGGGCGCGACGTGGAGAGGTGAAATGCTCAAGACCATCGTATTCGTGCTCGCAGCCTCGGCGCTCTTCGCCGCGCCCGCACGGGCCCAAACGCAGCCAGCTCCCGCGACCACGGCGCCGAGCGCGGCCCCCTCGGCTCAGCCCGCTCCCGCCAAAACGGCCATGAAGAAAAAGGCGGCGCATCCCGCCAAGAAGCCGATCAGGCACGCCAAACCCAAGGCACCCGCGGGAAATCAGCCGCCAGCGGCGGATCAAGACTGACGATTCGAATTATTCACGGGGCAGCACCGAGTTCTCGCAGCTCTATTCCAGCGGCCACCCCTCTTCGGCAAATGTGCCCGGCGGCGGGCACTGGCTGGCCTCCCCTTATGGGGTGATGATCCTTGCGAGCGCTTCCTGCATCGGCTGCGGCGAAATGGAGATGAACCCTTCAAAAGGCTTGTCCATGTCGACCACCAGCACGATGGCACCGGCAAGCGAGAGAGCGCATATGAAGAGCGCGACGACGGCCAAGGCGTTGTGTGGCGCGAAAAGACCAAAGCTCATGAACAGGATGGAGAGCCACACCACGAGTATCAATATAAACGGATGCGGAACATGGCCCGGTTGCTGAGCGGTTTGCAGCCAGCTCGTCTTGGTCAAGTCGGTCGTTATCTCCAAAGCATTGCTGAGGGTCGAGCGCTGTGCTGCCGTTTGCGGGCTCAAGGCGCGGAGCTTCTGCTGCATGGTCTCGAACACTCGCCAGGCGGGAGGGTCCCCTGGGGCCGGCTTGGGGCCAGGTTCCAAGGGCCAATTCTCGGCAATTTTTGCCACTGCGTATTTCCCGAGCAGGGACCTTATATCCTTGGTTTCTTCCCCGTAGCTCACGAGCTCTCGGTCGAGCAACATCAAATTAGCAGCAAATTCATCAGTCTGCTTGTTGCTCGTGTCGAATTTATTCTTCGCGGTCGCGACCATGAGACCAAGCACCAAGGCGGAGAGGAGCGATACCATGCCCATGGCGGTTTGCACGATCTGCCGGCTCGGATCTTGTCGGTATCGATCGGGCAGGACCTTGCCGAGAAGCAAGCCGGATATGCCGCCGCCGAAAATGACCACGAACGCGACCAAGCCGTAGAGGCTTATTGTCATCGTCGATCCCCTTTGCGCCACCAAGGGATGCACGCAAAGGTTTGGAGCACAGCCCGCGGCTTCGCGCAAATGCGAGGACCTGCGGGAGGCGAGCGATTATTTTGCGAGAGGGACGGAATATTTTTCAGGCGGCGTGAGTCTATAGGTCAGCCGCGGTTCGAATGCCCCCCCATCATGCCGCGGCCCAGGGCCTCGCCGGCTCCCCTTTCGATGACAGGTCGGCGAGGTCCTGCTTTTTCAGTTGGCGAACGTCCGGCGCCGATACCTACGCATGCGCTGGAGCATGGGAAATCCGGGCTAAGCCGCAATACCGTTCATTTAATGATTCGGATTGCCTTTTTAATGTTGGCTGGCGGCAGGGGCTTGTCGGTTCGTCGCCGAAGGGGGAAATTGCTCATCTTTCGTTTGACACCGCGCTTGTTGCGTCGATGACGACGGGATGGGAGGCGTTCCTGTAGGATTTCGTCGAGCACAGTGTCGTGGAATGCACGCCGCTGCCGAGGGGGGAATGGCTGGGAAACGGGGGAGTTTCCGGCGGATGACGCGGACGGCATGAATAAAAGAGAGTTGGTCGGGATCGTCGTCGGCCCTGAGAGCTGCTTCGTGCATCAGGCCGCGAACGGCGAAATGGGCCATCATCAGGCCGTAGAATTCCTGGCGGACCAAGTCTGGCGTCTTGCTTCGTAAGACGATCTTGGCACCGCGCAGATGGGTCTTCAATTCGTCCAGGGCCGTCTCGACTTCCCAACGCTCATGATAGAGGGCAGCCAGCTGCGCGGCGGGAGTCTTTTTATGGTCCAGAATGGTGGTAACCAGCCGATAGATTGGCTCGGCGCCGTCAACGCCGTCCAGGCGATAATCGATGACGCGCACCTTGACCCCATTGGTATGGCGCCGCCAATCTCGCTCGGACGGGTAGATGTGGCTCAGATAGGATCCGTCGGACAATGGCTGTTCCCGCGCCAGGCGCATGTTCTTCTTGATCCGCCACAGCAGATCGGCTCCGGTCGCCCGCGCCAGATTCCATAGCTCGAAGCCGAAAAACTGCCGATCCGCCAAGCACAGCATGCCCGGCCGCAGGCTTGCCAGAACGGCCTTGGCCAGCGTGATCTCACCTGTTGCATAGCTCGCCATCTGACTGCCGAACAACACGTGAGTGCCATTCTCGACTAAGGAAACGAAGCGGATTTGCGGATAGGCGCTGCTGCCGCGGCTGGCTCCGGGCCGGCCGAAGGCCTCGTCGTTGCCTGCCCCGTCGGCAACATCGAGCGTGCTACCATCCAGGCTGACCAAGCGCCATTCCGCATACCAGGCTCCCCGGGTCGATCGGATCGCGATCGGCCTCACCACCTCGTCATGCAGTCGACGCACCGCTTCCCAGCCGAGCCGCGTGCGCGCCTGCGAGATACCCGACTTGCCGGCTACTTTGACTGTCGCCGACGGGTCGAGCAGCCACTGGATGCCCTCCAGCAAGCACCGAAGCACTTCGCGATAGGACGAGTGCATGTAGAGCGCCAGCGCAATCACGTAATAGACCACCACATGGGCGGGTAGATCTCGCTGGCGCACACTACTCTTGCCGGTCGCTGCCAGAATCGCGTAAATCTTGCTCACCGGAAACGTCTTGGCGATCACACCCAGACTAATGAAGTCGGTGATCCGGCTGCCTTTAGGAAGCGTTGCAACGGTCCGCGCCATCTGTCCCATCCCCTGCTCCGACCAGGAGCAGGGTGCCGAATCATCCTCAATAAACCGTTAAATGAACGGTATTGGGGCTAGCCGAGGGCTAGCCGACCTGCAAATTCCGCGCTTCCCGAAGCCCCCGCAGGTGGTTCATTTTCGCAACCAGCGCATCGTGACGCTCCTCATCCTCTGCGATGCGGCGCGCGGCTCGCCGCGCGTTTGCCTCCCGCAAGAAGCTCGCCTGCGTGGTCACCTTCGGCCCATATTCGGCGCCGGCCGGCGCCGCCGCCTTCGCACACTCTTCGCTCGGCATCTCCTGATGGGAGATCGCCACCATGAATGGCTTGTCGTCTGTCGCGACCGAAGCACCCGAAAGCCCGTCCATCGTCGGCAGAGAAAGGCCGGGCTCGCTCTTGAGCGCGGCGCCGTTCGGCGCGGCGTCCTTGCGCGCGGCGCCATCGTGGCCCCCATGACGCGTCGCCCAGATCGCGGCTTGGGTGCGGTTTTGCGCGCCGATCTTCCTGAGGATCGCTTTCACATGGACCTTCACGGTCGCGTCAGTGATGCCGAGCTCTCGCGCGATGGCCTTGTTGGGATGGCCCTGTACGAGGTGACCCAGGATACGCTCTTCCTGAGCCGAGAGACGGGCCGGGGCGCTGTCGACAGGCGCACCGACCGCCGGCGCTTGCGCGCGACTGCAGAGCGAGGACAAAACGCCCGAGGGCAACAAGGTTTCGCCCAGCATCACCAACTCGAGCGACTTCAGGAAGACGGAGCTCGAGATCCCCCTGGCGACGCAGGCATTCGCGCCGGCTTGGAACAGCAACGTGATCTCGGTCATCCGGTCCGTATCGATCAGCACCACGACGAAAGCATCCGGACGGCGCTGCTTGAAAAGCTCCACTTGCCGGATCGTCGTTTGTGCTTCACGAGCCGCGTCCACAACCAAAAGGGTGGTTTGGTGCTGCGCGAGATGCAGTTGCTCGGCAGTCGACTGCACGGCAAGGACGTCGAAATCAGTCTTATCGAGTATGTGCTTCAGACCCTCGAGAAAAAGACCATTCTGCCCGATGAGGATGGTTGCGACGCGCGGGTGCGGTGCGGCCGATAGTCCACGCCCATGGTTCTCGTGGTCTTGAACGTCGCTCACTTCCGTACGGCCAGGAGAAAACCCGCCACCGACCGGCCGCCTGCGTTCCACCGCCGGCCAGGACATGCTCGATGCCGAGCCAATTTGAGCCGTATCTCCCATTTCAGCGCCTCATATTCGTACAAAGGGGTTGGATATTCCAAGTGGACGCAGGACTCATGCCGACCGGTGTTGTCGCCCGACGACCCGCACCGCGGGTCACCAGGAAGAAACCGCCTCACACACTCTCGACTGACGCATCGGCAGTCCGGCTCCAGAGTGCCGGACCCCACATTCTTCAGAGGACGGGGACACGCGAACGCGACGGCAAACAAAATTCGAGTTTGCTTGCGACACAACGGACCGCCGCCCGAAGCGTTGCACGCCTGTCGCTCTCAATTGGGGCTTTGTCAGCGGCGCGTCATGGGCGCGCGGCCTCAAAGCTTGGAAATTTCGGGGTAGTCCGCTCACTTCCAGCGTCTGCGTTGCAAATTTGTGACGTCGGCTCATGGCAAATCGTCTGACTGAAGGCAAAGACGAGAATGGCGGACTTGCCCGATATTCCGCGAATGGTAGCGCAAGCGCGCGAGATCCGCTCAATCACTCACGCGTACGGGGGGCAGGCCGACCGTCCGGGCAATTCAGGCTGATTCGTCCTCCCCATGGTGGCGATCGCCCGCTTCGCGCTTGACCAGGCAACGCTCAAGGACCGCGTAGAAGGCGTCCTTCTTGTCGGCGCCCGCTTGGTATTCGCTTCTCACGAGGCGATGTAGCTCCCTGTTCGTCAGCCCTGCGTGGTCACAGGCGGGGCGGGCCATCTCCACGAGCCGCGCCTCGCGCTGTGCGGCCCTCGCCGCGACGAGGACAAGAATACTTCCCGAAGCAACGGCGAATAGAACGACCCCCACAATCGCCCAGGAGAGCCTTCGGCGCTCGGACCTGGCTAGCGCTCGTTCCAGCGCTGCCTGCCAGAGTGACCGCACGAAGTGCAGCAGCCCGGAAGAGCCGCGCCCTTGCGCGATCGGCTCGTCACCTTCATTGGGTCCACGGGGCTTGGCAGACTTTCCTAGACCGGCAAAGCGGCGCAGGAAGGTGCGATCATCGGGCACCACACCGAACCGGGCAAGGATCGTCGCGTCGTCCGGTTGGGCGTTCTCTCCCTTGCAGGAGAAGGCGACGGACCCTCCCCCGTCCGCCGCCAAATGCGAGGCAAGCGACGCGGCATTCTGCTCGCTATGCGCCTTGATCACGACGTTGGCGCGCGGCTCGCCAGTCTTCTTGTAAGAAAGGGCCATCGCGAAAAAGCGCGTGTGGGTGGCCATCGTTCCCGCCAATCATCAGCCGTCAACGACCTGACGCAACTGCCCCCTTGCCGCCCGCGGGCGTATCGGGCGCGAGCGCAAACGCCTCGCCGCGAGGGGCTTGATCCGCACAATAGGAGAGACGAGGCAAATGTCACGCGGTCCATTGGGGTTACCTCATGGACTGCGGCTGTTGCGAATCTCAAGGAAAAAGCAGCGCTTCCATGCCCATGGCGCGAGGAGGCGGGGCCTGGATGAAACAATGGCCTTCCAGAGCCTCAAACTCCTCAAGAGGAACATCGCTTGGCTCGATATTTGCGGATTTGTCCCAAGATGCGTCATGTAAACTGACAGATCATGAATTTTCATGGAACTCGAGGCAAGAAAGCTAGAATGAAACGAGTATCCGACACTCAACTAAGCACTTCAAAAGCAATACCGTAGGTTTAATTACCGAGGGTCCAATACAACCAGTGCGGTGTTGCGCATATGGCAAAAAGGTTGCAAGAGGTTCGTGGGGAATGCCGAATGAATTCAATTCCCAAAATTTCAACTGTCCGTTGATCGGCGAAGTCATGGGAGGCGGTCGATTGACCTAAACGGTTCGCGGGGTACGGGTGCCGTCAAAGCCAGCAGTGCCGCCAATCGCAGTCCAGGATCGCCCGAAGAGGGACCTCGTCTCCTCTCTTGCCCTGTGGTTCGCCGCCAGGCGCAAGGAGGAAAGCGTGGAAGGTCCGCGCAGCCGCACGGTCGAGTTGAGGGTCGCCTTGCGGTTCGTCTGTCTCGAGTTGTTGAAGGCCCGCACGGCGGCGCGAAGTTATCTCGAGACAAAGCGGCGTTCCAGCACCGACGCTCAACTCACGAGCAATGCGTGGCAGGCTCATCGTAGCGTGCTGGCGCTCGAGCTCTCTCTCTCGGACTGGACCGCCGTGGTGTCTGCCTTCGATGCCGTGAACACTATCCTGAGCGGCGCTTGTGACGTTCAGCCGGCCGGTGAGACGTTAGGTTCCTCCATCGAAATCAGCGCGGAGGTGATGTCGCCTCTCGTCCAGGAAATCGAGCGCGGCTGCGTCGCTCTTGCACCCTACGCGCTGGACGTCATGCGTTTGCCGGATTGAGCGAAGTCGTCGCGAGAAGGGGCCCGCGCGCCCGCGACGGATCAGGGCATGATCGCGCGCAGCACGCCGGGGCTGATCTCGGACAATACGACGATCACCAGTGCGACCAGACCGATGACAGCGAGGATCGTGACCAGGACGGCCGACCAGCCACGTGCCAGGATCGCCTCGGCGAGGCCGTTTTGCCTCCCCACGCGACGCCCTATTCCCGGCCCTCCGGCGTAATGGATTGCGAGCCCCTCACCTTCCCGTCCCCCCGGATCCTTGGAGAGCACGTCCACGGCAAGACGCCGGTAGGTCAGGACGCGGCGAGGCGTGCGCTCGCCCAGATGATAGGCCTCGACCTCTCCTTCGGTCGCCTCTCGATCGTGCTCCTTCGAGAAGCTCACAAGCCAGTCGCGCTTATTCTGCTTGTAGAGAGCGTAGGCGAGAAGGCCGACCGTGTCGTCCTCTGCCTGAACGAGCTCGGCGAAAATCGGGCTGCGAACGCCCGTCCCGGCCTTCGCGGGCGCAGGCCGCAGGTTCGATGTTTCATCGGTCACGGGACGGATCGCGCTTTTGCGCGCCGGCTCATCGGCAGTGCGAATTTGATCGGTCATCTCGGCTCTCCCGCGCCAGGCAGTCGGAGGCATGAAAGCGAGCCTCAAGAGGCGTCCGATGACCAGTTACCGCATCTTGCGCGCCTCCCGCAAGCGCCAGCTCATGCGCGCGTCAAAGCGGCTTGACCGCGATTGATCGCAGGCGGTGTCGTGTGTCGTCGGGCGATGTTCCTTTTCGGTTATCATGAGGTCTCGAAAACGTCAGTTCCGAGAGGCCGCACTAAAGACTGGGGCCTCGAGAGGCGTGGCGCCCGCCCCGCTCCTCGAGACCCCGATCCATCGATGAAGCCTGTCCGGAAGGCTAGTGGTGGTAGTGGTGATAGTGGTGGTGGTAGTGGCGATAATGCCGGTAGTGGCGATGATAGCCCCGCCCGGGCACCGTCTCGCCGACCACCGCGCCGGCTCCAGCGCCCACAACCGCGCCCACCGGTCCGCCGACAGCCGCTCCGGTTGCACCGCCGACGACGGCGCCGCTGACGGTGTTTTCGCTTCGCGTCGCGCAAGACGCAGTGGTCAGGGCAACGGCGAGAGCGGCAACGATAACTGGAATACGCACGGAGACCTCCCATCAGATGGTTGTCGATTCTTCAGCCGGCTCGGAAAAGCCGACGCGCTGACAGTGCCGAATGGGGATCAAGCCCCGTGCAGACAACGCGCTTGCCCGTCCAGAGTTCCGGCGCTGAATCTTCTCGAGCGGCCTCCCTTGCTGACCGCGACCGGGCCACGCCTCGCTTGATCTCGCGCGAATTCTGAAAGAGGGAGAGTGTGATATTCGGGTTGCGTTCGAGAGATGCGCCGACTGCCTGAAGGAGCACTCTCCCCTAATGCCCGCGCACGACCTTTCTCAGCGGCCCGCGGAACTCGCCGCTACCTCCGCGACCTGACGAGGCCGCCAAATCGCGAAGTGGCGAATCCGCGTGATGCACGAGCCGTCATTGGCGAGGACATGGGCGTCGAGCTCCACCATCGCGTGCCCCTTGTGCATGTGATTGGACACGACGCGTGCGCGCAACGTCAGGCGATCGCCAAGCCGCGCCGCTCCGAAATTCTCGACGCGGCTGCCCGTATGGATCCAAGGTCCGAGCACCACATTCTGGAGGAGCGCCTGGTTCGCGAGGCGCAGGAGCTGGCCGGGATGCACCAGCCTCGCCCGCGCATAGAGGGGCTCACTTTCTCGAATGTCGGAAAGATATCGCCCGAGCGCGCCTTCATCGATCACGCTCGGCTCGATGCCCAGCAGCTTCCCGGGCGCAAGGGAGGCCTCGCTCGCTTCGGGGCGACGAACTCGGTGGCGCGCCCGCCGGCAAGGCATCGGGCACCGGCGCCCGCGGCCTTGTCTTGCAAAGCCAGGCCTGCCCCTTGGCGCAGAGCTCGCCGTCGCTTTCGACGCGAAGCGCGAGGCCGGACGCATCGGCGTCCGCGAAGATCGTGGCGATTTGGCCGTCGTAGACCGGCTTCAGAAAACGACACTCCATGCCGCCCCACTGGAGCCAAGCCTCACCGAAGTGAACCACAGGCATATGCGCCATATAGGCGTAGACCTCGACACCCGGCACGAGGCCACCGCGAAAGCCGAAGCGGCGCGCGGTATCATCGTCATGGATGCGGTTCTCGGACGCGACGGCCGTGTTGAAGGCCTCGACTTGGTAGACGGCGGATGCGCTATCGATCATGCCTTTGCCTCGAGTCCGCCTTGGCTGCCCTGCGACAACGCGGGTGTGAGGATATCCGGAATGCGCGGCGCCGGGCAAGGAAGAGGTCACGTGCTCTCAAGGAAAGAGCGGATCGTCCGATTTGGGAATCGGTGAGCTGATCGTCGCTGATCAGCGGGGAATGCCTGAATCGGCCTGCCCGTGTATCCGCGACAAGCTCATGCGTCACGGCAATGGATCATCGCCGACTGCCCACTCGCTTCGAACGCATGCCTCCGCTTGCGGCGTAAACGTCCTGCATGCGCATCGGGATGTGATTGAGCACCAGCCCGTGACGGCGCGCCATCTGCACCAGGCGAACGCCGCCGAGATAGGCCCAATCGGAGAGCAGCCAGACATGGTAATCGATGACGCCTTCTGTTGATTTCATCATCGGATTTGCGCCACTGATTTTGCGTTCGAGGTATTCGATCAAGCAGGAACGCGTCGAACTTGCCCGCTTGCGACAAGAGCATTAACCTTCTTCCTTGGATGCTTCCATCCTGTCACTTCCCGAGGAGCTGCAATGTATCTGTCGAGCCAAAGCCTGGTCGTCATCCTGATCGTCGGCCTGATCGCCGGCTGGCTGGCGGGCCAGATCGTTCGCGGCGCCGGCTTTGGTCTCATCGGCGACATCGTCGTCGGACTGATCGGCGCATTCATCGGAGATTGGCTGATCCCGCGCCTCGGCCTCCACCTCGGGACCGGGCTTGTCGGCCTGATCGTCAACGCCGCGATCGGCGCGATCGTGCTGCTTCTCGTCGTGAGGCTCGTGAGAGGCGGGGGTGGCTGGGGTTGGCGGCGCCGCTGGTAGCCGCGGCGGCACCGTTCCACCACACCCCACTTCTCACGATGAAATGCGTCGACCTCAGTCGCCGCCAGGCTCGTATTTGAACGAGATCTTGACCTTCACCCGATACAGCTCGACCTTGCCGTCCTTGAGCTGAACATCCTGCTCCACCACCTCGGCAATGCGAAGGTCACGCAGCGTCTCGGCCGCTCTTTCCACGGCCGCCTTGGCCGCTCTCTCCCAAGATTCGGAACTGGTGCCGACGAGCTCGATGACTTTATAGACGCTCTCTGTCATCCTGGTCCTCCCTGGTTCTGCGGCAAATCCATCCCAATTCCAGTAGAACGTCGGCCGGGCCTCCAATGGATAGATATTCTTTCATCGCGGCTCGACCGACGGTCCATTCGTCGGAATGGAGCACCTGTCGCGGGCATGGCGACGTGATAAGCTATCAGAGTTCATCGCCGGTCGGCAAAGCCTGTCGACGGGCTCGCGCTGAAAGATCGCGCCTTCGAAAGGAGGATGGCGATGGAGACGAAGCCAGGGTGGAGCGCCGCGCCCGAGCAGCGCCCCGAACTCGCAGCGCCGGTATTCCCGGGGACGCCGAGCGAATTCATCACGGTGCTGGCGCATTATCATCGCGCGGAAATCGCACGCATGGCCGGATGGCGGGACCGTATCGACCGTACGACGAATTGGGCGATCACGGTCGTCGGGGCGATGCTCTCGGTCTCGCTTTCGACGCCGAGCGCGCACCACGGGGTCGTGCTTTTCGCCATGCTGCTCCTGCTCCTCCTGCTCGTGATCGAGTCCAGGCGCTATCGTTTCTTCGACGTCTATCGCGGCCGCGTGCGGCGCCTGGAGCGCAATTACTATGCGCAGGTCCTGTCGCCCGAGAAGGAGATCGAGAAGGGTTGGACGAAGGCATTGGGCGATGATCTGCGGCGGCCGAAATTCCTGATCACCCAGGAACAGGCCATGTCGCGGCGTCTGCGCCGAAATTATTGCTGGCTTTTCCTGATCCTCTTGTTGGCCTGGCTGTTGAAGATCACCTCGGCCAAGCTGCAGCCCGGCGCGGGGCAGGACGAGCTCGGCTTCTCGCTCCCCGACTGGTTCGGCAACGCCGCGGTCGGTCCCCTGCCCGGCTGGTTCGTCGTGGCCGCGGTCGCCGTCTTCTACGCTTGGCTCGCCTATGTGACGTTCCGCCATTACGATGACGGGGGCGAGCTCGCCTATGGCAATGTGCATGTGTGAGCGACGCTCGCCTGTGGGAGACGAAGCCGCACAAGCCTCGGAACATCACGTCTTGGAATAGCGCTGGGCAAGGCCCTTGATGTGACCGTCAAAGGCGTCGGCGATCGCGCCATTCTCGATCAGGATGGTGTTTTCGGCATTGCCCCGCGCGTGATTCGAAAAGTTGAAGCTGCCCGTGACGACGATGTCGTCGGCGACGATCAGCTTGTCATGCATGAAGTTGTGCAGGGTGCCGGGCGCGTAGGGAATCGAGTTCTTGCGCGACAAATGCCCCGCGATCTTGCGCCAGGTATTGGCCTTGTCCGCGCCGACGCCTGCTTCCGCCCATTGGCGCAGCACGGTGTCCATCTGCGGTCCATCATAAAGACCGGACACCGGCACGCCCCGATCGATGGCTTCCGACACGGCAGCCCCGACCGGACCCGACGACATGACCATGGCCGCGATGGTGAGACGGACCCGGGCGATCTCGATGGCGTTCACCACCGCGTGCACGATGGTCGCGCTCTCGCCTGGCGTGAAGGCGACCGTCACCGGCACGCCGGCGATCTGCACCGTCCCGGTATCGTGATAGCCGGTCGATTCGGTGATCTTCCCCCTCGACCAGAGCTGCATGAAATCGGTCGCATAAAAGGCCGCGAGCTCTTGGGAGTGCAAGGAGACGAAGTTGTTCTCCTGCAAGCTCCAGGCGTCGTTGGTGAAGTTCGTGGAGCCGGTGAGCAACGCGGCCTCGGGAGCAAGGCCGTCGCGAATGATGTATTTGTTGTGCATGAGGGCCTTGAATCCGGTCACCGGCTTGATGCGGGCAACGTCGGAAAGGCGGGCGAGGAAATCGTCGGCGCCCGGAGGCTTGCCGACTCCACCCTCGGTGACGACGGTCGCGTCGCCGCCGGGAAGGGGGGCGCCCGGCGAGGTCGTCGGATCATGCGCGATGCGGATGATGACGCCCGCCTCGGCGCGTTTTCGCAGCTCAGCGACGATGCGCTCGCCTGCCGCGCCATCGAGACGGAAATCATAGATCGCAAAATCCAGCGAGCTTCGCGCCCCCGCGATAAAGGAGGACATGTGCTCGGCGACCGCCGCGATCTGGGTATCCCGAGCGGCATTCGCCAGGCCGGGCTCCTCGACGCTCTGCTCGAGGAAAGCAATCTCGATCTTGCCGTCGGCGAAGGAGGATGTGGAAAAGCCAGGCATCGCGCATCTCCATCCGGCGGGGGCCCCGGGCGCCATATCACGTTAAGCGCGCAATTGATGACGCCAAGCGCGACGCCTCGCGAGCCGGACATCCCGCGGATCGCCCTGCCATATGGAGCATCGACGCGGAGGACAAGCGCGCGTCCGGGGCTTGGGCCGTTCTTGACCGGTGCTTGACCGGTGTTTGGAACTCAAGCCCTCCGCTCGTCGGGTTTGGGCGGTCTCTCATCGACGGCCGCGTCCACGCTTGCGGCACGCGGCGGCGCGATGCCGCTTCGCGGATGGGCGGCTCGGATCGGCCGGATTGGGCGCGTGCGCTCAAAAGGCCGTCACCCTGTCGCAAGCTGAACTGACCCGCAATTGCGCTCACCACGCGATTTTCGCCAGGTGTCAACGTGAGGGCTGATCGATGTCTATCTCGATGCCTGACACTTGGCGCATTCGCCTTCGATCTCGAAGACGCGGCTCTGCGGCCTGAAGCCAGCCTCGGCGATGGTCTCGCTCAGATCATGCTCGAAGGTCTCGGACGGGATTTCATCGACGTTGCCGCAATGGGTGCAGACGAGGAAGACCGGCGTCTCGTCGTGATGGGGCGCGTGATCACATGGGGTGTAAGCGTTGCGGATGACGATGCGATGGATCAGCTTGGCTTCGAGCAGGAATTCGAGTGCACGATAGACCGTGACCGGTGCGATGCGTTTTTCTTCGCGAACGCGATCGGCGAGATCATAGGCGGTGAGCGGCTCGGCGCTCGCCGCGAGCTCCGCCAAAACCCGCCGCCGCATCGGCGTGAAACGCAGGTTCTGGTCGCGGCAGAGCCGCTCGGCGCGCGCCAGAAGCGCGGCGGAGGCTCTCTTCGATCCGGTGCTATGTCTCTCAATGTTCATGGCTCGAGCTCGACAATGGCCGCGCCTGTCCGGGAATCTCCTCGACCAACGCTGATACCCTTTTCTGCTCGGGAGAGCCAGCCAAGGCGCCGAGCACGGGACCATGCATGTGTTCCTCGCGAACACGCGCAGCCACCCCTGGAGGCCGCGACTTCACATGGGCAAGCATATAAATGGTCGCGCCGAGCGCGGTGATCCAGAAGCTCGTCGGCCAATCCGTGTAAAAGGCGAGCGTCAGGCCTATCCAGGCTTCGAGCAAGGCGAGGATCACCGATAGGAGAAGCCCCGGCCAGAGCCGTATGGTGACCTGCTGCGCCGCCGCGGCGGGTGCGACCATCAGGGTGAAGACGAGCAGGATACCGACGATCTGCACCGAGGCCGCTGTCGCCAAGGCGACGATGACGAGAAACAGCATCGAGAGACGCCGCAGCGAAACGCCCTTCGCCTCGGCAAGCTCCGGCTGCAAGGTCGCGAAGAGCAAGGGCCGGGAGATGAAGGCGAGCGCCCCGATGGTGACGGCGCCCAACGCCAGCAAGGCGAGAACGGTCGGCGCATCGACGCCGAGCACATTGCCGAACAACAAGGCCGTCGCTTGAGACGCATAGGCGGTGAAGAAATGCAGGAACAACAGCCCGCAGCCGAGCGAGGTCGCCAGCACGATGCCGATCGCGACGTCACGATGCTGGAAGCGTTCGCCCAGGAACCCCATTCCGGCGCCCGCAAGGACCGTGGCGGCGACCAGGCCGAGCAAGGGGGAAATCCCGGCAAGGACGGCTCCCGTCGCTCCCGCGAAGCCGACATGGGAGAGCGCGTGGCCGGCGAAGGTCTGGCCCCTGAGCACCAGGAAATAACCGACGAGGCTCGCGGCGACCGCGACAATGGTCGCCGCCTCGAAGGCATTCACCATGAATTCATACTCAAACATCGTGCCGATGCTCGTCGCGCTCGATCTCATAGGCGCCGGCCATCACGAACACTCGACCCTGCAGGAGCACCACGTCGATGTCGGTCCCGTAAAGCCGCGACAAGACCGTGGGCGTGATCACTTCCTCGACCGTGCCGATCGCGGCCTGCCGGTTACCCAGATAGAGGACGCGGTCGATCGCACCGATGAGCGGATTGATCTCGTGGGCGCTGAAAAGCACGGTGAGCTTGAGCTCGCGATTGAGTTCGGAGACAAGGTTGACGATGCCTTTTTGATGGTTGAGATCGAGGCTGAGCAAAGGTTCGTCGAGCAGCAAGAGGCGCGGCTTGCCGAGGAGCGCCTGGGCCAGCAAGAGCCGCTGGCGCTCGCCGCCGGACAGCTCGACCAGAGGGCGCCTCGAAAGATCGGCGGCGTCCACGAGCCCGATCGCTCGATCGACGTCGAAACGCAGCGCCTTGTCGAGAACCGGCAGGCCGAAGCGTTGACCGTTGGCGGCGCAGGCGACAAAATCCCAGCCGCTGAGCCGCAAGCCGGGGCTGGAGCTGCGCGTCTGCGGCATGTAGCCGAGCGCGCCATCGGAAGTCGCCGGCGCTCCCGACAGCACCCGAATGAGACCGGTCCTCGCCGGCACGAGGCCGAGCACGGCGCGCAGCAGCGTCGTCTTGCCGGCGCCATTCGGCCCGAGCAAGCCGATGAACTCGCCTTCATCGATGGCGAACGATACCCGCGACAGGATGGTCCTGCCGCCGAGCTCGAGCGTCACATCGGAAAAGGCCAGAGCTTCCATCACGCCCCGACTTTCAAGGCTTTCTGCACGGCGTCGAGCTCGCTCTCCATCCATTCCTGGAAGGTCTTGCCCGGCGGCTGCGTCTCCGTGACACCGACCACGGGAATCTGGTTGTCCTGCGCAATCTTCAAGAGACGCTGCGCCGCCGTGTCCGAAGCTTGGCTGTTGTAGAAGAAGAGCTTCACGCGTTTGTTTTTCAAATCGCTCTCGAAGGCGGCGACGTCGGAAGCCGCCGGCTCGGTATTGTTCATCACCGCGAGCTGAAAGCGCTCATTGCGCATCTTGAAGCCGAGCGCCGCCGCCATGTAGCCGAAGACCGGTTCGGTCGCGGTCACCGAGGTTCCCGCGGCGGCTTTGCGAATTTCGGCGACCTTCGCCGCGATCGGCTTGAGCGATTCCATGAAGCTCTGCAAGCGCTGTTCGTAATCGGCTTTGTGGGCGGGATCGTCGGCGACGAGCGCGGCCGAGAGGGCCTTGGCGACGACCGGCGCGGTCGCGGGATCATACCACAGATGGGGGTTCACGCCGGCCTTCTTGTGCAACAACTCTCCGACGACGATGATGCGCCGCCCCGTTGCCTTGTTCGCCGCGACGAGCTTCGCCATCCACGGGTCGTAGTCGACGCCGTTATAGACGACGATCTTGGCCGAAGCGAGATCGCGAGCGACGGAAGGGCTCGCCTCGAAGAGATGCGGATCCTCGTCCGGATTGGAGAGAATGCTCGTGACCTTGGCGTCGCTGCCGGCGAGTTGCTGGGCGATGTCGCCGTAGAAATTCTCGGCGGCGACGATCGAAATGGCGCCGTCATTCGTCTGGGCTCGCGGCAGGCGAACAAGCCAGGGCTGACAGCAATGCCAACGCGAGGGGAAATTTCATGATGAGTCTCCGTTCGAATTCAGCGGCGATTTAAAACGATATAACGTAACAGTCAATTCGACCGAGCCCTTCGAGCGGCAGGGAGGGGTTTCTCCGGCGGCCCATTCAGCCTATGCATTTTCGGGCCGCGCTTCGCCGCGAGCTCGCGGAGAAGCTCGCCTGATGTCGTCGTCTCTCTTGTTCGATCTGGACGGAACGCTCGTCGACACCGACAAGGCCCATTTTGGCGCTTTCGGCGAAGCCTTCGCGCCCTATGACGTGGCGATCGACTGGGAGATCTATCGCACGCGGATCATGGGCGCGGCGAACAGCGCCATCACCCGCGAGTTCCTCGGCCATGTTCCGGAAAGCGAGCACGAAGCGATCATGGACCGCAAGGAAGCGCTCTATCGCGCAGGCGTCGGCGAGATCGAGCCCGTGGCTGGGCTTGCGGCCCTCTTGGATCTCGCGGACGAGGCGGGCATTCCCTGCGCCGTCGTCACCAACGCGCCGCGACCCAATGCCGATCTGGTCCTGAACGCTCTGAAGATCGCGGATCGGTTCAAGGCGCTCGTCATCGGGGGTGAGTTGTCTCACACGAAGCCGCATCCCCTGCCCTATCTCGAGGGGTTGCGGGCACTCGGAGCCTCGGCGGCGCGCTCGATCGCGTTCGAGGATTCGCGCTCCGGCATCGCTTCCGCGCACGCGGCGGGCGTCACGGTCGTCGCAATGACGACCTCGCTCGACGCGAGAACCGTCCTGTCGCTCGGCGCTTCGCTCGCGGCGCGGGACTTCACCGACCTTGCCGTGATCGCGCTCGTTCGGAGCACCGCGCTTCAAGATCCGATTTCGGCGACATCGGCGCCGCGATGGCGTCAGCGTCCCGCGAGATAATCCTCGAGCGCGGCGAGATCGGGCTCGGAGGTCGCGAGCATCAGATCCGACATGCCGGGATTGTTGGCGCGCTCGCGGCTGCGGAACTCGGCGATGGTCTTGGCGAGATAATCTTTGCTTTGCCCCGCGAGGCGCGGGACGGTCCCGTCACCTTGAAATTCGGCGAGATGACAACCGGTGCAGCCGACGGAGCCATTTGCCGTCAAGGCCCGCTTCGTCACCTCGTCGCTGGCGCGCGGCTGTCCGAGATCGGGCCAGCTCTTCTTGGAAAAATAGGCGGCGAGCGCGAGCATGTCGTCGCGCTCGAGCGCCTCGGCGATCGGCGCCATTTGCTCGTGCTTTCGTGTCCCGCGTTTGTAATCGCGAAGCTGAAGGTAGAGATAGCCCTCCTGCTGGCCCCAGATGATGGGTGTCGTCTTCTCTTGAGGAATGCCGGCCTCGCCATGGCAGGCGCCGCAGATTTGCGCCTTCTCCTCGATCGTCTGGGCGCGCGCCGTGACCGCGGCCGCGGCGCAAAATATCCCCACGGCCGCGCGAAAAAATCCTGATTTCGTCACACGCAAAGGCGACGCGCGCCCCAACCTCGATCCACGCATGGCGGCCGTCGTCCAAATCTCGATGCTCAAGAAAAAGACGGGACCGCCGCGCGGTCCCGTCTCGTGAAGCGACGCTCCGAAGCGGCGTTTGGAATCCTCGGCTCAGTCCACCGTGAAGGCGATGATCGCATCGCCCCGCTTGTAGTCGAGCTGGACGTTGCCGCCGGCGCCGACCACGATGTACTGCTTGCCGTCGACCGTGTAGGAGGAGGGAGGCGCATTGACCCCCGCGCCCGCCTGGAATTTCCATAGCGTCGCGCCGGTCTCTGCGTCATAGGCCTTGAATTGGCCGTTCCCTTCTCCGGTGAAGACAAGGCCGCCGGCCGTCGCGAGCACGCCGCCGATCATCGGCTGCGGCGTCTTGACCTGCCAGCGGATCTTGCCCGTGTTGTAGTCGACCGCGCTCACATTGCCCCATTGCTCTTCGGAGGGGATCACCTTGAAGGCTCCGCCGAGCCACAGCTTGCCTTGCGGATAGGGGGCGTTGGCGACGTGATAGGTCATCGGCTGATGCAGGTTGATCGCATAGGTGAGACCGAGCACGGGGTTCGTCGCCATCGGTGACCACTCGACGCCGCCATTGGCGCCGGGCAGCATGCGCGCGCCGTCCTTCGTGGGCAGGGTCCACATGTTCTCCTGCGGCACCATGGCCTCCGAGAACCGGATCAGCGAGCAATCCTTGGCGTCGTGCACATAGACATGGCCCGTCTTGCCGGCGTGCAGGATGCCCTTGGTCGGCTTGCCGTCCTTGCCCGTGACCGTGGTGATGATGGCGGGGCTCACCGCGTCGAGATCCCAGATGTCGTGCGCGATATACTGGAAATGACAGACGTATTGCCCGGTGTTGAGGTCGAGGGAAACGAGCGAATCCGTGTAGAGATTGTCTCCGGGCCGCACGGCGCCATCAAGGTCCGGCGACGGATTGCCGACCATGAAATAGATGCGATTGGTCTCGAGATCGACCGCGGGATTTTGCCAGACGCCTCCGCCCAAGGTCTTGAACGGATCGCCGGACTTGGCGAGCTGTGCCTTCTCGGCCGCGATGTCGCGATGCATGTCGCGCCCCGTGGCGTCCTTCTCGGCCCAGACGCCCACGGTATTATCCGGGATCGTGTTGAACGACCAGATGAGCTTTCCGGTCTTGGCGTCGAAGGCCTTCAAGAAGCCCCTGATCCCGTATTCGCCGCCGTTCGTGCCGAGCAGGATCTTTCCGTTCACCGCGGTCGGCGCCATGGTCTCGCTGTATCCGAGCTCCGGATCCGCGACGTCCGTCTGCCAAGCCACGGCTCCGGTCTTGGCATCGAGCGCGACGAGCTTCGAGTCGAGGGTCGCGAGATAGACCATGTCGCCATAGGCGGCGACGCCGCGATTGTTCGGGCCGCAGCAATAGGTCGTGACCGGCCCGAGCTTGTGCTTGTAATGCCAAAGCTCCTCGCCAGTCCGCGCGTTCAGAGCGTAGACATGGCTGAAGGATGTCGTGACATACATCACCCCATTCACGATGAGCGGCGAGGTCTCGAGCGATTCCTTGACCTCAGTCTGGAAAATCCAGGCCGGATGCAGGCGCGCGACATTTGCCGTGTTGATCTGCGTGTTCGGATAATAGCGTCTTTGCCAGTAATCGCCGTTGGTGAGCAGGAAATTATTGCCGTCGCTTTCTGCGCGGTTGAGAAGGTCCTGCGTGACGGTGGTCATGTCACCGTATTTGACCGCGCTCTTGACCTCCTGGGAGGATGCCGATCCCATCGTCATGAAGGAGACCGCGAGAGCGAGCGCGCCCGCGACTGGAAGGCTTCTGCCAATTCGAACCATTATATTTCCTCCACGGCCTTGTTTGAGTTGTCGTTCGTTCATGCGCCGGCTTGGCAAAAGCTGCCCACGCATTCAGGCCCTGTCAAGGAAATAAGCTGCCCGATTCGCAAGATCGGCGATTGGAGCTCCGGAGGCAGCGCCAAGCGCAGGCAGGCGGCCTCGGCCCGACCGGCAAAGGCCGCTCGAAACGAGCGACGCCTCGCCTGAACGTTCACCCGCGCGGCGTGCCTTCGCTCGACGCACCCGAACCAAGGCTTGCCGCATGAGGTCGCGCGAACCATCGCGCCGGCACCATTCGCCGCAAGACCCCGTCGCGCAGAATGTAATGATGAAACAGCGCCAGAAGCGCGTGGCCAACCGACAAGATGACGAGCGCATTCGCGACCCAGCCATGCAACGTGCCGACCAACTTGCGAATTTCGCGATCGCCGTGAGCGAGATCGGGGAGCGCGAACAGATTGAAGATATTCTCTCCCCTCGCCAGGGCATTCGCAATTCCCAAGATGACCGCGAGGATGGCGAGCGCGTAAAGCGACCAATGGCCGATAGCGGCCGCGCGATCCATCCTGCCCGACCGAACCGGAGAAAGCGCGCCCGCGCTCCCGTTTCGCCAAGTGACGCGGATGGCCAGGACGACTGCCAATGCAAGCCCGAGCGAGATGTGGACGGAGCGCGCGTCCACCCGCAAAGCTCCGGCCGGAAAATCATCGATGATTTGCGCGATGAGCCACAAGGCTCCGACGAGCACGGCGGTGCACCAATGAAGCACGACCGTCTTTCGGTCGTAGGTGAAAGCAGCTTGCGGCCGGCGCTGCGCCGTCGACCATCTTCCCTTTCCACCGAGCATCAGCGGGCTGTTGATCCGGGCCAGGGTCGTGTGTTCGGGCATATCGTCTCGCTCGTTGGGCTCTGCGCGGTCGTCATGGTCATGCGGCACGTCGGTCTCCTCATCGAATTGGCGCGACGGAATCGACGAGCGCGCCGCCTTATTCCGATGCGATCGACCGTGCAACGCTTTCGGCCGCTCCAGGCATGGCACGGAGCGACGACCGTCGCGGGCTCGCCTCCGCGCGGTCCACGCCGCCCCGTTCTTCGCCCGTTATGCGCAAGCACCAAGCCCGCCTCCTGAAGCCAGGCTGCATCAGACAGTCACCTCCATCTAGAGCCCGATCTTGGCAAGTAAAGGCGGTTATCCCGGCGAAACCTGGACAGGCCTTAAGAGTTACACATGCTCCAGCGGGCGGTGCCCCTCATCGTTTCGCCGTGGCTGCATAGCTTGGGAATGAATGGTGAGCGCTGGCCCATGCGGAGCCTTGTTGGTCGGCTTGGCGATCACGCCCGTCATGAAGCCCGTGACGAGAATAACGATGGCCAGGCTGTCCACGGCCTTTTCCGAGCGTGACATCTTGGCACCCACGACTGGCTCCCTGAAAACAACCGCAACCGCTCCGCCAGAGCTTCCGGCGCACGATCGTCGGCGGCCGAAGCACTGCTCATCTCGTCTTCTCGCCTCGGGCCTGGCGCATCATCCTCGTCCCGCGACGATGATGGGGCGCCCCAGGGCTCGGCAGCGTCAGGACATAAGACCGGCGAACCGCGAGGCTTATTCCCGTTGCGTCACAAGGAATGCCTTCCAGTCCGCGACCGAGCACATTCGAGACGAGAAGCTCGAAACGAGGGGCCCGGTATTCATCGCGTCCGGCAAGGCTTCGCCGCCATTGAGCGTGATCCGCAAAAATGGGAGCTCCCGCCAGCATCGCGATCCGCCCCGGTGTCCAAAACGGAGCAATCCGGTCTCATTCCAGTTGAATTCAGGGCCCACGGTTTTCACCGCGCCTTTTGCGTGTTAACGTCTCCGATCAAATACGCGTGACAAACCGCGAGTCCAAAAGGGAAAGCGAAGGGGAAACGCAATGGCGCTCGACGAGAAGAACGTACCCTCAATCTTGTCGGAGACAGAGCATCGTGTGCAACTCAGGAGAGCCGTGATCGCGAGCACGATCGGCACCGCGATCGAATGGTATGATTTCTTCCTCTACAGCGTGGTCACAGGCCTCGTCTTCGCCAAGCTTTTCTTCCCGAAATCCGATCCGCTCGTCGGCACGCTCGAGGCTTTCGCCATTTATGCCGTCGGCTTCGTGGCGCGCCCCATCGGTGCTGCGATCTTCGGCCATTACGGGGACCGGATCGGGCGCAAGTCCACGCTGATCGCCACGCTCATGGTGATGGGCATCGCGACCTTCGCCGTGGCGTTCGTGCCGACTTACGACAGCATCGGGATCTGGGGCGCTGTCATCCTCACGATTCTGCGCTTCATCCAGGGCGTGGGCGTCGGCGGAGAGTGGGGCGGGTCGGTTCTCATGTCCATGGAATGGGCTCGCTCGCGCGAAACCCGAGGCTTCATCGCCTCCTGGCCCCAATTCGGCGTCCCTTGCGGCCTGTTCCTCGCCAACTCGGCGGTGCTCGCGGTGAGTTAGTTTTCCGGCGCGCAATTCCTGACCTGGGGCTGGCGCATCCCGTTTCTGTTGAGCCTCATCCTTGTCGCGGTGGGACTTTACATCCGGCTCGGCATCCTCGAGACGCCGGTGTTCGCTCGCCTCGTCGCGGAGCGGCGCGTGGAGCGCACGCCGATCCTGCAGGTGATCAGGGAACAGCCGAAGACGATCATCTTGAGCGCCTTCGCGCGGCTTGCCGAACAGGCTCCCTTCTACATCTTCACCGCCTACATCTTCGCCTACGGAGTCGGCACGCTCAAGCTCTCGCGTGATTTCCTTCTCGTCGCCGTTCTTGTCGCTTCGGTCATCTCGTTCTTCTCGATCCCCTTCTTCGGACATCTCTCGGATCGTATCGGGCGCAAGAACGTCTACATGGCCGGAGCGGTCGTTACCGGCATCTTCGGCTTCATCTATTTCGGGATGCTCGACACCGGCATCGCCGCGGTGATCTTTCTCGCGATCGTCCTGTCACTCGTACCCCACGACATGATGTATGGACCGCAGGCCGCCCTCATCGCGGAATCCTTCACCGGCCGCCTGCGCTATAGCGGCGCCTCGCTCGGTTATCAGCTCGCCTCGGTCATCGCGGGAGGGCCGGCCCCCTTGATCGCGGCTTGGCTTTTCGAACGCTACCACACCCCCTATGCCATCGCGGGCTACATCGCGGTTTGCGCGGTATTGTCGCTCATCGCGGCGGCCTTGATGACCGACTACACGGGCAAGGACATCGAAGGGGAAGCGATCGACAGCGCCGCGCCCGCCGTGTAGCGGACTGAGCGCCTTCCTCACTGATACGTGCCGTTGCGCGGGACGCCCGCGACGCCGCGCCACGGCGTCAGCGGCGTGAGGCGGGCCGGATGCCTCGAACGGAAAAATAGCGCTCGAGCGCGTCAGCGGACGCGGACGCATCGGCGAACGCCACATAGCTGTCCGGTCGGAGCGAGATAGAGCGCGTCACGGGCGAGGCCCGCCGTTTCATGCTGCGCGTGCCAGTCGAAGACATGCAGCGGACGCCATGGGACTGACGCACCAGCGAGAGAGTTCCGCGCTGGCCGTCCCATAGACATGGACCTGCCATGTCATCGACCGCGAGGGTGTCGAAATTATCCTGACCGTCGATCGGCACCCAGGGCAGACGGTCGCCGCCATGGACATGACCCGCAGAGCCCGCGCTGAGCGGACCGCCGCGATAATTGAGGGTGATCTGCGAGACGGTGCGGAAGAGAAATTCTCGCGCACCGCTTCGAACGCGGATGACCTTGGGGATCAGCACGGGCGCGACGCGCGTGCGCAGGATGTCGGCGATCGCGCCCTCGGCGGTGGCGAAGCTGAACACGCGATCGGTGGTGGCGACCAGCCGCCGCGCGAAGCCGATCCGCTCGGCCTCGTAGCTGTCGAGCAAGCTTGTCGGGCGCCGGCCCGCCAGAACCGCCGCGAGCTTCCAGGCGAGATTGATCGCGTCGCCGATTCCGGTGTTCATGCCCTGGCCCGCCGGCGGGACTGTGGATGTGCGCCGCATCGCCGAGCAGGAAGGCGCGCCCCTTGCGGAAATGCTCCGTCACCCGGTGATGCACCTGATAGGTCGAGAACCAGTTCACCTTTTCGACGTTGACCTTGAGGTGATCGATCGCGCGGTCGCTGACGTCCTCGAACTTGAGCTTGTCGGCATGATCGGCCCGCTCGTCCCGGACGGTTCCGATCAGGCGCGCCCGGCCCTTCCCGGCCAAGGGAAAGACGGCCAGAAAATCGGCCTCGTCGAGGTCGACGTGCAGCTCGCCGTCGAGCGCAGGGCCGGCGGCCTCGACATCGGCGACGTAGAAGATCTGTCGATAGGTGCCGCCGGGAAAGCCTGTCCCGATCGTCTCGCGCACGAGCGAGCGCGCGCCGTCGCAGCCGGCGATGTAGCTCGCCTCGCAGATTTCCTCCTTGTCCGTCAGGCCCGCTGAAGGCGCGCCGTGACGCGCTCGCCTTCGTCCGTGAAACCGATCAGCTCGGTCGCGACGCTCGACCGAGACGCCGAGCGCCTCCGAGCCGTTCGATCAGCAGGCGCTCATGCTGGTCCTGCGGAAAGATCTGCAGGAACGGATAGGGCGTCAGATCCGACGCCGATCGTCTCGAAGGGCAGGCGCGCCGCCGGTTCGCCCTTCACCCACAGATTGACCGCGGGAACCTTGTGACCCTGCGCGACCACGGCGTCGGCAAGGTCGAGCTGGCGGTAGAGTTCGAGCGTGCGCGCCTGAACCGCCAAGGCCCGCGAGGTCGTGCCGGGCTCCGCCGTCTTGTCGATGATGCGCACCTTGACGCCGAGCTTGGTGAGCCAGAGCGCCAAGCACCAGGCCCGTCGGGCCGGCACCGATGATCAGAACATCCGAGCGCATGCTTTGCTCCCTTCGTTCCAGGCTCCCTTGTCGCCCTCCACCATCCGCCCTTGGTGCCGGTTCGCCGATCCCGCGCCCCGCGGGGAACAAACCTCAATCGGCCTCTCCGCCCTCGACGCGTCGTGCGATGCGCCCGCACGCCCAGCCGCCCAGGGCGGCGGCGGCGATGGCGGCCGCGATCGGGCGCAGCGGCGACTCGCCTTCCGGGCGCATAACGGCCGCCGCGAACAGGGCGGCGAGCAATCCCGCCGTGACCCACAGCATCCATTTCAGCGCGGTGAGGCAGCCGGAGAGCACAGCCCTGGAAAGGGGCAGATTCATTCCCACCAGACCTTCGGCAAGGCCATCCGTCCGGCCGCCTCTTCGATCACCTGCCCCGCCGCAAACAGGGTCTCCTCGTCGAAAGGGCGCCCGATCAACTGCAGCCCGAGCGGCAGGCCCGTGCGGTCGAGGCCGGCCGGCACCGAGATGCCCGGCAGTCCCGCCATGTTCACCGTCACGGTGAAGACGTCGTTGAGATACATCTCGATCGGGCTTGCGGTCGTCTTTTCACCGATGCCGAAGGCAGCCGTCGGCGTCGCGGGGGTCAGGATAGCATCGATGCCGGCCGCGAACACATTCTCGAAATCGCGCTTGATCAGCGTCCGCGTCTTCTGGGCGCGCAGATAATAGGCGTCGTAATAGCCGGCCGAGAGCACATAGGCGCCGATCATCACCCGCCGCTTCACCTCGCGTCCGAAACCCGCAGCGCGCGTGTTCTCGTACATTTCGGTCACGTCGCGACCTTCGACGCGCAAGCCATAACGCACCCCGTCGTAACGAGCGAGGTTGGAGGAAGCTTCCGCCGGCGCCACGATGTAGTAAGCCGGCAGGGCGTAGGTGGTGTGCGGCAACGAAACGTCGACGAGCTTTGCGCCCGCGGCGCCGAGCCATTTCGCGCCCTCGGCCCAAAGCTTCTCGATCTCCTCCGGCATGCCCTCCATCCGGTATTCCTTCGGAATGCCGATCTTCAGCCCCTTGACGCCGCGCGATACCGCCGCCTCGAAATCGGGAACCGCGATATCGGCCGAGGTCGAATTGCGCAAATCGGGCCCCGCCATCGAGCCGAGCAAAATGGCGCAATCGCGCACCGTGCGCGCGATCGGACCTGCCTGATCGAGCGAGGATGCGAAGGCGACCGTGCCGAAGCGCGAGCAGCGCCCGTAGGTCGGCTTGATGCCGACCGTGCCGGTGAAGGCGGCGGGCTGGCGGATGGAGCCGCCCGTGTCGGTCGCTGTGGCGGCGAGGCAAAGGCGCGCCGCAACGGCGGCCGCCGACCCACCGGAGGAGCCGCCGGGAACCAGCAGCCCTTCAGGCACATGACCGTCGGCGGTCGCCTTGACGATCGTCGCGCGCGCTCGCGCCCCATCCCAATTGGGCGGCAGCCACGGAGAGATGACGGGGCCGAAGGCCGAGGTCTCGTTCGACGAGCCCATGGCGAACTCGTCGCAATTGAGCTTGCCGAGCATCACCGCGCCGTCTCGCCAGAGCTGGCTGGTGACCGTCGATTCATAAAGCGGCGTGAAATCGCCGAGAATGGCGGACCCTGCCGTCGTGCGCACACCCTCGGTGCAAAACAGATCCTTGATGCCGAGCGGCAAGCCTTCGAGAGGCCTCGCTTCCCCGCGCTGCAGGCGCGTGTCGCTCTCGTCGGCCTGAGCGAGCGCCTTGTCCGGAGTCTCCAGCACATAGGCGTTGAGGAGGCGCGCCCGCTCGACCGCCGAGATATGCGCTCGGGCGAGCTCGGAGGCGGAGAAGCGCTTCGCTCTCAACCCGTCTCGGGCCTCGGCCAAGCCGAGATCGATCAATTCAGTCACGCTCGCTCCGTCTCTTTATTTGCCCGAGCGATCGCTGCCGGGCTGAAGATGGCGAGCCCCGGTGGGACCGGCCTATTCCACGACCTTCGGCACGACGAAGAAATGGTCGTCGCTCGCCGGCGCGTTGGCGACGATGGCATCGGCGATGCCTCCCTCGGTCACCGTGTCCGCGCGTTGCTTGAGCCGCATCGGCGTCACCGAAGTCATCGGCTCGACGTCGTCCACGTTCACTTTCCTCAATTCCTCGACGAAACCCAGAATGGCGTTGATCTCGCCTTGCATGCGTTCGACCTCCTCTTCGGGAAGCGCGATGCGCGCAAGGTGAGCGACACGCTTCACGGTCGCGGCGTCGACGGACATGAGATCGGCTCCGATGTGAAGAAGGCCTACCAGGAACGCACTCGCGAATAACAGGGGCTGGCGCGCCTCGCAACCTCGGGAAAGGCGCTCTCACGCCTCGAACGCCTTGCCGACGTCCGGCACCCTCACCTCGATGTGATCGCCGTGGCTCGCCATCATCTCCACGAAACGATCGGCGCTCTGATCGAGAATGGGGAAGGTGCCGTAATGGCAGGGAATGGCAAGTCGCGGACGCACAAAACGATGCAGTGCCAGCGCGGCCGTCTTCGCCCCCATGGTGAAGCGATCGCCGATCGGGACCATCACGATCTCGGGCCGATGCAGTTCCGCGATGAGCGCCATGTCGGAGAAGATGTCCGTGTCGCCCATGTGATAGACGACGCGCTCTCCCTTCGCCCGCACGACGATGCCGTTCGGATGCCCGAGCGGGACGGCAATGCCGTCGTCGCGCTCAGCGGATACGTCCTCGCCGCGCAAGGCGCGCAGGCCCTTGGCCATCTCGGCCGCCGAATGATAGGCGCGCGTCAAGGTCACGGAGAATCCGCCCGCATCGATCGTTCCGCCGGTATTCATCGGGTCGCATTTCTCGACCCCGCTCGCCGCGAGCCAGCTCGCGAGCTCGTAATTGGTGATCACCATCGCTCCCGTCTTCTTCGCTATCCCGAGAGTGTCGCCGATGTGATCGGCATGGCCATGGGTGATCAGGATGTGCGTCGCGCCCTGGGTCGCCGCGTCCCGATCGCCCTTGAAGGTCGGATTGCCGGTGAAGAAAGGGTCGATGAGCACGACCTTGCCCGCAAAATCGAGACGGAAATTGGAATGGCCGAACCAAGTGATCTTCATTTGCGCTGCTCCAATGTGACGGCCGGAAGCTAGCCGCTCCGGCGATGCCGGCAAAGAGCTTTTCGGCCCTGCGTCGCGTTTGCGCGATTCGACACGGCCGGCACGCACATGCGGCTCGCATTCCGGGCGCAAGTTCCCTGTGCTAACCCAGACGCATGACCGGCAAGGTGGTGGAACTCGAGGCCCTCGCGGCATTGCCGCGGCATGCGAGGCTGATCGGGCTCGATATCGGCTCCAAGACGATCGGGACGAGCCTGTCCGACGTCGAGCGGATCATCGCGTCCCCGCTCACCACCATCATGCGCACGAAGTTCACGAAGGACGCGCAAGAGCTTTTAGCACTCGTCACGCATCATGGGGTGGCTGGAATTGTCATCGGCTTGCCGCGCAACATGGACGGCTCGGAAGGGCCTGCGGCGCAATCCGCCCGCTCCTTCGCGCGCAATCTCGCGCCGCTCGTCGCGCTTCCCCTCGCCTTCTGGGACGAGCGCTGGTCGACCGCCGCCGTGACGCGCACGCTGATCGAGGCCGATCGCTCGCGTGCGCGACGAAAGCACCTCGTCGACAAGCTCGCGGCCACCTACATCCTGCAAGGCGCGCTCGATCGGTTGAAGGGCGTCGCCCTTCAACCGCCGCCTGAGGAGAGATAATGCGACGATCGGTCAGGTGAGAACGATCGCATTCGCGCACTCAAACCGTCGATCCCCTCCGGTGCATGAACCTGATCCGAACGGGCGCGCACCCGTTTCGACATTGCCTCGACAGCCGGCGCCTTCACCGAGGCTCGCCGCTCATTCGAAGGGACGAACGCCGCAAGGTGTGTTGTAGATCGCGCTGTGAGGCGGGTCATCGCAAGGCGGCAGCGCGATCGCGACGAACTCTTCGGTGTAACCAGGCCAGCAGACAGGCCGGCGGTAAGGCGAAGGATATCGGAAGGCGATGACGCGCGGCCTCGGCGAGGGTTCCCTTGCCGCATGGACCCGCGGACCCGCGGAAGCGGCGCGGGGCACCGTGCCGACGCGTGGAGCCCTCCTTTCGCCAGGGAGCGGATCGGGCAAGGTGATGATTTGCGGCCCGACGCTGACCGGCGGGCCGCGCCAGGGGCGATAATCGAACCCCTCAAAAGGCTGCTCGATCGGGTAAGGCTGCTCGCCTTCTGTTTCGGGCACTGGAATGGCGACAGCCCCGCCATCGATTCCGATCACGCGCGGCCCATGAAAATGCCGTCGCGCCGCTCGCTCCCGCCGAAATACATGATGAAACGGCCGAAACCCGTCACGCGCGGGCGACACATTTCGAGACGCCGTCACGATCGTCTGCCTTGTCCGCAAGACATCGGCCGAGGCGTGCTTCACGGAGATGGCAATGGCGCAGGTCATGCCAAGAAGCGCCACAAGCGTCAGTTTCCCGCAGGCCCGTTTCAGCATCTCGTGGCCTCCTCTTGCAGCCTGAAAGGCAAAACCCGGCATCTCCGAAGTATCGGGGAGAAATCCTTGCGGCACGTTGAAATCTAGGGACAGGGACTTTCCAATTCATAACGAAAAATACACGAATGGCGTCGCATTTTCACTCATCTGATGAGCCCTGTCCTTGTTGTGGCGGCCCTGGCCCCGTGTTCCGACCGAGACGGCTAATGAGAACGCTCGCAAAAGAGACTGCTTCCGCTTCGGCTCGCAAAGAGCTGGTCGCTCACGATGGCCCGACGAGCGGCCGCAGGCGCGCGGCACGCGAAGGGTTGGGGGGGACGCCGCAGGACGTCGCCCGCTACATCGGTCAGATATCGGTCGAGCTCTCGAGCATGGCCCGCAAGAGCGACCTCAACCTCCTCGCCTATTTCCTCGAAATGGCACATGCCGAAGCTCGTGCGCAGCTGCGCAAGCTCGAGCAGGATCGCCCCGGCCCGCGGTCCTGATCATATTTACAATGTTCGACGCTCGCTGATCGCCTCGAGCAGGTCGTCTTTCACCACCCTTCGGCAGAAGATTTTCAGCGTATCCGGGTCACCGCAAGAGCTGCACGAGATCGCCGCCCATTCTCGTGATGCGTCCGTCGAGCTCGAGCTCGAGCAGGGTCGCGCGCACGGCACTCGCCGGGAGGCCGCAGCCGCGCACGATATCGTCGAGTGCCGCGGGCGATGCCCCGAGCACGGCAAGAACGCGCTCCATCGAGTGCATGCCGTCATCGCGTTCATCCCGATCTTCATCCGGCCCCTCGAAAGCCGCCGGACGCAGTTCCGCGGAGGGAACTTCCACTGAAGGGACCGGCGTCCGCTCACCGAAAAGATCAAGCTCTTCCCAGAGCGGCTCTTGCGCGGTCGAAGCCTCCTCGGCGAGGCCGTTCGGCGCCGAGCGGTCCTGCTTGCCCGCGATGATCGGGGCCAGAACCTCGATGACGTGCTCGCACGCCGAGACCAGGGTCGCGCCCTGCCGGATCAGGTCGTTGGTGCCTTCGGCGCGCGGATCGAGAGGCGAGCCCGGCACCGCGAACACTTCACGCCCCTGCTCGACCGCGAAGCGGGCGGTGATCAGCGAACCCGAGCCGCGCGCCGCCTCGATCACGATGGTTCCATGCGAAAGCCCGGAGACGATCCGGTTGCGCCGGGGAAAATCCCGGCCGCGCGGCTCCCAGGCGATCGGCATTTCGCTCACCGCCGCGCCACTCTCGACGATGCGCTCGAGGAGAGGTCGGTTTTCGTTCGGATAGACCCGCTCATGTCCGCCCGCGAGCACGGCGACCGTCCCCGACGCGAGCGAGGCGGCATGCGCTCTCGCATCGATGCCGCGCGCCAGTCCGGAGACGATGGTGAAGCCTGCTTCGCCGAGTTCCCGCGCGATCCTCTCCGCAAACCGCAATCCGAGCGCCGAGGCGTTGCGAGAGCCGACGATCGCGACCATCGGCCGATCGAGGACGGCCGTGTCGCCGCGCAGCGCGATGAGAGGCGGCGCATCCGCCGTCGCCGCGAGCGCCGCCGGATAAGACGCGTCCGTAACCGCGATCAGGCTGACGGACAGTCTCGCGCAAGCGGCAAGCTCCGCTTCGACCTCCTCTTGCGTGCACACATGAAGCACTCGCCCGCTCTCGCGATAAAGGCGCGGCAATGCCGCGAGCGCCGCGGTGGCGCTACCGTATCGTTTGACGAGCCCTCGGAACGTTCTCGGGCCCACGCCCTCCGAGCGGATCAGCCTGAGCCAGGCGAGCTTCTCGTCGTCCTTGAGGGCAGCGACATCGCGTGTCACGACTTCGACCCGATGCGGCTCTCCGTGCCGGCCAGGAGGCGCTGGATATTCTGCGCGTGCTTCACCCATAAGATCGCGGCAAGGAGGGCGAAGACCAAGGCCTCGATCAGCGGCTCGAACGCCAAAAGCGTCACCACGCCCGCCACGCTCGCCGACAATGCCGCGAGCGAGGAGTAGCGCGAGGCGAAGGCGATGGCGAGCCAGATCGCCGCAAAAGCGAGGGCGGCGGGCCAGTAGAAGCCGATCAGGCAACCGAGGAAGGTGGCGGCGCCCTTCCCGCCCTTGAAGCCGAGCCAGACCGGGAAGAGATGTCCCAGGAAGGCCCCGCACGCCGCGGCGAGCGCCGCCGTCACGCCGAAATGCGCGCCGATGAGCACCGCGACCGTTCCCTTCAGCATGTCGCCCAGAAGCGTCGCTGCCGCGATGCCCTTCTTGCCCGTGCGCAGCACATTGGTCGCCCCGATATTTCCGCTCCCGATGCCGCGCAGATCGGGCTCGCCCGCAAGGCGTGTCAGGACGATGCCGAACGGAATGGAACCCAGCAGGTAGCCGATGACGAAGGCCGCGATCCCTATGACCCCGGACGCCGGCGCGTCGATTGATCCCGCCACTTGGGGCCTCCCCATCCTCGGCGCCAGGGCTTTGCGCCAAGACCACGCATCGACCAAACCACGCGCCGACCAAACTCTCGCGGGCATGATCCGGTCCAGGATCTGCCGCCGCGGCAACTCTAGAGGCCGGGCAGGGAACCCGCAACGGCGTGGATGATTTCGCCTCCGACGAGTGTCGCAAGCACGCGGCCTTGCAGGCGGGCTTCGTCGAAAGGCGTGTTCTTGCACAAGGACGCGAGGTTCCCGGGGTCCACCACCCAAGGCTCGTCGGGATCGAGGACGATAAGATCGGCGCGGGCCCCGGGCGCGAGGCTTGCGGCGGGCAGGCGGAACGCGGCGGCGGGTCCGCTCGACATGGCGGCGAGAAGGCGAGGCAGCGAGATCTCACCGGAATGGACGAGACGCAAGGCCGCGGCGAGCATCGTCTCGAGCCCGATCGCGCCGTCGGCCGATTCGGCGAAGGGCTGTCGCTTCGTCTCGACGTCCTGCGGATCGTGATCCGACACGATAACGTCGACCACACCTTGCGCCAGGCCGGCGACGAGCGCACGGCGATCCGCTTCGGAACGCAAGGGCGGCGACACCTTGAAGAAGGTCCGGTAGTCGCCGACGTCGCCTTCGTTGAGTGTGAGATGGTTGACGCTGACGGCGCAGGTGACAGCGAGCCCCTGTGCCTTCGCCTCGCGGATCGCCTCGACCGATTCGGCGCATGAGATCAAGGCTGCGTGGTAGCGCACCCCGGTCAGCCGGACGAGGGCGAGATCGCGCATGAGGATCATGGTCTCGGCTGCCTTCGGAATCGCGGGAAGGCCGAGCCTCGAAGCGAATTCTCCTTCGTTCATAACGCCTTCAGCGGCGAGGTTTGCATCCTGGGTGAAGTGTGAAACGATTGCGTCACGATCGCGCGCGTAGAGCATGGCGCGACGCATGAGCTGAGCGTTCATCACGCTTCTGTGGCCGTCTCCGAACGCGACGGCGCCGGCCTCCTTGAGGAGGCCGATCTCCGTCATCTCGCGCCCGGCGAGACCCTTGGTGAGCGCGGCGCAAGGGTGGATGCGCAAGGGAGAAGCCGCTCGCGCGCGCCGCAACACGAAATCGACGATCGCCGGATCGTCGATCGCCGGATCGGTGTCCGGCCGGCAAATCAGGGTGGTGATGCCTCCGACCGCCGCGGCGCGGCTCGCCGAGGCAAAGGTCTCGCGGTGCTCGGCCCCCGGCTCGCCGACGAAGGCTTGCAGGTCCACGAGGCCCGGCGTGAGGACGAGCCCGCGACAGTCGATCACGCGCGTGTCTTCGCGGACGCTCCGGGAAGCGGGCGTCGCCGCGAGATGCGGCCCGCTTTCCGCGATCAGCCCATTCGCGACGAGCACCCCACCGCGCCGTTCCTCACGCGCCGCCGGATCGACGAGCCGGGCGTTGGTGAACAGCAGGGCCCGCGACGCCCCGGCGGCCTCTGCCCTCGCTTCAGCCATTTGGCAGATGCCTCGCAAGCGCTTCGAGCACGGCCATGCGCACCGCCACCCCCATCTCCACCTGCTCGCGGATGAGCGATTGCGCGCCGTCCGCAACGTCCGAGGCGATCTCGACGCCGCGATTCATCGGGCCGGGATGGAGCACGAGGGCATCCGGTTTGGCGAGGGCGAGCTTCTCCCGATCGAGCCCGAAATAGCGGAAATATTCGCGCACCGAAGGCAGAAAAGCGCCGTTCATCCTCTCGCGCTGCAGGCGAAGCATCATCACGATGTCGGCGCCTGCGAGGCCGGCGCGCATGTCGGGCGCGACTTCGACGCCGAAGCGTTCGATCCCCGCCGGCAGGAGCGTCGAGGGCCCGACGACGCGCACGAATGCGCCGAGCGCGGCAAGGCAGATGATGTTCGAGCGAGCGACGCGCGAATGCAAGATGTCGCCGCAAATCACCACCACGAGCCCTTCGATCCGTCCCTTGGCGCGGCGGATCGTCAAGGCATCGAGCAAGGCTTGGGTCGGGTGCTCATGGGCGCCGTCACCGGCGTTGACGACCGAGCAATCGACCTTGCGGGCCAAAAGATTGACGGCGCCCGCCGCGTGATGGCGCACGATGATGATGTCGGGACGCATGGCGTTCAAGGTCGCGGCGGTGTCGAGCAGCGTCTCGCCCTTCTTCACGGATGAGGAGGAGACGGACATGTTCATGACGTCGGCGCCGAGCCGCTTTCCGGCGATCTCGAACGAGGATTGCGTGCGCGTCGAGGGCTCGAAGAAGAGGTTGATCTGGGTGCGCCCTCGCAAGGTCGCAGCCTTCTTCTCCACCTGCCTCGACAGGGCGACATAGTCTTGCGCGGTGTCCAACAGCGCCTCGATGTCGGGGCGCGACAGCCCTTCGATGCCGAGGAGATGGCGATAGGGGTAAAGGAATTGGCCACTCATTAAAGGCAGCTGCATAGGAGAAAGCTGGCGCCGGCGCCAGCCATGCGAGCCACAAATCCACAAGCCTTCTGGAGGGGGAGGTTTTGCCGGCGCCGTGGAACTACGCTCGATTTCGGTGCGGCGGTCAGGCCGCGCGACCGGAGCTTCGACGCTTCAATGACGGAAGCTTTTGCTCGAAGTCGCTCATCTTCGTCGAGCTTGCCGGCGTGCAAATGCCCGCCGATTTCTTATGAAGCGTCGACCAAATTGAGCCGCTTTTCGATCCGATCGAGGCGCGTCTCCGTACGGTCGATGCGGCGATTGACGCCGGCGAGCGCCTCCTCCACGGCCGTCAAACGCAATTTCACATCATGGACGTCTTCGATCAGCCGATCGAGTTTCTCGTCCATTACGCGAAGCATGCGCGAGGTGAGATTGCTGGTCTCCTCAGGCATGGCGCCAATGTATCTCCGAAGGACAAACTCGGCCAGGACGCCCAGGACGCCGCGTGAGTAGACAGCATCGGGCGGCTTGTTTCGTCAAGCACCCGCAGGTGTGATGGCATTCGATGACGATTCCTTCGGAAAAACCAACGAATGAGGCGATGATGGTCCGCTTTATCCCTCCTTGATGAGGAGGCAGATCCGGCGCATTTTCCCTGGACGAACTGTGCCCGTGCAGACGAAAGCGGCATCCCCGTGACCCTCGATGCTTTCGCCACCCATGAAGTCTTCAATCAGGCGCCGCCTTTCGTCGACGTCAATCTCGCCGTGCTCGACCGGCCGCTACTCGGAGCCGTCGCGGCTTTCGGCGCCGCGGGCGACGAGGGGACCGTGCTTTCTCACGGAGCCTCGCTCGGAGGGGCCGAGTCTCTCGAGCTCGCGCGCCTCGCCAATGAGAACCCGCCCAGGCTCAAGGCTTTCGATGCGCGAGGCCGGCGACGGGATTTCGTGGAGTTTCACCCGGCCTATCACGCGCTGATGCGCCAAAGCATCGGCGCGGGTCTTGCCTCGTCGACCTGGCAGGGGGCCGCCGAGAAAGCCAGCCCGGCTGCGGGAAGGCGCCCCGGAACCGGGCATGTGGTGCGCACCTCGAAGCACTACGTCACCAGCGGGGTCGAGGCCGGCCATCTCTGTCCCGTGACCATGACACATGCCGGGATCGCCGCGCTCGCGGCAGCGCCCGAGCACCTCATGAAGCTCGCGCCGCTCATTTCCTCCCGCATCTACGACGCGTCCTTCAAGCCCTTCTGGGAGAAGCAAGGCGCGACCTTGGGCATGGGCATGACCGAGAAGCAAGGCGGCAGCGACGTGCGCGCGAACACCACCCGCGCCGATCTCGTCGCGCAGGACGAATATGAGATCACCGGCCATAAATGGTTCATGTCGGCGCCGATGTGCGACGCCTTCCTCATCCTCGCGCAAGCCGCGGGCGGCCTCACCTGCTTTCTCGCGCCCCGCTTTCGTCCCGACGGCCGGCTCAACGCCTTGCATCTCCAGAGGCTGAAGGACAAGCTCGGCAACCGATCGAATGCCTCATCCGAGGTCGAATTCGCCAAGGCCTTCGCCTGGCGGATCGGCGAGGAGGGGCGCGGCGTTCCCACCATCATCGAGATGGTGCAGCTCACGAGATTGGACTGCGTCAGCTCATCGGCGGGACTGATGCGAATGGGCCTCGCGCTGGCCATGCATCACGCGCGCCACCGCAGCGCCTTTCAAAAGAAGCTCGTGGATCAACCGGCCATGCGCGCGACGCTCGCCGACCTCGCGCTCTCCGTCGAGGGTACGGCCGCCGTCACGCTCAGGCTGGCGCGAGCCTTCGACAGAATGGGCGAGGAGCCGTCGGAGGCGGCCTACGCGCGCTTGATGACGCCGGCGGTCAAGTTCGCCGTCTGCAAAGCCGCGCCGGGCTTCCTCTACGAGACGATGGAGTGCCTCGGCGGCAACGGCTATGTCGAAGAGAGCCCCCTACCCCGGCTTTATCGCGAAGCGCCGGTCAACGCGATCTGGGAAGGCTCCGGCAACATCATGGCGCTCGACGTGCTGCGCGCCGCGAGCCGCGACCGGGACGCGGCACATGGCGTGCTCGCCGAGCTTGCGCGCGAGGCGCAGGGGCTCCCCGGCGTCGAGCAATCGGCGAAGTGCATCGAAAGCGGTCTCGCCGGACCCGATGCCGAGGGCGCTTCGCGCATCGTGACGCAGGAGCTCGCTGCGCTCGCGACCGCGGCGGCGCTCGCGCGATGCGCGCCCGGCGAGATCGCCGAGGCGTTCGCGCGCACGCGCCTTGCGAGCCAAAGGGCCATCTTCGGCACGAACGAGCTCGATGCGCAACATGAGCAACTTCTCGAGCGCGCCCTGCCGTCCGGCTGAAGCGCGCGGCAAAATCCTGTTATGGAAACCGGGAGTTCGATTCGCGCGTTGAGGCGCGGCTCGCGTTCGCCACTTCTCCGAGCCGGAAGGACGAAACCATGATCAACATCCACACCCATCTGTCGCCGATCATCTCGATCATCGCGGGCGTCGTCATCCTGTTGATGCCGCGCTTGCTCAACTACATCGTCGCCGTCTATCTCATATTGATCGGCATCATCGGGCTCGACCTCGTGCGCGTGTGAGCCTGAACGGATCGAGGCAGGCAAGATTGACTTCGCTCTCCGACCTCACCATGTTCCGCCCTCTTCACGAGCCCGCATCCTAAGCCCGCGCGCTCATCGCCAAGCGCGCCTTGCCGAACGGTCATCATGAAAGTCGTCGTCGTCGAATCGCCTGCGAAGGCGAAGACCATCAATAAATATCTGGGCCGAGGCTACCACGTCGTCGCCTCTTTCGGGCATGTGCGCGACCTGCCGCCGAAGGACGGCTCGGTCGATCCCGAGGATGACTTCGCCATGAAATGGGAGGTCGAGGCCAGGGGCGCCAAGCACGTCTCCGAAATCGCGCGATCGGTGAAGGGCGCGGACGGTCTCATCCTCGCGACCGACCCGGATCGCGAAGGCGAGGCGATCTCCTGGCACATCGTCGAAGCCTTGAGCGCGAGGCGCGCCTTGAAGGGCGTGCCTGTCGAGCGCGTCACCTTCAACGCCATCACCCCCGATGCGGTCGCGAAAGCGATGTCGCGACCGCGCGCCATCGATCAGGCGCTGGTCGATGCTTATCTCGCGCGGCGCGCGCTCGACTATCTCGTCGGCTTCAACCTGTCGCCCGTGTTGTGGCGCAAGCTTCCAGGCGCGCGCTCGGCCGGGAGGGTGCAGTCGGTCGCGCTGCGCCTCGTCTGCGATCGGGAGCTCGAGATCGAGCGCTTCGTGGCGCGCGAATATTGGTCGATCGTCGCGCTGCTGAAGACGCCGGCGGGTGCCCCTTTCGAAGCGCGCCTCGTCGGCGCGGACGGCGAGAAGATCGCGCGGCTCGACGTCGGCACGGCAAGGGAGGCCGAGGCCTTCAGGGCCGCGCTCGACGCAGCGACCTTCCGGGTCGGCCATATCGAGGCGAAGCCCGGCAAGCGGCACCCCTTCCCGCCCTTCACCACATCGACCTTGCAGCAGGAAGCCTCGCGCAAGCTCGGCCTGTCGCCAGCGGTGACGATGCGCATTGCGCAGCGGCTTTACGAAGGCGTGAACGTCGAAGGAGAAACGGTCGGCCTCATCACCTATATGCGGACCGACGGCGTCGACATGGCGCCCGAGGCCGTCTCCCGGATCCGACGGATGATAGAGACGGAGCACGGCAAACGATACCTGCCGGATGCACCGCGCCGCTACGCCAACAAGGCGAAGAACGCCCAGGAGGCGCATGAAGCGATCCGTCCGACCGATCCCGCGCGGCACCCGCGACAGATGGCGCGGCTCCTCGATCGCGATCAGGCGAGGCTCTACGAGCTTATCTGGATCCGCTCGATCGCGAGCCAGATGGAGAGCGCGACGATCGAGCGCACCACGGCCGACATCGTGGCGCAGGCCGGCTCGCGCAAGCTCGACCTGCGCGCCACCGGCCAGGTCATAACTTTCGACGGTTTCCTCAAGCTCTATCAGGAGGGGCGCGACGAGGAACCGGAGGACGAGGAGAATCGCCGCCTCCCTCCCATGCGCGCCGACGACCCGCTGACGCGCGAGAGGATCGACATCGCGCAGCACTTCACCGAGCCGCCGCCCCGTTTTTCCGAAGCGAGCCTGATCAAGCGCATGGAGGAGCTCGGCATCGGCCGCCCCTCGACCTATGCTTCGATTCTGGCCGTGCTCCAGGAGCGCGAATACGTCACGCTCGAGAAAAAGCGCCTCGTCGCTGCCGACAAGGGACGCATCGTCACCGCCTTCCTCGAAAATTTCTTCAAGCGCTACGTCGAATACGACTTCACCGCCTCGCTCGAGGAGGACCTCGACCGCATCTCGAACAGCGAGATCGCGTGGAAGGAGGTGATGCGTCGCTTCTGGCTCGACTTCTCGGCCGCGATCGCCGGGACCAAGGAATTGCGCACGACACAAGTGCTCGACGCGCTCAACGAAACCCTGGGCCCCCACATCTTTCCCGACAAGGGCGACGGATCAAATCCGCGCGCCTGCCCGTCCTGCGGCTCGGGCAGCTTGTCGCTGAAGCTCGGCAAGTTCGGCGTATTCATCGGCTGCTCGAATTATCCGGAATGCCGCTTTACGCGACAGCTCTCGGCGGCCGGCGGCGCCAATGGCAAGGGTGCGAACGGGGAACAAGGCGTCGGAAACGGCGTGCAAGTGCTCGGCAAGGACGAGGCGACGGGCCTTGACATCACGGCGCGGGACGGGCGCTTCGGCCCTTATCTCCAGCTCGGCGACGGCGAAAAGCCGAAGCGCGTCAGCCTGCCGAAGGGGCTCGATCCGGCCGCGGTCGACCTCGGCAAGGCGATCAAGCTTCTGTCTTTGCCTCGCGAGGTGGCAAGGCATCCCGAGAGCGGGGAGAAGATCCTTGCCGGCATCGGGCGATACGGGCCTTATGTGCAGCACGGCAAGACCTTTGCCAATCTGGAGAAGAGCGACGACGTCCTCGAAATCGGCGCCAACCGCGCGATCGATCTGATCATCGCGCGCGAAACCAACGGCCCCGGTCGTGGCCGCTTCGGCGGGGCGCCGGCCGGCCGGCCGCTCGGCGAGCATCCCGACGGCGGCCCGGTCAGCGTGCGACCCGGGCGCTTCGGCCCTTATGTCAACCACGGCAAGCTCAACGCCACCTTGCCGAAGAGCGTTGACCCCGACGCGATCGGCCTCGAAGAAGCGCTCGCATTGCTCAGCGCCAAGCAGGCGGCCGGCGGAGGCGCAAGACGCGGACGGGTGAAGACGGCGAGGGCGAAGAGCGGCAAGTCCGCGAAATCCAGGAGCGCGAAATCCAAGAGTGCGGCGTCCAAGAGCACGGCATCGAAGAGCGCGTCGTCGAAGAGCGCGTCGTCGAAAAATGAGGCCAGCCGCCCGAAGCGCCCCGTCGCCAAGGGCAGGGCTGTTTCGAAAAGCAGCTAGAGGGCCTGCGGATTCAAGCACGTCACCTCAGCGCTGCGCATCCTTCGACGACTGTCTTTTGGCGGACGCGTCGCTGTGCAGGAGACATAAGTTGCTTTGGGCGTCGCTTCACCCATTTTCTCTTGCCTCTGATCGATCGGCGCACCAAGAACATCGCCCCTTGGCCCGCCGGTGTGATCGCCAAACCATGCCGCCGGTCTTGAATGCCGATCATGCGCGCCGCTCCGGCGAGAGGCCACAAGCCGCCCTGCATGGTGGCGCCGCTCGATCTCCTTTTCCGTCCCGCCGGTTCCTCGCGTTCCATCATTGTCCAACCGTAGAGACAAGAATTTCGAATCATGCTAAACCGCTAATTAGCGGCCAATCTGGAAGCTGACCGCCCTGCCCGATTCGATGCTGCATTCATCAATTCGGGGTTGCGGGTGATGCGAATGCGGACTCGATCCGTGCGGACCTTCACGGTCTTGAGGCGGACAGGGACCTTCTCAGTCCAACAAAGAAAAAAGCGAGGTCGGGCTCGAAAGGGCTTCTTTCGTTCGCTCGAGGCAAAAAACAGGGAAAGAAACGACACGCTCGAGGGGTGCATATGAGTCATTTGGGCTGGGGCCTCACTCGCAATTCCGGCGGGTCCAGAACACGCGGGAGCCGTAATCCATGGCCCAGCGTGCGCAACCGCTGTCAGCTTTCGGTCGCGGTGCTGGCGCTTCTTGCCTCTTCCCCGGCGTTTGCCACGGATTTCATGGTGAACAGCGACACCAGCCTGCGCGCCGCGCTCACCAACGCGGCCCCCGGGGACACGATTACTTTCACCGCCAACATCTCGACGGTAAGCGACCTGCCGGCGATCACGCAGAACCTCACGATCAACGGCAACAACTTCGCGCTTTCGGGGGCGAGCAGCACCGCTCCAGGCACGAGCGGCCTTTTCGTCTTCTCGGGAACGGTGGCGATCAACAACCTCACGATCAGCCAGGTGACGGCGCAAGGCGGCGCGGGCGGCAATGGTGCCGGCGGCGGTGGTGGTCTCGGCGGTGCCTTATTCGTTGCCTCGGGCGCCAATGTGACGGTAAGCAACGTCTCCTTGCTCAACAATGTCGCGCATGGCGGCAATGGCGGTAGCGGCGCCAGTGCTCCGATCGGTGGCGGAGGTGGTGGCGGGGGCGGATTGGGGGGAGCCGGCGGTTCCGCAGGCTCCGGCGGGGGTGGAGGCGGGGGCGGCATGGGCAACCCGGCCGCCGGTGGCCTCGGGGGGCCCTTCATTCAAAACGCTGGTGGGAACGGTAACCTTACGGGTCAAGGAAGCGGCGGAAACGGGGGCGTAGGTAATAACGCGCAGGAAGTCGGTGGCAACGGCGGCAGCAATGGCGGTGGTGGGGGTGGCGGTGGCGCTGGCCAGGCCGGCGGCGGCGGCGGCGTGAACGGCGTAATGCCCACAAGTAATTCTGGAATTAGCGGAGACGGCGGTGGCGGCGGGTTCGGCGGCGGCGGCGGCGGCGGGAGCGGTCAACCTCCGGGCGGTGGCGGCGATGCGCGCATACGCCCGGGAAAATTTGCCTCGCTCACAGGAAATGGCACTTTCGGCTCTGGCGGCCTGAACAGCGCGGGCACTGGTGGTTTCGGGGGCGGCGGGGGCGGCACCAATCCCTTTATTGCGGGAAGCGGCGGCGGTGATGGCGGCTTCGGCGGTGGTGGCGCGGCCGGCGGCATCGTCGCCGGCAACGGCGGCGTCGGCGGCGGCGCTGGGGATGCCACCGGCAATGGCGGCGGCGGCCTGGGCGCGGGCGGCGCGATCTTCGTGCAGCAAGGCGGCAAGCTGACGGTCGCCGGCAATTTCACGGTCAATGGCAACTCGGTGCTCGCCGGAACCGGCGGAGGGGGGACGGCGGGGAACGGCTCGGCGCTCGGCAGCGGCATCTTCCTGCAAGGCAACAACACCATTTTCTTCCAGCCCGCCGCGGGCGAGACGCAGACGATCGCCGATGTGATCACCGACCAGAACGGCAGCCTCGGCAGCGGGGGCAGCGGAGCGCTCACGGTGAACGGCCCGGGCACGCTCGTGCTTTCGGCCGTCGACACCTACACGGGCCCGACGACGGTGACCATCGGCACCCTCGCGGTGACGGGCTCGATCCTCAATTCGATCGCGACGGTATCGAACGGCGGCACGCTCGCTGGCTCGGGAACGCTCGGCGGTCTCGTGGCGCAATCAGGCGGCACGGTGGCGCCGGGCGCGATCACGGCCTTCACCACGCTCAATGTCTCGGGCAAAGCCAGCTTCGCCCCTGGCTCGACCTTCCTCGTCAACATCAACCCCGCCGGCCAGAACGACAAGCTGCTCGTGACCGGCACGGCGACGCTGACGGGCGGCACCGTGCAAGTGCTAGCCGGGACCGGCAATTTCTCGCCGTCGACCCGTTTCACTCTCTTGACCGCGAATGGGGGCGTCTCAGGAGCCTTCGCGCAACTCACCACGAGCACGAACCTCGCCTTCCTGCGACCGGTGCTGACCGAAGATGCCAATGATGTTTTCCTGAGTTTCACGCCTCCCGCGCCTACCGTCCTCTCGCCACCGCCGCCGCCACCGACATTTCCTTCGGTCGCCATCACGCGAAACCAGAAGGCGACGGCGACTGCCTTGCAGGAGTTCGGCTCCGGACCGCTTTTCGATGCGGTGATCGGCCAGAGCGTCGCCGGCGCTCTCCAGGCCTTCGACTGCGCTCTCCGGCGAGATCCACGCAACAGCGGTCTCGGCGGCCTTCGAGGATGACCGCCTGCCGCGCGAGGCGATCCTCGATCGCTTGAACCAGCCGCTTGCAACCCCGCTTCTCGGCGTGGCTTCGACGATGACGGGCGCCTATGCGGCCGATCTTCCGTCCCGAAAGGGCCCTCCTCTCGCGCCCATCGACGTGCGCATGTACCAGCCTCGCCTCTTCGATCTCTGGGGCCAGGGCTTCGGCGATTGGGGGGGCGCGAAGGGCAATGGCAACGCCGCATCCTTCAATCGCTCGACCGGCGGCTTCGTCCTCGGCGGCGATGTCTCGACCATCGGATTTGCCGGAAGCGAATGGCGCTTGGGTGCCGCCGGCGGTTACACCAATGATACGGTCAACGTCGGCCAACGCCTCTCCTCGGCGGATTTCGAGAACGTCTTCGGCGGCATCTATGCCGGAGCGAGCTTCGGGCCTGTGCATTTGCGCACCGGCGCGCTCTACGGCTCGAACAGCCTGTCGACCAGCCGCTCCATCGTCTTCCCGGGATTTTCGGATACGGCGGCCTCGAGCAGCGGCGGCACGACCGCGCAAGCGTTCGGCGAAGCCGGCTATCGCGTGAATGTTCCGGGCGCGCGCTTCGGCAGCTTCGGCGTCTCGCATATGTCGCTCGAGCCATTTGTCGGCGCGGCCGCCATCGAGATTCATCTCAACGGCTTCAGCGAGGTCGGCGGACCGGCGGCGCTCACGGCCCTTGCCCGCACTTTCGACTTCGCCACCACGAGTTTGGGCTTGCGCGTGCAAGGCGTGATCGACGCTCCCGTGCCGCTCACCGCGCACGCCCTCGTCGCCTGGCGTCGCGCTTACGGCGACCTCGTGCCCTCGGTGTTTCTCGCTTTCCAAAACGCGTCGCAGAGCTTCACCGTGGCCGGTGTGCCGATCGATCGGAATACGCTCTTGGCGGAGGCCGGGCTCGATTATTCCGTAAGCTCGGCCATCACCGTGGGCGTGTTCTACTCCGGGCAGTTCGGCCAACGCGCCTATGACAACGCTTTCAAGGGCCATCTCGACGTAAGCTTCTGAACCCTCGGCCGAGGTTTGAAGGGTGGTGCGGCCCCGATAAGCGCGAAGACCATGGCCTTTGCGGCGTCGGCGTGCGAGAACAGGCACCACAGTTTGCAACGGAATTCGGCTTGCCTAAAGGACCACGAGCGCGCGCGACCGCCGCCTTGCCCTCGCGCGACGACATTCTCGGCTATCTGGCCCGCGAGAGCGAACGCGGCGCCAAGATCGGCAAGCGTGAGATCGCACGGGCCTTCGCGGTCCAGGGCGCGGACCGGATTGGCCTCAAAGCTCTTTTGAAGGAGATGGCGGCACAAGGCCTTCTCGAACGCCATCGCAAGGCAATCTCCAGCGCCGGCGCCTTGCCGGCGACGCTCGTCGCCACGATCGCCGGAACGACACGGGACGGCGACCTCTTTGCGATCCCCGCCGATTGGGACGCCGCGACGCAAGGGGCGGCGCCGCGCATTCTCATCCCCCTTCAGCGACGCGCGAAGGCCGGGGAAGCGGCGCCGGGCGCGCGCGACGATGTGCTCCTGCACATCGAAAAAAGCCGCGCCGAACGGGATTTCCCTTATGTCGGCCGGATCATCAGGGTGATCCCGCGAGAAAAAAATCGCACGCTCGGCATCTTGCGGATGCAGAAGGACGGCTCGGGACGGCTCGTCCCGATCGACAAGAAGGCGCAAGGGCGCGAATTGTCGATCGCCGAGGCCGATCTCGGCGAAGCTCGCGACGGCGATCTCGTCTCCGTCGCGCTCCTCGATGCGGGGCGCGGACGGCAAGGGCTTTCTCGCGCCAAGGTGCGCGAGCGCCTGGGCTCGCTCGGCAGCGAAAAGGCGGTGAGCCTCATCGCGCTCTACGCGCATGGCATCCCTCATGTCTTCTCGCCCGCCGCCCTCTCCGAGGCCGCGCGCGTCCGGCCGGCGAGCCTCGAGGGACGCGAGGACTGGCGCTCGGTGCCGCTCGTCACCATCGATCCGCCGGACGCCAAGGATCATGACGATGCCGTGCAGGCGATGGCCGACACGGATCCGAAGAACCCCGGCGGTTTCGTGCTGAGGATCGCGATCGCCGACGTCGCGGCCTATGTGCATCAAGGCTCCGCGCTCGATCGGGAGGCGCTGGAGCGAGGCAACTCGGTCTATTTTCCCGATCGCGTGGTGCCGATGCTGCCCGAGCGCATCTCGAACGATCTGTGCTCCTTGCGCCCGCATGAAGATCGCCCGGCGCTCGCGCTTAAGACCGTCATCGACGCGCAGGGACGCAAGCTGCGCCACGCCTTCCACCGCGTCATGATGCGCTCGGCCGCGAGGCTCGCCTACGCCCAGGCGCAAGCCGCCATCGACGGCGCGCCGGACGAGACGACGCGCCCGCTCCTCGCCGATGTCATCCACCCGCTCTACGCCGCCTACGCCGTGTTGAAGAAAGCGCGCGCGGAGCGCCGGCCGCTCGATCTCGACCTTCCCGAACGCAAGCTCCTGCTGAAGCCCGACGGCACGCTCGATCGGGTCGTCGTGCCGCCGCGCCTCGAGGCGCATCGGCTCATCGAGGAATTCATGATCCTCGCCAATGTGTGCGCCGCCGAGACGCTCGAGCGCGCCCATGTCCCCCTCCTCTACCGCGTCCATGACGAGCCTTCGGCCGAGAAGCTCGAGGGGCTGCGCGAGGTGCTCGCCTCGATCGGGATCAAGTTGCCGAAACAGGGGGCAATGCGGCCGGGCTTGTTCAACTCGATCCTGGCACGCGTGGAAGGCACGCCGCACCAGGCGTTCATCAACGAGGTCGTGCTGCGCACCCAGGCGCAAGCCGAATACGCGGCGGAAAATTACGGCCATTTCGGCTTGAACTTGCGCCGCTACGCGCATTTCACCTCACCCATTCGCCGCTATGCCGATCTCATCGTCCATCGAGGGCTCATCCGGCGCGCTCCATCTCGGCAAGGATGGGCTTTCGCCTTCAGTCACCGTCGCGGCGCTTGCCCAGATCGGCACCGAGCATCTCCGCCGCCGAGCGGCGCGCCATGGCGGCCGAGCGCGATACCGTCGACAGGCTGATCGCGGCTCATCTCGCCGACGAGATCGGCGCGGTCTTCGAAGCGCGCATCAACGGCGTCACGCGCGCCGGCCTCTTCGTCTCGCTCGCCGAAACAGGCGCTTCGGGTTTCATTCCGGCGGCGACGCTCGGGGGCGAGTATTTCCGCTACAAGCCGGCCGAGCACGCCCTCGTCGGCGATCGCACCGGCACGATTTTTCGGCTCGGCGATCCGGCGAGCGTTCGACTCGTCGAGGCGGCGCCGGTCGCCGGCGCGCTCCGCTTCGAGATGCTTGGCGCAAGCGGCGCGCTTCGAGCGTCACAAGCGGCGCGGCGCCCGAAACGAGCACCGCGTGACGAAACGCGACGCCGAAACGCGCAAGCGCTGAATTCATCTCGGGGCGCAGCTCGGGCAGCTCTCGATGGGGCTTTCCCTCGTTATTCTTTTAATTCTTGACGCGCACCGATCTAAACATATCTAATTAGATCAATCTTCGAGTGATTCGTCGCGTATCAACAGGGTTGCGTCACGTCGGTCGACAGCTCAACCTCGGGGCCCGCATGCGACAATTTCCTTCGGCTTCCCAGCAACACGACGGTTTGCGCACGCGTCTCACCGATCCCGTCATCATCGCCACCGCGGTCGAATTGCTCAGGCAGGCGGGTTATACCGAGCTCGCCATCTGGCGACATTTCCTCGACGCCTTCGCGGTCGATCTCGATGCGCTCTCCCTCATCATGCGCGAGTTGTTCCGCCCTCGGGCCGCCGATCCCAGGCCGGACCCGGGTGCCGTATCGGAGGCTCTCTCGAGGCACCCAGCGGGAAGGCATCTCAGGGCCGCTTGAGCCGCTCTACCCCCTTCCATTGGGCACGGGCCTCACGGACGGCTTTTCTCCAATGACGAAGGTCTTTTGACTGATCACATCGAAAAGGGGTTGGCGGCGGGAACCGTCCTCCTCCCGACCAGCCGCGATGATGAAGAGCCTAGCCGTTGCCGCCGCTTCCGGTCTGCCGAAGACCGGCGCTGCCACATCGGCTTGGCCGGCTTTCTCATGCATGTGCGCCAAGCGATCGGAAAAGCCTCATCTGTCCTCATCATGCTCGAGGCGCAAAGACAGAAAAGTAATGGCTTTCCGCGGCTGAGAGACCAATCCACGTGGACTCAATGCGAGCACATCTCAACATCTGCGATCAAAACTGCGTTCGTTTACAAGAATCCTATACCGCTTCTGTTTTGGTCTGGTTTAGACCGGCGATGACAGTTGGTTTACACCAAGCGGGGGCAGTGCTACGTCTTGACGTGCCCATGAAAAGGGCGCCGGTCGGCTCATTCAATCCCAAGCCCCGTGCGCGAGGCTTGGCATGATCGCCGGCACCTTGCGGGCTTGACTTATTGCCGTGAGGCCGCGGCAGAGGCTATCTTGAGCTCGGCATTGCGGTCGAGCTGCGACTTGCCTGACCTGGCA
>CAVQNF010000003.1:0-316707 GCA_963713805.1 uncultured Alphaproteobacteria bacterium | reverse complement strand
CAGCCGCGTCGGCAGCGGCGGCTGGCCGGGGCCGTCACGGTAGACTTCGCCGAACCTCTTCTCCAAGAAGCCCCAATCCACCTTGCGCGCCAGCGCCACCAGCTGATGGTCCATGTCGAGGATCGCGTCCAGGCGCGAGCGCAGAAGATCACCTTGCCCGCTATCGCGTCGCTCTCTCGGCTTCATTCGATCCCCTCGGCAAATCACCTCTGCACCGAGAGAATCACAAACCGAATTTGCAAGGAATCTGGAGGCTTCTGTGAGGTCCGCGGCGCGATCCGAGCGTTCGCCGTGGGCGGACCTCATTGAAGCCGGATTGAACGAAGGCGCGGGAAGGTTCGCGCTGGCGCCGCTATGGGCTTTGTTTACGAGTTTGGGGCTGTGTCTTGGCGTTGACGGGCTGAAGCGCGTGGGATGTTGACGCGACCATGGAGCGGAAAGGCGTTGAGGGATCGTCCGCGCGGGCTGAAGTAGATCGGGTATCGCGGCGGATTGCCGCTGGCCGAGCGCGAAGTCGCACGTCTTTATGGGCGCCGTCGATGATCGCGGCGCTGCGCTTTGCGCGACGTGCGGTGGGAAGAGTGCTCGCTCTTGTCGCTGTCATGATGTGTCGCAGTGGAATGGCGAGGCGTGCGCGCCGTGGCGTCGAGAGGAGCCGGGAACGGAGGCGACAACGCGCATGACGCCGCCGCATAGGGAACAAGGCGGCGGTTGCGCGCCGAGGGCCCGATCCTGCTCGGGCGTCGAGGATTTTTCCTTTCCGACCGTCGTTGGCTCGACGCCGGGGGATAGCAGCAAGCGGCACAGCGCGAGTTTGGCGGCGCGGTGAGCGTTGGCCATGAATCCGAAGCTTCGGAGGCGATGGAAGCCGTCGGGCAACGTGTGCAGCAGGAAGCGGCGAATGAACTCGTCGGGCTTCAAGTGCATGATTTTGACGGCGCCGTTTTGACGATAATCCTTCCATGTGAAGGCGACGGCCTCGTCGTCGAGGGCCTTGATGCGGCTATTGGAAATGGCGACGCGATGGGTATAGCGCCCGAGATAGGCGAGGACTTGGGCGGGGCCTCCGAAGGGCTTTTTGGCGTAGACGACCCAATCGATGCGCCTCGGGCGCGCGATGTGGGCGGCGAAGCCCGCGGGCTGGGCCACATGCGCGAGATCGCCGAAGAAAGCGAGAGCGCCCGCCTCGAAGGCGCCCTGCAGGCGTTTGAGGAACAGCCGCCGGAAGAGCATGGCGAGCGGTTTGACGGCGAGGAAGAAGTTCGCCCGTCCAGCGATCCAGCGCTTGCCATCGGGCGATAGTCCGCCGCCTGGCACGACGCAATGGACATGCGGGTGATGCATCAGGCTCTGGCCCCACGTGTGCAGAACGGCGAGCCCGCCGATTTGCGCGCCGAGCCTGCGCGGATTGGCGGCCAGAATGGTCATGGCCTCGAGGGCGGCCTTGAACAGGATCGCGTAGACGACGGCCTTGTTCTGGAAGGCAATGGCCCGGATGGGTGGGGGCAGCGTGAACACGACATGGAAATAGGGAACCGGCAGCAACTCGGCCTGCCGGTCGGCGAGCCAGGTCTCTCGCGCCGCCGCCTGACACTTTGGACAATGCCGATTGCGGCAGGAGTTGTAGGCGATGCGGCTGGCGCCACAATCGTCGCATGCCTCGACATGGCCGCCGAGCGCCGCTGTTCGACAGGCAACGATGGCGCCCATGACGCGCCTCTCGGTGCGTCCGACATGTCCAGCACGGGCGCGCAGATAGGCCTCGCCATGACGACGCAGGATGTCCGCGATCTCGGGGCGAGCACCCTGCGTTCGTTCGCCAAACGTCGGTCTGTCCGGGATCGAAGCGGCGCTGGCCACGACCCGCGCCGAGCCGTCTTATCCCGGCGGCATGACCTCCAGCGACAATCGATCGAACGGGCTTGGCGTCGCGCGGATCGTATGCGTGGCGACCTGAGTATAGCGCGCCGTCGACGACAAGTTGTTATGACCGAGCAGAACCTGAATGATCCGGATGTCGGTTCCGTTTTCCAAGAGATGGGTCGCAAAACTGTGGCGTAATGTATGCAACGTGACCCGCTTGGTCAGGCCCGCCGCTTTGACGGCGGACCGACAGGCCGCGTGCAAGACGGTGGGATCGATCGGGCGCTCTTGATCCCGTCCTGGAAAAAGATAAGTCGTCGGTCGTGCGAGTTTCCAATAAATCCGTAGGATGCCGAGCAATTGAGGCGACAGCATCACATGGCGGTCTTTGCCGCCTTTGCCGTGGCGGACCAGGATCACGCCCCGGGCGCTGTCGATGTCTGCGACCCTGACGCCGGCGACCTCCGAGGCTCTCAGCCCCGCTGCATAGGCCGTGGTCAGAGCCGCCCGGCTTTTGAGGCTCGAAACGGATTCGAGAAACAGAACGACCTCGTCGGCGCTGAGCACAACGGGCAGCTTTCGCGGTTCGCGGGCATAGGGAATGCGTTCGGGAACGGCCGCCTGTCCGAGAGTCACGCCATAGAAAAATCGCAGCGCGCAGACGATCTGATTGAGGCCCGCCCACGAAATGCCCGTCGAAACGAGATGAACCTGAAAGGCGCGAACGTCTTCAAGACCTAGCCGATCCGGCGACTTGCCAAAATACCGGCTCAACTTCGAAACCGCGCTGACATAAGATCGCTGCGTCGCCGGCGACATATTGCGGACCGTCATGTCCTCGATCATGCGCCGGCGAAGAGGGCTCAACTGGGCCATCGGAAACTCCTGTCTGAGGGATGGGCTTCAAGATCCACATCCTCTCAGGCAGGAGGCGCTATGCGCGACCTCGCCATTCACGCCGCGCTAGCGGCTTCGTTCAATCCCCTTACACGATCACATTTTCCGGCAATCCATCTTATCGGGAAGGCGCCGTTTCCGATTCAAATTCAGTAGCTTTGGAAATCTTCACGGACGACTTGTCAGCCCATCGATCTCGCCGCGACTTTCGGACCAAACCAGGGATTACCGAGATATTGCGTGCTTCCACGTGCTAGTCTCTAGCCGTGAATGGCGCCAGTGCGTAGTCGTCAAAGTGTGCCGAGCTTTCGGTGCGACCCTGGTGCGGGCGCGTAGCTCAGCGGAAGAGCACTACGTTGACATCGTAGGGGTCACAGGTTCGATCCCTGTCGCGGCCACCATCTTTTTCAATGATTTCGCTCGATCGCGCCTCGGCCGCGGGGCGCGGCACATCATCCAGGTTGCGCAGGTGTGACACGAGACGCTCGCGCCTCGGTTCTACTCATGATTACGAGCAGGCCGAGGCTGACGGCGAGCGAAGAGAATAGCGACAGTAAACGGCCCATCAACCAAAAATTGATTGCTGTATGGCCAAAAAAGAGGATATACCAAATCGGGACGACCGAAGCGATCAGCAACACACCGCATATTTGGTCTAGGCTCTCGCTTGTCAGACGCCGCCTGCGTGCCAACAACCAGCCGAAACTCGCCAGGTAACAAATGCAGCAAACCGCATAGACGATCAGCGTAGCGTGTCTCCCCAAATACGGGAATGTCGCGACCTCGAGATTATAATAACAATGCCGTAGCGTCTCCAAGAATGGCTCGTGTTTCGAAAAGGCACTCTCTGACCAATGGCTGCTCTCATGCTTGGCAAGCTCGCCGTGCCACTCGGAGAGGGCGCTAACGAAACCCTGTCCCGTCAACGCGCCATGGAGTATCATACGAAAAAGCACCATGCTTATCGCGCCCGTGACGTAGGCCGCTAGAGTGTAAAAAACCGCCGTCGTATCTGCATAGCGCTTAAACGGGCAAGCCACCGCACGTGGCAGGCCCGACGCGATGCCGCTGAGAAGTCGGACGAGACCGAAGCACGTCATGACCGCGAACATGTCTCCGTTGAGCAGATCGAAATACAGCCCCACCCCACCCGCGAAAAACACGTACGCGATTTGTAATCCCGGTTCCGCTCGATCGACCCCGGTCACCATGTATCCCCACACGAGCAGCAATCCGACGATCAAGCCCGGTGCATCGCCGATCGATTGGCTAAATAGGGGGAGTGCAAATCCGAACGTGAGCGCAAGAGCCAGGGGAAGGAACGCGCCTGCGGCTCGCCGGTAGCGAAGGAGCGCTGTCGATGTGACCAGCAAAATCGCAAAATAAGTCAACACTTGAAGTGCGGTCTGGTAGGTCGGCAGGGAGAGGTTGAAGATACCTAGCGCCACGTTAAGAAGGGCGGCCGAACCCCACCAATAGCGCCAATAATCGACGACCTTGGTTGGCCCTTGAATTGGCGAGCCTGCCACTTTGCTCAAAAGGTCATCGCATTGGTGGGTCTGCCCAACGCGCTGGCGATATCTTGATCGCGCGAGGGCACTTATAGCGTCTTTCTCTCCATACGTAGCGATCGACAACACGAGACAATCTGTCCATGTGTCGATGCCGGTCTTCGGATTTCGGTCCCATCCGGTCGGAAACGAGACGGCGCCGCTTTGCAAGCTCCCTTGGATTGAATCTCTCACCCACGGTTATCAACGCGTGCGCTCAACAAGCTTAGAAATACAATGATCGTTACGCTAAGAACGAGCGCCAGTACTAATTCACCAATCGTCGCTAATAGTCGACGATGCCACGTTGGGACCGCGACAACTTCTCCCCAATGACTTCCAAAGCTCGAGGGCACGTTACCTCCCATGAAAGGGCACGCGATCGTGGACGAGATCCGACTCGACGCCGCACAATAACGCTTTTGCGCTACGCATTGCAGCCGTCAGGAGCGCGATAACGCTGGCCAATGGTATAAACGAAGTGAAAGCGAGGCCGCGTCGCTTGAGGCAGCACCATCGCGCCAGCGGCTGCGATCGTACAGAGTGGCATCGTTCGCCGCATTGTGGACCTTATGTACATCATGTCCTCCTCCTGCATTGGTAGGGCGGTTTTTTTGATGTGAGCGTGGCAATGATCACGCACCGAAGACGAGTAAACTGACGCTCTCGACGGATAGAGGTATAGTAAGCGTCTTGCCCCACTCGATCCGGTACCCCGACATCAACCTTGATGAGAAAATCGCAACTCTTGAGAAGTTTTAGACCTATACGAGCGGTTGGGCTTTTTATGCTGACTCTCTTCATATTCAACACCGCCTTCCTCCTGATCCGCATCGCTCGAACATTCCTGCCAAAACAGCCGATAGCGCAGGAGGTGATACGTGGGCTTAGTGCCGGCGCGTTTTCGATTTCGGAATATCCACAAAAGCAGGAACAGAACCCCATGATCGGTCTCGACCAGTGGACCGACTGTCTCTCGTTCGAGGTGGTTTTGGTGGGCTCATCCACGATTATGACCGAAGCGCTCGCCCCCCGGGTCCTAATCCCACCGACCTCTAACGAACGATGCTCTGCGGTTGTAGGCTTTGTCAGCGGAACGTTCCGGCCTAGCCAGTTCTACACCTACACGCGATTCTGGCACGGTTACTCGACCGTTATGAGTGCGATGCTGCAAGTTATGCCATTGGGTGGCTATTTCTACGGTGGTGTGGCCTTCGCAGGCTTTTATGCTGCGATGACGGGGCGGAAACGCTTCTGGTCTTACTGCCGCTGCTCGTCGTGGGTTTCGCTGCGTCGGAAATCGACCAGCTTGGGGCCCTCGTCAGCCACTCTCCTGCTTTCATTGGCTTGTGGGCGATGGCGGGCTTGCTTTTGTTGCTACAAAATAGGCTCGATTTTTTGGGCCTTCTCTTGTTCGCCTTGTCGTTCGGCGCGGTTGAGGCTTTCCTCGATTCGATGATTCTTTCGCCCACTCAGCGCTGCCGTGGCGATTATTTTCATCAATGTGGCCCGCCTTGATAAGCTTAGACGAGCGACCTTGCAGGAAGTTGTCGTGTTCAACCTCGCCGTGGTTTTCGCCTGGTGTTTCGGGTTCCTTGGCTCATCCCTGTGCAAGCTCGGCGCGACCATTGCAGTCATGGGGTTCGACCCGGTCATTGCGCCATTCGTCGCGCAGCTGAAGCTGCGAATGACCCCGGCGGGCGACACGCCTTGGTCATTCCTGCAATCACTCGGTAGCCAGCTTTACAAACTCAATTACGGAAACTACCACCAATTTCCGCGACACGGGGCGTTGGGTGATAAAGCCCGCCACTTCGGGATCACCGCTCGTTGCTCTTAGTCGACACCGAGTCTGGTGCGAGCGTGCGGCGGTGTTGCGGAGGCGTGAATTGGACCGAGCGGTTTTCGATGCTGCGCATCAGTTTTTTCCATTGACTCTTCGAGGGCACCGGTCGGCCAGGTACCTTATCGCGCATGCGGTCGATGAAGTCCTGATGATTAAGTGCCAGTCGCTTGGTGCGCGCGATCTCTCTTGCGTCGCGCGGTGTCTTTTGTTGATCACAGGTCCGACAAACCGCAACCAGCCGATCAGGATCGTTTGCATTCTCGCCTTCGGCGCGTAAAGCCAGTGGCGGACGATGATCGAAGACAATCTTGCCCAGCATCATCCGGGTTCCGCAATCGAAGCAGCGTCCCTTTTGCCTCAGCATGATTTGCGCTCGCAGCAGAGGAGGCAGCGAGTGTCGTTTGCAGCTTCTGAACGGGAGCTTGCGCTTCATCGCCAGCCTTTTCATGTGGCCGGCAGCACGGGGCCATCGCCAAGCGGCGACGGCGCCCGGCGGGACGTAAAGGGGATCAGAAGCTCAGGGTCTGCCCCGATCGCGTCAGCTCTTGCCAGAAAGGCCGCATCGAAGGCGGCCCGCTGCGCATCATCGAGCTTGTTGCGGGCAGGCAGGATCTCTAGCGCCCAGCGAAACAGCGCGTCCGCATCCGCGATGTTGGCCAAATCGCTGCCTGGATCCCCTGATCGCGCAAATGAGGAAGAGGAGGGCCGAGTTCTTCGCGCGACCCTTCGCCTGCGGCGGGGAGGCTCCACATCCTGTGCAACCGAAGTCTCTGCGGCATTGCCCGCACCTTCTTCCGCGATCGATGTGGAGGAGCTGCGCTCCAGGTTGATGTCGGGTTTGCCGCCAAGCGGTGTCTCGGGATCCGGTCCATTGGCAGCGACCTCCCTCGCGTTTGCCGTGAGCAGATCCGGCGCATCGAGGTCATCCTCGCCCGCCAAGCCAACCATGGTGAAAAGGCAATAGCGGCGGGCGTAGGTAAGCAATGCCCCCATAAGCTTAGGGTGACCGATATCGGAGAGATGACAGACGGGGTACAGCGCGCTGATCCACTCGCCCGATGAGTGCGCGATCGTCGTGGTCAAATGCACAAGCAAGCGCTCGCGATCGACATGGGTCGTCTGGATCACCGCGAGCTCGTATTTCCCGAAGATCTTGCGCACGATGTCGAGCCCGGAGGACAGCGGCGCATATCGGTAGCTTTGCGCACCAGCTCCCATTGCGGCCGCGCTCGAGGACGGCGGTCAGGCTTTTCGCCGGATTGACGAGCTCTGATTGCGCCTTGGCCATTGCCGCGGCGAGCTGGGCGATCGTGTCACTGGAGGCTCGCATGGTCGCCTCCATTGGTAATCACATCGAAGCTGATTGCGCCCGATTTGTAGCGCTTGGCTCGAACGCCGTGGCCGAAGGCTTCCCGGGCATCCTCGGGCACGAGCAGCTTCAGCTCTGCCTTGGCAAACTCGTGCTCAGCATGGGCGGCGCGGGTGCGGATGAAGGTCGTCGCGTATTCCGCCCACGCGTTTGAGCCGCTCATATCGACGACCCGTACGACTGGCAGCTTAGCTCTTGGGGGCTCGGCTCTGAAGACGCCCGGTACCTCCCCGGTCTGTACGCAACGCCAGAAAATGCGTTCGACCTGCAAAAGGACTGTCTGGTAGACCGGGTCTGCCTCGACCTCGATGGAGACCCACTTTCCCCCGCCTGTCAGGATCGAGAGATAGGCCCTGCGTGCGCCCGTCACGAGCATGTTGTGCTGGAGCTGCGGCATGTGTTTCGCGGCGGCGCCCTCTTCGGTGAAGGACCAGGGGAGCATGAACTTGGCCTCGAAGACTGCGGTTTCCTCCTCGATCATTCCGTCGACCGTTGCTCCCATCCAGTCGAGCTTGGGGTGGCGCACGAAGCCTCTGTACATTTCCAAGCCGGCACCCAGTCTCGCGTTCGAACCAGCGGCGGTTCAATTCTTCTGTCACGACCCCGAATTGAACCACGAGATTGGTGGAAAGATCTTCGGGCTCGATCTCGCCCCGCTTCTCCTGCCAGAGCCGAATCAACGCTTCCTCATCATGACCCATGATGGTTCGTGCGTCTGATCCGCCGATGTACGAACACCGGCCACGACTATTTGACGCTAACATTTCGTCCATCTTCATCACCCTCTTTCGGCAGCAGGTAGACTTCAAACCCGACCGCCTTCGTTCCAAATATTTGCGCGGCGAGGAGAAGGGCTGTCGGCCTGCATAGACAACGGAGATTGGAAGCTGATCGACTGATTGAGCTGGCAAGACCCGCAGATCGAATGCATTCGCCTAGATGCTGCATTACAGATACCACTACAGATACAGTAATTAGATACAGTAACCAGATGACCTTGTCAACCAGGCTGCTATCCAGAGTACACGCACGCATGTCGATTCGAGCGCTGTGAAATATGATCCGTCTGACACCGCCGACTTTGCCGCGCGGCACGGGCCTAGCGGGCTTCAATCAAGGGGATCTCTCAAGGGCTTCAGGAGTCTCGAAGTCCACGATTGGAGCTTTCGAGACAAAGAGCGAGAATTGGCTCGTCTTGCCACGATGAATAACCGCGCGCTCGTCGAGGCGTTCGAACGTGCGGGCCTAACGTTCGTTGCCGAAAATGGCGGTGGTTTCGGCCTGCGGGTTGCGAAGAAAAAGACGCAAGCTCGGGCGGGGATCGATGAGAGACTCCGGCTGCCGACTGTCAGGCGGAACACATAGTCGGCCGCGATCGTGGCGATGCGAACGCACGCGCGTCCGGACCGATGATGGCCCGGCGAATGGCGGCCGATCCGCTCGCCGGTAAGGCGCGAACAGCTTCAGCACTGCGAGAGCGCTCGAGCTCTGACGTTGACGGCCACCGATATTTTTCCTCGAGCCCGGCCGCTGCGCAAGCTTCGTATTGTTAAAAACATGGTCGAATTCCCTTGTATTACCAAAATTGTGTTCCACGATTTCCTCATGAAACATGATTCGGCCGTGTCCTCGATGAACTCTCGAACTTCTTCGCCGACTAAGGCTGCCACCCGGGTTCGGCTCGTCGCGCCCTCTCAAAAACCCGTTGTGCCCGAAGAGGTGCGGGCGCTCTTGGGGCCGAGCTGGATCATCGAGGGCGAGGATCCCGAGCGCTATGAAGAGCTACTTGCCGCGGTTGGCGCGGCCGTGCAGCCCAAGGATCTCATCGACTGGCTGCTGGTGAAGGATATCGTGGCGCTGACCTGGGAGATTCAACGCACCCGGTGGCAGCGCGACAGCCTCATGCGAATGGCGCGTAAAGACGCGATGGAAACCATTCTATCGTCGGTCTTGCCCGAGGTGGAGACGGATGATGAAGATGATGCCAGTCAACTTGCCTTGGACTGGCTCAACGGGGACACAAAGGCGACCAAGCGCGTAGACGAATTGCTTGCCATGGCGGGGCTCTCCGCGGCGGATGTCGCCGCGCAATCGCTCTCGACAAACGCTCGCGAGTTTGATCGGCTAGACGCACAGAACCAACGTCACGAAGATCGACGCGACGCGCTTCTGCAGCAGATCGAGCGTCGGCGTTCGGGCTGGGCGAATACAGGTGAAGCGCGCGAGTGAAGACATCGTCGACGCGGAATTCAAGGAATCGACGCCCAACGCCTTGACGGGCCGTACAAGGGACAAAGTCACTGCTGGTCAAAGATGACGAGCTCTCGGCAACGCGACGCCAATCGCCGCAATGCGAGACGAAGTACCGGCCCCCGCACGGCGGCGGGAAAAGCCGCCGCTCGCTTGAATGCGCGCCGGCATGGGCTTGCCGTGCCGCTGCGATCGGAGCCCGGCGCTGATAAAGAGATCGAGCGTCTTGCGGACGCGATAGCGGGTGCAAGATCCGACCTCATGGACTTGGCTCGCCGGATTGCGGAAGCCGATCTTGAATTGCGGCGGATCCGGCAGGCGCGCCTGGCAGCGCGCCAAAAATCCTCACCTTCCCACGGACCCCTCGTTCGTAGTGATGAACCAGCTGGCGGCGGAGATGCTGGAGGAGACGGGCCGCGATCTCCGCCCGAGCCATGCTGCGATGGAAGAAACGGCTGCTGGATCAGGAGGCGAGCGCCTTTGAGCGTTATGAGCGTCGCGCCCTGTCGCGCCGCAAATTCGCGATCCGCGATTTTGATGCGGCACGACTAGCCACGCCGGACTAGGCCTGGCCGAGGACTGAAGCATCGGCTTTGGCGTCCCCGGCACTTCGCTGCGATTTTGGCAGAACGAACCCAATTTTGGAGGATCAAAGCGCGAAGCCGAATAGCGCGCCAGCGGCGCTGCGAGGTGCAATCGAAATTGTGAGATGCGCTCACGTTCTTGCGTGTCGCCTCAATCTGGCTCATGCTCCGAAAGAACGCATTCGTCCGTATGTCTCCCGGATTCGGGTCGCGATACGCACTGTAGCCCTTCGATTGCTGGGAAGAGAAGTTTTAGCTAGTTGCACGTGGAAGTCACTCTTCGAAGTTTGGCCGTTGACCAATTAACGCAAAATACTCTCGAGAGTATATTTCCGCCGAGCGACTCAATGAGAGGTTCTCGATCACATATTGCCTAGGTCTGAGTGACGGCAATCGCTCCAGAAATGTCGAAAGCGTGGCTTCGAAGCTGCGCGAGGTCGGTGAAACGCTCTCCGCATTCCGCCGAGAAGAACGGCACGGAAGAGGCCGGAATCATCTTGTCGCTCACGCGCCGCCAGAGCGGATCGAGCCAATATCCATTGTCCCAGGCGAGCACCGGCACATTCGACGCGAGCGCCTCCTGATAGGCGATCCCTTGCGTCTCATGCTCGCACAGGAAAACCAGGGCGCGCGAACGCTGCAGCAGCCGGCGATAGCTGTGATGATCGTGGAATTTGTAGCGGACCGTCTCCGTCCGGAAGCCTCTTCGCTCGATGGCGGTCGCGCACGGGATCGAGCAATTCCCGCGACAAGCTTGTCGTGATCCCATCTGATCTTGTCGTAGATCAGAAAATCGATGTCCTTCTCATGCGAGCTCGCATCCGGCCATTCCTCGGTGTCGATGCCCGCGTGCCAGCGCACGCATGCATCGCCATAGACCGGATGGAACATGTCGTAGGTCCATTGGGCGAGAACGAGGTAGGTGCGAAATCGCGCATCCTCCATCAGCCGGGGAGCGAGGCTCGGATGGTCGTAAAGCGAGGGGCCGAGCAAAGCCGGATTGGGCAGGTTCCAGCCATCGAGAAGCAAGGGAAAGCCGACGAGGCCTACGGGGTAATCGGGGTGCTTGCGCGCCAGGGCATAATCGTTGACGCGAACCCGATAGCCGACCTTCTCTCAAGCGCCCGCCGGAGAAGCTCGAACGACACGGCAAAGCCCGTCTTTTTCTGACGATGATGCATCAGATCATAGAGAGGCCGCACCACGCGTTTCAGATAACGGTCGTATTTTACGAATTTATCCGTCTCGAACTCCTTGTAGAAAAGAAGAACGAGCTTTCCGCCTCGCCAGATCTTCCTCCGCGCGCTTCACCAAACGTGCCACCTCGTCATGAGCGCCTTTGCTGGCTCAGCCATTTACCGGATCTTTGGAAGGCCTCTTCGAGAAGCTTCCTCGCAAGGAAGAACGAGACCTCGGGCGAGCGCGCGAAGGGCGATAAGGAAGCCCGTCGGGATCGCGACGCTTGAACGCGTCGATCACGCCGAAGCCATTGAACGCGGCTGTCGACGCTTCGGTAATGGCTGCGCAGCGCGCGGCGGTCACGATCCGAAAGGCTCGTGATGCTCGCCAATTCCTTGTCGACATTCGCGAAGCCTTTCCAAATCCCGTTTGGTGTGGCGCGCGCTCAGCGAATCGGGCCGCGGTTAGCGACACATAGCCGAGCGCGGGCGTGACCAGGAATTTCGCGCCCAGCGCCAAGGCCTTTGCGTAGAGCGCATAATCCTCGCCGAGCCGCAGCCGCTCGTCATATCGGAGCTGTGTGCTGGTCGAGGAAAGCCCGTCGCATGAGCGGCTTGAAATAGCCGAGCTCGGTTCGGCTTCGGCCGCGACGCGCGCTGTTTCCTTCGACGAAGGTCGCGAAATCGAGCCCCAGGGCTTGAATTCGGCGCCTTGAACATCACTGGGCGCAAGGTCCCCAGTCGCGCTTCACCTCGAGGATGTCATCGGCAACGAAGTCGAAGTCGCCGGCATGCGGCGAGGAGCTTGCCCATTCGTCCGGCTTGGAGGAAATCGTCGCCGTCGAGGATGGCGACATAGGGAGCTGTCGAGATTTCGAGGGCCCGGTTTCGCGCCGCCGCGGGCCCGAGGTTCGATGGCAGGCGCCGAACCACGACCCGCTCGGATCCGGCGCCTGTCCGCTTGCTCGTTGCGAAGGTGTCGTCGGTCGAAGCGTCGTCGATCACGATGACGCTGGCGCACCTCGGCTCGCCGAGCGCCGAGGTGATGGCGCGCTCGATCGTGTCCGAACGGTTCCAGGCCGCCACGAGAATGTCGACGACCGCTTCCCGGCGGGAATGCACTTGGCTTCAATCCGTATAGCCGTAGCGCGCAAAATACCGATTGTAATAGTAGTGCTCGCGAGAGCTTTCGTAGCGTGCAAAGGTCTTCATGTTCACCTTGTTGAGCACGACCCCGAGAAGATTTTCGTAAACTCCGGGCGCACCGCTGAGAACATGCTCGGCGACGTCGATCTTGGTGCGGCCCCATTCGACGACGAAGACGAAGGAGTCGACGAGATGGGTCATGGCGCGCACATCGACCACAGGCGCCAGCGGCGACAAATCGACGATGACGTAATCATAGGCCGCACGCAGCTTGTCGAAGACTTTTCGCGTCTCCTCGGAGGCCAGGATCTCGCTGCTGTCGGCGAGCCGCCCGCGCACCACGGCCGGGATGAAGCTGAGATTGGTGGCCGGGTCCGTCCACACCACTTCGGAGAGCGGCAGCTTGCCCCAGATCACCTCGAGAAGCCCCTTGTTGGCCTTGGGAGCGAGCTTTCGCGAGAGCGAGGGATTGCGCAGGTCGCAATCGACGAGCAACGGCCTTTCCGCCGGTCAGCGCCACGAGTTGCGCGAGTGCCACGGCGGTCGTCGATTTGCCTTCGTTCGGCAGCGAGGAGGTGATCGCGACGATGGTGTTGGGTTTCGTCCCCTTGTTCAGATCGGCCGCGACCTTCAGGCTTCGGATCAATTCGGCGAACCGCGAGAACGGGGAATCCGCCATGATCCAGAACAGATCCTGCTTGCGCGCGATGATGCGCTGCACCGGGGCGCCCGGTGGGCTCTTCGACGCGCTCTCGCGAAGCGGGCTTCGTCACGCCGTTGATCAGCGGCAAGAGGGCGATGCATTCCGCATGCAACCGCTCCTGGATCTGAGCGGTGGTGCGGAACACCGTGTCGGAGACCTCGCGCAGCACGCCGAAGCCCACGCCGAGGATCAAGCCGCCCATGAGCGCGAGCCCGAGCACGAGCGGCGTCTTGGGCGCGCTCTTGTAAAGCGGCGGCGTCGCCTGGGTGATCAGCCGGGCCTCGGTGACCGGGAATGATTGCTGCTGCACCAACTCCATGTAGCGCTGCAGGAAATTGTCATAGAGCGATCGATAGCTTTGCGCGCTGCTGTCGAGGTTGTGCAACGTGACCTGCGCCTCATTCGTCGTCTGCGACTGGGCGACGATGTCGTCGAGCGACTTTTGCACCGAGTTCTCGCGCGCCTTGGCGATCTCGAATTCGCTCTTGTAGGTCTCCGCGATGCGGCGCAATTCATCGAGGATCGACAGGCGAATTTCACGTCTCTGGTTGCGCAGGTTGACGACCGCCAAATGATTGCGGCCGTAGCGCACGGTCCAATCGGCCTCCTTCGCGCCGAGGTCGAGATATTGCTGGCGAAGCTTCGTGATCACCTCATTGTGCAAGGTGTCCGTCACGGTCGCGGCCGCGCTGCTCGCCGGATCGGGATCGTCACTCGAGCAGGATCTGCTGGACCCGCTGCAGGCGGGCCTGCGCCTCGGCCGTCTGGGCGCGCGCCTGGACGAGCGCGCTGTTGAGCTCGCCGATCTGCTGCTCGTTGAGCAGCCGACCATTGTTGTCGACGTTGACGATGTTGTTTTTCCCCTTGAAATCGACGACGGCGCGATCGGCGGTCAAGTGCCTGCTCGCGCAGTTCCTTCAGCCGATCCTGCAGCCAGCTTACGGCGCGCCTCGTGGTCTCGTATTTCGCCTCGAGGACATCGTCCACGTAAGCGTTGGCGACCGCATTGGCGACCGCCGAGGCGCGATCGGGATTTAGCGAATCGAAATCGATCGCCGATCGCATAGGTCAAGCCGATTCGCTTCACCGTCATATGGCTCTGCAGCGTGCCCAAAGCCGTCCGCAGATGCCGGAATTCGTTTGAAGCAGGGGCTGCCGGCACTCCCGGGGACGGCCCGGAGGGGACGAAGCTCAGGATGAAGCCGAGGACGGTCTGCGCTGATGCTGCCGCGCGGGTAGATGAATTCCGGGTCCTGGTCGAGATGCAGTTGCTTGACGACGGAGAGCGCGATGTTCTCCGAATTGAGGATCTCGATCTGGGTGTCCACCGTCGCGGAATCGATCGGCAGATCCCCGAGAGGCGATTGCTGCTGCTGAAAGACCTGGGCTCTTGTGCGTGTCGATCATCAGCACGGCGTGGCCGGTAAACCTCGGCGGCGTCGTGACGATGTAGACGGTGGCGAGCGCCAGAATGAGCACGATCGTGAAGGCGATGACGGAGAAGCGCCGCCGCACGAAGCCGATGACCGCCGCGTAAAGTTCAGCCGGGGAGATCAGTTCCGGCGCCGGGCGCCCGGATCCGTCAGCGGCCGAGGCTTACTGATTTGGAGCATCTCGATCCTTGCTCGACAAAGCTCACGAAGCGTCCGGTCATTCGCCCGCCGGTCTCAAAAGTGCTGCGACACCGCAATCTCGCGAAAGAGCCCGCCGGGGCCGCAAAGAACCCCGACGATAACCCTCGAAACATCGATTTCAACATCTAACATAGCGCCTATCGCGCCACAACATAGAGCCTAGGTGCTACCTCGGGCGCATGCTCACGAACTGACCCCGATCCGGAGATCGAGGTCAGTTCGTGTCCTATATATCTGCGGCTATTTAAGGCGTGTGTGTGACGAGATGCGCACCAGCTGCATCTCTTCAGCCGTCTGCGCCGACGTATTGGCCGTGTTGATCGCAACCTGCAGCAGATTGAAGAACTTCGTGATCTCGACCGATGGCGCGTTGGCGGCGAAGACGATGTCCTTGTTGCGCATCTGCATCTTGGTGGCCAGGAAATAGCCGGCAGGATCGCGCAAGCTGACGTTGTAGACGACCGGGACCATCGGTCCCGGGAAGTTGGAAACGTCCACGCCCAATCTTTCGGCGAGCTCGCGCGGCTCGCGGCGGTAGAGATAGACAGAAGCGGGATCCGCCTGGATGTCGAGCAGGCCGCCGGCCTTCGCCACTGCCTCGGCAAGCGTGATGCGCCACATGTCGAAGGGGAACTGGCCTTGCTGGCCGGCGGCGCCGAAGGCCAGGAAGGTCTGCGGCTCACGATACACATAGACGGTGTCGCCGGGCCACACCCAGATGTTGTTCTCGGGCTCGTAGACGAGGGCTCCGAACGGAACGGAGGCACGCTTGCCTTTGCGTTCGAGCACCACCCAGAACTCATAGCCCTGGTCCTTGATCCCGCCGCCGCGCGTGATGGCGTCGAGGAGATGCTCGCCCGCCGGCTGCGCCGGGAAGCGGGCCGGCAAATTCACCTCGCCGAGCACGCTGATCAGCGAGGTGTTCTGGGTCGCCAGCGCGACGACTGCCTGCGGATCGATGGCACGGTTCTTGATGGCCGCGACGATCGCCCGTTGAACCTCGGACGGCGTGCGGCCCGCGGCGCGGATGCGCGCCCGCGTAAGGCACGGAGATGTTTCCCTCAGTGTCGATCGGCTGGTTTGGCAGCGTCACGAAATTGCCCGGGCGCACGCCGGCTTCGAGCGGAATGAACAGGCCACCCGCCGCCGCCTCGAATATCGTCACGCTGACCACGTCGCCGATGCCGAAGGTGATCTCGGGCGGCGGGCGCTTATCGCCGAAGGCCGCCGCGATCCCCCCCGGTCCCGTATTCGCCGACCGCGTCGACGACCTCCGGGGTCAACTTGATGATGCTATATTGGAGGCCCGCTTTGCGTGGCGCCCGAGTTGATATCCAGGCTCGACGGCCCGGAATCGGACAGGATCGTGCATCCGCTGACGGCCAGGAGCATTGCGCAAAAGAGAGACTTCGCCCCAAGGCCGTCTATATTCACGTTTGTACCTGACCTGACTCACGCCTATCCCGCATTGGATTGCGGCCGACAATAGCGATGCTTTCTCATCGAACAAGCGCTATCACATGTCCGCATAGTCTCTGAATGTTATAATTGCGTGCGATGTGGCTCGGACGCAACATTTTTTGTGGGCTAGCTTCGATGATATGTATCATAAGGTGTAGGATCTCTTATCCGAAGGGAGTAGCCACGCAGACCCACCCGGCGCGGCCCCCCGCAGCGGCTCAATCTGTTTCGTTCATCCACCGAGGCTTCGCCGAAGCGCTTTCGAGAGGCCTACCGGCCGGGACGGCTGGCGGGCGCGTATCGAGGTAAAAATGGCTTCATTCTAATGGCTTGGAGAAAGTCACTGGCCCGGAGCGCACGCCGGTGCCGGCGCAGGAGAGCCGGGCACCCGAGCGAAACGGCCTGCGGCACTTCCATCGCACGGCCGGTCGCGGCAACATGGTGAGGTAAGCGCGGTATTCCGCTCGCTCAGCCGCGCTCTGGCGTCACGCCGGCTTCGTTAACGTTAAACTATGATATCCGGCTCTCTCGATGGTGCAGCTACCTTGGCGAGACGCGTGATAGACCGCAGCACTACGGGAAAGGCGTTGCTCGTCCTGTCGAGACGTCGCGGCGCTCTGCTGGCGCCGATCCTGGCCGCGTTCATCTCGTTCGGAGCCCTCGAGCGTGCGTCGGCGGCGAGCGCGGCCCAGCCGCTTTGACCAGTGCCTGACGTGGGAGCGCGGCGCGTCCTGCCGGACGAAGGCCGTGGCGACCGAGACCCCGACCGCGCCTTTACGCCCCAATGGCTCCTGGAAACTGATGCGCGCCGTCAACCCGCATGGTGGCCCCGACGCCGTCTCGATCGTGCATGCGGCTGATATTGCGAGATCGGATGCCGATCTCGCCGGATTGATGCTGCGCTGTGCGCAAGGCGGCGGCATCGAGGCCCTGATCATCGTTTTTGATCCGCGCGCGCCGAGCTCGCGGCCTTGGGTGAAGGTCCGCGCCGCCGACACCGAGGAAAAATTCGAGGCGAGGATCGTGCCGCCGTTCACCGCGCTGCTGCTGCCTCCCGAGGCCGCGGCGCTGTTGACAGGGAGATGGCGTACGTCCGATGAGATCGCAATCGAGATCGAAGCCGAGCCTTCGCCGGAGAAAGGCACCGTATCGCTCATGGGGCTCGGACCGGCGCTCGACGAGCTGCGGGCAAGCTGCCCACCGCAATGAGCATGCCTCACCGCAAGCGGAGGGTTAACTTGCATCCCCAGTTCATTGGGGGGAGCGGCCTTGAATCGGTTTCGCCGGCCATGCATGCTCCGGCCGAACTCATCAGCAGCATGTCATAGCGGTGTTTGTCGTATTCCTGCTCTTGTTGGCACTGATCGCGGCAGCGCCGGTCATTGCGTTCTTCGACGTCTCCGCGATCGAGGCGCTCGTCGCCGCGTTGACGGCGGTGGCGGTCGGGATCATCGCGCGCGCCATCCCGCCAGAAGAAGCGGGACATGTGTCGAAGCTCTTGCGCCCGCTGGCGTTGGTTCTTGCCCTCCCGGCGGCATGGATGGTGATCCAGATCGTGCCGTTGCCATCCGCGGCGAGGCTCTCGCATCCGATCTGGGCCAGCGCCGAGACCGCGCTTGCCATGCCGCTCGAAGGCAGCATCAGCGTCGATCCCGGCGGAACGCTCATGGTGCTCGCCCACTACGTGTCGCTGGCGGCCGTGCTCTTCGTTGCCGCGGCCGTGACCGTCGACCGTAGGCGTGCCGAATGGACCCTTTATGGGCTCACCTGCGTCACGGCCGTCATGGCCGCCTTGTTGATCGTGCAAAGCCTGACAAGCCTCCCCTTCGTCGGGACCTCCGGCTCGCGCGCCAAGATTTTTTTTCAGGGTGGGGCTTCGCTCGGCGTGGTCGTCGCCGCCGCGGGGATGATCCGCGCCTTCGAGCGTCACGAGACACGGCGGATCAAGGCCGAGGCGTCGTTCTGGCGATTCGCCCAGGATTTCGGGGCCAATCTCGCAGCCTTGCTGATCTGTTGCCTGGGCCTTGTCCTTGGCGCGGCAAGGCAGGAGGTTTTCGCGGCTGCCTGCGGCCTCGGTATCATGGCGCTCGTGGTGATTGCGCGGCGCCTCGCTTTAGGGCTTTGGACCAGCACGGCATTGGCGAGCTTCGCGATTCTCATCGTGCTCGTCTTCGCCGTTCGAAACGATGGGCAAAGGGACCTCACCCTGCGCTATGCCAATGCGCCGGCGGCCTTGATCTCGGACGCCGATCGCCTCATCGGCGATACCGGCTGGCTCGGCTCGGGCGCCGGCAGCTTCGCCGCCTTGTTGCCGATCTATCGCGACATCGACGATCCCGCCGGTTGGCAGCCGGCGCCGACGAGCGCCGCTCAAATATCGATCGAGATGGGAATACCCGCTCTGTCGGTAATCGCCATCATGATGCTCGCGCTTGCGGGATTTTTGCTGCGCGGGGCGGTGCGGCGCGGCCGGGATTCCTTCTATCCCACCGCGGCGATGAGCGCGGCCGTCGTGCTCACGCTGGAAGCCTTCTGCGACGCAAGCGCGCTCAGCACCGCGATCGGGCTCGTTGCCGCGACGGTTCTCGGCCTTGGTCTGGCCCAAAGCGTCAGCCGTAGTGCCAGGCAGCAGCCGGCATAGCTATCAGGCGAACACATGCCGCGCGGAGGGAAGCATGACAGCGTGTGGCGGTTCTTGAGGCCTCGAGCGAAACGCCGCTCGCCGAGGCTGCCGGACGGAATGCGAATCTATGCGATCGGCGACGTGCACGGCCGGGTCGACCTCCTCGACGCGACCTTGGCACGGATCGACGCCAATCTCGCGCGCTCCTCGCCCCATCGTGCCGTTCATGTTCTTCTCGGTGATTACGTCGATCGGGGCCCATCCTCTCGGGACGTGCTCGACCGCCTGGTCGAGCGAACCCGCGTCCATCGCGTGATATGCCTGAAGGGCAATCACGAAAGCTACTTGGTCGAGTTTCTGCACAACCCTTCCGTGCTCGGCGATTGGCGTCACTTCGGGGCCTCGAAACCTTGAGGTCCTATGGCCTCGATCCGAGCGCCAATCCCGATAGTGCCGAAGAGCACAGGCTGGCGCGAGCTCTGGCCGCCGCCTTGCCCGCCGGGCACAGACAGCTCCTGACGAAGCTCGCGGCGTCGTTCACCTGCGGTGACTTCTTCTTTGCCCACGCGGGCGTGAAGCCGGGCGTTCCTCTCGCTCAGCAGAGCGAGCACGACCTGCTTTGGATCCGCGACGACTTTCTCCTCTCCGAGCAGGACTTCGGCAAGGTCGTCGTGCACGGCCACACACCGGTGCTCGAGCCGGATATTCGCCCCAACCGGATCAATATCGACACCGGGGCCTACGCGACCGGCCGATTGACCTGTCTGATGATCGAGAAGGACGAGATCTTTGTGCTCTAGACGGAGCGGCCGACCGAGTTGCCTCCATCCGCGTAGACTCTTTTCGCGATCGCCGCAATCGATTCGAGAGAGCTGAGTTTCGAGCAAGATCCGATGAGTAGTCTGCGGTCGTCAGGTCATCTGTCGGCCCGCTGAGGCCGTCGAGATGCAAGGATGGTCTTGACATGTCTCGGTCCTTCGCAAGATTCTGCAAGTCGGGGTTGAAGTATCGTCGTAATTCAGTGCCTACTCGTGATAAAGCAACGTGACGCATGAACCAGACCTACTTTCACCTGCACCTCGTGTCGGACGGAGGCGAGGAGGGGCTCGCCGCGGCTGGCCAGGCGATGGCCAAGCTTTATCCGCACATCTCGGCCATCGAGCATATCCACGCGCAGGTGCGCACGCCCGATCGATTGGGAGAGGTGACCGCGGCGATCGAGCGGGAGCCCGGCATCGTTCTCTACCGAATAGCGGATCCGGAGATGGCCCACCGGCTCGAGCGCAAATGCCGAGCGCTGCGGTGCCCCTCACTGTCGCTTCTCAAGCTCGCTTCCAGAAGCAGCACCGTCGATCCCAATGCCTCCTATGGCGAGATGATCAGCCTCCATCTGAAGACGAGATCGCGCACCGCGTTTCGGCGTCGCGGCCATGGTCCTCGCCGTGCTTCTCGCGGCAGAGGCCTTGTGGATACTGTCGGCCGACGCGCTACGCCCCAGGCTCGCCTCCTTCCCCGCGGGCGCGGCCGCCGCCGCAGTGACGCCGAGCGAGCGCGACAAGGCGCAGATGGCCGCCAAGATCGGCCTCGTTCGCGGCGACCTCTGGGCCGATTACGCCATGACGCTCGTTCCCCAGCTGCCGCAGGAAATCGTGAAGGGAGGCCCTGGCGCGCCGGCGCGCCAAGCCGAGCTTGCCCGCACCGCGGCGGAACGGGCCGCGAGCCTTGCACCTCACGATTCGCGAATTTGGCTTCTCCTGGCAGCGGTCGCGTCCCAGCTCGACCGGCGGCGGCCGCCAAGGCGATGGTGCGCTGAGGATGTCCTATTATACCGGGCCGAACGAGCTTGCGCTGATCCCCACGCGCCTCTCCATCGCGGCTCGATCGAGCTCCATCGGCGACGCCGAGTTGCAAGTTCTGGTGGGACAGGAGATTCGCACGATCTTGACGCGCAAGCCCGATCTGAAGCCGTGGATCGTCGTCGCCTACCGCAATGCTTCGCCGGAAGGCAGGGCCTTCATCGAATCGACGGTCGGCGCGCTCGACCCCGTCCTGCTCGCGACCCTTCGCGCGGCGCTCCCCGCGAAATAGAAGGCGCTGCTTGCAAGGAGCGCGCGCCGCTTTCGATCATGGAACGCTTCGGCGAAACGCCGAGAACCGGCCGTGGCGGAACGCGGCGGGTTTGTCGGGAGTTTGACACGAAGGCGCCTTACAATCGAACTTGCGAGCATCGGCATGGCCACTCGGGCAAATTGGAAAGGCTATCTCAAGCTCGCCGAGCTGAGCTGCGCCGTGTCGCTCTACACGGCCGTGTCGACTTCCGATCGCATCGTATTCCACACGCTCAATCGCGAGACCGGCCATCGGGTGCGCCGCCAATTCATCGACGAGGAGACCGGCAAGCCGGTCGAGGCCGGCGACCAGGTCAAAGGTTACGAGACAGGCAAGGGCGAATACGTCATGCTCGAGCCGGAGGAGATCGCTTCGGCCCTTCCGGAGAGCGACAAGACGCTCGCGCTCGACGACTTCGTCGAATGTGACGAGATCGATGATCTGTATTTCGATCGCCCTTATTATCTGGGCCCGAGTGACGCGATCTCGGAAAAGGCCTTTGCGGTCATTCGCGAAGGCATGCGGGAGAGGAAGGTCGCGGGCCTCGCGCGCACGGTGCTTTTTCGCCGCTTGCACACGATGCTCCTGCGGCCCTACGGCAGCGGCATGATCGCGACCACGCTCGACTTCGATTATGAGGTCCGGTCCGCGAAAGACGCGTTCGCCCAGATTCCCGACCGGAAGATCAAGGGCGAAATGCTCGATCTCGCCAAGCACATCATCGCGACCAAGCGAGGCAAGTTCGATCCGAGCACATTCCAGGATCGCTACGAGGCAGCGCTCGCCGAGCTCGTGCGCGCGAAGCTGGAGGGCAAGCCCATCGAGCCGCGCAAGGCAGAGCCCCCCTCCAACGTGGTGGATCTGATGGAGGCCCTGAGAAAGAGCGCCGCCGCGCGGCGGCGCGGCAAAGCGGACGAAAGCGTCTCCTGGCGCGGGCGCTTCGGGGGCCAAGCCGCGGACGAAGCGGGAGCCTCGGCGCAAGCCTTCCGGGCGCGGTAAGCACCCCGCAGCCGCGGCGCATCGCCGAAAGACCGGTTAGTCATGGCGCTCGAGGCCTATCGTCGCAAACGTCGCTTCGACGCCACCTCCGAGCCGCGAGGCCGGGTCAAGAAATCCCCTGACGAGGGCGGTGGCAGCTATGTGGTGCAGAAGCACGACGCGCGCCGCCTCCACTATGATTTCCGTCTCGAGATGGATGGCGTGCTCAAAAGCTGGGCCGTCACCCGGGGACCGAGCCTCGTTCCGGGAGAGAAGCGCCTTGCGGTGCATGTCGAGGACCACCCTCTCGAATATGGCGATTTCGAAGGCACGATCCCGAAAGGGGAGTATGGCGGGGGCACGGTGATCCTTTGGGACCGTGGCCGCTGGACGCCGCTCGGCGATGCGCACAAGGGCTACGCCAAGGGCCATCTCGACTTCGAATTGGAAGGCGAGAAGCTCGGCGGCCGCTGGCACCTCGTGCGCATGGCGGGGAAGCCGCGCGACAAGAAGGAGAACTGGCTCCTCATCAAGGGCGATGATGAGGCCGCCCGTGAGGCAGGCGCGCCCGATATCCTCGAGGAGCGGCCGGAATCGGTCAAGACCGGGCGCGTCGTGGAAGAGGTCGCCGGCGAACGGCCGGGTTGGTCCTCGAAGACCGGGAAGATCGATCCCCAGCCGCGAAAGGCGGACGCACCAGCATTGTCCGACGCAGCCAAGCTGAAGGGAGCGAAGAAAGCCCCGCTGCCCCGCTTCGTCGAGCCGACGCTCGCGACCTTGACGAGCAAGCCGCCTTCGGGCGGGCGATGCGATCCATGAGATCAAATTCGACGGATACCGGTTGCAGGCCCGCATCGAAGCGGGAGGCGTGCAGCTTTTGACCCGCAGCGGGCTCGATTGGACATCGAAATTCGGCAAGGAGCTCATCGCTTCGTTCAAGGCGCTTCCCGCCGGCAAGGCGCTCGTCGACGGCGAGCTCGTCGTCCACAACGATAGCGGCGCCGCCGATTTCTCGGCCCTGCAGGCCGATCTCAGCGAGGGGCGCCACGATCGCTTCGTCTTCTACGCCTTCGACCTCCTCTACCTCGATGGCCATGATCTTCGCGCGACGCCGCTTCTCAAGCGCAAGGAGGCTCTCGCATCCCTCGCTCGCGGGGGAGGCCGGCATGCTGCGCTTGAGCGAGCATTTCGAAGCGGAGGGCAACCTCATCCTGCAGCACGCCTGCCAGCTCGGTCTCGAGGGCATCGTGTCGAAATTGCGCGATGCGCCCTATCGGTCGGGACGCAGCAAGGATTGGCTCAAGGCGAAGTGCTCGGCGCGCCAGGAATTCGTGGTGTGCGGCTATGTTCCCTCGACCACCTCGCGCAAGGCGATCGGCTCGCTCGTGCTCGGATATTATTCCGACGGCAAGCTCGTCCATGCGGGCCGGGTCGGCACCGGCTTCACCATGGCGGTCGCCGAGGATCTATACCGGCGGCTCGAGCGAATTCGCGTCGCATCGAGCCCCTTCGCGGAGCGTCTGAGTGCCGATGCCGCGCGACAGGTCCGTTACGTCAAGCCGCAATTGGTGGCCGAGATCGAGTTCCGCGGCTGGACCGCGGACCGCAACCTGCGGCACGCCGCTTTTCGCGGCTTGCGTGACGACAAGCCGGCAAACGAGGTCGAGGCGGAGGCGATTGGCATGGCCCCATCCCGCAAGGCATCCTCCGAGGCGCCCGCAACCGGATCTGATGCCGAGACGGCAAGCCGATCCGCGAAGATCAAGCTCACCCATCCCGATCGACTGTATTGGCCGGACGCCGGCGTCACCAAGGAGGGGCTTGCCGATTATTACACGCAAGTGTGGGATCGCATCGCTCCCTTCGTGACCGGTCGCCCGCTCGCCCTGGTGCGCTGCCCGAGCGGCATCAGCGGAGAATGCTTTTTCCAGAAACACGCCTGGAAAGGGTTGAACCGCGCCATCCATCTCGCGCGCGATCCGCATGACCGCTCCGGCGAGCCGATCCTCAGCATCGAGGACCTCGACGGCTTGATTGCCCTGGTGCAAGCGGCCGTGCTCGAGATCCATCCATGGGGATCGACGCTGGCGCACATCGACGAGCCGGACATGATCATCATGGATCTCGATCCGGGCGAGGATGTCTCGTGGAAGGAGCTGGCCGCGGCCGCGGAGGAGGTCCGTGAACGGTTGGCGCGCCTCGGATTGACCGGCTTCGTGAAGACCTCGGGCGGGAAAGGCCTGCATGTGGTCGCAGCCCTGCAGCCGAAGGCCGATTGGGACACGGTGAAGGCGTTCTGCAAGCAGATCGCCGATGCCATGGCATCCGACAGCCCAGATCGCTATGTCGCGACGATCACGAAATCAAAGCGGCACGGCAAGGTTCTCGTGGACTACCTGCGCAATGGCCGAGGCGCGACGGCGGTCGCCTCCTACTCGACGCGGTCGCGTCCGGGGGCTCCGGTCTCGATGCCGCTGAACTGGCAGGAACTCGGCAGCGTCACCGGCGCGGCCTATTTCACGGTCGGCAACGCCTTGACGCGCCTCCAGCATTTGCGCACCGACCCCTGGGCCGATTTTCGGCGCTCAGCCGTTCCGCTCCCGAGCGCGACCCAACGAAAACGCCGGGCGCCGTCGCGCCGTCCCGGTTGACAGGTTTGTCGCTCGAACCTGGTGATTTGGCACACCTCTAACGCGCTTTGGGGCCCTTTTGCTCCGAAGCGAGGCTCTTGCGCAGGGCGTCCATGATGCTGATCACATTGCTCGGCTGTTCGGGCGCCTGCTTCGATTTCGGGGTGGGGCGCCGGCCCTTCTTCTTCGAGGCGATGATGTCGAGAAGGTTCTCCTGCACCGGATCCCTCACCATCTCCGGTCCCCACGGCTTTGTCCTCTCCTTGATGAGCGTTTCGACGAGCGACAAGAGCTTGCTTTCGACTTTCTCGGTCTTGACGTTCTTGAAATAGAGTTTCGGGTCGCGGACCTCGTCGCCGTAATGCAGCGTCCACAACACGATGCCGCGGTCGCGCGGCTCGAGCATCACGGCGCGCTCGCGGCGATAGAGCACGAGCCGCGAGATGCCGACCATCTTGGCCGAATGCATGGCGTCGCGGACGACGCAGAAGGCTTCCTCGCCCACCGGATCGTCCGGCATGAGGTAGTGTGGGCGATCGTACCAGATCCATTCGATCGAATCCTTCGGCACGAACATCTCGATGTCGATCGTGCGGGTGCTCTCGAGCGCCACCGACTGGATCTCCTCGTCTTCAAGCATGACGTATTCGTCGTCACCGCTCTGATAGCCCTTGACCTCGTCGTCCTCGTCGACAGCTTTGCCGGTGGCATCGTCGACATAACGGGTTCGGACACGGTCGCCCGTCTTGCGGTTCAAGGTGTGAAAGCGGACCTTCTCCTCCTCGCTCACGGCCGGCATCATGGCGACCGGGCAAGTCACGAGCGAAAGCTTGAGATAGCCTTTCCAGAATGCGCGAGGTGCCGCCATTTTCGATCCTTCAGCCCGGGATGACCTTGCCGGGCAAGCCGAAGACACGTCTCGATGACCGGCGCGACACGAGGTGGGTCATGCTCGAAGGGAGGTCGGTCGCCATCTTGTGCGGCCCGATCAGGAAGGAGTCCCCCCCCCTCTCGGGTGAGCCGAGGAACTCGGGGAGGACGCGGGCGGCATCCGCCTCTGAACCTCGAATTCATAACTCGGCAACGAAGCGGCGGTTCCGCTCGCCTTGCGCCGCGCCCTTCGCTTGCACCCAATGACCTTGCGCGGCGCCGCTCGTCGGCACTTTCGCGGGTTCCCGGCTGGTTCCTTCGCAACTCCGGGTTCGGCCGTCGGTTGAACGCAACGGCCAAACGCGACATCCTGCAAGCGAGGGATTCGCCGGGCTTTGCCTTTCGTCGAAGGAGCGCGGTATGTGTTGCGGCTTCACACGCTTGCCTCCCCAATCTCCCTGCAGGGAATGTCGCGCCCATGTCGACATTTGACATGGCTTCGCTCGTCTTGGTGTTTGCGGCGATCATCGGGATCATCAACGAGCGCTATTTTCGGTTGCCTCGCGCCATTGCTCTCTTGCTTTTCGCGTTGGCAGCCTCGCTCGTCATCATCGCGCTCGGCACGTTCTTCAGCGGGTTCGATCTAAGGCGGCTCGCCCAGCACAGGATCGAGGGGGCCCATCTTCCGCGCATCCTTCTCGACGGCGTGCTGGCGTTGCTGTTGTTTGCGGCGAGCCTGCATGTCGATTTGCGAGAGTTGCGGAGCGAGGCCTGGGCCGTGTTCGGCCTGGCGACGGTCGGGGTGATGGTGTCGACCGTGCTGCTCGCGTTCGGAGCCTTCGCCGCGTTTCGACTTTCCGGGACGGACATGCCTTTGACATGGTGCTTCGTGCTCGGCGCCATTCTGGCCCCGACGGACGCGGTCGCCGTGGAGGGGTTGCTCAAGCGGGTGCATTTGCCGGCATCGCTCAGATCCATGGTCTCGGGCGAAGCGCTGTTCAACGACGGGACGGCGGTCATCGTCTTCTTCGCCGCACTCGCGGCGACTCAAGGGGCAGACAGGCGTCGTCGGTCACGGACATATCGCCCTTTCGCTCCTGGTCGAGGGCACGGCAGGCGCTGCGCTCGGCGCGGCCACGGGTTATGTCGCTCGTCTCGCGATGCGGCGCATCGAGGACCATAATTTGATACTCACGATCTCGCTCGCGCTTGCGCTTTCGACCTATCGTCTCGCGGTCGCCTTCGGCGTGTCGGGCCCGATCGCGGTCGTGGTCTGTGGGATCGTGCTGGCGAACCAGCCCGCGGAGCACGGCGTGCTCGACGGGTCGCGAGCCAAGCTCGTCACCTTCTGGGCTCTGGTCGACGACCTCTTGAACACTTTGCTGTTCCTCTTGATGGGGTTCGAGATCCTGGCAATCGATGGCGCGCGCGCCGCGCTCGTGCCGATGCTCGTCGCCATTCCGCTCGCGCTCGCCGCCCGCCTCGTCAGCGTCTGCGCCCTGGTGCCGCTCTTGCCGCATGGGCTCATCGAAAAGGGACGCGCGATCGCGGCCCTCACCTGGCTTGGCCTGCGAGGGGGCATCTCGATCGCCCTCGTCCTGACGTTGCCGCAGACGCCGTACCGGGCGAGCCTTTCGGCGGTCTGCTACGGCGTGGTGATCTTCACGATCGTGGTCCAGGGATTGCTCACGCCTCGCGTTCTCAACTTGCTCTACGAGGGCAAGTCCCGGGAAGCGATTTTGCCGCGCCCGACGTGAATGGAGGCGACCGCGTCGAGCTACGTGACCGAAATTCGTGGCGCCGCCCGCGGCTCGGGGGCGGCGGCGCGCCGTTCCTCGAAGCGCTGCACCAGGACGAAGAACGCCGGCACGGCGAGCACCGCGAGACAGGTCGAGGCGATCATGCCGCTGAACACCGTGATGCCGATCGAGGCTCGTGCGCTCGCGCCCGCCCCGCTTGCCACGACGAGCGGCGCGACGCCGAGGATGAAGGCGAAGGACGTCATCAGGATGGGGCGGAAGCGCGCCCGCGCCGCTTCGACGGCCGATTCGAAAATCGGCCTGCCTTCGGCGCGCATCTGGCGGGCGAATTCGACGATCAGTATGGCGTTCTTGGCCGACAGCGCGATGAGCAGGACGAGCCCGATCTGCACGTAGAGATTGTTGCCGATCTTGAGCGCCAGCAACACCAGCACCGGGCCGACCAGCGACAAGGGCACCGCGAGGAGGACCGAGATCGGAGCGAACCAGCTCTCATACTGTCCGGCGAGCACGAGATAGACGAGCACAAGCGCGAGCGCGAACACGAGATAGAGCTGATTGCCGACGATCTTTTCTTGATAGGAGATGCCCGTCCATTCGAAGCCGGTGCCGCGCGGCAGCGTGCGGGCGGCGATCTCCTCCAAGAGCTTGATCGCCTCGCCCGATGAGAAGCCTTGCGCTTGCAAGCCGGCGATGGTCGCCGACGGATAAAGATTATAGAGGCTGATGAGCGAGGCCCCGAGCGTGGGCGTGATCTTGGTCAGCGTGCCCAGCGGGATCATGGCTCCGTCCTTGTTGCGGACCGTGAGCTTCTCGATGTCTTCCGGACGCATGCGAAATTGCGAGTCCGCCTGCACGTAGATTTGGAACACCCTCCCGAAGGCGTTGAACTGGTCGACATAGCTCGAGCCGAGATAGCTCGCGAGCGCGCTGAACACCTGATCGGGCGTGATCTTGAGGGTTTGCGCCTTCACCCGGTCCACCTCGATGTGGAATTGCGGCACGTTGGCGCGGAAGGGCGCCATGACGCGCTGAATCGCGGATTGGCTCTCGGCGGCCCTCACCACCGCATCGGTCGTCGCCTGAAGCTTCGCGAGATCGAAGCTCCCGTCGCGCAGCTCGATCTGCATGGCGAAGCCGCCGGCGTTGCCGACGCCTTGGATCGGTGGTGGCGGAAGCACGAGCACGCGGGCCGCCGCGACCGCGCCGAGCTCGTTGTTGAGCTTCGTGTACAGCGGCAGCAAGCCTTGCGTCTTGCCGCGCTCGCTCCAATCCTTCAGCATGATGTAGGCGACGCCTGCATTCGCGAGCGTCGCATTGTTGTCGAGCGCCGAGACGCCCGCGATGGTGATCACCTGCTCGACGCCGGGCGTGGCCTGGGCGATGCGCGACACCTCGTCGAGCGCCTTGTTGGTGCGCTCCAGGGAGGCGCCGTCCGGAAGCTGCACGATGGCGAGGAAATATCCTTGATCCTCGATCGGAAGAAAGGCGGTCGGCACGCGCGCGAGGCCATAGACCGCCAATCCGATCACCATGAGCGCCGCGGTGACCGTAAGGCGGCTGTGGCTCGTGATGCGCGCCACGAGCCGCGCGTAGCCACGCTCCACCCGCCCGTAGCCCGCATTGAAGGCACGGTAGAAGGCATTGCGCTTCTCGGGCGGAACCGACGGCCTCAGCCACAGCGCGCATTGCGTCGGCTTCAACGTCGCGGCGTTGATGGCGCTGAGCAGCGCCGTGGCGGCGATCACGAGCGCGAATTGCGCATACATTCGTCCGGTGAGGCCGGGCAGGAAAGACGCCGGCAGGAACACCGCCATCAGCACGAGGGTGATGCCGATGATCGGGCCGAAGAGCTTGTCCATGGCGCTGATGGCCGCTTGGCGTCCAGACATGCCTTGCTCGATATTGTGGGCGGCGCCTTCGACGACGACGATCGCATCATCCACCACGATCCCGATCGCGAGCACGATCGCGAACAAGGTCGACAGATTCACGGTGAAACCGAGCGCCGCCATGGCGGCGAAGGCCCCGATGATGGTCACGGGCACGGTCGTCGCCGGGACCAGCATGGCGCGCCAGTCCTGGAGGAAGAGCAAGATCACGATCAGCACGAGGATCGCGGCTTCGACCAGCGTCTTGTAAACCTCCGCGATGGATTGGCTCACGAATTTGGTGGTGTCGAACGGGATGCCGTAGACGATGCCCGGCGGGAATCCGGCGGCAAGCGCCTTCATCTTGACGTCGACCTCGTGGGCCGTCGCGAGCGCGTTGGCGCCGGGTGACTGGAAGATCGCAAGCCCCGCGGCCGGCGTGCCGTTCAACGTGAAGACCTGGCCATAGGTCTGCGCGCCGAGCTCGACGCGCCCGACATCGCGCACCCGCGTGATATCGCCGGAATTGCCGGTCTTGACGATGACATCGGCGAACTCGCTCGGCTCCGATAGCTTTCCGCTGACATCGAGCGTGTACTGAAAGGCGGTCTGATTCGGGGCCGGCGGCATGCCGATCTGCCCGGCCGTGACCTGCTCGCTTTGCTGCTGCAGGCCTGGATCACATCCTGCGCGTTCAATCCTCTGCGCCTGCATCTTGTCCGGATCGAGCCAGACGCGCATCGAATATTGCCCGGCGCCGAACACCGTCACATTGCCGACGCCCGGCAGGCGCGAGATCTCGTCCTTCAGCCGCAAGGTCGCGAAGTTGCTGAGATAGAGGCTGTCGTAGCGCTTGTCCGGTGAGGTCAGCGTCACGATCTGCAAGATCGCGGTCGATCTCTTCTGCACATTGACGCCTTGCGACTGCACGGCTTGCGGCAAGGAAGCGAGCGCGCTGGACACGCGGTTCTGCACGAGCACTTGCGCGAAGTTCAGGTCGGTGCCGATCTGGAAGGTGACGGTGAGCGTGTAGCTGCCGTCGGAGCGTCGCGTAGGACTGCATGTAGAGCATGTTCTCGACGCCGTTCACCTGCTGCTCGATCGGCAGCGCCACGGTGTCGATGATCGTGCGTGCGTTGGCGCCGGGGTATCGGGTCGTCACCTGCACGGTCGGCGGCACGATGTCCGGATATTGCGCGACCGGCAGCGAGAACAATGCGACGCCGCCGATCACCAGCATCATGAGGGCGATGACGTTGGCGAGAACCGGCCTTTCGATGAAGAATTTGGAGATCATTTGACCTCGCCGCTCTCGCCTGAGCGGGCGAGCGTTTGCGGCTCCGCATCGACCTTCTGGCCCGGCACGGCTCGCGCGATGCCCGACACGATGACGTTATCGTCAGCAGCTCAAGCCTTGCGTGACGACACGCAGATCGCCGAGCGCTTCGCCGGTCTCGATCTTGCGTTGCTCGACGACACTGTCCTTGCCGACCGCGAGGACGTAGCGCCCACCTTGATCGGTGCCGACAGCCTGGTCGGGAACGAGAAGCGCGTCGGGCTCCTTGGAAAGCGGCACGCGGATCCGAACGAAATATCCGGGCAAGAGAGCGCGATCCCCATTGGGCAGAACACCACGCACCGCGAGCGTTCCAGTTGAGGATGTCACGCCCGGATAGGCGTAATCGAGCGTGCCCTTGTGCGGATACCCGGTCTCGTCGACGAGACCGACCTCGACGGGGATCTGCCTCGAGATCCGTTTCGGTCATGCCGCGACGACGGATACCGGCGCGCAAGCGCACCACTTCCTGCTCGCTGACATTGAAGTTGACGTAGATCGGGTCGAGCTGGACGACGGTCGCCAGCACCGTGGGATTCCCCATGCCGACGAGCTCTCCGATGGAGACCTGGCGCGCCGTCACGATGCCGTCGAAGGGTGCCTTCACCTGTGTATAGCTGAGATTGATTTCCGCCTGCTTCGTGTCCGACTGCCGCTGTCTTTGCACAGCAAGTGCGGAATCGCGCGTCGCGGTCGAGGTCTCCAAAGTCGCCTTGGAAGCAAACTCCTTGCCTTGCAGCTCGGTCTGCCGGACATAATCGGCTTGCGCTTGTGTCACCGTCGCAGCGGCGCCCGCCTCCGCTGCCTTCGCCTGCGCCAAGGCATTCTCATAGGGCTCGGGCTCGATGACGAAGAGCGGCTGGCCGGCCTTCACGAGTCGCGCCGTCAATGAATTTGATTTCCTGCACGAAGCCCGTGACGCGGGCGACGAGATTGGCTGAGTTTACCGAGGCGAGGTTGCCGCTCGTCTCGAGATAATGGGTGATTTCCTGCCGCGACGGATGGGCGACCGACACTTTCGGTGCGGGCGGCGGGACGTAGCGATTGTCGTTGCAGGCCGCGAGCGACAGCAAGGTCGCCGAGACGAAAATGATCCTCATCTACCCTCCTCGCGGTTTCTCATGCGCCGCCACATGTTGCCGGTGGGCGAGTTTCCAAGGAACCCGATCCCATTTTGCGGCCCGTCGATCCCGTTCGATAGAATCCGGACGGGGAATCATGCTCCAAACGGCGCAGTCCGCGGCGTGCCGGCTCGGAGATTTCTCTGGGCAAGGCGCCAGAAAAGGCCGACCGCTCCCGCGCCATCCTTCAGGGCCGCGCTCAGCGTCGCATGGCGCCCATCAAAGCGCTCCTGCAACGCGGCGAAAGCGAAGCGCGCGTTGTCCCTCAGGCACCCGATCACGCGTCCTCCTCCAGGCTGCACGTCGGCGCACAGGGCGCGGTAATCGCGGCCGCAAGACTGGCGGAGCAGAGCCAGTTCTTGCCGCGGCGACATCGGCGGATATGAGTGGGCGGCAGGGGCGGCTTCCTGCGGAGCGGCCGACGGCTCGGGTGCGGGCGCGGTCGCCGCGCCGGCAGGCGCAGGCGGAGCTTGCTGGCGACGCGGCGGCAGGCGCCGAAGCAGCGCCTCCACCGACGGCGCTCACCGCGGCCTGGCAGGCCGGGGACAGCGTCGCCACATTCTTCTGCAGGCAATTCAGAGCGGGCCGGCCTCCGGTCGGAACGCCGGCGCAATGGGCGCGATAATCCGCCTGGCACGAGGCGCGAATGGCGCTGATCTGTGCCTGGGAGGGTTGTTGAGCATCGGCCGGCGCGGTCAGCCAAACGAATCCCAGCATCGCCGCGAGAGTTCGCGGGTGCGCCCTGCGGGTGCGGATCATGGTTCCTCGCCTGTCTTGTTTGCGTTGCGTCGTTCCCCGCACCCGCTGCTACTGAGCGTGCGCATCCACCACCTTGCGGCATGCCGCGGAGAGCTGCTCCTTTTGCTCGGCAAGACAAGCCAGCCCGCGGCCCCCACCCGGCTTGACCCCGGCGCAAAACTTCTGGAAGTCGCCGCGACAGGCCGCGCGTTCGGCAGCAGTTTGAGCCATTGCGCTTGAGGAAATGAAGCTCACGGCCAGAAGAGCGACACATTTCGCCAAACGCATATTGACCTCCATGAATTCGATAGACAATTCGCAAGGTCAACCCGCCGATCATCACATGTCAAGCGCCGAAGACGTCGGTTCTTCGATGAATGGATTCTTGAAACGTGCATCTACAAAAGATTGGCACCACGGAGATGGTGACCTATATCCTTGCCAAAGCTGATCGCACATGTGAAGTTCGTGGGCGGCGGCAACGTCATGTGCCCCGCTCCATTCGTCCGCCGATCAGGGCGCGGATGAGAGAATTCGACGGCCAGCCCATCACATCCAAGGGAGACGATGATGAAGCGAATTCATTCTCACGGCTGCTCTTCTCGGAAGCTTCTTCGCGCTGAGCGGCAGCGAGGCCAATGCCTTCGTGTGCGCCCGAGGCGTCTATCGGGCTGGTTGTGCCGGGCCGCATGGCGCGGTCGTGGGGCATCGCGGCTATTACGGGGGCGCCATCGCGACGGCTACTATCGTCGCCGCTATTACGGGCACCTATCATCGCGGAGTGGTGATCTACCGCCGCTGATCAGGAGCATCCTCGCTTCGGCATCGAGGAATTTCCCGGTCGGCTTTGGGGGGAAGACGCGCTCGGAGACGACGGCGATCCTGTGAGCGCGATCGCCAATCGGCTGTGCGCGAGGCCGCCGGTTCGCCGCATCTCGCCGGTCCAAGATACTCCCTACGTCCTAATCCGGATCGTCCCACGCAGGGCTCGCTTGCCCCTTTGTATACGCTTTGTTACCCTTAACCCTCATTTGGCCGATTTCGGCTGAACTCTGCTCGGCAGAGGAAATAATGGCCATGGTGGGCTTCCTGGATTTTCTGAAGAGCCGGCGAGGAGTCTTGGCGACGGCGGCGGTCGGAGCCGTCATCGTCGCCGCGGGCGGCGCCTGGTACGCCTTCGGGCCGAAGGTACCCTGGCCCCCCATTCCATCCGCGATCGCGCCCGCGGGGCCGGCGCAACCAGCCGCTCCGAATTCGGGAGAGGGCGCGGTGGCGGGTGTTTCAGCCAATTCCGCGCCCCGCCGGGCACCAAGCTCGCCTTGGCGCCGGCGACGGACGCCACCCCCGCCGCGCCCTCGAAGGATGCCGCGCCGAGCGAGGACGCCACGACAAAAGCGAATGCCCCGCCGACCGAGCGGCCGCCGCCGCCGCAATTCGATATCGTGCGTGTCGAGCCCTCCGGCGAAAGCGTGATCGCCGGGCGAGGCGCGCCCGGGACCACGATCGCGCTCAACGACGGCGATAAGGAACTCGCGCGTGCCGTCGCGGACGCGAACGGGGAGGTGGTCTTCCTGCCCCCGCCGCTCATCGCCCGGCGAACATGCGCTCACCCTGCAAGCGGCCCCGGCCGGCGCGGGCGCGGGCGTCTCCTCGCCGAGCGTCAAGGTCGTCGTGCCGAAGTCCGGAAAGGGAGCGGTGGCGGTGGCTCGCGCAGCTCCCGAGCAGGCGGGTGCCGCGCATGCGGATGCGGGCGCGGCCAAGCCCAATTCCGGCGTTTCCTCCGACGCCCCGCCGCCGAAATCCGCCCCGGCGGTGGCGATACGCTCGGCCGAAGCCGAGGCGGGCGGGAGCTTCTTCGCCACGGGCTCGGCGCCGGCAGGCAGCCAGAGCCGGCTCTATCTGAACGGCGCCTTCATCGGCAGGGTGATCGCCGATCTGAACGGGCTTTGGTCGCTCAAGGTGGAAAAGGGCATGCAGCCCGGCCATTACGTGGTGCGTGCCGATGAGGTCGAGCCTAGTAGCGGCAAGGTGATCGCCCGGGCCGAAGTCCCCTTCGACTTTCCGGTGTCGCTGCCGCCCGCCCCCTCAGTCGGATCATCCGATCGCATCGTGAGCTCGAGCCCGCAAGCGCCAAAACCGCAAATCCCCTCGAAAGCTCAGCCGCCAGCCGAGGTGGCCGCTTCCGCTCGCCCGGTCGCCGAGCGCTCCCGCAGCTCCCGGAGCTTCCGCCGATGCCGTCGTAAAGGAGCTTCGGACCACCACCGTCGTGCGCGGCGACAGCCTCTGGCGGATCAGCCGGAAAATGCTCGGGCGCGGCATTCGCTATACCCAGATCTACGAGGCCAATGCGAAGCCAGATCCGCAACCCGAGCCTGGTCTTCCCCGGACAGGTCTTCGTGCTGCCGAACGATCCAGGCTGAAGCTCGATCGCGCTAACCGATAAGCAGAGCCGACGGCGCAACCAGCAACGCGTCAAAATCGCCTTGTCTCGGCCCGGCCCTTCCGAGAGCGGCGCGGCTCGCGCATGTCATGCGTTCGCACGTGTATGGTAGGTCAGGGCCATGGCGATGCAATGTTTCAAGGGCTGTTCGGGAATTGGGTCCTTGACGTCGAACAAGAGCGCCCGATTGCCTTCGAAAGAGAAAGCATCGGGATAGATACTCTTGAAAGTTTCGATGAGCGAGGTTTGGCAATGGACGTACATGGCGTAGCGGTCGTGTGAACCCTTCAACGCGTTGATCCTGATCGTCGTGCCGGTTCTCGGCTTCTGCCGAAGGTAGGCAGGCTCCCGCCACTTGAGGGTCTCGATCAAATCGCCGATTCCGGCGGTCTCGGCGGCCGTGTCGAGAACATATTGCCGTAGCCGCATCAAGGGCGCGTATAGCGTCCGGGGAAGCGACTCGAAGGTCGCCTTCACTCGTGCATCGTTGAACGCCGCGAATTCATTCAATCATCTCCTCTTACGGCCAGACCGCAGTCAAGCTCAAAGCGTCACGACCTTTCCCGAGCGGATCGACTGATCGGCCGCAAGCACGATCTTGAGGCTTTTCACCGCGTCATGCATGTGCTCGGTGAGATCGGTGTCCTCGTCGATGCTCTTCAGCAGAATAGCGCTGCTCGCGCTCGCAAAGCGCGTCGTGGTCGGGCTCGTCCGACATGTCGATCCGCTCGTCGGGCCTCGACATATCGGTGTAGTGGCGCAGGATCTGATTGGTTTTCGTATGGGCGTTGATGTCGTCCGAGCGCACGCCACCGCTGTTCTCCGCCATGACGATCGAGACGGATCCCTTCGGTCCGAACACGTCCTTCACGAAGAACGCGGTCTCGCTGATCATCGGCCCCCATCCGGCCTCGTACCACCCGACCGAGCCGTCCTCGAAGATCACTTGCAACTGGCCGTAATTGTCGATCGCGACTTCATCGGTGAGCCTCGCCCCGATCGCATGGACCCTGATCGGCCTCGCCGAGGTCATCTGGCACATCACGTCCACATAGTGGACGCCGCAATCGACGATGGGCGGAAACGAGTTCATCAGCCGCTTGTGCGCGGCCCAGGTCTCGCCGTTGGATTGCTGGTTGAGGTTCATCCGGAACACCAGCGGCGTGCCGAGCTCGCGCGCGATCTCGATGAAGCGGATCCAGGACGGGTGGTGGCGCAGAATGTAGCCGATCACCAGCTTCGTCCCGGTGCGCTTCGCCGTCGCGACCACCTTCTTTGCCTTCGCGACGCTGTCGGCCAGGGGCTTTTCGACGAACACATGCGCGCCCGCCTCCATCGCCTCGATGGCGAAATCGGCATGGGTGTCGGGCAGCGTGTTCACCGACACGACATCGGGCCGAAGGCTGGCGAGCGCCTCCCGGAACTCGGCGAAACTTCGCCGCGCCTCTCGAGCGCCTCCGGCAGCTCGCGCTCGGCGATTCGCCGCTCGCAGACGCCGACGACCTCGAAACCTTCTATGCGCGAATAGGCGAGCGCATGGCTCATGCCCATGGTGCCGAGGCCGACCGCCAGGACCCTTTTCCTCGCCATCGGGCGCTCCCTTCCTCGTTGCGGCAGCTTCGCAATATCCTGAAAACGTTCGATCGTCGGGTAGGCACATGGATAAAGAAAAATGAGCGGACCGCTCCTCGTATATTCCGTCTCGAAGCACATCACGATGATCTGATGTCGTGCACCATTCCCGCGAACGGAGTTCCATGTTAGCCGGTTCGGGCGAAGCATGAGACCCGTCTGGAGACTGGCTTCCCGTGACTCTAATGGATCGCCGAGGCCGGGAAACGATTTCCGCCCCTGTCCCGCACAACATCGCTCCTCCCTCCGTTGACCCGGATACCGCCGCCATTCTCCGCGACGTCCCGCATGTGGCGCTCGAGGCGATCGTCAATGATCCCCGCTTGCCGGAGGCGCGCAAGTTCTATCTCGACCGCTTTCTCGCACTCTATGGCGGGGAGCCTTTTCTGGTCCGCCTGCTCATCGAGAGCGGGCGCATCCTGGTGTTCCTGATGCTCGTGACGCTCGATGCCGGACAGGATCCCGACCGGCGCGAGACCTGGCTGACGATCGGACGCCTGAAGCGAACGGTCGCCATGTTCGGATTGGCGAGCGAGCGGCAGGTGGACAAGCTCATCCACCGCCTGCACGGCGTCGGCTATGTGGAATACGGCCAGGCGGAACGGGATCGCCGCGTCCGCATCCTGAAGCCGACGCCGATGATGCTCGCGCATGATCGCGATTGGCTCGCTGCCCATTACGCCCCGCTTTCCCTGCTGTATCCGCGGAACGACTACGGACCGATCCTGCGGCGAGATCCGGCCTTTCATTTGACGCATCGGCGCGCGGCGGTTCACTTGCTGGCGTTGAGCGCGACGCTCATCGGCACCTTCCCGGACATGCTGTTGTTCATGAATCGCGCGGGCGGCTACCCGGTCATCGCCGCCTTGCTCCAAGCCGCGATGACCGATCCGTCCGCCCCCCATGCGGCGGTTCCCTTCGGGGATGTCGGGGATCGCTTCGGGATCTCGCGAACGCATGTGCGCAATCTCCTGGTCGCGGCCGAAGAGGCCGGCCTCGTGATGATTCACGCGCGCGGGGGCCAGCGAGTCGAAATCCTGCCGCGTCTTTGGGCGAGCCACGACCGCGGCATGGCGGTCGGCATGTATCTGCACGATCTGGCGTATGGCCTTGCGACCGGACGTCGGCACAAAGGCTGAGGCGGATCGCGCAATCGTCCATATCTGTCGCATCGCGGCACGTTGGAGAAGCGGCTCAACCCATCGCGAATTTCGTCTTGACCGCCACGACGAACCGCTCGGCCTGGTCGAACGCCCAGGTCGCCTCATCAACGCCGACAGGGTCTCCCGTATAATCCGCAAGCTGGCGCAAGCGATGCACCTGGTTGAAGGAGCGCCCGTGCTCGGCATCGATGAGGCCGGCTTGAACGAGATGTTTGCCGAACGCAGCGATCAGCCCCGAATGGGTTTTGATGCTGGCCTCGGGAATGACAGCCTTCGACGCGAGCAAGGCTGCATGCGCCGCATCGAACATGGCATCGTAAGCGCGATTGCATGTCCCCTCGGCGTTCTTGGCGCTCAAAAGCACGCGAGCGGCCGATAAGGCGCGTTCCGCCTTCCCGATATGGGCAAGGCAAAAGGTCGAGGTCGCGCGGCAGGTGGCAATTCTCTCCATTTGACGCAATCGGCATAGAACCGATTATTGCTATCGAAGCTGAGGCGTTGGATCGCGGCGCGAAGCATGCGAGGGTGCGCGCGCGGTCGGGCACAGCCGGCGGTCTTCCCTGTCACGGGGTTCGCCGGCGTTGGAGAAGAGGAGCTTCATGAGCGCTGTTGTTTCCGGCCGCCGCCTCTTGGGACCGGCGCCGGCATTCTGGCTCCTGAGCTACGCCTTCCTCATCCTGTTTGTCGGCACGACCATCCCGACCCCGCTTTATCGCGTCTACCAGGAGGAGCTGCATTTCTCCTCGGGCACATTGACCTTGATCTTCGCGATCTATGTGCTCTTCCTCCTCCCGTCGCTCCTCGTCTTCGGCCGGATCTCGGATCGTGTCGGCCGGCGCACCGTTCTTCTCTTCGGCTTCACCGTCGCGGCGCTGGCGGCGGCGATTTTCGCGGGCGCTGAAAGTCTTTTCTCCCTTTTCGTCGCCCGCGCTCTCCAGGGCATCGCGACGGGCGTGGTGGCGGGAGCGGGCACCGCCGCCCTCCAGGAGCTCGAACCTGCCGGCAACAGCCGCAAGGCCGCCTTCGCGGTCACGGTCGCCAATGCGAGTGGCGCCGCGCTCGGCCCTCTGTTCGCGGGGTTGTTCGCCGAATTCGGCCCCTGGCCGACACGACTGCCCTTCCTCGTCTACCTTTGGATGATGCTGCCGATCGCGGCCCTCGTGCTCATGCCCGAAACCGTCCTGAAGCGGCGCTCTTTCGCGCTCGAATTTCGCCTTCCGGCCGTGCCGCGGACGATCCGTACGCAATTCGCCTTCGCCTCGGCGGTCTCCTTCACGGTCTGGGCGGCGGCGGCGCTCTATCTCACGCTCGCGCCGGCTATGTGGCCATGCTCCTCGGGCTCGGCTCGCTGGCGATCGGCGGCGCCTTCGTGTCGCTGATGCTGCTTCGCCTCCGCCGGCGCGCAGTTCCTGTGGCGCGGCCTCGCGTACCGCGTCGCGATCACGATCGGCCTTGCACTCCTGCCGATCGGTCTTGCGAGCCTCATCTTCGCGGCCCATTGCACTCACCCGCTCTTCTCGTGGCGGGCACGCTGGTGGTCGGTGCCGGTCATGGTTTCGGATTCCTGGGCAGCATGGTGCTCGTCAACAGGCTCTCGCCGGAAACGCAGCGCGCCGAAGTGACGTCCGAGCTTCTATATCGTGTCCTATCTCGGGGTCGCGCTGCCGGCAGTGGCCATCGGCTTCGGGGCTCAGATGGTGGGCCTCCCGACGGCCGTCACGGTCTTTTCGGTCGTCGTGAGCTTATTGGCGCTGGTGCTGCTCGCAACTTCGCGACGGCTCGCTTCAGCTCTGAGGCTTTCCGCCGGCGCGCGCTCGCGGGTCCGGCGCGACGGACGCGCCCTCCTCACTTCACGACGAGGACAACGTCATCGCCGCCACAAGGCTTCGGTCATCGCCTTTCTGGCGAAGAAGCGCTCGAGCGGCGTGCCGAGGTGATGCCGTGGCGGCGAGCTCGGCGGCCTCCTCACGCGCTCACTTCGGCAGGTTGAGCGCGGTCGCGTCAACATAGGCCTTCAACAGCGCATCCGCATTCGCCTGCGCGGCCTTCACCGCTTCGGCCGGCGTCTTCTTGCCCGAGAGCATCGCCTGCACCTCGTCCTCGAGTGCCTTGCGCACCGCGACCGTGTTGTAGGTCGCAAACCAAGGCTTGGCGAAGGCGAGCTGTTCGAGCGCGACCTTGGCGTCCGGGTTCTTGTCGAGGAACGCCTTCATCTCCGGAAGGTCATAGGCGGCTTTCGGTGGCGCGAAATAGCCGGTGAAGCGGCTCCAGCCGCCGGAGATTTCCGGGCTCGTCAGCCATTTGATCAGCTTCCAGGCCGCCTCCTTGCGTGCTTGCGAATTGCCCTTAGGGATGATCAGCGAGGCGCCGCCGATCGGCACCGCGTTGCGCACATTCCTTGGAATGAAGGCGACCTTGAACGGCGCCTTCATGTTCTGGCGGATGAAGGACAAGGACCCGGTCGACGAGACGATCATCGAGACCTGCCCGCCGAAGAAGGCATTGTTCATGGCGGGCGTCTGGATCGTGCCCTCGGGCATCACCTTGAACTTGTGCACGAGGTCGTCGACGAAGGTGAGCGCGCCGAGGGTCGAGGGCGTGTCGTAATAGATCTCCCCGCCGTAATCGCCGGTTGTAGTAGAGCCCGCCGTTCGAAAGGGTGAGCGCCGAGATCGTCCAGCCGAGGATGTCGTAGGTTCCGGGCAGCATGATGCCGTAGCGGGTCGTCTTGTCGCCCTCGCGTTTCGTGAGCTTCTTGGCGTCCTCGACCCAGTCGGCCCAGGTCGCCGGCGGCTTGTCGGGGTCGAGCCCCGCCTCCTTGAAATGCCTCGACATTGTAATAGAGAAGCGGCGTCGAGTTCTGGAAGGGCACGCCGTAGATCGTGCCGTCGACGCGTGCATTGCCGGCGAGCGCTGGCCAGAACTGGTTCATGAAATCATCCGGCGTCTTGCCGTCGGCCTGCACCAACGGATCGAAAGCCTCGACCAGATCGTCGATGTGGTATTGCGTGATGAAGTTGGCGCTCATCAGCGCGAGCGCCGGCGGCTTGCCCGCCTTGATCGCGGCGCGCGTCTTGATGTCGGTCTCGTCATAGGTGCCGGTGTAGGCGGCCGTCACCTCGACGTCGGGGTTCTCCTTGTTGAAGCGCGCCACGAGATTCTGCATCTCCTTCGCGAGCGCGCCATCGACCGGCACCGGAAAGAAGAAGTCGATCCTCGTCCGCGGCGGCAGCGACGGTTGTCGCCATCGCCGTGACGGTCGCGGCGAGCGCGATCGATCTCAAAAGCCTCATGCTGGCTCTCCTATTTGATGCCGGTGAACAGGAAGGAACTGACGAACTGGCGCTGGAACAGCGCGAAGGCGATGAGGAGCGGTCCCGCGACGAGCAGCGTCGCCGCCGCGACGAGGCCCCAATCGGCTGCCTGCTCGGCCGAGCGAACGAAGGAGGTGAGGCCGACGGTCAGCACCATCTTGCCGGGACTGTCGGTGACCATCAGCGGCCAGAGGAACTCGTTCCAATGCGAGGTCACGGAGACGATCGAGAAGGCGATGAGGCCGGGCCGCGCCAGGGGCACGAGCACGAGCCGGATCATCTGGGTGAAGCTCGCGCCGTCGAGAATGGCAGCCTCCTCGAAATCGCGCGGGATGGTCTTGAAGGTCTGGCGCATCAGGAACACGCCGAAGGCCGAGGCGAAATAGGGCGCCATCACGCCGGGCAGGGTAGTCATAGAGGCCGAGCCGGACGATCATGAGCGTGTTCGGCACGATCAGAATGGGCGCCGCGAGCGTGAGCTGGACGAGGAAGAGATAGAAGAGGAGGTTCCTGCCGCGAAATTCCATGCGGGCGAAGGCATAGCCCGCGAGCGTGATCGTGACGAGCTGCACCGCGAGGATGCCGAGCGTGACGATCACCGTGTTGAGATACCAGCGGGCGAAATCACCTTGCGCCCAGGCGTCGGCGAAGTGCTCCGTCGTCGGCTCGAGGGTCGGGCACCAGCGACGCCGCCGAGGTCGAGCCATAGGGAATGTCCCGCACCGAGGCGACCAGCATCCACCAGAGCGGTGTCGACCAGATGAGCGCAAGACCGCAAGTGAGCGCGATCGCGACTTGAGGCAGAGCCCGGCGGGGAAAAGCAGGAAGCGTGGTGCGCATCGCTTTCAAGATTCGTAATGCATGCCGCGCTCGAGCGTCTTCAACGACGCTATCGAGAGCGAAAGCAGCGCCGCGACCGAGACCACGGTCGCGGCGGCCGCACGTCCGATGTCGCCTTGCTGATGCGCCGCCTGGAAGATGTAGTTCAGGAGGATGTTGGTCGAATCCGACGGTCCTCCGCCGGTGAGCACGATCACATGGTCGATCTGGGTGACGACATTGATGACCGCGATCACCAAGATGAAGGCGAGGGTCGGCTTCAGCAGCGGCAAGGTGATGCGCAAGAAGCGCGTGCCGGCGCCTGCCCCGTCGAGCTTCGCGGCTTCGTGCAGCTCCGGCGCGATGCCTTGCAATCCCGCGAGCACGAAGAGCATGTAGTAGCCGGCATTCTTCCAGATGCTGAGCCCGATGATCGCGTAGAGCGCGGTGTCCGGGCTGCCGAGCCAATTCCTGCCCGCGATGCCGAGCTTGGCCAGATGGTAGTCGAGGAGGCCGACGCCCGGCATCAGCACGAAGGCGAAGAGCGTCGCGACGGCGACGAGCGGCAGGACCACGGGAAAGACGATCACGGTGCGCAGCAGCGCATTGAACCTCGTCGCCTCCTGCAGCGCGACGCCGAGCAAGACCGCGAGCACGATCGAGGGCGCGACGGTGCCGACCCCGTAGACGAGATTGTTCGACACGGCTTTCCAGAAGGACGCATCGGCGAAAAGCCTCTGGAAATTGCCGAGGCCATAACCGGCGAATTTGCCGCCGAAGCCTTCGAGGCTCACCGCCTGCATCAGGGCTTGCAGGATCGGCACATAGGTGAACAGGAAAAGGAGGAAGAGCGAGGGGGCCAACAGCCAGAAGGCGGCAGCGCGACGGCATGCCGTTTCCGGCGCGACGTGCCTCGGCGACGCCGCCCGAGGCGCGGCGTGAGGATCGCTGCGTCGGTGAGCGCCTGTGCCATCGGCGTCGGAGATTCCCTGCGCTGTGCGACGTGACGATGACACTCGAAGCCTTCCGTGTTGCCGGCGCAAGCGCGCCTCGCGATGCGGGTGCGCCGACTTTAGCGCTTCGGCGCGGCAGCCGTCATGGCCTTCCTCGCTTCGCCGTCGAGACCACGAGCGAAGTCGGGTTCGTGCGCTTGGTCTCTATCGCTCGGTGGACCGGCGCGGCGTTTTGAAAACCTTTACGCGTCGCCACTAACCTGGGGCGATGTCGCCTTTTCGCCTCGTCTGTGCATGACTGTCGGTCGCGCTTTCCCCACCGCCTCGAGCTGGCGCGATGAACGCAACCGGCGCTCTCTGGCGCGCCTGACGAAGGCGCTCCCGGCGCTGTTTCCGGCGCCGGTGTTGCAGCGCGCCCTGAGCCGGCCTTTCGTTCCGCCGCTGCCGAGGCTCGCGATCGATGGCTACTGGCGCGCCCATCCGTTGCGGGCGGATCGGCTGGCGCGCGCCCTCGCGGCGAGAAGCGGCGCGCCGGAAGGCTGGCGCTGGCGCCTCGCGACGGGCCGATCCGACGAGGCGGATAAATCCGATCTTGCGTCGAGCTTTCGGGCGCCGCCCGCGCCTTATCGCGAGGCGAGCTTCGCGCTCGGCAAGGGGTATTGCTGCGTCTGCGGCCAGAAAATCTTCCGTTTCGGCTGGCACGAGGACCTGTGGGGCGAGGGCGAAAACCGCAAGGCCGAATGGCATGCGGCCTGCGTGGCGGCCTGGCGGTTCTGGAACGCGCCGAGCGACCAGGTGAGCTTGCTCAAGCGTCTGCAGAAACGCCGCTGCGCCGAAAGCGGCAAACGGCTTTGGCGAAATGCCGAGGTCGACCACAAGCTGCCGCTCTTCAAGGTCTGGCGCGAGCATCGCGACACGCCATGGCCGCGGCTTCTCGGCTTCTGGGGCCTGCCCAATTTGCAGGTGATCAACCGCGACGCCCATGCGCAAAAATGCGCCGAAGAGGCGAGGTCCCGCCGCGAGCCCGTCAGCGCACAACCGCCCTCCGCCGACCGTCCGCGAGCTTCCCGGCCGAGGCGTCCGCGACCTTCTGGAGCGCGCTCGCCGCAGCGGAGCTCGCGGCATGCCGGTCTCACTGCAAGGCAGGCGAGGCGACGCAAGAGCTCCTGGAACCTCGGGTCGTAGCGCAAGGGGTCGAAGGCCGGGCGCATGAGGATCGAAGGGTTGAAACGCGACTGATAGGCCCTCTCCAGCCAGACCATCGCCTCCCCATGGTCGCCAAGCCCCACATAGGCGAGCGCGATATTCGAATGGGAGGGCGAGTGCTGGCTTTGCTTGGCCACGAGTTCCCTCGAGATGCGCTGCGCCTCATCCCTGCGTCCGGACATGGCGAGCGCGTAGGCGAGGTTCGAGGCGAAGAGGGCCGATCTCCGGCGAGCGCGATGGCGGTCCGAAACTCGGCGATCGCCTGGTCGTGCATCTCTCTTTGCGCGAGGGCCTGGCCGAGCTCGGTAGTGGCCGAGCGCAAAATTCGGATCCATCTCCAGGATCATCCGGCTTTGCTGGACGCTCTCCTCGTCGAGACGGGCGATGCAAAGCGCGTCGGCCAAATCGGCGCCGATGATGAGCGAGAGCGGATCGAGGCTCGCGGCCTTTTGCAATTCGGCGAGTGCCTCGCGATTTTGTCCCATGACGATCAGATGCCAGGCGTACCAATGATGCGCCGTCGCATAGTTCGGGTTCAGCGCGATCGCTCGCTTGTGCTCGGCCTCGGCCGCGCTCCAATCCCAGTAGTAAAGGTCGAAGCGCGAAGGCGAGCGAGGCATGCGCCTCGCCGAGACTGTCGTCGAGCGCGAGCGCCCGGTCCGCGGCGGCCCTGGCCTTCGGAAAGGCGTCCTTGGGCGAGCAGCATGCCATGCTGCCAATCTCCCGACAAGCGCATAGGAATCGGCAAGGCCCGCGTAAGGCTGCGCGTAGGTCGGATCGGCCTCGATCGCCTTCGTTGAAGCATTCGATCGCCTTGCGCAGGCCATCCTCGGTGCGCTTGTTCCAGAAATACCTGCCTCTGCAGATAGGCCTCATAGGCCGAGGGATCGATCCGCTTTGCGCTTTCGAGATGCGCCTGTTCGCGCCGGCTCAAGGTGGCCCTCACCTGCTCGGCGATGTTGCGCGCCACCCGGTGCTGCAGCCCGATCATGTCGCGGAAATCCTCCTCGTAGCTCCTTGCCCAGATGCGCTTGTCGGTCGGCGCCTCGATCAATTGCGCGGCGATCCGAACGCGCGCGCCCGAGCGCAGGACCGTGCCCTCGACGACGGCTTCCACGCCGAGCTCCCGCGCGATTTCCGGCAGGGGCTTGCGGACGCTCTTGTAGCTCATCACCGAGGTCCTGGAGATCACGCGCAAGGCGCTGATCTGCCCGAGGCTCATGATCAGCTCGTCCGTCATGCCGTCGGCGAAATAATCCTGCGAAGCTGTCGCCCGAGAGATCCTCGAGCGGCAGCACCGCGAGCGAGCGGATCGTCGGCGCGAGTTGCGGGCTTCGCGCATCGATCGGCACCACATCGGCGAGGAAACGATAGCCTCGCCGAGCGACGGTCTCGACGAAACGCGGATGGGTCGCCGAATCGCCGAGCGCCTCGCGGATCTTGTTGATGGCCTTGTTGATGCCGTGATCGAAATCGACGACCGTGTGCGTCCAGATCCGATCGCGGAACTCCTCCCGCGTCACGAGCTCGCCCGGTCTCTCGAGCAGCATGGAGAGCACCTCTGAAGGGTTGCTCTTGCAAGTTTTGGCGAAGTCCGCGCTTCGTCAATCCGCCGGTCCGAAGATCGACCTCGAAGATTCCAAAGCGAAAGCATCTGGGGGGACCGGTGGCTTGCATAGCAAACCCGAAAAGAGTCTCGTCAAGCTCTATCATCGCGTTCTCGTAGCAGCAATGTGGAGAGGATATTTTTCACAAAGACTTTGATGGATATTACGTATTCCAGGGGATCTATTTTCCACGAAGAAAGGAGCGATCATCCATTGAAGCCCGCCTGAGCCCGGGCCATACGCCCGCGCGTCATCTTGGGGGATGGCAGGGGTTCGGCCGGCAATGGCGGCAATGGCATTCGACTTGTCGATCGATCAGGCGGCCTCCGGCAACGGGATGTCGGGAGGTGCCGAAACGGATCGCGCCACGAGGTTGGCGACGCCGTCCCCGATGAGCGCCGCCGCAACGCAAGAAGCTCTTCGCCGAGTCGTGCTGCCCCATCTCGACGATGCCTACGCGCTCGCGCGCTGGCTCACGAGCAATGGCGCGGATGCCGAGGACGTCGTGCAGGATGCGTGCCTTCGCGCCTTTCGGGCGATCGGGCAATATGCGCAAGGCGACGCGCGCGTGTGGGTGCTGACCATCGTGCGCCACACCGCCTATCGCTGGCTGCGCAAGAACCGACCTTCGGCCCTCGTGCTGGGCGAAGACCTCGAAAGCTCTCGAGCAAAGGCACGCGATCCCTTATGAGCCCAATGTCGAGACGCCGGAGACGGCCCTCATCGCCAAGACCGACACCGACCGGCTCAAGAGCATGATCGAGAGCCTGCCGGGACCGATCCGGGAAGTGCTCGTGCTGCGCGATCTGCAGGGCCGCAGCTATCGCGAGATCGCCGAAATCTGCGCCGTGCCGATGGGGACGGTGATGTCGCGGCTTGCGCGAGCGCGCCAGCGGCTGTGCGAAGCGGCTGCCGCGGCGTAACCCCTTCGGCTGGCTTTGCGCGGCGCTCGCTTGTAAGAGGCGGCTCCGATGGCCGCGCCCCTCCTCCAGCTCAGCGACGTCGCGCTCACCTTCGGCGGGGCGCCGCTTCTCGACGGGGTCGAGCTTTCCGTTCGCGCAGGGCGAGCGGCTTTGCCTCGTCGGCCGCAACGGATCGGGCAAGTCGACCTTGCTCAAGATCGCCGCCGGCCTCGTCGAGCCCGATCGCGGCGCAGCGCTTCCTGCAGCCGGGCGCCACCTTGCGCTATCTGCCGCAAGAGCCCGATCTTTCCGGGGCGGCGACGACGCTCGCCTATGTCGAAGCGGGGCTCGGCCCGGCCGACGATCCCTTCGAGGCGCGCCGTCTCCTCGAGAAGCTCGGGCTCACGGGCGAGGAGAAGCCCGAAGAGCTCTCGGGCGGAGAGGCGCGCCGCACCGCCATCGCGCGCGCTCTCGCGCCTTTCCCCGATATCCTCCTTCTCGACGAGCCGACCAACCATCTCGATCTCTCGACCATCGAATGGCTCGAAGCCGAGCTCGCTCTTCGGCGCACGGCGCTCGTCCTCATCAGCCATGACCGGCGCTTCCTCGCCAATCTGTCGCGCGCCACGCTCTGGCTCGATCGCGGGCCGGGCGCGGCGGATCGACAGAGGCTTTGCCGCCTTCGAGGCGTGGCGCGACGAGATTCTCGCCGAGGAGGAGCGCGAACGCCACAAGCTCGACCGCAAGCTCGTGGCCGAGGCGGATTGGCTGCGCTACGGCGTCACCGCGCGCCGCAAGCGCAATGTGCGCCGCCTCGAGGCGCCTTCGCGGCGTTGCGCCAGGCGAGGCGCGAGCACAAGGGCCCGGCCGGCGCGGTCGCGATGACGCTCGCCGAGGCCGCGTCGCTCGGGCTCGCTCGTGATCGAGGCGAAGCGCATCGGCAAAAGCTTCGGCGACAGAGCCATCGTGCGGGATTTCTCGCTCCGCGTGGCGCGCGGCGACCGGATCGGCATCGTCGGGCCGAACGGCAGCGGCAAGACCACGCTTCTCGACATGCTCACCGGCGCGCTCGGCGCCGGACGAGGGCTCGGTGAAGCTCGCGGCGAACCTGCAAGTGGCGAAGCTCGATCAGCTTCGCGCCGGGCTCGATCCCGAGACGCGGCTCGCCGACGCGCTCACGGGCGGGGGCACCGACAACGTCACGGTCGGCGGCGAGCCGCGCCACGTCGTCGAGCTATCTGCAGGATTTCCTGTTCACGCCCGAGCAGGCGCGCACGCCGCTCCATGCGCTCTCGGGCGGCGAGCGCGGCCGGCTGATGCTGGCGCGCGCCTTCGCCAAGCCGTCGAACATCCTCGTCCTCGACGAACCGACGAATGATCTCGACCTCGAGACGCTCGACGTGCTCGCAGGATCGTCTCGGCGAATACGCCGGCGTCGTCCTCATCGTGAGCCATGACCGCGACTTCCTCGACCGCGTCGTGAGCGCCGTGATCGCGCCGGAGGGCGGCGGTCGCTGGGTCGAATATGCGGGCGGCTACACCGACATGCTGGCGCAGCGAGGCGAAGGGCTTTCGCGCGCCGACCCTCCGACCAGGGCCGAGCGGCGAAGGCCGCGGATGCCGTCTCGCCGAAAGTCGGGCGGCAAGCCCGCGAAGCGACGCTTGAGCTTCAACGAGACGCATGCGCTCGCGACCTTGCCGAAGACGATCGCGGATCTCGAGCACCGCATCGCCGAGTTGCGCGCGAAGCTCGAGGAGCCTGGCCTTTACGCACGAGGACCCCCGCGCCTTCGAGACCGCCGCCAAGGCGTTGACGCGTGGCGCAAGCCGAGCTCGCGGAGGCCGAGAGCAAATGGCTCGAGCTGGAGATTTTGCGCGAGCTCATTCGCGTGACGCTCATTCGGCGACCGTTTGCTTAATTCCGGGCTTCTTCCCAACGTGGACGGACGCGCAGTCGGAGCTGTGGCGTCAAGTAAACGGTCGCCGAATTGCCCGGTCGGCGCGCCTTAGCGGATCGCGTCCGCGTCTTCGGGAAGCTCGGTCCGCGAGCGCGCGTGACCGGACGTGCGCTCCGCACGACTGGCCTTGGCGCCCTTGCTCGCAGGTGAATGCAAGCGGGACATGCATTCCTCCGGGCGTCTCGACATAAACGTGCAGCTTCGCGCCCATCGCTTCGACCACGCGCTTCAAAGTCGATACCTTGGCGTCACCTCTCGTTTCGATCTCCGAGAGGCTCGCCTGGGTTATGCTCCAGACGACGGGCGACCGCCTCCTGGGTCACGTCTAGGGCTCTACGCAGCTCCGACATCGTGCGGCTCGCCTCGATGATGCGATCCGCTCTGCGACGGATCCTCGCACGGCGCTCGGGTGAAAGCCCCTCCATCATTTCATGCAGGCTTACGGGCATGGACGTTTTCCTTGCATCTTCGTTCGCAAGCGAGTTTCGTGAGCCTCGAGGCGAGCGTCCGCCGAGCTGATCAGACGCCGGTATACGACGGTGTCCTTCTTGCCGCCCTTCTGCGCAGCCGCCAGGAGAATCGCCTCACCTGTTCATGTCGAAAGCGAAGGCCACGCGCCACTCGACCTTGTTCACTGTCGGCCGAAGTTCCTTCATCTTGGCGAACTTCGACCCTTTGAGAGTGTCAGCCCAAGGGCGGCCGAGCTGATAGCCACGATCGGTAAGCGCCAGCGCGTATGCGCGAATCGCATCCTGAATCGCCTCGGGCAGCGCCCGAAACTCGGCCGCGAACGCGTCGTCAAAGTTCACCACGAACGACATGGGGCGATATAGGGTGATCCCTATGTCAGGGCAAGCTCTTCATTTGCGAAAAGGGGAAGGCGGAGGGATTGAAACTCTCGGGCGTGGGTCCCTAGCGTCGCGCCGAGGCGTATTCTATTGGAGCCAAGCCCGCACGTCCTTTGCGCGCCCTTGACTTGTATCGGCTACGTGCCTACATCCAGCCGCGATTAGCACTCGCACTCAGCGGCTGCTAACAAAATTACCCGGCAATGGTCCAGCTTGGGCGAGCGCCATCGTAAAATGGAGAGTAACTTTCATGAAATTTCGTCCGCTGCACGACCGTGTCGTCGTCCGCCGTCTCGAAGGCGAGGAGAAGACCAAGGGTGGGATCATCATTCCCGATACCGCGAAGGAGAAGCCGCAGGAAGGCGAGATCATCGCCGTGGGCTCCGGCGCGCGCGACGAGAGCGGCAAGCTCGTTCCGCTCGATGTGAAGGCCGGCGACCGCATCCTGTTCGGCAAATGGTCCGGCACCGAGGTCAAGATCGACGGCGAGGATCTCCTGATCATGAAGGAGAGCGACATCATGGGCGTGCTCGAAGGCGTCGCCGCCCGCAGGAAGGCCGCCTGAGGCGACTCTCGTCCGAAATCACAGATCAACCTTTTGAGGAGTAGAGGCATATGGCTGCCAAGGAAGTCCGTTTTTCCGGCGATGCCCGCGAGAAGATGCTGCGCGGCGTCGACATTCTGGCCAACGCGGTCCGCGTGACGCTCGGCCCGAAGGGCCGCAACGTCGTGCTCGACAAGAGCTTCGGCGCGCCGCGCATCACCAAGGACGGCGTGACCGTCGCCAAGGAGATCGAGCTCGAGGACAAGTTCGAGAACATGGGCGCCCAGATGGTGCGCGAAGTGGCCTCGAAGACCAATGACAATGCCGGTGACGGCACCACGACCGCGACGGTTCTCGCCCATGCGATCGTCCGCGAAGGCGCCAAATACGTCGCGGCCGGCATGAACCCGATGGACCTCAAGCGCGGCGTCGATATGGCCGTCAGAGGCCGTGAAGGCGATCGAGAAGTCCTCGAAGAAGGTGAAGGATTCGGCCGAGGTCGCCCAGGTCGGCACGATCTCGTCGAATGGCGACACCTCGATCGGCAAGATGATCGCCGAAGCGATGCAGAAGGTCGGCAACGAGGGCGTGATCACGGTCGAGGAGGCCAAGAGCCTCGAGACCGAGCTCGACGTCGTCGAAGGCATGCAGTTCGACCGCGGCTACCTCTCGCCCTACTTCATCACCAATGCCGAGAAGATGGTGGCCGAGCTCGAGGACCCCTACATCCTCATCCACGAGAAGAAGCTCTCCTCGCTTCAGGCGATGCTCCCCGTCCTCGAGGCGGTGGTGCAGACCGGCAAGCCGCTCCTGATCGTGGCCGAGGACGTCGAGGGCGAGGCGCTCGCCACCCTCGTCGTCAACAAGCTGCGCGGCGGCCTCAAGGTCGCGGCCGTGAAGGCGCCGGGCTTCGGCGATCGCCGCAAGGCCATGCTCGAGGACATCGCGGTGCTCACCGCCGGCGAGATGATCGCCGAGGACCTCGGCATCAAGCTCGAGAACGTGACGCTCCAGATGCTCGGCCGCGCCAAGAAGGTGCGCATCGAGAAGGAGAACACCACGATCATCGACGGCGCCGGCAAGAAGCAGCAGATCCAGGCGCGCGTCGGCCAGATCAAGGCGCAGATCGAGGAGACCACCTCCGACTACGATCGCGAGAAGCTCCAGGAGCGTCTCGCGAAGCTCGCCGGCGGCGTCGCGGTGATCCGCGTCGGCGGCGCGACCGAGGTCGAGGTGAAGGAGAAGAAGGACCGCGTGGACGACGCGCTCAACGCCACCCGCGCCGCGGTGGAAGAGGGCGTGGTGCCGGGCGGCGGCGTCGCGCTCCTGCGCGCCAAGCGGGCGGTCGGCGCTCTCAAGAACGAGAACGAGGACGTCCAGGCCGGCATCAACATCGTGCTCAAGGCTCTCGAATTGCCGATCCGCCAGATCGCCGAGAACGCGGGCGTCGAGGGTTCGATCGTGGTCGGCCGCATCAACGACTCGAAGTCGCAGACCTACGGCTTCGACGCGCAGTCGGAGAAATATGTCGACATGATCGAAGCCGGCATCATCGATCCGGCGAAGGTCGTGCGTCACGCCTTGCAGGACGCGGCCTCGGTCGCCTCGCTCCTGATCACGACGGAGGCCATGGTGGCCGATCGTCCGAAGAAGGAATTGGCGCGCGCCGGCGATGCCGGGCGGCGGCGGCATGGGCGGCATGGATTTCTGATCCGGCCACCCGCCACTTACGAAAATACGAGAAGGCCCCGGAGCGATCCGGGGCCTTTTTCGCGTGAGGAGGTGGTTGATTGGGCCGCGCCTGATCCTCATGCCTCGGCCATGAGGCCAACGGATCGCCTGCGGGTCATGTTCGCAAGGCGTGGATGCGCGGGCTGATCGCAACAGCCGAGCGTCGCGCATGACGGCGAAGACCACGGGCATAGCGCTCGGCGGCGTCGGCCTCGCGGAACCGCCGGTCGGTCACCGCCGCGTCAGCGCGAAAGCGAAGTCGCGGCCGCGCTTATGCGCATAGGCCTGCTTGATCCAGAACATCGCCATCGGCTCGATCAGGCGCGCGGTCTTCAAGGGGCCGGCGTCGACCGCCTCGAAGCCGAGATCCTCGGCGAGCTTCATCACCTTGGCCTTGGCGTCCCCATGGTCGCTCGCCACCGGCAGCATGGGCTTGACCTTGAAGTCAGGCGCCGCGGCCATGTTCTCCGCGCCGGTGACGTTGAACGCCTTCACCACATGGGCGCCGTGCGCGAGGCGCGCGACGGTCTCGCCGGCCGAATTGGTGAAGCCGACCGCGAGCTCGAATTCGGGCGAGATCGGGTTCGTCGCGTCGATGATGGCCTTGCCGGCCACATTGCCGAGCGCCTTCACGGCATCGGGGATCGCGGCCCATGGCACGGCGAGCACGATGACGTCGGCCTTTGCCGCATCCTTCATGGCCAGGACCTCGAAACCGTCGCGGCGAAGCGCGTCGACGTTCTTCCCCGTCTTGTCCCTGAGCGCGTAGCTCACCTGATGGCCGGCCTTGCGCCAGCCTTTTCCGAGAGCACCACCGACATTGCCGGCTCCGACGATCGCGATATGCATGATGCGGCTTTCCTTCATTCCCCGGCAAGGCAGGTAAGCCCGGCCTTTCGCCGAGGCAAGCGGCTTCATCGGAGAGCCGACCCGAAGGCCGTGGACGATCTCCACTCGTCAGGACCAAGGCTCTCGCCGCATCTTCTCGCCACCCCCGCCCTTGGTCGCGCGAGGCCGAAATCGCCGCGATTCGCGCCGGGTTGCGCGGGTTTACACCCTGTGTTACGCGACCTTCGCCCGAGGGCCGCTGCCGAGGCGTGGCGGGGCAGGCTCTGGCTTGAATTTCAACGAGGCGCATGAGCCGCGGCCGATGGGCTTTCGCGGCGCGCCCGCAGTGAACGGGATCGAGGGTGGCTCAAGTCGAAACGAGCATGTCGGGCGTGGCCGGCCGCTACGCCGTCGCGCTGTTCGAGCTCGCGAGCGAGAGCGGCAAGACCGATGCCGTCTCGGCGGACCTGCAGCGTTTCGCGGCGCTGATCGAGGAAAGCGACGATCTGAAGCGGCTCGTCAGGAGCCCGGTGTTCACGCCTGAGCAGCAGCAGGCGGCGGTCGGTGCGATCCTCGATCGCGTGGGGATCGGCGGCATCGCGGGCAATTTCATCCGCCTCGTCGTGCGCAAGCGGCGCCTCTTCGCGTTCCCGGCGATGACGCGCGCCTTCGAGGCGCTGCTCGCCGAGCGCAAGGGCATCGTGCCCGCCGAGGTCACGGTCGCCGAGCCGATGCCCGGATCAGATGCTCGCCGAGCTCAAAGCCGCGCTCCGCAAGACGGCCGGCAGCGAAGTGTCGCTCGGCGTGAAGGTCAATCCCGACATCATCGGCGGCATGGTCGTCAAGCTCGGCCACCGCATGATCGATGCCTCCTTGAAAACCAAGCTCAACGCGCTGCGCGTTGCGATGCGAGAGGTCAGCTGATGGATATCCGCGCCGCAGAAATTTCCGCCATCCTGAAGGAGCAGATCAAGAACTTCGGCCAGGAGGCCGAGGTCTCGGAGGTCGGCCAGGTCCTTTCGGTCGGCGACGGCATCGCGCGCTGCTACGGTCTCGACAAGGTGCAGGCCGGCGAGATGGTCGAGTTCGAGAACGGCACGCGCGGCATGGCGCTCAACCTCGAGAGCGACAATGTCGGCATCGTGATCTTCGGCTCGGACCAGGAGATCAAGGAAGGCCAGACGGTCAAGCGCACCGGCGCCATCGTCGACGTTCCGGTCGGCAAGGGCCTGCTCGGCCGCGTCGTCGATGCGCTCGGCAATCCGATCGACGGCAAGGGGCCGATCACGGCCGAGCGAACGCCGCCGCGTCGATGTGAAGGCGCCCGGCATCATCCCGCGCAAATCCGTGCATGAACCGATGGCGACCGGGCTCAAGGCCATCGACGCGCTCATCCCGATCGGGCGCGGCCAGCGCGAGCTGATCATCGGCGACCGCCAGACCGGCAAGACGGCCGTGGCTCTCGACACCATCCTCAACCAGAAGCCGCTCAACCAGGGCAATGACGAAAGCCAGAAGCTTTATTGCGTCTATGTCGCGGTCGGCCAGAAGCGCTCGACCGTGGCGCAATTCGTGAAGGTGCTCGAGGAGCAAGGCGCGCTCGAGTATTCGATCATCGTGGCCGCGACCGCCTCCGATCCCGCGCCGATGCAGTTCCTCGCGCCCTTCTCCGGCTGCGCCATGGGCGAATTCTTCCGCGACAACGGCATGCATGCCGTGATGATCTACGACGACCTCTCGAAACAGGCCGTCGCCTATCGCCAGATGTCGCTCCTCCTGCGCCGCCCGCCCGGCCGCGAAGCCTATCCGGGCGATGTCTTCTACCTGCATTCGCGCCTGCTCGAGCGGGCCGCGAAGCTGAACGATGCCAAAGGCAATGGCTCGCTCACCGCGCTCCCCATCATCGAGACCCAGGCGAACGACGTCTCGGCCTATATTCCGACGAATGTGATCTCGATCACCGACGGACAGATCTTCCTCGAGACGGACCTGTTCTTCCAGGGCATCCGGCCGGCCGTGAACGTCGGTCTTTCGGTGTCGCGCGTCGGCTCCTCGGCGCAGACCAAGGCGATGAAGAAGGTCGCAGGAAGGATCAAGGGCGAGCTCGCCCAGTATCGCGAGATGGCGGCCTTCGCCCAATTCGGTTCCGATCTCGACGCCACCACGCAGCGCCTCCTCAATCGCGGCGCGCGCCTCACCGAGCTCCTCAAGCAGGCCCAGTTCTCGCCGCTCAAGATGGAAGAGCAGGTCAGCGTCATCTATGCCGGCGTCAACGGCTATCTCGATCCGCTCCCGGTCAACCGGGTGAAGGCCTTCGAGGACGGGCTTTTGGCAACCCTGCGCCAGAACCATGGCGATATCCTCGAGGACATCCGGGCGACGCGGGATCTGTCGGATGCGACCGGCGCGAAGCTCAAGGGCGTGGTCGAGAGCTTCGCGAAGTCCTTCAGCTGAACGCGGATCGCCGAGCGCGGGTGCGATGAACTATGTCGATCAGTCGCTTGGAGAAGGTGAGGTCGTCAGGCATGTCGCCCATACGCATTGGATCATCTTCGTGGCGCCGATCCTCCAGCTCCTTCTCGCGCTCGTGCTCGTCGGGATCGGCTACAAGATCGACGATCTCTGGGTTCGGCTCGGCTGGCTGATGCGGGTCTTGGGCTTGCATCGTTCTCGTCTTCGGTGCCCTGCATCTGCTCAGGGCCTGGCTCATCCGCGTCACCACCGAGCTTGCGGTGACCAACCGCAAGCTCGTCGGCAAATGGGGGCTGATTTCGCGGCGCACGATCGAGCAGCGTCTCGACAAGGTCGATTCGATCGAGGTCGAGCAGACGATCCTCGGCCGCATCCTGGGTTACGGCACCGTCGAGGTGCGCGGCTCCGGCGTCACCATGACGCCGCTGCGCCTGATCGGCGATCCTCTCACCTTCCGCCGACGCGTCGAAGACGCGCTGAATGCCGCCAAAGCCTGACAATGCCAGAGACCTGACAACGCAAGACTTGAACAACATTCGAACCGTCGAACTCCAAGACCAGAGCCGAACAGCTTTAGCGGGTAGAGACCTCATTTCATGCCGAGCTTGAAATCGCTGCGCACCCGGATCGCCTCGGTGAAGGCGACGCAGAAGATCACGAAGGCGATGCAGATGGTCGCGGCCGCGAAGCTGCGACGCGCCCAGATGGCGGCCGAGGCGGCGCGGCCTTACGCGTCGCGCATGCGGCGCGTGCTCACCAACCTCGCCTCGGGCGTTCCCGCCTCTTCGGCGCCGCCGCTGCTTGCCGGCACGGGCTCCGACACGCGCCATCTTTTCGTCGTCTGCACGGCCGAGCGCGGCTTGTGCGGCGCCTTCAATTCCTCGATCGCGCGCCTCGCGCGCGACCGCGCCAACGGGCTGATCGCCGAAGGCAAGAGCGTCAAGTTCATCTGCGTCGGCAAGAAGGGCTTCGACATTCTCAAGCGGCTGTTCGAGAAGGACATTCTCGAGGTCGTCGATTTGCGTGCCGTGAAGCAGATCGGCTTCGGCAATGCGCAAGCGATCGCCCAGAAGGTGATCGAGCGCTTCGGGAACGGCGAGTTCGATGTCGCGACCCTTTTCTATTCGCGCTTCCGCTCGGTGATCCAGCAGATACCGACGGCGCAGCGCATCATCCCGGCCGATACCACCGCCAGCGAGGAGCCGTCCGAAACGGCGGCGCCCGAATTCTACGAGTTCGAGCCGGACGAGGGCGAGATCCTCACCTCTCTGCTGCCGCGCAACATCGCGGTGCAGATCTATCGCGCGCTCCTCGAGAATGTGGCTTCCGAGATGGGCGCCAAGATGAGCGCCATGGATTCGGCAACCCGCAATGCGGGCGAGATGATCAAGAAGCAGACGACCTTGTACAATCGCACGCGCCAGGCGATGATCACCAAGGAGCTGATCGAGATCATTTCGGGCGCCGAGGCGCTGTAGCGCGAACGAGGGAGGCGTGACGATGCAATCGCTTTATCACACGAGCGCGACCTCCGAGCGCGGCCGCAACTCGAATGCGACGCGGGGCCATGTCCCGGTCACGCTCGAAGTCGTTTTGAACCGGGCATTTCGCCCCATGCTGAAATTCGCCGGACCTTCAAGGCTTCGCGCGGGAACGGGAGCAAGACATGGCTGAGAATTCGATCGGACGGGTGTCGCAGGTGATCGGCGCGGTCGTCGACGTTCATTTCGAGGGGCATCTGCCCGCGATCCTGAACTCGCTCGAGACGGACAATCGCGGCTCGCGCCTCGTGCTCGAGGTGGCGCAGCACCTCGGCGAATCCTCGGTGCGCTGCGTCGCCATGGACTCGACCGAGGGCCTGGTGCGCGGTCAATCCGTGAAGGACACCGGTCTGCCGATCGCCGTCCCGATCGGTCCCGGCACGCTCGGGCGCATCATGAACGTCATCGGCGAGCCGGTGGACGAGGCGGGCCCGATCCCGCACGAAACGACGCGCGCCATTCACCAGCCTGCCCCGGCCTATGTCGAGCAGTCGACGGAGGCGCAGATCCTCGAAACCGGGATCAAGGTCGTCGATCTCCTGGCGCCTTACGCCAAGGGCGGCAAGGTCGGCCTCTTCGGCGGCGCGGGCGTCGGCAAGACGGTGCTCATCCAGGAGCTGATCAACAACATCGCCAAGGCCCATGGCGGCTATTCCGTGTTCGCCGGCGTCGGCGAGCGCACGCGCGAGGGCAACGACCTCTACCACGAGTTCATCGAATCGGGCGTCAACAAGAAGGGCGGCGGCGAAGGCTCGAAATGCGCCCTCGTCTACGGGCAGATGAACGAGCCGCCGGGCGCGCGCGCCCGTGTCGGCCTCACCGGCCTCACGGTCGCGGAAAGCTTCCGCGACCAGGGCCAGGACGTGCTGTTCTTCGTCGACAACATCTTCCGCTTCACGCAAGCGGGCTCCGAAGTCTCGGCCTTGCTCGGGCGCATCCCCTCCGCGGTCGGCTACCAGCCGACGCTCGCGACCGACATGGGCGCCTTGCAGGAGCGCATCACCACGACCACGAAGGGCTCGATCACATCCGTGCAGGCGATCTACGTGCCGGCCGACGACTTGACCGATCCGGCGCCCGCGACCTCCTTCGCCCATCTCGACGCGACGACGGTGCTGTCGCGCCAGATCGCCGAGAAGGGCATCTATCCGGCCGTCGATCCGCTCGATTCGACCTCCCGCATGCTCTCGCCTCTGGTCGTCGGCGAGGAGCATTACAATGTGGCGCGCCAGGTGCAGCAGATCCTTCAGCGCTACAAGGCGCTCCAGGACATCATCGCCATTCTCGGCATGGACGAGCTCTCCGAAGAGGACAAGCTCACCGTGGCGCGCGCCCGCAAGATCGAGCGCTTCCTGTCGCAGCCCTTCCATGTCGCCGAGGTGTTCACCGGCTCGCCCGGCAAGTTCGTCAATCTCGCCGACACCATCAAGGGCTTCCAGGGCCTGTGCGAGGGCAAATACGACCATCTGCCGGAACCGGCCTTCTACATGGTCGGCACCATCGAGGAGGCGGTCGAGAAAGCCCAGAAGCTCGCGGCTGCGGCCTGAGCTCGCACGATGGCAACCTTTCGCTTCGAGCTCGTCTCGCCCGACCAGCTTCTCTACTCGGCCGATGCGGAAAGCGTCGTGGTGCCGGGCACGGAAGGCGAGTTCACCATGCTGCCCAACCACGCGCCGCTCGTCACCTCCTTGCGCAACGGCGGGGTGATCCTGGTGAACGGCGCCGAGCAGCCTTCGAAGGAATTCGCGGTGTTCGGCGGCATCGCCGAAGTCACGAACACGAGCCTCACCATCCTCGCCGAGCGCACCACGCCGATGAAGGATGTCACGCCCGAGGGGCTCGACCACGACATCCTCACCGCGCAGACCTTTCTCGAAGCCGCCCGCAGCGAGGACGAGAAGCGCATCCTTGGCGAGAAGATCGCGCAACTTCGCGAATTCAAGGACGTCGTCGCGTCGCGTCAGTCGAGCTAGTCTCGGCGCCTGCGCGACGGCGGCTTCCGTCGCGCTTTTTGCCTCCCCACCCCTTCAAGTCCTTGATCAGCCCCCGACAAGCCGGTGGTCTACGGGACGAAGTTTCGAGAGAAAGCGCGATGAGCTTGAGCCTCAAGGTCGGCGACCTCACCATTCACCGCATCATCGAGCAGGAGGGCGCTTTCCTGCCCGCGCTCGACGTCCTGCCAGGGCTCACGCCGGAGCTTCTGGCGGAGAACCGTCACTGGCTCGCACCGAAGGCGCTCGATGCGAACGACACTCTGATCTTCTGTTTTCAGTCCTATGTGGTGCGCACGCCGCACCACACGATCCTGGTGGATAGCTGCATCGGCAACGACAAGTCTCGTCCGACGCGACCGCAATGGAACATGAAGACTGATGACCGCTACATGAAAGGCCTCGCCGCCGCCGGCTTTCGCGTCGAGGACATCGACTTCGTGATGTGCACGCATCTCCACGTCGATCATGTGGGCTGGAACACGCGGATCGAGAACGGGCGCTGGGTGCCGACCTTCCCGAAAGCCCGATACGTCTTCTCCGAGAAGGAATACAAGCATTGGGCCGGCGAGCACGAAAAGACGCCGGTTCCTCCCTTCGGCGACAGCGTGCTGCCGATCGTGGAGGCCAAACGGGCCGAGCTCGTGCGCGACGACCATCAATTGGGCGATCACGTTCGCCTCATGCCGACACCCGGCCATACGCCGGGCCATGTCGCGATCGGCTTCGGGCGTGGCGGCGACGACGCGGTCATGCCGGGCGATCTGATGCACTCCCCGCTGCAGGCGCGCTACCCCGAGCTCTCGCCGCGCTTCGACACCGACATGGCGCAAGCCGCGAAGACGAGGCGCTCCTTCCTCGAGCGCTATTGCGACACGAAGACGCTCTGCTGCACGGCCCATTTCCCCTCGCCCTCGGTCGGCCGGATCAAGCGCTGGGACGACGGCTTCCGCTGCGAGCCGGTGGAGGGGTGAGACGCGTGCCGAGATGGGCTCATTTCGAGCCGGCAACGTGTCGATGGCTTCGAGCGCGGCGGCAATCAGCTGGCACGAGATGTCAAACCATTATCGCGCCTCTCCTTAATCAGCTTATAAAGGGAAACGATCTCGTCCCTCGTGGTCTTGAACCACTCCGTTCCGCCTCCTGACGTCTTGCTTCCTCGATACGTCAAGATCGCGTGCAATGCGCGTTCGAGTGAATTGCAATCATGCGTTCTCAATCTCGAGAAACAGCACGGGTTTATCCGGCGTGCTCGTATTAATTTGGGCGCAGACCGCTCCACGGCGTCGCCTTTCGTCAGACCGATTTTTAAGCGATCAGGTGCGCAACGATATCCAAAGGCATAGACGAACTTGTCTCCCTCGCCGAGCCGAAGAACATCGCTTGTGTCGACCGCTTCGGCGATTTTCTTCAGCGCCTCATTATCGCTGATACCAGGATCGGCGTCGGCGCCGGCCGTCGCGAGGTATTGCGCGACATCGGCGGCCGGATAGAGCTGTCCCTGCGTGACCTGTTCCACCGTGAACCCGTTGACCGGCGCGTTGGCGATGTATTTCGCCATCACCTTGGTCCAAAATGGGCCTGTTTTCTCCGTGTCCTCCGCGAGGTTGTATTGGTTGAGTGCCCACGTGAATTGCGCGCGCTGTCCGCCAGTGTCGCCATTGAAGAAATCTCGCCTCGCCTCGGTCTCGTTCATTTCGCCGGGTGAGAGTAGCAATTAGAAAGTCTAATTGGATAGGGGCGCGAGCTCTAGCTTGCGTGCTCATCCGCGCGAGCCCGGTCGCTTGATCAGGAGAGGCGAAACAACGCACCGCGATAGAGCATGGCCGTTGTCAGGCATGGATTCCTGCATCGACCGCATCGACGTAATCGAGCACTTCGTCCGCTCGTCCGCTGCGCACGAGCTGCATCGCGGTCTGTCCCGAAAAGCCGGGTAGGGGTTCGGAGCGGTACCAGGCATAAGCCATCAGGGCAGAGCCAAAGCGAGGCTCGACCTTATTGATGATCTCCATCATCTCCCGCAGCCGGCGCTGGGTCTTGTGGGAACGGACACGTTCCTTGCGCTGCACGGCGTCCCGCCCCAGCCCCGCCGTCCGCGCAACTTCCGCGCTCGTGGTGCGCAGTGCCTCGGCGATCTTGCGCGGCGCAAAGAAGCCGTCATCGGCATATTGAACCAAGCCCCATCGCAATTCCTTGCTTCATAACGCTCCGATTGACGCAATATCCGGTGAGTTTCAATGCCGACGCCTGTCCCCGCTAGCATGCCATTGGCATCGGTTAGGCTTCATTTCGCGATTGCCGCTGCGGATTGTGGTTCACGCGAGTTTTCATACGCCTCGCGAGCTTCTGTCTGAGTCCGATCTGCACAGGCGCTGCACTAGAACTCCCGAATTTCTCCTGAAACACCCGCCCGCTTCCTGCAAAGCCGTCGCGTAACACGGGCGCATGAAGCCGTTCGACACCTCAAGGCAACCTCTTCCCGACCGCCTCACCAAGGACGGTTGGTGGTGGCTGGTTGATTCCCCGCCGGCATCCCCTCCGACGGCTCCGTCACCCAAGCGCGGAGCCCCCGCTCTCCGGCTTCCGCGACGATCGGCCTTGATCTTGCCCTTCAAGAAAGTGAAACGCTCATGATTGCTCAGATGACGCAGGCGTCGGACCCGACGCCGCCCATTGTCCAGCCCCTGCTTCGCCGCGTCGCAGGTTTGTCGTTCCTCGTCGCGCTCGCCGATTGGCTGTTCTACGAACATAAGCTCGGCATTTCGGTTGTGATCTTTCTCGCAGCGCTCTGCGCCGTCGCCATGCTGAGTAACCGCCTGAACGCCAGTCTTCGCGCGTCCACTTCCTGCTTGGCGGCTTTCGGCGTCGCGGTTCTTCCCTTGATCGAGGATCCCGGCCTCATCTCCATCCTCATTGCGGCGACCGGGGCGGTGATCTTCGCCTTGGGCGTTTGCGGAAATCTTCGAGGCCGTCTCGGCGAAAGGGTAGGAGCCGTCGCGAAAACCCTTCTGCTCGGGCCGATCCGGCTTGCCTTCGACTTGCCCGGCATGGCGAGCGCCTGGAAGGGGTTCGGCAAAGCGATGAGCGCCATCAAATCGCTCGCCGTCTGGGTCATCCCACTCGCGTTTGGGGCCGTCTTCCTGCTTCTATTCGCTTCCGCCAATCCGCTCATCTCCTTGTGGTTCTCGGAATTCGATCTTCCTTTGCCGCGCCTTTCTGTGAGCCCGCTGCGCGTCGGGTTCTGGATCGCAACCATCTTCGCCGTCTGGCCCTTTCTTTACGTGAAATCGGCTCGCGTCACGCCGCGGCTTCCTTCGGCCGAAACGCCTTCCGCGCCGCAAAGTGGCCCGGCGCGGCTTTTGTTCGGCCCCGCGGCGATTTTACGTTCGCTTGCGCTCTTCAACATCCTTTTCGCGGCCCAATCGGGGCTCGACATCACCTATCTTTGGGCCGGCGTTTCCTTGCCCAGCGGCTTGACCTACGCGTCATATGCCCACCAGGGCGCTTATCCGCTGATAGCCACCGCCCTGCTCGCCGCCGGATTCGTGCTCGCGGCACTGCGGCGCGGCAGCGAAGCGAGCGAGGTCAGGTCGATCAAGGTGCTGATCGTCATCTGGATCGCCCAGAACATCCTGCTGGTCACCTCGTCGATATTGCGGCTGGATCTCTATGTGGTGGCCTATTCGCTCACGTGGTTGCGCTTCACCGCCTTCGTCTGGATGGTGCTCGTCGCGGCGGGGCTGGTTCTCATCCTCGTGCGCATCGCTCTCAATCGCCCAAACCGCTGGCTGATCGGGGCCAATTGCTGCACGGTCGCGCTTGCGGTCCACGTTACCAGTTTGCTTAATGTGCCCTCTCTGATCGCGAGGTACAATGTCGATCATTGCCGCGAGATTTCGGGAGTGGGCGTCCAACTCGACCTCTTCTACCTCATTGGCCTTGGACCTTCGGCGCTTCCTGCGATCGACCGCTACCTCGCCTTTCGTCCCGAAATCCCGATGCAATGGCGCGAGCAGCGGTGGCAGCAATGGCGCTCGCAGCGGTCGCAATGGGTGAGCGATCTTTTGATCAGCGATTGGCGGAGCTGGGGCTTTCGCGAGGAGCGGCTGCGGCGCTATCTGGCTCGGCGGCAAGCCATTCTCGGAGCGAGCCGCGGGGTTGAGATCAGTGATTCAGGAGGCCCCCAAGCTGACGGGTTACCCGAGGAGTAGACATGGTGCCGCGAATCCTTGTGGTGGATGACGATCCGCATATCCGCGAACGTCATCTGCTTTGCGCTCGAGAAGGCCGGCATGACGACGGAGGCGGCGGTGAATGGCGTTGATGCCATCGATCGCTTTGCCATCATCGAGCCGAGCCTCGTCGTTCTCGACATCGGTATGCCGGAGATGGACGAACTCGAAGTGTGTCGGCGCCTGCGGAAAAGCTCCGAGGTGCCGATCCTCTTCCTCTCGGCGAGAGACGAGGAGATCGATCGGATACTCGGGCTCGAGATCGGCGGGGACGACTATGTGACCAAGCCTTTCAGCCCGCGCGAGGTCGTGGCGCGCGTCAATGTCATTTTGCGCCAATCCAAAATGCGACCGGCCGATCGACGAAAGTCGCGGCGACCTATGCCCATGGTGGCTTCGCGATCGACGCGGACGGGCATGTCGCCACCTTCCGCGGCCAGGACCTCGCCCTCACGGCCCGCGAATTCGCGATCATGGGAATATTGGCGGCCCGCCCCAGCCTCGTCTTCGCCCGCGACCGTTTGATGGAGGCTGCCTATGCAGGCAACATCCATGTGTCGGATCGGACGATCGACAGCCACATCCGCAACATCAGGGCAAAGTTCGCGAGCGCCGGTTGCAGCAGCGCCGTCGAGACGGTCCATGGAGTCGGGTTTCGGCTCGGCCGTTGCGAGCCCGACCGGTGAGTTCAGGTGTGCCACACAGGTGGCGGCCTTCTCTCGGCATGATCGTGGTGACAGTCGAACGAAAGAAGCACGAAGTCGACCAAAAATCGTTGCGGATTTTGCGCAATTTGCACACGCTCGGATTAGACATTATCCGAAGGTGTCGAGATCAAGTGATGACGTTGCCCCACGTCGCGGAAGCACAAGGAATGTCTTCGTCGACGTAAACTCCATGTCTAATAGGCAATAGGTCCTTTATCCGCCGGGCAACGCCTGCAATTCCATCACGCAACGCGATGAGAGCGATTTTCCGCCAACGCTTCATTGCCTTAATTCCAAGCCACTAAACCGTGCGCTAGCGCCACCTATTATACCTTATCCGGCTGATACTGAACTAGTCGGGTGAGTTCGAGCCTGATCCCCGATGGAAGCGACATTCGAAATAACGATCCCAAAAGCCTGATCCGCAAAGGAAGGAGCCGCTTTTCCGGCAAGTTGAGGCCTCAAAAAATTTAGCGCCTAAGACCCCATGAGGGTCAGCATGAAGCCCTCCTACACCATGTCCTCGAGCCGGCAATTGACCAGGAGCTCGGCGATCGACGCGGTGTTGGGCAGGGCGATGACGGTCGCGACGAGCTCGGCGAGGTCGGCAGGGTCGCTCATCAGCTCCGCCGCGATGTGCGTCGTGCCGGCGGTCATGTCGGTGCGCACGAAGGAGGGGCAAAGCGCGGTGGCGCGCACGCCCTTGTCCCAGCCGAGGCGGCGCACCGCATGGGTGAGCGCCACGACCGCGAATTTCGACATGTCGTAAGCGATATTGTCGTTCTTGACGCGCTTCCCGGAGAGCGAGGCGATATTGACGATGCGTCCCGAGCCGGCGGCCTCGAGATGCGGCAAGGCTTGCCGGATCATGTTGAGCGGCGCCTTGCAGTTCACCGCGAAGATCGTGTCGAGCTCCTTCTCGTCGATGTCGCGGATCGTGCCCTTCGAGCCGATCCCGGCATTGTTGACGAGGCCGTCGAGCCGCCCGAACCGTTCGACGACGGATTCCACCCAGGCGGCGTGCGTCTTCCAATCCGTCGCATCGTAATGGGCGGTGTGCACGCGAAGCTCGTTCCAATGCGCGATGGCGCCCATGAGCGCCTGCGGATCGCGCACGCCGAGGCTCACCGTGTAGCCCTTCCCATAGAGCGCTTGCGCGATGGCGAAGCCGATGCCGCGATTGGCGCCGGAGACGAGAATGACGCGGCCGTGCGGATCGAGCATCGTCTTAACCGTGCAGGTCGAGCGTGGCGGGGGCCGCTCGCGCCGCGGCCGTGAAGCGAGCGAGGCGGAAGGCCGAAAGATCATGGCGTGGCGGGCGCCCGAGCGCGAGATCGGCAAGGACCTCGCCGCTCACCGGGCCGAGGCAAAATCCATGTCCGGAGAAGCCGGCACCGACCACGAGGCCCGCGATTTCGTCCGGAGCATCGAGCACCGGCAAGGCGTCCGGCGTGAGGTCGATGAGGCCGCCCCAGGCGCGGTGCGCCGGCGCCTCCTTCAGGATGGGCAGCACATGGCCGACGAGCTCCGTGAGGCGCGCGACCTCGGCTCGCTTCGGCGCGAGCGCCGCCTCGCTCCAGCGGGCGGCATCGCCCGTGAAGGGCCGCGACCCCGAGGTCACGCGCAGCCGCCCGTTCGCCTCCTGCCGACCGGCGCAGTCCGCATTGGCGACGCCGAACACCTGATCGAGCACGCGCGGCAGCACTTGCGTCTGCACCACATGCACGACGGTCACGGCAAGCGGCAGTGCGAGGCCGACGCTTGCCAGCAGAGCCGGCGTGTTGACGCCCGCCGCGACGATCACGGCGGCCGCCGGCACGAAACCCTCGTTCGTGTCGACGCCCATGACGCGCCCGCGATCGACGCGGATCGCCTCGACCGTCAGGCCCTCGCGAAGGACACAGCCCTTCCGTGTCGCGGCCTGCGCATAGGCGCGCGTCGCCTTGATCGGATCGGCGTGGCCGTCGCCGGGGCAGAAGGAGGCCGCGAGCACATGCTCGGAAATCGCCGGCGCGACGCAGCGCACGGCTTCGTTCGTCGCAAGGAAGGCGAGGTCGAGCCCCTCGGCGCGCTGCCGGTCGACGAGCGCGCGGATGGTCGCGACCTCGGCCTCGGTGCGCGCCAGGCGCAGATTGCCGCCGCGGCGGTAGTCCACCTCCTGCCCGAGCCGCTCGGAGAGCGTCGCCCAGATCGCGACCGCGGCGCGCGCGAGCGGCAATTCGGCCGCATGGCGCCCCGATTGGCGCACGCCGCCGAGCGTCCAGCCGGAACCCATGGCAGCGATGCCGCGCTTCTCGATCAGCGTCACCGCCTGGCCCTCCTCGGCGAGCGACAGGGCGGCGGCGGCGCCGGTGATTCCTGCGCCGATGACGACGATATCGGGCATGCTGCGCTCGAACGACTTGACCCGCGCGCTTGTAGGCTCAATCTGGCGCGTCTGCATAGGTCTCCCGGAAAGCACCGCTCGATTCAACGCCGTTGGCGCTCTATCTCGTCATTGGGGCCGGCGTCATCCGGGAGCGCGTCCCAACCCCGTGTCGAGACGATGGCGAAGGAGCTCGAGAATGCCGCGCCCGACCGCGCCCGATCGAAGGACCATGGAATGTTTCGAGCGGCTCATCGCCTTCGACACGGTGAGCCGCAACTCCAATCTTGCGCTGATCGCGTGGGCTCGCGACCATCTCGAGGCCGCGGGCGCCACGATCCGCATGGATTGCAGCGCGGATCGGCAAAAGGCCAATATGCTCGCGAGCTTCGGCGAGGGGCCGGGCGGCATCGTTCTTTCCGGCCATACCGACGTGGTTCCGGTGGACGGACAAGGCTGGACGAGCGATCCCTTCGCGGCGACCCTCCGGGACGGCAAACTATTCGGCCGCGGCGCCTGCGACATGAAGGGCTTCGTCGGCGTCGTCCTCGGCCACGCCGCCGACTACGCGAAGGCCGCGGCGCGCGAGCCGATCCACGTGGCCCTCACCTATGACGAGGAGGTCGGCTGCCTCGGCATTCCCCATCTCGATCGAGGCGATGCGGCGCTGGGGAATCAAGCCAAAGGGCTGCGTCGTCGGCGAACCGACCTTGATGCATCCCGTCTGCGCCCATAAGGGCGGACGCATCTATCGCTGCAAGGTCACGGGAAAGGCGGCCCATTCCTCGCTCGCGCCGAGCGCCGTCAACGCGGTCCACTACGCGGCGCGGATCGTCTCGCTCATCCAATCGATCGCCGATCGGGAAGAGCGGGAAGGCGTGCGCGCCGAGGGCTTCGACGTGCCGCACACCACGATCTCGGCCAACATCTTCAAGGGCGGGACCGCCGGCAACATCGTGCCCGACGCCGCCGAATTCATGTTCGAGTTCCGCTACGTGCCGGGCTTCGATCCGGACGCGCCGGTCGCGGAGATCACCCGGTTCGCGACCCATGAGCTTCTCCCGCGCATGCAGGCCGTCGATCCGCGAAGCCAAATCGAGATCGAGCTCGTCAACGCCATTCCGGCGCTCGACACCAAGGAGACGGAGCCGATCTTTCGCCGCGTCCGCGATCTTGTTCCAGGCGCAAGCGTCGGCAAGGTGTCCTATGGAACCGAGGCCTCGTTCTTCCAGGGCGCCGGCGTGCCCGCCATGGTGTGCGGCCCGGGCAGCATCGCCCAGGCCCACAAGCCCGACGAATTCGTGACGCTCGAGCAGCTCGCGCTTTGCGACCGCTTCATCGAAGGGCTCATCGGGGCCGATCTCGGGTAGAGCGGCGTGCTGCCCTGCCGGCGAGCGGCTCGGTTTCTCGGGGCGGCTTTTGCGGAGCCGGGGCCGACTGCCTTCGGCGCAAATGCCTCGGGAATGCGTCAGCCGGCGCGGCGCTGCTCGAAGCCGCCGGTGTCGGCATCGGCTTCGGAAGGCCCCCCGAGCGGCCCCGCCGGCTCGTCGCTTCCCGCTTCCGTGGCCACGATCCAGTCGTCGATCGCCCGCGGCTCGCCGAGGAAAAAGCCCTGGGCCGAGTGACAGCCGAGCGAGGCGAGCCCGTCGAGCTGCTTCTTGGTCTCCACCCCCTCGGCGATCACCGAAACCCCGAGATCGCGGCCCATGTTGATCACGGCCCGCACCACGGCGGCCGCGCCGCGCTCCTTGTCGAAGGCCGCGATGAAGGAGCGATCGATCTTGAATTTGTCGAACTGGAACTTCTGCAAATAATGCAGCGATGAATGCCCGGCACCGAAATCGTCGAGCGCGATCTTCACGCCGAGTTGCCGCAACTGGTGCAAGGCGTCCCGGGTGAGCTTGTCGTCGCGCAGCAGCACGGTTTCGGTGATCTCGAGCACCAAGCGGCCCGGCGGCAATCCCGCCGTCAAGATCGCGCTCATGATGGTCCTGACGATGCCGCGGCTGCGGAACTGGAAAGGCGAGAGGTTCACGGCCACGAAAGGTGCGCCGGGAAGGCAGGCGACCTGCCTGCACGCTTCGCGCAAGACCCATTCGCCGATCGGCTCGATGATGCCGATCTCTTCCGCGATCGGGATGAACAGCGACGGCTCGACCTGGCCGCGGTTCGGACGTTGCCAACGGATGAGCGCCTCGAATCCTTCCGTGACGCCGGTCGACAACGCGATGATCGGCTGGAACTCGACGATGAATTCCCCGCGCGAGAGCGCGCCGCGCAGGTCGACTTCGACCTTGCGGCGCTCCTGCAGGCCGGCCTCCATGCTCGGATCGAAGCGCCGGTAGATGCGACGCCCACCGGCCTTCGCTTCGTAAAGGGCGATGTCGGCATTCTTGATCAAGGCCTGCACGTCGCAGCCGTCCCGCGGCGCCACGGCGATGCCGACGCTCGCGCCGACATTGGCGTAGTGGGCGCCGACCCGATAGGGAGTGCTCAACGAGCGAACGATCCGCGCCGCGAGCTCGCCGGCCTCATTGTCCTCGCCGATGCCGAATTGGATCACGGCGAACTCGTCGCCGCCGAGCCGCGCCACGATGTCGCTTGCGCGGACGCATTTCTTCAGCCGCCGGCCGGCGAGGCGCAGGAGCCTGTCCCCGGCCGCATGCCCGAGCGTGTCGTTGACCTCCTTGAACCGGTCGAGATCGAGGTAATGGACCGCGAACGGGCCCGCCAAGGGAATGTCGCGCAAGGCGTCCTCGATGCGCCGGGTCAAATGGGCGCGATTGGGCAGGCCCGTCAAAGTGTCGTGATGGGCCATGAAGGCGATCTTCGCCTCGGAATGCATGCGCGCCGATGCGTCGAGCACCGTGCCTTCGAAGACGACGGGTCGCCCGTCCTCGCTGCGCACGCACCAGGCGGTCTCCGAAACCCAGATCTTCTCGCGCGTCCTGTGCCGATAGACCTCCGAGACGAAATCCGTCACCCGTCCCTTCGTCCGCATCTCGTTCAGGAATTCGTCGCGGCGTTTCGGATCGACATACCATTCGCGCGCGATGTCGTTCACGGCGGCGAGCATCTCGGCCTCGTTGGCATAGCCGTTGAGCTGCACGAGAGCCGGATTGGCCCGCAATTGCCGCCCGTCCAAAGTGGATCGGTAGATGCCGACGACGGCGTTCTCGAAAAGGCTGCGATATTCCACCTCGGCCCGTTTGAGGGCGTCCTCCTTCATGCAACGATCGGTGATGTCCGAGAAGGTGCGCACGGCGCCGCCGTCCGCGAGCATGGTGGTGCGAATCTCCAGAACGGAGCCGTTCGGGCGCCGGCGCTCGTAAACCGGAGGCGATTTGAAGATGCCGCCCGAGCGGATCCAGGTGGCGATGTCCTCGCTCACGCCGCCGAATTCGCCGACCGACCATTGATATTCGATAATCTGCTGAAAATGCAGGGGATTCGTCAAGATCTCCTCGGGGATCTCCAGAAGATCGACGAATTTCTTATTGTACAGCCGGACGTAATGCTCGGCATCGATCATCAATATGCCTTGCTCCACGTTGTTGAGCGTGACGTCGAGCACGTCTCTTACGGATGCGAGTTCGCCTTCCAGGCAGGAGATGCGCCCATGCTCGCGTTGCGGCTCGGATTTCCGGTCGCGCGCGGCTTCGGCTTCCGACGCTTTCCCCTCGACGGGAGCGACGAGGCTCGGCGCTTTCAAGATGTGACGCTTCGCATCCGTGGTCATGCCCGGCAGCCTTCGCCTGAAAACTCTCGGTACGACGCGCTCTTTTCGGCCGCGCGGTCATGCTCCGGCGCTTCTAATTCGCGGAAATAGCGGCCAAATTCCTTGCGGCCCGGTTAATTAATCCCGGCGGATCGAATCTCGAGCTTTCCTCCGCTTCGCCCTGGCGTCCTCTCGGCGAGGCTCGTGCTTGATCGGCCCGGCGGCCTTCGCGGCGAGGAAGCGCTTCGCCAAAGGGGTGCGGTCGACGAGCGAAAGCCCGAGATCGCGCAACAGGCGCAACGGGAGACGGTCGTTCGAGAAGAGCTTCACGAGGCCGTCGGTCATCGCCCCCATCGCGGTCGTGTCGAAGCGCCTGGCGCGCTGGTAGGACGACAAGGTTTGAGGGTTGCCGGGGTCGAGGCCGAGGCGAGCCGCGTCCGAGACGGCCTCGGCAAGCGCGGCGATGTCTTGCAGGCCGAGGTTAAGTCCCTGCCCGGCAACCGGATGGATCACATGCGCCGCGTCGCCGACGAGCGCGAGACGCTTGCCGATGAACTCGCGCGCGACGCCGAAGCTCAAGGGATAGCCGATGAGGCTACCCTCGAGGCGCAGGTGCCCGAGCTCATGGCCGAAGCGCCGCGCCACCTCCTCGAGCAAATCCGCTTCGGGGAGGCCAAGGAGGCGCTTTGCCTCTCTCTTGTCTTCCGCCCAGACGATGGACGAGCGGCGGCCCTCGAGAGGCAGGATGGCGAAAGGGCCACCGGGGAAAAAATGCTCATAGGCGCGCCCGCCATGCTCGCGCTCATGGGCGATCGTCGTCGTGAGGCCGAGCTGGGGATAATCCCATCCGATCCAGGAGATTCCCGCAAATTCGCGGCAGGGAGAACGCGCACCGTCGGCCGCGACCACGAGCGGGGCCTCGATGGCGGCTTTGCCGTCGAGATTCACGCACGGCCAGGCCGCCGCCGCCTTCAAACGAGATCGCATCGATCCGGTGCGGAAGGGTCGCGATCGCCGCGGCGTCGGCAGCTTCGACAAGGGCTCTCCGCAACGCTTCCGCTTCGACCATATGGGCGAAGGCTTCGCCGTCGCCTGCCGCGTCATCTCCTGATTCGTCCGTGAATGAAAGGAGGGCCGGGCGCAGACACATCGTCGACCCGGCTATCGGTGACGACGATCTCCCGCATCGGCTGTGCGTGGTCTTCGAGTGCCGGCCAAACGCCGAGCGCGCCGAGCATGCGCCGGCCCGAGCTTGCGATCGCATAGGCTCTTCCATCGAGGCCCCGGCCGCGCGCGGGGGGCCTCGCGAGCATGACGATGCGCGCCTCCGGCCCGAGTGCCTGGCGCAAGGCGACGGCGGCGGCGAGCGCGACGATGCCGTCGCCCGCGACGATCGCCTCGGCGCGCTCGCGAGGCCTCCTTTCCGGCGCAGCGGCCTCGCTCGCGGCGTGCACGGAGGTCCGGGCGGTGCTTCCTCCTCGGTGTTGCATCGGCGCTGGCGCTGCTCCTTTTCTCTCGAGGGATGACGAAAGGCAGCCGAGGATTTCGGCATTCGCCTCGCCTCGCCCCGCGCTTCTGCCCTCCTGGCCACTCAATTCGAACGCCGAAGCGCGTGCCCGCGCCGCTCTTGACGACGGCGCGCCGAATGGTCCTATTCGGCAGGCGGTTTGCCCTTGGCCTCGCGGCTTGGCAAGCCTGCACCTCGCCTTTTCGCGGACCGCGACAGGATATCCGCCGTCAATGAGCAACGCCGTTCGCGACCTCATGAGCATCCTCGATCTCGAACCTCTCGAGATCAACTTGTTTCGAGGCCGGAGCCCGCAAGTGGGCTGGCAACGCGTCTTCGGCGGTCAGGTCATCGGCCAGGCGCTGGTCGCCGCCTGCCGCACGGTCGACGGGCGCATGCCCCATTCCCTGCACGCTTATTTCATCCTGCCCGGCGATCCCGCCGTGCCCATCATCTACGAGGTCGAGCGGCTGCGCGACGGCAGGAGCTTCTCGACGCGCCGCGTGAGCGCCATCCAGCACGGCCATCCGATCTTCGCCATGTCGGTCTCCTTCCACCTCGAGGAGGAGGGTCTTTCACACAGCGTCGCGATGCCGAAGGTGCCCAATCCCGAAGAGCTCCCGAGCGAATCGGAAATCAAGAATCGCATCATGCCGGCGATGCCGGACCCGGTGCGCGGCTATTTCGAGCGCGAGCGCCCGATCGAGCTGCATCCTGTCGAATATGAGCGCTACCTCTCCCACGCGCCACGCCAGCCGGTTTTCAATTTGTGGATGCGCACCACCGCGCCCCTTCCCGACGATCCGGTCCTGCATCGTTGCGTGCTCGCCTACGCGTCCGATCTCACGCTCCTCGACACGTCGCTCGTCGCCCATGGACGCACGCTTTTCGAGCGGGGCTTCCAGGGGGCGAGCCTCGATCATGCCATGTGGTTCCACGCCCCGTTCAGGGCCGATGAATGGCTGCTCTACAGCCAGGATTCGCCGTTCTCGGGCGGAGCGCGCGGCTTTTCGCGCGGCTCCATCTTCTCGCGCGACGGTCGCCTCGTCGCTTCCGTGGCGCAGGAGGGCTTGATCCGGCTGCGCCGCGAGCGGAAGCCGGAAGTTGCGCGGGCGGCCTCGGAGTGATGCCGTGAGCACTTCGCCGGCAACCCGCCTGGAGACGGTGCGCTCCTCGATCGAGCGCGCGGCCGTCGCCAACGGGAGGGAGGCGGCCAACATCACGCTGATCGCCGTCTCGAAGACCATCGCGGTGCCGGCGATCGAGGAGGCGCTCGCCGCCGGCCATCGCGTCTTCGGCGAGAATCGCGTCCAGGAAGCGAAGACGAAATGGCCGGGCGCTCAAGGCCCGGTCCCCGGATATCGAGCTGCATCTCATCGGCCCCTTGCAGACGAACAAGGTGCGCGACGCGCTCATGCTCTTCGACGCGATCCACGCGCTCGATCGCGAAAGTCTCGCGTCCACGCTCGCCAAGGAAATCGCGCGCGTCGGACGCGCGCCGAAGCTGTTCGTGGAGGTCAATACGGGCAAGGAAGCTTCGAAGGCCGGCATCGCGCCCGCCGAGGCTGATCGATTCATCGAAACATGCCGCGAGCGCCACGGTCTCGTGATTTCGGGACTGATGTGCATCCCCCCGCTCGGCGAGCCCGCGGCGCCGCATTTCACGCTTCTCGCCAAGATCGCCGAGCGCAACGGCGTCCCGCTGCTTTCGATGGGGATGAGCGCCGATTACGAGGAGGCGATCGCGCATGGCGCGACACATATCCGCGTCGGCACGGCGATTTTCGGCGCGCGAGGGTAGGCTGAAGCTACACGGGCCGAGGCGCTGAGAGGCTCGAGCTTGCGGGCCTGCATATGATCTCGCCTGCACCTGAACGCATCCGGCTCTCCCGAGGCTCGCGCGGACGAGGCGCGAAATCGTGACCCGCGCGGGCTTTCCTCCGGGCAAACCCGGCCTAAAATCCGAGCGCCGCTTCAGTCGCCCGAAGCACAAACGAGAAGGAACCTCCATGGACGAATTCGCCACGAGCCGGCGGGATGTGCTGTTGGCGTCGCTCATCTCGTCCTTGCCGATCGCTTTCGCCGAAAGCGTGGCCGCGAGCCCGCTCAACCCCGAGCAAACCATCATCCGGCCGCCCGACAAGCTGGTGTGGAAATCCAACCCGGCTTTCCCGGAGCCGAGCGTCGACATGTGTCCGCTCGCAGGCGACATCAATCAGCCCGGCATCTACTACACCTTGGTCCGCTGGTGGCCTGGCTTCATGAGCGCTCCCCACACCTACACGACGGACCGCTTCTGCGTCGTCGTCTCGGGAACCTGGTGGTGCAACAGCGGAGCCGATTTCGACCCCGTTTCCTGCGTTCCGGTGCCGGCCGGAAGCTTCGTGCGCCGGGTCGCGCTGACGCCTCATTACGACGGGGTGATTCGCGGCCATTCCGAACCCGTCATCATCGCGATTTGCGGCATCGGGCCGGTGAACTACGCGCTGAGCGATCCCTCGCAGCCGGGCGTGCGGCGCGTTTGAGGCGAACGGCGGGTTTGAGGCGAAGAGTTCCGCGGAAAACGCTCGGTGATTGAGACCTTGTGATCAACGATGCGGCGAGCGCCTTGGCCGCCGTCGCACGCAAAGAACGAGCTGCTTAATTCACCGGCCTTCCGCCCGGAAGCCTCGCCCTTGAGGCCAAGGAGGCGCGTTCTGAAAGCGCTTGGTTGTCGGGTCTTTCTTCAGAACGGCTGAGGCCGATGTCGCGACGAGCGGCGCCACCCTGCGCCAGGCTGGCCAAGCCTTTCGCGATGTCGCTGATCACCGGCTTCCAATCGCCATGCGCCTTTTGACGGAACAAACGCGCTGTCGGATACCAGGGGCTGTCCTCGCGTTCGAGAAGCCAGCGCCAATCCGGAACAAAGGACAGCATGATCCAGACCGGCTTGCCCATGGCGCCCGCGAGGTGCGCGACCGACGTGTCGACGGTGATGACGAGATCGAGATTGGCGATGGCGCCCGCGGTTTGCGCGAAGTCGGTGAGCTCGGGGGCGAGATCGGTGGCGCCCGTCGGAGCTTCTCGGGCCGCCGCGCCGATTTGGAGAGTGAAAAAACGAATGTTCTCGACCGAAAGAATAGGCGCGAGAGCCGCGAATGTGAGGGACCGCTCCTTATCGAAGAGATGCGTGGGACTGCCCGCCCACACGAGACCGACTTTGAGCTCAGCTCCGCGTCCGATGATTTTGCCCATGCTAGCGATCGCTTGCTCGGGCGGGTGAATATAAGGGATCGGCGCTGGAATGGTGTCCAGGGTTGTTTTCAGTAGATGCGGGAGACTTAAGAGCCTGCATTGGGCGTTCGAAGAGCTCGGCAAGCCATCGCCGAGCTCGAGCCATGGCATGCTTGAAGCAATGAGCGAACGCAGCGGTTGCTGAACCGTGAAAACAAGACTGGCGCCGCGCTCGCGCAACATCGGCAAATAGCGACAGAATTGAAGCGTATCGCCAAGGCCCTGCTCGGCATGAATGAAAAGGCGCTTGTCGGCGGGATTCTCCCCATCCCAAGGCGATGTAAGTTGAGGTGGGGGTACGACACCGAACCTTCGCCAGCGCCACTCATAGAACGAAAACCCCTCGGGCAAATCTCCACGCAGGAGATAGCTGATTCCCAGGTTTGTGTGCGCGTCAGCATGCGCCGGTCGAAGCGTGATAACGTCTTTCCATTTTGCGTCGGCTTCATCGAATTCGCCCATCCGGTGAAGCGTGATACCGCGGTTGCAGATGAGCTGCGCCTGTGCGTCTCTATGCGCCGGGCTTAGCGCAAGCGTGCGTTTCCAATCCGCCTCGGCCTCTTCAAGTCGGCCCATCATGTGAAGAATGACGCCTCGATTATAGAACGCATCCGGATTTTCGGGGTCGAGACGGATGGCCTCGTTCTTCATCTTGAGCGCTTCGGTGAGTTGGCCCAGAGCGTGGAGGGCATAGCCGAGGTTCAAGTGAGCCGTAATGTGGTCAGGGGCGAGGGCTATTGCGCGCCGAAGAGGGGGTATAGCCTCATGGTGCCGGCTTAGCGCGCAGAGCGTGGCGCCTAGCGCATTGAGCGCCTTGGCGGAATTGGAGTCGAGAGCGAGCGCTTGTTGACTTGCGGCCAACGCGTCGTCGAGAACGTTCCGGCACGGCGGCACATCTCGGCAAGATTACAATGAAGAAGCGGGTCTTCTTTCTTGGCGTCGATCGCCCGCTGCGTGAGTTCGATCGCCTTCGATTGATCACCCGCATCGTGGGCAATGAGCGAGTGAAGGTGAAGGGCGTCCGGGTGAGCGGGGCTGACCTCGAGGATTTGGCGGCATAGCCGGTCGGCCTGCTCCAAACGGCCGGCTTTGCGATGTTCGTCGGCGATCGCGAGTATTTCTGGCAGGGAAACAGGGTGGCTCGACATTTCGTGAGCTTAGCTTTCGCGGAGCGTGCAAGCGCTCGGAGAACGAACCGGAATTTTGCGGGAGAAGGGTGTTAGGGAAGCAGCTCTCTAAAAACCGGGCAACGCATCTTCAATTCCATAGTTCGAAACAATAAAAACGTCCAACGGGATGAGAGGCGCAGGCTTTCAGGCTCCGCATTTCGCCGAAGCTTCCTGTTGAGCTCAGGACCGGACTTGAGCTTGCGAACCCTTGACGCCTGAAACGGCAGCCTCGCTCGCCTCGCTGAGCACTTCGCCCAAAAGCCTTCCGTCGCGGTAGAGGGAGAGGTCGGCGCCGCGGCGCGCATCCGGGTGCTGGCGCGGGCAATCGAGCGGCGCGCCCACCACCGTGCGCAGCGGAACGACGCCTGCCCAGATCGGCAGCGCGTAATCGCCTTCGTCATCGACGGGCGGGCCGGTGCGCGTCTTCGCCGAGGCCTCCTCGATGCGCATCGTGATGAAGGTCGACGCTTTCATCTCCTGGGCGCTCGGCCGCTTGATGGCGTCCCAGCGCCCGGGGAAGTAGCGGTTCACGAACATGCGCGCCGCCTCGATCTTCGCTTCCTCGCCGTCGATCGATCTCGGCGTTCCCGAAGGCCATGACGGAACGATAGTTGACCGAGTGATGGAAAGCCGAGCGCGCGAGCACGATGCCGTCGCAATGGGAGACGGTCACGCAAGCGGGCGTCGCCTTCGCCAGGGTGCGCAGCATCCGGCTCGCGGAAGAGCCGTGCCAGAAGAGGCGGTCGCCATCGCGCCAGAAAGCGGTCGGGGTGCAATAGGGCTGCCCGTCGATGCAATAGGCGACATGGCACAGCAGCGCGGCATCGAGAATCCTGTAGATGTCCGGTTGATCATAGCTCCCGCGGCCGGGGTATCGGCGCACCTTGTTGCGCGGAAGTCTTGGGCCATGCCGAAGTCTTGCGCGCCGCATCTGCCCTCGCCGCCTCGCCGAACATTGTCGTTCATCTTGGCCTCGCCTCCATGACGCGTTCGCTTCGGGACGCGTCGCTTCGCTTTCCGTCCCGCAGGACTTGCCAAAATTGAGGACCACTGAAAAGATCCACTTCTTGCAATACGGATGGACCACTCATGTCGCGCCCGCCGGCCTATGCGATCTGGAGCCAGTTCGCGCCTTCGCGTTCGAGGCGCGCTCTCGATCCAGGAGCAGCTCGTCCGCTTCTTCCGTCGCGAAGTCGCCACCGGAGCGCTTCGCCCGGGAACGCGACTGCCGGCGAGCCGGTCCCTCGCCCAGGAGCTGAAGCTCGCGCGCGGCACGGTGTCGGGCGCCTATGAGCGCCTCGCGGCCGAAGGCTTCCTCGTCGCGAGGCACGGCTTTGGCACGCTGGTCGCGGGTCAGCTCGCGCCACCGAAGTGCGCGCCGGGACGCCTATCTCGCGCGGTAGGCGAATTCGCCGGCTCGCGTCGTGCGCTCGAGCTCATGAAGGCGCGTCCGCACGAAACGCACGCCGCCTGGCCCCTGACGCCGGGCGTGCCGGCGCTCGACGCCTTTCCCTTCGCGCTCTGGGCGCGGCTCAACGCCGCGTTTCCACCGTCGGCAGAGCGCCGCCGATCTCGCCTATGGCGAACCTCTCGGCTACCGTCCCTTGCGCGAGGCGATCGCCGGCTATGTCGGCGCGGCGCGCGGCATCATCTGCTCGCCCGACAATGTCCTCGTCGCCACCGGCACCCAATCGGCGACCTATATCGCCGCGCTCGCGGTCGCCGATCCCGGCGAGCGCGTCTTCGTCGAGGATCCGGGCTATGACGGGTCGCGGCTCGCCATGCGGCTTGCCGATTTGCGCATCGTTCGCGGTGCGCGTCGACGACGAGGGTCTCGACATCGCGCGATGGCCGAAATCGAGATACGGCGGCGCGGCTCGCGGTCGTCTCGCCGTCGCATCAATTTCCGACCGGCGTCGTCATGTCGCTCACGCGTCGCCTCGCCCTCATCGAATGGGCCCGCGATGCCGCCGCCTATATCATCGAGGACGATTACGACAGCGAGTTTCGCTACGACGGCGAGCCCGTCGCCTCGCTCAAGGCGCTCGACGGCGATCACGGCCGCGTCCTCTACGTCGGCACGCTGAGCAAGATCCTGGCGCCGGGCCTGAGGCTCGGCTTCCTCATCGTGCCGGATCACCTCGATCGACGCGGCGCGCGCCGTGCGCAAGCGCGCTCGATCGCCAGGTTTCGTTACCCTTGCAGGCGACAGTCGCGGAATTCATCGGCAACGGTCACCTCGGCCAGCACATCCGCAAGCTTCGCCTCGGTCTATGCCGAGCGTCGCGCCGCCCTGCTCGAGGCGCTCGAGACCGTCGGCGCCGGGTTGTTTCGTGTCTCCGGCGCGGCGACCGGCGTCCATGTGCTCGGCGAATTGCCGCTGGACATCGACGACATCGCGGTCGCGCGAAAGGCTCGCGCGCGGTCGATCGGCGTCGAGGCGCTCTCCACCTACAAGGTAGGAAGCGATACGACGGTCCGTCCGGCACTGCTTCTCGGGTTTGCCAACACCGCACCCGGAGTGATGCGCGGCGCCGTTGGCACCGTCGTCGATGCCATCGCAAAGGACGGGATCGCCGGCGCGCAACGGACCGCCCGGCGCGCAAAGAACGATGTCCGAAAACAGCGAGACAAGCCCATGACGCGCCGCGATCATGTGCCTAAATGAATGTGACCCGCCTTCCGGAACCGCTTCCATGAGCCCATGATTTTGTCCCGCTTTCCTCCCGCCGCAAACCGCCGGAGCGCGCACCCATGTCCCGCTTACGCCGCACCACCCCCTCTTCCTCGATCGCCTCGACACGCCGATCGGCACGGCGCTGCTCGTCACCGATGACGGACGGCGCCTTGCGCGTCCTCGATTGGGAGGATCATGAGGATCGCATGCGGGTGCTCCTGCGGCGTCAATATGGGTCGGCGTCGTCCTGGACCGACGGGCAGCGCCCGCATCCGTCCGGTTGCCGCTCGAACGCTATTTCGCCGGCGAGCTCCTGGCGCTATCCGAGAATCCCCTGGCGCACGCAAGGCACGCTCTTCCAGCAGATGGTGTGGCGGGCGCTCACGGACATAGCCGCCGGCGAGACGCTGAGCTATGGCGCGCTCGCCCACCGCATCGGCAAGTCGAGCGCGGTGCGCGCCGTCGGCCTCGCCAATGGCGCCAATCCGGTGAGCGTCGTCGTGCCCTGCCATCGCGTGATCGGCTGCCGACGGATCGCTGACGGGCTATGGCGGCGGGCTCGAGCGCAAGCGCTGGCTCTTGCAGCACGAAGGCGCGCTCGCGCGCGTCCGAGCTGCCGCTCTGAGCGTGCGCAGACTCGCCGTCGGACAGCTCGGCTACGCCAGGCGGTCTCAGGAAGTCCTGCAGTCGCTCGGCGAGGAGCAAGGACGCGAAATCCTTCGAGCGTCGCGTCGTCACCCCTCGTTCCGTCTCGTGATTTCGCCGCAAACCCGCCTATAAGTTCCAAATAACGCTTTGTAAATTTTGTCGTATATCCTGTGTGACCGGCTCGAGATCGGCTGACGATCTTCGAGATCGAGCCCGATCACGAGGTCTTGAGAGCGTGGACCGATGTTCCCGTTGGATGGGTCATCCTTCGGGCGGTCCGGGGCGAAGGCCGGGGGCGGCTGCTGCAGGTGGAGGTTCGATCATCACCCCCGAACGCCATATGCGGCGGCGCGTCGGGTTCTCGCGCCTCTTGCGCTCGCCATTCTCTCTGGGTGCCGACCGCCGTGCTCGCAGCCGCTCTCATCGTCTGGGGCCTGCGTTTCGTGATCCAACCGACGGTATTGCGTGTCGCCGTGGGGCCGGAGGGAAGCGTCGACGTCAAGCTTATCTCCGAGCTCGCGAGCCAATTGGCGCGTGACGAGAGCCATGGGCTTCAGCTGACACTCGTCAAGACGAGCGATGCCAAGGCGAGCGCCGCCGAGCTCGACGCCGGAGCGCGCCGATCTCGCCGTCGTGCGCAGCGACGTCTCGATGTCGGAGACGGGACTCACCGTCGCCATCCTGCATCGCAACGCCGTCACCTTCCTCGCGCCGCATGGTCCTCCTCGATGCGCAAGATCGCCGATCTCGACAAGAAGCGGCTCGGCATCCTGCGCGCGACCCCGAAAATTCGCATCTCCTCGAGCAGCTCCTGTCGGAATACGGCATCGAGCCCGGTCGCGTGACGCAGGTGCCGCTCGAACCCGATGGCGTCGCGGCCGCGATCCTCGACAAGCGCGTCGATGCCGTGATGGTGGTCGCGCCGCCCTCGGGCAATTTCATGCGCGGCGTGGTCACGGCGGTCGCCGGCGCCTCCAAGGGCGAGCCCGTCTTCCTCGAGGTGAAGGAGGCCGAGGCCATCGCGCAGCGCAAGCCCGTCTATGAATCCCAGGAGATCGTGAACGGGCTGTTCGGCGGCAATCCGCCTCGCCCGAAGCAGAGCTTCAACACGATGGCGATCACCTATCGGCTCGTCGCCAGTCGCGATCTCGAGGACTATGTCGTCTCGGATTTCACCCGGCGCCTGTTCACCTTGCGGATGGCGCTGAGCCCCGGCTCGTCGCTCGCCGACCGGATCGAGAAGCCCGATACCGACAACGAGACGGCGCTGCCGGTGCATCCCGGCGCGGAGGCGTATTTCGACGGCAACGAAAAATCCTTCCTCGATCGCTATGACGATTGGTTCTATCTCGGCGCCATGGGCATCAGCGGCCTCGTCTCCGGCCTCGCGGCGCTCATCGCTTCGGCGCGCGCCTGGATCCGTCGCGGCACGCTGAGCGCGATCGACGAGCTGATCCATATCCAGATCGAAGCGCGCGAAGCCAAGGACGAAGCCGCGCTCGACGCCGCGGAGGCGGCCGTCACGAACCTGTCGATCTCGACCTTGCGCCATGCGCGCGACGGGCGGCATCGACGACTCCGGGCTTGCGGCGCTGAGCCTCGCGATGGACGAATGCCGCCAGACGATCGCCGAGCGTCGCGTCGCGGCTCGCGGCTCGCGCCAGGACGGCCACCGCTTCGGGACGAGGCTTTACGCCGCGACGCGCGCCGATGCCTCGCCCGCCGTGCTCTCGCTTCGCCGTTCACCGTAACCTGAATTTGCCGCGGCGGACCGCAGAGGCCGGCCTTGCCGTTCGCCGCTCTCCGCTGCTCGTAGCCATGCTCAAGTAAGGAGCCTTTTCGGAGTTCCATGCCCGACTGCTCTAGCATTTCGCGGTCGGCGTCGGCTGTAGAAGCGAAACGGGTCTTGTCCATGCGCGTCATCATCGCCGGCGGCGGCATCGGCGGCCTCGCGGCGGGGCTCATGTTGCACGCGCGCGGCATCGCCTGCGACGTGTTCGAGCAAGGCAGCGAAATTCGCGAGCTCGGCGTCGGCATCAACACGCTGCCGCATGCGATCAAGGAGCTCGCCGAGATCGGGCTTCTGGAGCGGCTCGATCATGTCGGCATCCGAACGCATGAGCTCACCTACGCCAACCGCTTCGGCCAGGAGATCTGGCGCGAGCCGCGCGGCACCGATGCCGGTTTCCCCTATCCGCAATTCTCCATTCATCGCGGCCGCCTGCAGAAGGTGCTGCACCAGGCGCTGCGGGCCCGCATCGGCGATACGCATATCCATACGGGCTGCCGGCTCGGCAGCTGGCGTCAGGACGAAAGCGGCGTCACGGCCTATTTCTTCAATCGCGAGGGCACCCACGTGCGACACCGCGCAGGGCGACGTGCTGGTCGGGGCGGACGGCATCCATTCGGCGGTGCGCGCCGCGCTCGCGCCCCATGAGGGGCCGCCCGCCTGGAACGGCATCATGCTCTGGCGCGGCGCGCTCGATTGGCCGCAATTCCTCGACGGCCGCTCGATGATCGTCGCCGGCGGGATGAGCGCCAAGCTCGTGCTCTATCCGATCGGGCACGGCACGCGCCCCGACACGCGGCTCACCAACTGGGCGGTCGCCGCGAAGATCGGCGAAGGAGGCGTGCCGCCCCGCAAGGAGGATTGGTCGCGGCCCGGGCGGCTGGAGGAACTCCTGCCGCATGTGCGCAAATTCGCCATTCCGGGCGTCGATGTGGCCCATCTCATCGAGGCCACGGCCGAATTCTACGAATACCCGATGTGCGACCGCGACCCCCTGCCGCGCTGGTCGCAAGGGCGCGTGACGCTCCTCGGCGATGCCGCCCATCCGATGTATCCGGTCGGCTCGAACGGCGCGAGCCAGGCGGTGCTCGACGCGCGCTCGCCTCGCCGATTGCCTGGTGCGCGCCGATCATCCCGCGCAAGCCCTTCTCGCCTATGAGCAGGAGCGCGCGCCGATGACGGCCGAGCTCGTGCGCCTCAACCGCAAGGGCGGGCCCGAAGGCGTGATCGACGCGGTCGAGGCGCTCGCTCCCGAGGGCTTCCAGCGCATCGAGGACGTGCTCTCCTTCGAGCGGCGCAAGGCGATCGTGCGCGGCTACGCCTCGACGGCGGGCTTCGCCAAGGAACAGGTCGCGCGCTCGGCCTCGATGGCGCCCCCCGAGCCGGCCAACACCAATCGCGCCGCCTGACCCTTTGTCGCCAGGAATGCAGGAAGAAGGGAAGCCGGCCGCGCCTGACGGAGCCGTTCGGCCGCCCCCGCTCTTCTGCGGCGATGATGAGCTCGGCTATCTGCGTAGCCGGACGCGGTTCGCGGCGGGCGAAGGGCTCGCGCTCGACGACCTCTATCGCCTGGCGCATCTGCCGCTCGTTGCGCCCCGCCATCCGCGCGTCGTGGCACGCCGCGAGGGCACGCCCTACGAGAGCGGCCGGCACAAGCCCATCTTCTCTCTCGTCCTGCCGGTTCCCGGCGATGCTCTCAACCGCTCGGCGGCCTATCGCAAGCTGACGCGCGAGCTCCAAGCGTCGCCCTTCGCGCCCAAGATCGCGTGGCGCCTCATCGAACGGCGCGAGAAGAAGCTTCATGCCACGCTTTGCGGCTCGCTCGCGACCGGCGAGCAGGCGCCGACCCTCGACGACCTTCAGCGTCGCGAGCTCGCGAGCCTCGGTCCGATGGAGGTCGAATTGCGGGGCTTGTTCTCCGGCGCGGTGAACGTCGGGCGCCTCTATTTGCGTGCTTATCCGGAGCGGCGAGACGGCGTCAACGCGTTCCAGCGGATCCAGCAGGTGTTGGGCCGAAGGCGAACCGACCTCTACCCGGTCGGCATCTTCAACCTCGTCGACGGTCTCGACGCGAGCGAAGCCTCCGCCCTGTCGCGCATCATCGAACGCTGGTGGGCGAAGCCGATCCTGCGTTTCCGGGTGGATCACCTGTGGTTGTTGCGCGCGAGCGACGATCTTGTTCTCGATTCGTTGGTCATAGATACGATCGCGCTTGATCGCTGAGAATGTTCGCCGTTGTGTTGGCGGCAAAAATTTGTCAATAAGGGCGCGAGCGCGACCAGGGAAGTCGTGTCCGCTTTGCATTCGGCCGCGCCGCCCGGGCTGGGCGGGCCTTTCAATCTTGATCCCGTCGGGCACGATGCAGCTCTGAGGCTGTGATGACTGAGGTTCGCAAGAAGCGGTTTCTCTTCTACTTGATCAAGCCGTCGCATTACGACGACGACGGCTACGTCATTCAATGGTTCCGCTCGTCGATCCCCTCGAATTCGCTCGCCTCGCTTTATGGCCTCGCCGTCGATTGCCGCGAGCGCGCCGTGCTCGGCGATGATGTCGAGCTCGAGATCGAGGCGGTCGACGAGACCAACACGCGCATCCGCCCCGAGCGCGTCGCGCGCCTCATTCGCGAGAACGGCGGCCACGGCCTCGTCGGCCTCGTGGGCGTGCAGTCGAACCAGTTTCCCCGCGCCATGGACATCGCCCGTTCGCTGCGCGCCGAGGGCATTCAAGTCTGCGTCGGCGGCTTCCACGTCTCGGGTTGCCTCGCGATGCTCCCCGCCGTGCCGGACGACATGAAGGAGGCCCAGAGCCTCGGCATCTCCTTTTTCGCCGGCGAGGCGGAGGGCCGCCTCGATGCCGTGCTGAAGGATGCGGCCGCGGGCAAGCTGCAGCCGATCTATAATTTCATGGACGACCTGCCGAGCCTCGAAGCCGCGATGATGCCGATCCTTCCGGCCGAGAAGATCGCCCGCACGCGCGGCTGGGAGACGAGCTTCGATGCCGGGCGCGGCTGCCCGTTCCAATGCTCGTTTTGCACCATCATCAATGTGCAGGGGCGCAAATCGCGCTATCGCACGCCCGACGACGTCGAGGCGATCGTGCGCGCCAATGTGGCGCAAGGCATCAGGAGCTTCTTCATCACCGACGACAATCTCGCGCGCAACCGCAATTGGGAGCCGATCTTCGATCGCCTGATCGAGATGCGCGAGAAGGAGGGCATTCGCTGCCACTTCATCATCCAGGTCGACACGCTCTGCCACAAGATCCCGAACTTCATCGAGAAGTGCCGGCGCGTCGGCGTGAAGCGCGTCTTCATCGGGCTCGAGAACATCAATCCGGACAGCCTCGTCGGCGCCAAGAAGAAGCAGAACCGCATCTGCGAATATCGCGAGATGCTGCTCGCCTGGAAGGCGGCGGGCGTGATCACCTGCGCGGGCTACATCCTCGGCTTCCCCAAGGACACGGTCGAGAGCATCCTGCGCGACATCAAGATCATCCAGCACGAGTTGCCGCTCGACATCTTGGAGTTCTTCTTCCTCACGCCGCTCCCGGGCTCGGAGGATCACAAGAAGCTGCATCTTGCCGGGGTCCCCATGGACCCGGACATGAACAAATACGATCTCGAGCACGCCACCACGGCCCATCCGGAGATGTCGAAGGCGGAGTGGGAGCGCGCCTATCGGCTCGCCTGGGAGACCTATTACACGAAAGAGCATGTCGAGACGGTGATGCGGCGCGCCACCGCTTGCGGCATGAAGACCATCAAGGTGATGTTCTTCCTCGCCTGGTTCCAAGGCTCGCTCTCGATCGAGGGCCTGCATCCGCTGCAAGGCGGCTATTTGCGGCTCAAATATCGCAAGGATCGCCGCTCGGGCTTTCCCGATCGAGCCACCGGTGCTGTGGCATCTGAAATATCTTGCCGAGGCGGTCGTGAAGACCGCGAAGATCGCCGCGCTGCTCTGGCGGCTCGATCGTATCCGCCGGCGCATCCTCAAGGATCAAAAGCGCATGGAATATATGGACTTGGCGCTCACGCCGGTGCAAGACGCAGAGATGGACACGCTCGAGATCTTCAACGTCACCGAAGGCGGACGCGCGGCCGTCGCCAAGATGCGTGAGCGCGCCGAGCTGCTGCATCCCGGCGAGGCCGTGGGAAAGCCGGGCGCGGCGGCGGCTCGTCTCACGGTCGGCGTGGGCTCGTGATGCGAGGTTGCGAGCGCCGTGCCGGCGGCCGCTTCCGCGAAGCGCCGCTTCAAGCTGTTCCTCATCAAGCCTTCCCACTATGACGATGACGGCTACGTCATCCAGTGGATGCGCTCGGCCATTCCCTCGAACACGCTCGCCGTCCTCTACGGCCTCGCGTCCGATTGCGCCTCGCGCAAGGTGCTGGGCGAGGATGTCGAGATCGACATCGTGGCGCTCGACGAGACGAACACGCGCATCCGCCCCGAGCGCATCGCGGGCGAGCTCGCCCGCAACGGCGGCTTCGGCATGGTCGCCTTCGTCGGCGTGCAATCGAATCAATATCCGCACGCCATGGACATCGCCCGCAAACTGCGCGCCGGCGGCGCCCAGGTCGCGATCGGCGGCTTCCATGTCTCGGGCTGCCTCGCCATGTTGCCGCAAATGCCGGACGATCTGAAGGAGGCGCAGGCGCTCGGCATCTCGCTCTTCGCCGGCGAGGCCGAGGACCGGCTCGAGCTCGTGCTTGCGCGACGCGGCGGGGGCGCGCTGCGCCCACTTTACGATTTCATGAAGGATCTCCCCTCGATCGAGGCGGCGCCGACGCCCTTCCTGCCGGTCGATCGGGTCGGGCGCACGGGCGGGCGCGTCACGAGCTTCGATGCCGGGCGCGGCTGCCCGTTCCAATGCTCGTTTTGCACCATCATCAATGTGCAGGGGCGCAAATCCCGCTTCCGCACGCCGGACGATGTCGAGGCGATCGTGCGCGCCAATCTGGCGCAAGGCGTGCGCGCCTTCTTCATCACCGACGACAATCTCGCGCGCAACAAGAATTGGGAGCCGATCTTCGACCGGCTCATCGAGGTTCGGGCCGACACGGGCGTGAATTTCTCGATCGTCATCCAGGTCGACACGCTCTGCCACCGCATCGCGAACTTCATCGAGAAGGCGGCGAAGGCCGGCGTGAGGCGCGTCTTCCTCGGGCTCGAGAACATCAATCCCGACAATCTGATCGCCGCCAAGAAGAAGCAGAACCGCATCGCCGAATACCGCACCATGCTGCTCGCCTGGAAGGCGGTCGGCTGCTTCACCTATGCGGGCTATATCCTCGGCTTCCCCAACGATACGGCCGCGTCGATCATCCGCGACATCGAGATCATCCAGCGCGAGCTGCCGCTCGACCTCCTCGAGTTCTTCTGCCTGACGCCCTTGCCGGGCTCGGAGGATCACCAGAAATTGCTCAAGGCCGGCGTCCCGATGGACCCGGACATGAACAAATACGATCTCGAGCATGTGACGACCGGCCATGCGAAGATGTCGAAGGCCGAATGGGAGAGCGTCTACCGGCAGGCCTGGGAGGTCTATTACACGCCCGAGCACATGGAAACCATCATGCGCCGCGCTTATGCGACCGGCATCAGCCCGGGCAAGATGATGTTCCTGCTCATCTGGTTCTACGGCTGCGTGACGATCGAGAAGATCCACCCGCTCGAGGGCGGCTATCTGCGCCGCAAGGTGCGCCGCGACCGGCGCCCCGGCCTGCCGATCGAGAGCCCGTTCCTCTTCTATCCGAAATACGTCGCCGAGGTCGTCGCGAAGCACGTCAAGATCGCCGGCATCGTCTGGCGCATGGCTCGCGCCCGGCGCGCCATCAAGCGCGATCCGAAGGCGCGCCTCTATCGCGACCTCGCGCTGACGCCGGTCGCGGATGGGGATCTCGAGACGCTCGAAATGTTCCAGCAGAACGATTCCTCGCGCGCCGCCGCCGCCAAGGCGAAGCTGCGCGCGGCGGCCGCGGCCTAGCGCCGTTCGCGTCGGGATGGGGTCAGCGACGCGTTCTTAATTCATTCTTTTGACGCATGATCTTGTCGCAAAAAGTGTTCTCCGTTTTGCGGATCATGCTTTAGGTCCGGACGAATTTAACGCCACCTTTTCGGTCGACGATCCGGCGCACGAGCGCGAGCGTTTCGCCGTGGTGCAGATGGGCGAGCGTTTCGGCGAGCGCGAAGCGCCCCTGGCCCTCCTGCATGGCTCTCTCGAAGATCAGGTCGGCGAGCGCGAGGGCGCTGCGCGGCTCGCGCATATGGGAGAGGAGCTCGGCGAGGCGCTCCTGGTGATGGGCGCGCAATTGGGCGAGGCGCGCATGCAGCCCGTGGAACGGCAGGCCGTGCGAGGGCAGGACCAGCGTGTCCTCTGGCAACACCTCGAAGCGCGGAAGCGAGCCGAGATAGTCGCTCAACGGGTCGCTTTCCAGCTCATGGCCGAACACCCCGATCACCGGCGTGATGCGCTGCAGGATCTGATCGCCGGCGATGAGCACATGGCCCTCGTCGCGATGGAAGGAGGCGTGCTCGTCGGCATGGCCGCTCCCGACGATCACTCGATATTCATGCCCGCCGAATACGCGGCTGTCGCCGTGGCGAAGCCGCACATGCTGCTCCGGCACCGGGAACTCGCCTCGCTCGATCGCAGCGTCCTGCGCCGCGAAACGTTCGACGGCCTCGGCCGTCAACCCATGCGACATGAGGAAGCGCTGCATGCTTTTGCCGAAGGCGCGGCCCTGCCGCTCGCGCCGCCAATGGGCGAACAACCATTCCGTGCGCGTCGCGTGGAGCGTGGAATCGAAACGCTCGGCGAGCCAGCCGGCAAGCCCCACATGGTCGGGATGGCCATGGGTGAGGACGAGCCGGCGCACCGGAAGCCCAGCCAGGGGGCCGTCGATCAATTTCTCCCAGGCGTCGCGGCAAGAGGGTGCGTCGAGCCCCGCGTCGACGACGAGCCAAGCATCGCCCTCGCGCATGAACCAGAGATTCACATGGTTGAGGCGCATCGGCAGCGGCAGCCTCGCCCAATAGAGATTGGTCGCGACTTCGCGCAGCTCGCCGATTGCCGGCGGCACGTCGGTGAGAAGCTCGATGTCCCGGCTCGTCGTCAAATCCATATGGCCTCGATCCGCGCCCATGCCCTCATCTGCTGGCGCGAGCGCCTCTCGTAACCACAACAGGCACGCCTGTCGATGCGCGAAGCCGTTCGGCTTGACGCCAAGGTCCGCAGGGTGCCCGCCTCATGCGCCCTGCGAGAATGCGGTGGGCCGACTTTGTGCGCCTTCGCCGACGCGGATGGTCAATCGCGGGCGAAATCGCTATGACGGGCGCGGGCAGTGGGCAGGTGCCGACGAGGCAGGCCGCAGCAAGGATCAGGGCGTGATGAACATCGCGGCGGCGCCTATCGCTTCCTCTTCAAAGGCCGATGCGGTCTCGGGCGCGGCGCTCAAGATCGCCTTCGTCGCGGCCGAGACGGAGGCGGCGCGTTCCGCGAGAGCGAAGCTTGCCGCGATCTATGGCGATATTCCCGTCGAGGCCGCCGATGTCGTCGTGGCGCTCGGCGGCGACGGCCTCATGTTGCAGACCTTGGAACGGTTCAGAGGTACGGCGAAGCCCGTCTACGGAATGCATCGGGGCTCGGTCGGCTTCCTGATGAACGAATATCGCGAACCCATGCTCATCGAGCGGCTCGCGGCGGCGCGACGCAGCATCGTCCATCCCTTGCTGATGACGGTGGTGACGGACGCCGGGACGCAGAAGGCGCATGCGATCAACGAGGTGTTCGTGACGCGCGAGACCTATCAGGCGGCGCGCCTTCGCATCAGCGTCGATGGCACGGTGCGCCTCGACGAGCTCATCGCCGACGGCGTGCTGGTCGCGACGCCGGCGGGCTCAACCGCCTACAACCTTTCCTGCAACGGCCCCATCATCCCGCTCGCCGCGCCGCTCCTGGCGCTGACGCCGATCTCGCCGTTCCGGCCGCGGCGCTGGCGCGGCGCGCTCTTGCCCGATCGCGCCAAATTCGTCATCGAGGTGCTCGAGGCCGAGAAGCGGCCGGTCGCCGCGGTCGCCGACCATATCGAGATTCGCGATGCGAAGAGCGTTGCGATCGAGATGGATCGAACCATCGATCTCGTGATGCTGCACGATCCCGATCACAGCCTCGACGAGCGCATCATCCGCGAGCAGTTCGGGCCGTAAAGGTCCATGCGTTCAGATGGAAACGGCGCAACGCCCGCCCGTATCACCGTTCGACGCCCGATCTCATCAAGACATAGGCGCTGTTTTTGCGGATCATGCAGGGCCGCTCAGGCGGCGCGGGCGACAGCCACGGCCTCGAGCTCGAGGTCGGTTGAAGCTTGCTGAACCAAACCCGCCTTGGTCGACCCGATTTGGGCCGAACCGATCCTGGCCGAACCGATTTGGGCCGGCAGGGCTTGGGCCGATGTGATCGCGGCCGGCGCGGCCACGCGCCGCAACGCGCGCTTTGCGAAGCCAGGGTGCGCGACGCTCTTCGGCCGCGGCGCCTTCCTCGTCGAGCGTGATCATGGCCTCGGCGAGGGTGCGCGCTTCCTCGCGGGCGGCCTTCTCCTCGAGCGCACGCAGATAGACGGTGAGGCGGCGCGTTTCCTCTCCGGCCTCGGCTTCGAGGCGCGCCAGGATGCGGCGAAGCGCCACGCGCAGCGGCGTCGCGGCCGTGGCTCCCATCGCCAGCGTCCTTGCCGCCTTCAATTCGGCGATCGCGATCGGAAACACCGGCGCGAGCCAATGGGGAATGCCGGCGCGCTTGAGAAGTGCCAGAAGCGGGGGCCGCCGCTTGTCGCCGAGGAAGCCGGCGACCTTGGCGGGCGGCGTCTCGCACAAATCGGCGAGGCAGGCGATGACGAGATCGGAGCGCCCGGCGAGCAGTGCATGCACCAGGAAGGCCGGCGTCATTCGCCCGGATTTCTTGAGGCAGGCGACGATCTCTCCGAGATCGAGGCGTCCGTCGCAAGCAAGCGCCAGCGCGCCATGCTGGCCGGCATCGCGGATGAGCGCCTCGGCGCGTTCGGAACTGAGCCAGGCGCGTTCGACGACGAAGCTCTTGAGGAGCCCGCTCACGATCGCCATCAGCCGCTCGCGCACGGGCGCCGGAAGGTCGTCCCGCCGGAGCAGCGCCTCGCGCAACGGCGCATCGGCGCCGAAACGTTCCAGCATGCGAAGCCATTGGGCTTCGGTCGCAAGAGCGGAGCGATTACGGATGATGGCGAGGCAGGCCCCGAGCGAGCCGACCTCGGCGAGCGCCGCCGCGACGGAGGTCGGCAGCGCCTCGCGCCTCGCGATCGCGATCTGTGCTCTTTCCGAGCCGAGCGCTGCCGCATCGACGAGCTCGGCGCAGGAGAGAAGCTGCGTGCGTTCGAGGATGATGGCGGCCGCTTCTCCGCCGAGCGCCACGAGGCCGGTGATCAGATGTCGCGGTGCCTCGGCGGCGCTGGCGATCGCCTCGGCCATGGCGCGGTGCACGAGCGGGGAAGGATCGTCGAGCATCACGGTGAGGGCGACCTCGGCCTCGTAGCGCTGCTCGGCGCTCATCGGCGTGAACAGGAAGGCGCGGGCCAGCGCGCTCGTGGCGTCGGCGCGGGCGCAGGCGGGCGCGATGCGCGCCCAGGCGAGGAAGCGGCGCACGATCACGGGGTTTCGGCTCCGCGGCCGTCGGTCGTGCGCCGAGCCGCCGGGCTTCGCCCGTCGGCCGGGCGGCTGCGGGCGAGGAATTTTTGGCGGCGGCTGCCGACGGGTGCCGGCAAGAAGGCGAGGAGGGAGATTTCCGCGACGGCGCCGGCATCGTCCGGCGCTTGCGCCCCTTTCGAGACATGCCCCCAAGGAATGATCATGCGACGCAAGGACGCCTCTTCCCGCATTCGGCTTCCGGGCGCATCGGCGATGCGCCGTTCCCATCGAGGCGAGCATCGCGCCTTATGGTTAACCGATGCTTAATCGGCTTCCCGCCGACGAATTGATTAACGCCTTCGGCCGTGACATTTTGCCTTCGCGAGAGGAGTCGTCGGAATGGCAAAAGCGAAAGTGGAGAGCGGTGCATCGAGCGAGCGCCATCCGCGCGGTGGGCTCTATTTCGAGGATTTCATCGAGGGCACCGTCTATGCCCACCGCCTGACGCGCACCGTCACGCAGATGGACAACATGCTGTTCTCGAACATGACGCTGAACCCGCAGCCGCTCCACATCGACGCGCATTTCTGCGCCACCGAGACCGAATGGGGCCGCCCGATCATGAATTCGCTGTTCACGCTCGGCCTGATGATCGGCATTTCGGTGAACGACCTCACCGTCGGCACCACGATCGCCAATCTCGGCATGACGGATGTGCGCTTTCCCGCGCCTTTGTTCGAGGGCGACACGGTGCGCGGCGAGACGACCGTGGTCTCGAAACGCGTGTCGAAGTCGCGCCCGAACGCCGGCATCGTCGAGTTCCATCACCGCGCCTATAAGCAGGACGGCACGCTCGTCGCCGAATGCACCCGCCAGGCGTTCATGCTTAAGCGGCCGGCGTGAGTGAAGAGGGAAGAGTGAGGAGTGAAGAGGGAAAAGGGAAAAGGGAAAAGGGAAAAGTGAAAGCATCGCCCTCACTTCTCACTTTTCACGCATATTCTCACCTCTCGCTTTTCACTTTTCCGCATCGAAGAGTGGAGCGGGTGAAGGGAATCGAACCCTCGTCATCAGCTTGGAAGGCTGTTGCTCAACGCTAAAACCAGCAAAACGCGACGAAATACAAATCTGGCCAAACCCCTTCGCGAACCCGGCCGGTCCGCATCCCTCGCCTTGACGGCGAGTTGCCGCAGATCGTCGAGGCGATCGCAAAATCGCGGCGCGAGGCGAACAGGGTCAAGCGCCAGGAGCCGATACAATGGTCGCGGCGGCCGTGTTTATCCGCTCTGGGCCGATGCGCAGGCGAAGCAGTCGAACGTGCGCGCGGACGTGTTGCAGGCCCTGGCCAAGGCGCAGGGCGCGGCAGTCGGCGCCGAGGACCTCGTCGCTTATATTGCCGCGGTTATGGCGCATCTGGCCTTTACGGCTCGCTTTCGCGACGATCTCGTGCGACCGGGCCTGCGCGTTCCATTGACGGCGGACAAGGCGCTTTTCGACGAAGCCGCCGCGCTCGGGCGCGAAGTGGTCTGGCTGCACTGCTACGGCGAGCGCTTCGTCGACGCCGTCGCCGGCCGGCCGAAAGGCCCGCCGCGCCTGGCGAGGGGAGAGGCGCCTTTCATTCCTGCCGACGGCGGCATTCCTGGCGCGCCCGACCCGCTGCCGCAGACGATGGACTACGACCCGGCCAAGCGGCGCCTCGTCATCGACAAGGGTTTCGTCGAGAACGTCACTCCGGCCATGCGCGCCTACGAAATTTCCGGCAAGAACGTGCTCGACCAATGGTTCAGCTACCGCCGGCGCAACCGCACCAAGCCGCTGATCGGCGACAAGCGGCCGCCCTCGCCGCTCGAAAAGATCCAGCCGGATGGCTGGCTCGCTGAATATACCGAGGACCTTCTTAACCTTCTCAACGTGCTTGGGAGGCTCATCGCGCTCGAGCCGCGCCAAGCCGATTTGCTGGAACGGATCGTTGCCGGGCCGCTCGTCCCTGTCGCCGCCTCCGACGGTGGCGCGCAGGAGTTCGGGGACAACCGACGACGAACCGTCGCCATGAGGCGCGTCCTCTGGCACACTCAGCCGACCGAATCGGTGCAAAACGAGACGAGCCGCCCGCCATGACGCGCCCCGGTCAACTGGACCTTTTTGGCGAAAGCCAGCCGGAGCCCACGGGCGTGGAGCGCACGGCGGCGGTCTATCGCGCCGATCCGGACGAGGTGCGCGCCGAACTGCTGCGCGTGCTCGCTCAGGCCCGTGCGGCGCAGAGCCTTCCATGGGACGCGCGGCGCATGCTCTATTGGCGCACGGTCTTTCCGCAGATGACGAACTGGCTGCCGGATGCAGAGGCCGCGCAGTTGCGCCTTGAATTCGAGACGGAAATCCGGCGGCTGGAAGCGGCCTAGAGCGTGCAGATAGAGCTGTTGAATATGCACCCGGTCGCTCGCTGGATCATCCTCAATTTTCCTGCTGCCCAGCCGGCCAGGTCGTTCGGATGCGCTTCTGCGTCTATTGTCCGCTGATAGAGGTCATCATAGGCCTCGGCTAGCCGCTTATCGCGTTTCTTCAGGCAGTCGCGGACATTGCCCTGCTGAAAGACTCTTTATCGCCTTTGTTCTTGTCGAACCAGAACGTCCCGAAGGATGGGGCTGTCATGAATGTGGAGGCCATACCCCGCATACTCGACGCATAGCCTCGCCGGAGCGAAGCACTCCACCACTTGCGAGCTTATCGCCAGCCCGCATGTTGCACGATACGCACAATGTGAGCGGAGCAAGAACAGTGCTTTCCCGCGGGGCTTTGAAAACAGCCGGTGGCCGTTGGTTAGCCAGCCCGCATTTGGCACCTCTGAGTCATTGAGACAATGGAGCGGGTGAAGGGAATCGAACCCTCGTCATCAGCTTGGAAGGCTGTTGCTCTACCATTGAGCTACACCCGCATTCATTCCGAGCCCGGCTTACGCCTGGGAGGCGGTGCCAAATAGCACGAACCCCCCGTGGCTTGGCAAGCTCGGCACTCACCCTACCAACGTCTTCGCTACGAAGCGTCGAGAAGCTTGGCCACGAGCATATCCACGCGCTGGGCGATACCGGCTTCGGTGAGCGCCGCGCGGACGAGGCCCCGCGTGCGCTGGAATTTGGCGCCCTCCGGCAAGGCGACGGCCGCGGAAATTTTCTCTGCTTTCTTCGCGGCCTTGGGAGGTTCGGCGGCTCAGCACGCGCGGCGCCGAAGGGTTCATGCCGAGCCGCCCGACTTGCGCGCTCGACGAGGCAGAGCATGCGCGGCACAAGCGTCGCGCCCTGACGAAACGCTTCGGCCACGGGCCGGCGTTTGGAGGTTGGCATCCGCCATTGTGTGGCCGGGTGGGGGTCAACAACGCATCGAGCGAAACAGGCCGGAAGAGGAAAGTCGCGAGGCGCGACCGCGTCAACCCTCCAAATGACAGGCCGCGAGGTGTCCCGCGCCGCGCGGCGTCAGTACCGGTGTCTCGACCCGGCAGCGCGCGAAGGCGTAGGGGCAGCGCGGGTGGAAGGCGCAGCCTTTCGGCGGATCGACCGGGGAGGGCACGTCGCCCTCGAGCACCACGCGCTCGCGCCTCGCGCGCGGATCGGCGACGGGCGCGGCCGCCATCAGGGCTTGCGTGTAAGGGTGGCGCGGCGCGGCGAAGATCGTCTCCTTGTCGCCGATCTCGACGATGCGGCCGAGATACATCACCGCGACGCGATGCGCGATGTGCTCGACGACGCCGAGATCATGGGAAATGAAGAGATAGGCGAGGCCGAGCGCCTCGCGCAGATCGACGAGCAGGTTCAGGACTTGCGCCTGCACCGAAACGTCGAGCGCGGAGACCGGCTCGTCGGCGACGATGAGATCGGGCGACAGCGCGAGCGCGCGTGCGATGCCGATCCGTTGGCGCTGGCCGCCCGAGAATTCGAAGGGGAATTTGTCGGCGGCCTCGGGGCGCAGGCCGACGCGCGCGAAAAGATCGGCAACCTTGTCCCTTCGCCCTTTTGCCGAGAGCAGGCCGTAGTTCTCCAAAGGCTCGCCGACGATGGTCTCGGCTTTCAGGCGCGGATTGAGCGAAGCGAATGGATCCTGGAAGATCATCTGCACGCGTTTGCGAAAGGCGCGCAACGCCTCTCCGCGCGCGCGGGTCACCTCGATGCCGTCGATGCGGATCACGCCCGCGCTCGGCTCGATCAGGCGCAAGATCAGCTTGCCGACCGTGGATTTTCCGCAGCCGGATTCGCCGACGAGGCAGAGCGTCTCGCCGCGCGCGAGCGTGAAGCTCACGCCGTCGACGGCGCGCAAGACGCGGTCCGGCGCGCTTCAGCAATCGGGCGCCGGTCTCGAAATGCTTCTCGAGACCTTCGACCTCGAGAAGCGGGCTGCTCGCCGGCGGAAGCTCGCGCGAAGAGCTCATGCGGCGGCGCGCTCCGCCACGAAGCAGGCGACGCCATGGCCCGGCGCGATCTCGGCAAAGCGTGGGCTCTCGCGCCGGCAGCGCTCCTCGGCGAGCGCGCAGCGCGGCGCGAAGGCGCAACCCGTGATCTCCTCGCGCAGCGACGGCACAAGCCCGCGAATCTCGGCGAGCCGTTTCCCGGCGACGGCCGTGCCGCGGCGCGGCGTCGCCGCCATCAGCCCCTGCGTATAGGGATGGGCCGGGATGATCGAAGAGCGCCTCGACCGAGGCTTCCTCGACCTTGCGGCCCGCATACATCACGATCACCCGCTGGCAGGTCTCGGCCACCACGCCGAGATCATGGGTGATCAGGATGACCGCGGCGCCGGTGCGCGCCTTGAGCTCGATGAGCAGCTTGCAGGATCTGCGCCTGGATGGTGACGTCGAGCGCCGTCGTCGGCTCGTCGGCGATCAGCAGGCGCGGATCGCAGGCGAGCGCCATCGCGATCATCACCCGCTGGCGCATGCCGCCGGAGAACTGGTGCGGATAGTCGTCGAGGCGCTTCTCGGCATCGGGGATGTGCACGAGCCGCAGCATCCGCGCCGCCTTGTCGCGCGCCAGCGCGCCGGTTGGCGCCCGTGTGGATGCGCAGCGCCTCGGCGATCTGCTCGCCGACCGCGCAGGAGCGGGTTGAGGCTCGTCATCGGCTCCTGGAAGATCATGGCGATGCGGTTGCCCCGGATCGGTCGCATCGCCTTCTCGTCGAGCGTCAGCGAGATCCTGCCCGTCGAACAGGATCGAGCCCCCGACGATGCGCGCGACCTTCTCCGGCAGGAGCCGCATCACCGACAGCGCCGTGACGCTCTTGCCGCAGCCGGATTCGCCGACGATGCCGAGCGTCTCGCCGGCCGCGACCTCGAAGCTCACGCCGTCGACCGCGCGCGTCACCCCGTCGGCATTGAAGAAATGCGTCCTGAGATCCCGCACGCTGAGCAGCTTCTCGCTCAACGACGTTCTCACATGCGTCGCGCGAGGCGCGGATCGAGGTGGTCGCGCAACCCGTCGCCGACGAGATTGACGGCGAGCACCACGAGCGCGAGCGCCAGCCCCGGGCAGAAGATCGTCCAGGGGGCGCGCGCCAGATAGAGCCGCGAGGAGGCGATCATGTTGCCCCAGCTCGGGATCTCCGGCGGCGAGCCGGCGCCGAGGAAGGAGAGCGTCGCCTCGACCAGGATGGCGGAGGCGCAAATATAGGTCGCCTGCACGATCAGCGGCGGCGATCGGTCGAGGGCAGGATGTGGCGAAGGATGATCTTCGGCAGGCGCGCCCCGCCCGCGATCGCGGCCTCCACGAATGGCTGCTCGCGCACGCCGAGCACGACCGAGCGCACGAGACGCACCACGCGCGGCACCTCCGGGAATGGTGATGGCGATGATCACGATCGCGACGCTGGCGCGGGTGAGCGACACGAGCGCGATCGCGAGCAGGATCGCCGGGATCGCCATCAGCGCGTCCATCAGGCGCATCAACGGCGCGTCGCGCCTTGCGGATCGAGCCGGCGACGAGCCCGATCGCGAGCCCGATCGCGACCGATGCGGTCGCGACGAGAAAGCCGACGAGCAGCGAGACGCGCGCGCCGTGGATGGTGCGGGCCAAGCACGTCGCGGCCGAGCGCGTCGGTGCCGAACAGGAAGCCGTCGCTTCCCGGCGGCGAGAGCCGGCGGCTCGGCGTCATCGTCAACGGATCGCCCGGCAGACAGGGCGCCGCGAGCGCAAGCGTCACGAAGGCGGCGAGAATGACCGCGCCGGCGACGAGCGAGGGATGGCGCCTGACGAAGCGCCAGGGACGCGCCTGCGCGTGGGCGTTCGCCGCGAGCTCGCGTGCCGTGAATGCGGAGGCTTCCGTCAATAGCGTATCCTCGGATCGATCAGCGTGTAGGAGAGATCGACCAGAAGGTTGATCATCACATAGACGGCCGAGAACACCAGGATCACGCCCTGGATGATCGGGTAGTCGCGTTTCGAGATGGCATCGACGACGAGCCGCCCGATGCCCGGAATGTTGAACACCGTCTCGGTGATCACGACGCCGCCGATCAGCAGGGCGACCCCGATGCCGATCACCGTGACGATCGGCACGCCGGCGTTCCTCAGCGCGTGCTTCAGCAGCATCGGACGGGTCGAGACGCCCTTGGCCTTGGCGGTGCGGATATAATCCTCGGCGAGCACGTCGAGCATGGTGGCCCGCGTGATGCGCGCGATGAGCGCCACATAGGCGAGGCCGAGCGTCAGGGCCGGCAGGACGAGATGGCGCGCCCAATCGGCAAGGCTCTCGTCGATCGGCGTATAGCCTTGCACCGGAAGCCACTTCAGCGTGACCGCGAACACGTAGATCATGAGATAGCCGACCACGAAAGCCGGCGCCGAGAACCCGGTGACCGCCAGGACCATCGAGGCCCGGTCGATCGCGCTCCCCGCTCTCCAGGCCGCCAGGACGCCGAGCACGAGCGCGACCGGCACCGCGAAGGCGAGCGTCGCGAGCGCGAGCGAGACCGTCGGCTCGAGGCGCTGGCCGATCAGCGTCGTGACCGGCGTATTGGAGAAGATCGAGACGCCGAGATCGCCCGACAGCACGGCCGTGCTCCAGCGCAGGAACTGCAGCGGAAGCGCCTCGTCGAGGCCGAGATGCGCCCGGATCGACGCGATCTGATCGGGTGTCGCATTGTCGCCGGCGATGATCGCGGCGGGATCTCCCGGCGCGAGATGGAGAAGCAGGAAGACGCACACGCCGACGAGCGCCATCACGACGAAGAGCGAGGCGAGGCGGCGCACCACATAGGCGATCATCGGATCGGTTCCCGGAAAGCCGGTCCGGCCTCGCCCCCTCAGGTCTTCTCGATGTTCCAGAAGGGGATGAGCTCGGGCATGCCGATCACGCCCTTGACATTGGCGCGCCAGGCGGCGGGCTGCAGATAAAGCCCCATATAGACGTGAGGCACGAAGTTCCAGGCGTTGCGCTGGATCTCCTTCGCCACCGCCAAGCGATCCTGCGGCTGAGCCTTCGCCCATTTGTCGCGCAGCTTCTCGTGCGTCTCGTCGGAGGGCCAGCCGAACCATCCCTTCTCGCCATTCGCCGCATGGCCGACGAGCGTGATCGGGTTGCCGAAGGCGGCGGCTGGAGGCGGATGTCACGAAAATATTCCAGCCGCCCTTCTCCGGCGGCTCGCGCACCGCGCGCCGCGTGACCACGCCGCCCCAATCGGAGGCGGCGAGCTCGGCATTGACGCCGATCTCGCGCAGCCATTGGGCGAGCAGCTGGTCGGCGGTGTTGAAGACGGCGAAATTGGTCGGCTGCAGGATGATGACGGGGCGACCGTCATAGCCCGCTTCCTTGAAGAGCTGCGCGGCCTTCTGCTTGTTGGGCGCCTCCTTGAACCAGCCGCGTGTTCTCGTCGTTCTCCATCGGCGTGCCGCAGCCGAAATAGGAGCCGCAGGCGCGGTAGTATTTCGGGTTGCCGAAGGCTGCCTTCATCACGTCGAGCTGGTTGACGAGATAGAGCATGGCCTGGCGCGCCTTCACGTTGTTGAAGGGCGGATAGAGCCAGTTCATGCGGCACCAGACCATCTGGCCGGATTTGTTCAACACCTCGACATGGATGTTCTTGTCCGCCTCGAGCTGATCGATGAGGTCGATCGGCGGCAGTTCGTAGAAGTCGATCTCGCCGTTCTGCAAGGCGGCGATGGCGGTCTGGTCGTCGGCGACATTATCCCAGATCACACGGTCGAGCTTCGCGACCTTGCCGCCCGCCATTCCCGACGCGGGCTCGGAGCGCGGCACATATTTCGGGTTGCGGTCATAGACATAGGACGCGCCCTGCTTCGTCTCCTTGGTGTTGAAGATGAAGGGACCGGAGCCGACGTATTCGGTGATCTGCTGCATCGGGTCGGTCTCGGCGTCCTTCTTGCGCATGATGTAGAGGACGGGCGTGCCGGGCTTGGCGAAGGCATCGAGGATCAGCGGATAGGGCTCGCTGAGCGCAACCGTGAAGGTCTTGTCGTCCTTGGCGCTGATGTCCTTGACGCGCAGGAACATGTGCTGGCCGGCGCCGTCGCGCACCGCCCAGCGGCGGATCGAGGCGACGCAATCGGCGGCCGTGACCGGCGAGCCGTCATGGAAGCTCGAGGCCGTCGCGCAGCTTGAAGGTCCAGGTGAGCTGATCGTCCGAAGGGCCGAAGCTCTCGACCATCTGCGGCTGCGGCTTGTCGTTGCCGTCGACGCCGAACAGCGTGTCGTAGATCAGGGCGCCGTGATAGGAAGAGATGTTCGCGGTCGTCCAGATCGGGTCGAAAGAGCGCAAGTCGCCCTGCATGACCGCCTTGAGCGTCTTCGCCGCCGCGGGCGTTTCGGAGGCTCGTCCGATCGCCGGCGCCGCCACGAGCGTCGCCGCCGCCACGCTTCCTTGGACGAAGCGCCGACGTGTCGTTGCCATGCTCATCTCCCATGATCGTTTCGGTGACGCTTGATTGCCTGCAGGGATAAGGCGGAAAGCCGGAAAAGGCAAAGCCGCGTCCCTGGACGAGCTAGAGGACGAAGCGGCCCTCCGGCCTCGGATCGAGCGGCCAGAGCGGACGCATCACCTTGGTGAAGGGATGGCTGCGGCAATTGATCGGCACATTGCCCCTGCCGTCCGCGTAGAGCACCTCCTTGGCGATCGGACCGAAGGCATCGCGGAAATGGTTCGCCGATTTCACCACGACGATACGCTTTTGCGCGGGGTCGATCCCGACATTGGTGAACAGCTCGCGGCCGAGCGCCTGGTTGCGATGGGCGACGAGCACCACCTCGACGCCGTCGATGCGGATCGCCGCGCAATCGCCGAGCTTGGTCTTGGCCGCGCCGAAGGATTGCATGGCGTCGCGGCAAAGCCCGATCACCTCGACCTCGGCATCGATCGGCGTGCCGGATTCAGGCCCGCTCTTGCCGCCGAAGCGAAGCTTGAAACGCGCGCCCTTGCCGACCGTGAAGCAGAAGCGCACCGCGACCGGATCCCAAAGCGGGCCGACCGCCGCATCGGTGACGCCCTTTTCGAGAAGCAGGCGGATCATGTCGGTATTGTCCGACGCCGCCCCTCCGCCGGCATTGTCGGAAGTGTCGGCGATCACCGTCGCCCCGTCATTGCGCGCCAGCGCCTTGCCGAGCGCCTCCTCCTGCGACAAAAGCTTCGGCGCGAGCCGGTCGAGCTTCTCGATGAGCTCCCCGGCCAGCGCCGAGGCGAGCTTGTCGCCCTCGGCCTTGCGATCATCCGTGATCACGAGCATGCGCGAGCCGACATCGGGCACGTCGGCGTGCTGGAAGCCATGGCCGAAGGAGACGGAGAGCACGTCGGGCTCGCGACGTCTCCAGGGACGACATCTTGTCGACGAAGGAGCGCATCGGCTCCACGGTCGTCGGATAGAAGCTGATGAGGCGCAGATCGTAGAGCGAGGTGACGGGCTTGATCTCGCCCCTGATCGTGCGCAGCACCAAGGTCACCAACTCCTCGGCGCGCTCGAGAAAATCCGTGTGCGGATATTCCTTGTAGAGGATCGAGACATCGGCATTCGAGACGCGCTTCTCGGTGAGATGGCAGTGCAGATCGTATTCGCAGCCGATGACCGTCTTCGGGCCTGCGAGCTTGCGCGCCCGCTCGATCAGATCGCCTTCGCAATCGTCATATCCGAAGGCCACCATCGCGCCATGCAGGCCGAGCAGCACGCCGTCGACCGGAAGCGCCGCTTCGAGCTCGGCAAGGATGCGGTCGCGCATCATCTCGTAATCGGCCTTGCCGCAGGTGCCGGACGGCTCGGCCCAGAAGCAGGAGCCCTCGATCAAGGTGAATCCATCGGCTTTGGCGCGCCGGCGGGCGACGTAAAGCGGCGCCGTCGTGTGCTTCGGCGCGTCCGGATGCTTGCCCGGAGGATAGGCGAAGGAGGCTTCGAAATTGGCGTAGGAGGTCGGGATGGGCGAGAAGGTGTTCGTCTCGGTTCCGAGCGAGGCGGCGAAGATGCGCATGGGGGATTTATCCAACGAAGGGGGCGGTCATGCTGCCGGAGCGCCGGCTTCGGGGCAAGCCCGTGCCCGGATCAGGCATCGGATCAAGACATACGGATCGGCATCCGCTCGGCGGCATGCGGCTTTCGAGTTCCGGCGTCTTGTCTCGGATGGGCTCGCACGCGGATAGGCCGATCGGGCGGGCACAACGTGAACCTCACGCCCAAGGTTCTCCCTTGAGGAGCCTCTCCGCGATGCCCTTGGCGCAGGCATCGAGAATGGCCTCGCCCTTGGCGGGCGTCGAGCGCCGCGCATCGCCCATCACGCCGGACGGGGTGAGCTCCTTGAAGGATTTCCACACGTGAATGGGCCGTGCCAGCGCGCCGGCGATGTCGAGGCTCGCGCCATGGGCTTGCGGCAGGCGCGAATGATCGACGAGGTCGGGCTTCACCGCCATCATCATCGAGGTCTCTCCCTCGCAGGCATGCTGGATGCCGTCCTGGTCCTCGAGAATGGCCTTCGTCTCCTCGAGCCCGCCCATGATGTAGGTCGTGGTGGCGATCGGCGCGGTGAGCTCGCGCGTGAGCTCGGTGGTGAAGGCGTTGAGCGCGGCGATATTTCCGCCATGGCCGTTGACGATGAGAATCCGGCTGAAGCCCGCGCGCAGGATCGACTGGCACAGATCGCGGAGCAGCGCCTGATAGGTCGATAGGCTCAGCGTGAAAGTGCCGCCGAAGGCCACGTGATGCTCGGCGAGCCCGCACCACAGCGTCGGCGCGACCACGATCGGGCGCTTCTCCGCGACCAGCAGGGCCGCGCGCCGGCAAGCCTCGCTGCACAAATAGTCGTCGACACCGGTGGCGAGGTGCGGCCCGTGCTGCTCGGTCGAGGCGACGGGCAAAAGCACGATCGCGCCCTCGGCGGCGCGGCCGCGCAAGGCCTCGGCGGTCATGCGGTTCCACAGGATTTCGGTCATCGGTCTTCTGCCTTGATCGGTCATGCGTCGGTCCGCGATTGATCTAGCCATGGATTGCGCACCGGCACGCGCGCTCGTTCGTAATCGCTCACGTCACGCGTGACGATTGTCAAGCCATGATGGAGTGCGGTCGCGGCGATGATCAGATCGGGCTGCGGGAAGGTGTGGCCGGCTCTTACGGCCCGCTTCGACCAGGAGCCGCCACTTGAACATGATGTCTTCGGTGATCTCGAGCACGCGTCGTTCGAACATCGGCCGTACCTTGTGGGCGAGCCAGTCGTTCAATTCGGCGCGACGGCCGACATCGGCGAGCAGCTCGATGCCGAACCTGATCTCGGCCAAAGTCGCCGCGCTGACATAGATCAGTTCGAGCGGTTGCGCGGCGACGAAAGCGAGGACCTTGCGTTCCGGCTTGGGCCGGCGCAGCTCCGAAAGAATGTTGGTATCGAGAAGCCATCCCGTCACAAGATGACTTCGCGCACCGGCATCGGCATGCGCCTCGGTTCGATGTCGATGTCACGATACGGCGAGGCCTGCATCGCGGTGATCAGGGCTTCGCCCGTCAGCTCGCCCTTGAGCCGACGAAACTCTTCGGCCGAGATGACGACCACCTCGTCGCGGCCGTGCACGGTCACGTGCTGCGGGCCTTCGCTGCAGGACACGCCGCACGAGCTCGCTGAAGCGCGCCTTGGCGTGTTGCAGCTGCCAGCGCCCCGGTTGCTGCTCTCGCCTTCGACCCGGAGGCCTCGATGAGGGTGATTTCGAAGATCTAGTCATGCTGACTAGATTAACACAATTCCGGGACGTATTTCAACCGTCCGGACGATACCGTCGCGATATCGTGCCTCGCCTAATTCGGTGACGCCTTACATATACACCAATTCCATCTCCATCCCGATCGAGGAGGACACTACGATTCACATCATGCGGGTTGACGCCCAATAAATGGTGCAAACGTAAGGCGTCACCGAAGTCTGCATCGCCGCGATGAGGACTTCACCCGTGAGAGCGCAATTGTGCCGATGAAATTCCTCCGCCGAGAAATTCCTCTGTCGAGATGACGACGCCCTCCTCGCGGCCGTGCGCGCTCACAGGCCGCGGGCCTTCGCTACGCTCCCGGAAACGGGTGAGCATGAAGAAGAACGGACGTAGCCGGAAGATCGGAATCAGCAAGAAAAAATCGACGCGATTCCGTTGACGCATGCGGCATTGCCGTATACATGTTATTCATGCACGGCGTCATCGAAACGCCAACCTATCGTTCGGATGCCAAAGCGGCTGGCCTCTCGGAAGAGGAGCAAGCGGAGATCGCTTTCAAGGTCGCGCAAGCGCCTCTCGCCGGGGCTCTCATCCCTGGCACGGGCGGGCTCGAAAGCGACGCTTCCCGGCCCCAAACAGCGGCAAGGGCAAGAGTGGTGGCTATCGGGTGATCACGTATTTTGTGACCGAGGACCTGCCTGTGACAGAGGGCCGACATCTCGCAGGCCGAGCGGAATGATTTGAGGGTCAAGCTGCCGGTGTTGGTGGAGAGCTACCGCGCCAGCGTGCGCGCGAAAGCGAAGAGCATACGGAGGTAGGCATGAGCCGTCTCGGCAAGCGACTTCTCAAATCCGTGGACGAGGCCATCGCCATCGCACGCGGCGAGGCTGATCCTTCAACCTACCGTGTCCGCGTCCCGCCCGACGTGGACGTCCAGGCAATCCGCAAGCGCAAAGGCATGAGCCAGCCCGCGTTTGCCGCCCGCTATCAGATCCCGCTCGCGACATTGCGCGATTGGGAACAGCACCGCCGTACTCCCGAGGGCTGCGCGCGGACGCTCTTGAAGCTAATCGACAAAAACGCCAAGGCGGTCGAGGACGTTCTGGCCGACGCCTGAGTTATATTCGATTATCGCTGCTCTGTCGTGGCGCCGTGCCTGATGGTCCAGGCTCGCCCTTGGGGCGCCAATCGATGTTCAGTCGCGGTCTTCCTCGCGGCACCCGGTGACCTGAATGTCCCGGTGACTAAATCTACTGACGCCGATTGCGCGAATGACCGAGGCGGGCCGGAACCGCGTTCCCGCCCGCCTCGAAACGCTCTCACGCCTTGAGCTGATCGCCGATCGGCAAGTCTGCGGATGCGCTTGCCGGTCGCGGCGAAGATGGCGTTGATCAGCGCCGGCGCGATCGGCGGCACGCCGGGCTCGCCGACGCCGCCGAGCGGCACGTCGAAGCCATGCGGCATGATGTGCACGCGAGTCTCGCCCGGGGCCTCGTTGATGCGAATCATGTCGTAATCGTCGAAGTTGCTTTGCTGCACCTTGCCGCCCTTGAACGAGATTTCGTTCTTCAGGGCGACAGCCGAGCCCCATCACGCAGGCGCCTTCGAGCTGCGAACGGATGCGATCCGGGTTGACGACCGGGCCGCAGTCGATGCGCGATGTCGATGCGCGGCACGCGTCACATTGCCCTTGTCGTCGACGGCAGCCTCGATCACGGCAGCCACATAGGTGACGAAGCTGCGATGCACGGCGATGCCGAGCCCATGGCCCTTGCGGCAGCTTGCGTCCCCACTCTCCCTTCTCGGCGACGAACTCGACGAGCTTGCGCAACCGCCCGGTGTCGACCGGGTAGGTATCGGGGTTTTCGCCATAGTCCCAGAAGTCCTTCGTCGCCGCCCTCATATCGATGACGCGGGCGGGCCCGATCAGATCGAGGATATAGTCCTTCTGATCCTTCCCGGCCGCCGCGGCGAGCTCGCCGGCGAAGGCCTGGATGGCGAAGGCGTGCGAGATGTTCGACACGGACCGGAACCAGCCGATCCTCGTATGCGCTTGCGCCTCGCCGTTCTCGATACGCAGATTGGCGACATCGAAGGGCATGTCGACCAACCCCATCCCGGCCTCCCAGTTCGCTTCATGCTCGGGATCGGGCATGAAGGTCGACAGGATCGTCGGCGCGACGCTGTTGTGGCGCCAGGCGACGGTCTTGCCGCTCGCGTCGAGCCCGGCCTCCAGGCGCTCGACCGAAACGGTGTGGTAGAAGCCGTTGTGGATGTCGTCCTCGCGCGTCCACACCACCTTGACCGGGGCTCCGTCCATCGCCTTCGAGACGAGGCCGGCCTCGACCGCGAAATCCGGCTTCGACTTGCGCCCGAAGCCGCCGCCGAGCAGCGTCACGTTGACGGTGACATTCTCGGGCGCGAGGCCGAGCGCCTTCACCAGAAGATCATGCGCGGCCTGCGGGCTCTGCACGCTCGTCCAGCATTCGGCCTTGCCGTCGGCTGATCCGCACGGTGGCCGAAGGCGGCTCCATCGTCGCATGGGCGAGATGGGGGATATAATATTGCGCCGCGACTTTCTTTGCCGCCTTGGCCATGGCGCCATCCAGATCGCCGCCCGAGCGGATGACCACGCCGGGCTTGCCCGCGGTCTCCTCGAGGGCCGCGCGGAAAGCCTTCGAATCATAGGACGCATGCGCGCCGTCGTCCCAGGCGATGCGCAAGGCCTCGCGCCCCTTGATGGCCGCCCAGGTGTTGCTGGCGACGACCGCCACGCCGCCCATCGGCAGGAACACCGAAGGCGATGGGGGCGCCGGGATCTCGACCACCTTCTCGACGCCGGGCACCTTCATCGCCGCCGCGGCGTCATAGGAAGCCACCTTGCCGCCCATCACGGGTGGACGTGCGATGACGGCGTATTTCATGCCGGGCAGGCGGACATCCTGCCCATAGACCGCGCGTCCCGTGGTGATGTTGAAACCGTCGACGATGTTGATCCCACCCTTGCCGATATAGCGGAATTTGGAAGGGTCCTTGAGGCGCAGCTTGTCGGGCGCGGGCACCGCCATGGCGCTCGCATCGGCCGCAAGCTCGCCATAGCCGAGCTTTTTGCCTGAGGGCTTGTGGACCACCTCATGATTGACCGCCTCGACTTCCGAGACGTCGACGCCCCAGCGTTTCGCGGCGGCGCCTTCCAGCATCAGGCGCGCCGCGGCGCCGCATTCGCGCATCGGTCTTGTGAAATGGCGCGTCGAGCGCGACCCGTCCGTATCCTGATTGCCGAATTTCATCTCGTCGCCGGTCGCTTGCGCGACCTTGACGCGCGACCAGTCGGCCTCGAGCTCGTCGGCGATGATCAGCGGCATGCCGGTGCGCACGCCCTGGCCCATTTCCGAGCGGTGGCAGACGATGGTGACCGTGCCGTCCGGCGCGATCGAGACGAAGGCGTGCGGATTGTTGACGGTACCATGCGGCATGCCGTCGGCGCCGAACTTCGGCGCATCCTCGGCGCGCGCCGCACGCACGGGCAGAACGCTGGCGCAGAGCACGAGCCCGCCTGTCGCCAGCGTGCCCTTCAAGAGGCCGCGGCGGCTGATGTTCTCGATCACGGAGGTGGAGAGAATGCGAATATGCTCTGTCATGTCACGCTCCCGCTGCTTGCTTGATGGCCGCGCGAATGCGCTGGTAGGTGCCGCAGCGGCAGATATTGCCGCTCATCGCTTCGTCGATATCGGCATCGGTCGGCTTCGGCGACTGCTTCAAGAGCGCCGCGGCCTGCATGATCTGGCCCGCCTGGCAATAGCCGCATTGGGGAACGTTCACCGCTCGCCAGGCCTTCTGTACGGGGTGATTGCCCTGAGCGTCGAGGCCCTCGATCGTGGTCACGGACTTGCCGTCGGCGTCCTTGACCGTCGTCTGGCAGGCCCGCACGGCCTCGCCTTCGAGGTGGACGGTGCAGGCGCCGCAAGCCGCGACGCCGCAACCGAATTTCGTTCCCGTCAGGCCAAGCTCGTCACGCAAATACCAGAGGAGCGGCATCGACGGGTCCCCGTCGTAGCGGCGCGCCTCGCCATTGATACGCAGAGTGAACATACTTCACCTCCCGTTGCGGTCATTCGACAAATAGCCGGCGCATGACGCCGGGCACCCGGGCGACAACGGCTCAACAAAAAGCTGATTTCGACCTGCGTGCCGATGACGAGGCTAGCCGTGGGTCCGGCGAAAAAGAATTCACCTTTCCGTGTGGAAAGCCCGCACCGCCTGGCGCTGGCCAGGCGCCAAGAAAGCCGCCGAGAAGCTCCAGGCATGGCGCCAAGAGAGGCGCCATGGCGCGTCTTTCATGTTCACCACAGTTTCGCTTGAACCCTTGACGAAATGTCACAATCCGGCAGTTATTCACGTGAAGGAAAATCGAGCGCTTGGGAGGATCACGGGTGGCGGGCGACCATCGCATCTTGAGCGTCCGCGACCTCGCGGTCGATTTCGCCGGCGAGGCGGGTGTCGTGCATGCGCTGCGCGACGTGAATTTCGACCTTTATCGCGGCCGCACGCTCGCGATCGTCGGCGAATCCGGTTCGGGAAAATCGGTCACGGTGCAGGCGGTGATGGGCCTGTCTGCCGAAGAAGGGCCGCATCACGCGCGGCGAGATCATCTTCCGCGATCCCCTGCGCCAGAGCCTCGTCGACATCACCACGCTGCCGCGCAACGGCGACGAGATGCGCGACATCCGCGGCGGACGCATCGCCATGATCTTCCAGGAGCCGATGACCTCGCTGTCGCCGCTGCATACCATCGGCGACCAGATCGCCGAGGCGGCGCGCATCCATCGCCAGGCCGATGCGCGCCAATCGCCCGAGCTGGCGGTCGACCTCCTCGCCAAGGTCGGCTTCCAGCATCCCGCAACAGCAGCTCGAGGCCTATCCGTTCGAGCTTTCGGGCGGCATGCGCCAGCGCGCCATGATCGCCATGGCGCTGATGTGCCAGCCCGCGATCCTCATCGCCGACGAGCCGACGACAGCGCTCGACGTGACGACGCAGGCCAATATCCTTTCCTTGATGAAGGGCCTGCAGTCGCAATTCGACATGGGGATCTTGCTGATCACCCACGACCTCGGCGTGGTGGCCAATGTGGCCGACGATGTGGCCGTCATGTATCGCGGCGAGATCGTGGAGCGCGGCGACGTCGAGGCGATCTTTCGCGATGCGCGCCACCCTTATCTCAAGGCGCTGATGCGCTGCGTGCCGAAGGTGGACGGAACAGCCCAAGGAGCGCCTGATCCCGCTGCGCGACACGCTGCGGGACAGCCGGACGTGCCCAGGCGCAACCGCAAATCCGTGCGCAACAACGGCGCGCCGGTGCTCGAGGTCGAGAACGTGTCGAAGACCTTCTGGAAGCGCGGAGGGCCGTTCTCGGCGGGCTTGTCGCGTCGCCGCGCTGACCAAGGTGAGCTTGACTCGTCGAGCGCGGCGAAACGCTCGGCATCGTCGGCGAATCGGGTTCGGGCAAGACGACGCTCTCGAAGATCATCATGCGCGCCATGGCGCCCGACGAGGGCCGCGTGCTCTACGACGCGGGCTCCGGCCCGCGCGACATCGCCGCCTTCGAAGGCGCGGAGTTGACCGCCTATCGCCGCGCCGTCCAATTCGTCTTCCAGGATCCGTTCTCGAGCCTCAACCCGCGCATGACGGTGCTCGACATCCTCACCGAACCGCTGACGGTGCACGGCGTGGGCGACGCGGTCGTCGCGCGAAAAGCGCGTCATCGAGCTGTGCTCGCTCGTCGGCATCGATCGCCGGGCGCTGTCGCGCTATCCCCATTCCTTCTCGGGCGGCCAGCGCCAGCGCATCGGCATCGCCCGGGCGCTCGCGCTCGAGCCCTCGGTCCTGCTTTGCGACGAGCCGACCTCGGCGCTCGACGTCTCGGTGCAGGCGCAGATCCTCAACCTGCTTGAAGGATCTGCAAGCCGAGCTCGGCCTGTCGCTGCTTTTCGTTTCGCACAACCTCGCGGTCATTCAGTATCTGGCGAACGACGTGGCGGTGATGTGCCGCGGCCATGTGGTCGAGCAAGGGCCGAGCGCCGAGCTGTTCGCCATCCCGCGCCACCCTTACACCAAGGCGTTGCTCGCGGCCGTGCCGAACGCCGATCTCGATCACCTGCTCGACTTCGACAAGATCGCCGGCGAAGGCGTCTCCGTGCCGTCGAGCTGGCCGATGCCCTTCACGATCCGCGGGGACGGGCCGCGGCCCGACATGGTCGAGGCCGCACCCGGACATTTCGTGCGCATCGCCGGAGGCGAAAGAGGCCTCACCGAGCTCGTCTCATGAAGACGGCGCGCGATGCGGCCTGGCCTTGGCGACGATCGCTGCTCGCGCTCTGTCTCGTCGTCGGCGACGCGCAGGCGACCGACAGCAGCGCTGCCGACAGCGGCAAGCCGCGGCCACGCCTGGTCATCGCTCGCCGCGCGACCCGCGCCGCCTTTGCCCACGAGCTTCCAGGACGCGCCGATGCTGGCGCCTCTCGTCGAAAGCGGCAAGCTGCCGCCGGTCGCCGAGCGCCTGCCGAAGACGCCGCTCGTCGTCGACCTGAAGGGCAGGGGCCGGGAGATCGGCCGCTATGGCGGGGATCTGCGCAGCCTCGTGAGCAAGGCGCGCGACCTTCGGCTCATCACCGTCAACACCTATACGCGGCTCGTCGGCTATGACGAGAAGCTGAAGCTCCGGCCGGACATATTGGAGAAGGTCGATGGCGCAGGACGACCGCATCTTCACCTTCACGCTGCGCGAGGGGCATCGCTGGTCGGACGGCGAGCCCTTCACGGCGGAGGATTTCCGCTTCTATTTCGAGGACATCGCCAACAACAAGGAGCTTTCGCCGGCCGGGCCTGAAACGCATTTTCTACGTCGACGGCAAGCTCGCGCGCTTCGAGGTCCTCGACGAGCGCCATGTCCGCTATAGCTGGGACAAGCCCAATCCCCTGTTCCTGCCCGTCGCTCGCACAGCCGCGCCCCGTCTTCATCTGCGCGCCGGCCCATTATCTGAAGGCCTTTCACATCCGCTACGCCGCGCCCGACAAGCTCGCCGAGCGCGCCGCGCAAGCCAAGCTGAGGAGCTGGGCCGCCTTGTTCAACCGCATCAACGACCCTTACGACAACGCCAATCCCGACATGCCGACGCTGAACGCCTGGAAGATCGTCACCCGGGCGCCGGCCAATCGCTTCATCTTCGAGCGCAATCCGTATTTTCATCGCGTCGATCCGGAAGGCCACCAGCTCCCCTATATCGACCGCCTGTTCATCGATCTCGCGACGGCGAGCCTGTTCGCGCCCAAGGCGAATGCCGGCGAGGTCGATCTTCTGGCGCGCGGCCTCTCGATGTACGACGCGCCGGTGCTCAAGGAGGGAGAAGCCGAGCATCATTATCGGACGTTGCTCTGGCCGATCGCGCGCGGCTCGTCCTACGCGCTCTATCCCGAATCTCACGGTCGACGATCCCGTCTGGCGGGCGCTCAATCGCGATCAGCGCTTCCGCGTCGCGCTCTCGCTCGCCATCGACCGCCGACATCATCAACAATGCGATGATGTTCGGCCTGGGCCTCGAGGGCAACAACACCGTCATGCCGGAGAGCCCGCTCGACGACGAGGCGAACCGGACGGTGAACGCCACCTATAATCCGGACCTCGCCAACAATCTTCTCGACGGGATCGGCCTCACCGCGCGCAGCGGCGACGGGGTGCGGCTCTTGCCCGACGGGCGCGAGCTCGAGATCGTCGTGGAGGTGGCGGGCGACAGCCGCGACACCATCGACGTGCTGCAGCTCATCACCGAGTTCTGGCGCGACGTCGGCGTGAAGCTCTTCATCAAGCCGCAGGAACCCGGCGTGTTGCGCAACCGCTCCTACGCGGGGCGCACCGTCATGGTCGCCGGTCCCGGCCTCGACAACGCCATCCCGACCGCCGAGATGCCGCCCTTACGAGATCGCGCCCGCGCTCGGCGAGAACTACTCCTGGCCGCTCTGGGGCGAATATGAGGAGACGCGCGGCAAGCATGGCGAGGCCGTCGATCTGCCCGACGCCAAGCGCCTCCTCGACCTCTATCACCAATGGCTGGTCGACGAGCGACGACGGCGAGCAAACGCGCATCTGGAAGGAAATGCTGCGGATCAACGCCAAGAACGTCTTCAGCATCGGCACGGTGACGCGCGAGCTGCAGCCGGTCGTGGTCTCGAACCGGCTGCACAACGTGCCGGAGAAGGCGATCTTCGCCTTCGAGCCGACCTCATATTTCGGCGTCTACCGCATGGAAGAATTCTTCTTCTCGGAGTGATCGACGAATGGCGTTGCTGCGCTACCTTCTGCGTCGATTGGTGACCATGGTGCTCACGCTTGCTCGCCATCTCGGCGCTCGTGTTCTTCATCATCAAGCTGCCGCCCGGCGACTATCTGACGAACCAGATCGCGGAGCTCGCCGCGGAAGGGCGACGCGTCGAGCCTCGCCAAGGCGCAGTTCCTGCGCCACCAATTCGGGCTCGATCTGCCGGTCTGGCAGCAATATCTCGCCTGGGTCGGGCTGATGCCGGGGCCCAACGGCTGGTCCGGCCTGCTTGCAGGGAAATTGGGGCTGGTCCTTCGAATACAACCAGCCGGTCAACTGTGGTGGTCGGGCAGGCGCTGCTGCTCACGCTCGTGGTCAACCTCGCCGCGGTCATCTTCGTCCATATCGTGGCGATCCCGATCGCCATCTATTCGGCGGTGCGCCAATATTCGATCGGCGATTACCTCGTCACCTTCATCGGCTATATCGGGCTTGCCACGCCGAGCTTCCTGCTCGCGCTCGTGCTTCTCTACTACCTCAACCGCTGGTTCGGCATCTCCATCGGCGGGCTTGATGGATCCCGGCCTATGCCGACCAGGCCTGGAGCGTCGACAAGATGCACTCCATCGCCTCCCATCTCATCGTGCCGACCGTCGTCATCGGGCTCGCCTCGACCGCCGCCATGATCCGGCGGATGCGCGCGAACCTCCTCGACGAGCTGCAGAAGCAATATGTGGTCACGGCGCGCGCCAAGGGTCTCTCCGAAGGCAGGCTGCTGCTCAAATACCCGTTCCGCATGTCGCTCAACCCCTTCATCGCCGACATCGGCAACATCCTGCCGCACCTCGTCTCCGGATCGGTGCTGGTCTCGCTCGTGCTCAACCTGCCGACGGTCGGGCCGATCCTGCTGCAGGCGCTGCGCGTCCAGGACCAGTATCTCGCCGGCTTCATCTTGATGTTCGTCGCCATGCTGACGGTGTCGGCATGCTGATCTCGGACCTCGCGCTCGCGGCGCTCGATCCGCGCATCCGTTTCGCCGGACGCGCCGCATGAGAAGCGCGCCATGAACGACATGTCGGCGAACGCGGCCTCACCTGCCCCCGGCGCTCGACGAGCGCTTCGTCTCGCAGGCCCCCTTCGATCCGGAAGCGCCCGGTCTCGAGCGACGAGAGCGCGCTCGCGCGCGCTTCCTCGCTTCGCGCTCACCTGGCGCAAGTTCAAGCGCAACAAGGCGGCGGTGATCGCGTCGGTCATCCTGCTCATCACCTATCTCACGGTCCCCTTCGCCGAGGTGATCGCTCCCTACCCGCCGGCCGATCGGCGCGCCAATCACCTCTACGCTCCGCCGCAAAGAATCCATCTTTTTCACAAGGGACAATTCAAGGGCCCGTTCGTCTATCCGGAAAGCTTCCGTTTCAATCCCGCGACCTTCACCCGCGATTACACGAGCGACAAGACGCGACCCCAGCGAATTCGCTTCCTGTGCCGCGACTCGCCCTATCGGCTGTTCGGGCTCATCGGCGCCGATTTCCACCTGTTTTGCCCGCCGAGGGACGGAACGCTGTTCCTGCTCGGAACCGACAAGCTCGGCCGCGACCTCTTCTCGCGCATCGTCCACGGCGCGCGAATTTCGCTGACCGTCGGCATCGCCGGCATCATCGTTTCCTTCGTCATCGGGCTGACGCTCGGCGGGCTCGCGGGCTACCTCGGGGGCTTCGTGGATTCGGCCGTGCAGCGCCTCATCGAGATCCTGCGCTCGCTGCCCGGAGCTGCCGCTCTGGCTCGCGCTCTCGGCGGCGCTGCCGGCGAATCTGAGCCCGATCCTCGTCTTTCTCGGCATCACCGTCATTCTCGGCCTCCTCGATTGGCCGGGCCTCGCGCGCGCCGTGCGCTCGAAGCTCCTCGCGCTTCGCGAAGAGGATTTCGTCAAGGCGGCGGAGCTCATAGGCGCCTCGCGCTTCCGCATCATCGCCCGCCATCTGATCCCGAATTTCATGAGCCACCTGATCGCCTCCGCGACGCTTGTCGATCCCCTCGATGATCCTCGGCGAGACGGCCTTGTCCTTTCTCGGGCTCGGCCTGCGGCCGCCGATCGTGAGCTGGGGCGTGCTCCTCAACGACGCGCAGAACCTCGCCTCCGTCAATCTCTATCCCTGGCTGCTTGCCCCGATGGTCCCGGTGATCGTCGTCATCCTCGCCTTCAACTTCGTCGGCGACGGTCTGCGCGACGCGGCGGACCCGTATCACTGAAGCCGCCACGAAGGCCGACCGACAGGCCGGCACTCGGCGGAGTTCTCGACCGCTTAGTTCGGCCGCAAGTGTCGTGCTTGCTTCCGCGTCGAGTCGCGCGTCATGCTCGAAAGCGAGCAGCCCGTATATCCGGGTGTGTAGACTTGGACGTTTATATTTGGGCGTGGATATTTGGGCGTGGATAATTGGGTGTGGATAGTTGGCACGGATGTGATTTGGCTTGGCGAGAGCAGGCGCGGCAGGAAATTCGCGCCGGGCGAAATCTGGCAGCGCAGCGGAGCAACGAGGAGAGTGGGATGCTGGCACGCGATGTGATGACCGCGCCCGTGATCTCCGTCACGCCCGCGACGCGCACGCGCGACGCGATCGAGCTGATGCTCGCCCATCATCTGAGCGGGCTTCCCGGTCCTCGACGAGCAAGGCAAGCTCGTCGGCGTCTTGAGCGAAGGCGATCTCATCCGCCGTTCCGAGCTCGGCACCGAGAAGCACCGCTCGCGCTTCATCGCCTTCATCCTCGGCCCCGGCCGGGCCGCCCATGACTACACCAAGAGTCATTCCCGCTTCGTGCGCGGCGTGATGACGCAAGAGGTGATCGCGGTCGCCGAGGACACGCCGATCGAGGAGATCGTCGGCCTGATGGAGAAGCACGCCATCAAGCGCGTGCCGGTGATGCGCGGCGATGCGATCATCGGCATGGTGTCGCGCGCCGATCTTCTGCGCGCGCTCGTCGCCGCGAGCCGCAGGCGCGAGGAGACCATGACCGACGAGGCGATCAGGGAGCGCATCCTCGCCGAAATCGCCAAGGAGGAATGGGCGCCGTCGAACAGCGTCGGCGTCGAGGTCAAGGACGGGGCGGTCGTGCTCACCGGCACCATTTTCGACGAGCGGCAGCGGCCGGCGCTCAAGGTCGTCGTCGAGAACACGCCGGGGGTGAAGAAGATGCACGACAGGCTCGTGTGGATCGACCCCGGATCCGGCCTCGTCGTCGAGGCGTCGGAAGACAGTGAGGACGACGGCGTTTCGCGATGAGCAGAGGCGTCAATCGCTCGCGCCTTCTCCTGACGGTGATGGCGTCGCCGGCCGCGCTTCGGGGCGAGGTGCTGCCTCCTCTTCCTCCTCGCCATAGCCGACGAGCTGCAAGGGCCGTGCCTTGATCCCCAAGCTGCCGCACCAATGCACCAGCGCATCCTCCTCGCCATGAGTGACCCAGACCTCTCCGGCGCCCGTCTCGCGAATGGTCTCGGTGAGCCCGTCCCAATCGCAATGATCGGAAATCACGAGCGGCAGCTCGACCCCGCGCTGACGGGCGCGCGCCCGCACCCGCATCCAGCCGGAGGCGAAGGCGGTGAGCGGATCGGGGAAACGCCGCGTCCAGAGATCCTGGATCTGCCCCGGCGGGCACAGCACGATCTCGCCCGCGAAGGCAGGATCGGCGCCGCGCGAGCGTCCGGCCGGCACCTTGCGCAGATCGCCGAGAGCGACGCCATGCGCCGCATAAAGCGCGCAGAGCCGCTCCAGCGCGCCATGCATGTAGATCGGGCGGTCATAACCCGCCTCGCGCAAGAGCGCGATGACGCGCTGCGCCTTGCCGAGCGCGTAGACGCCGACGAGATGAGCCCGCTCGGGAAAGAGGCGCAGGCTCGCGAGGAGCTTGCTGAACCTCGCTCGCGGCCTCCGGATGGCGGAAAACCGGGAGGCCGAAGGTCGCCTCGGTGATGAAGATGTCGCAGGGGACGACCTCGAAAGGCGCGCAAGTCGGGTCGCGAGCGCGCTTGTAATCGCCCGAGACGACGATGCGCGTGCCCTGCGCCTCGACGACGATTTGCGCCGAACCGAGCACATGACCGGCGGGAACGAAGGTGACGCCGACGCCGTTGATCTCGCTGCGCTCGCCTGGCACCGCGGCCTGAGTGGCGCCTGCGAAGCCCTCGCCGCAGCGCACCGCCATGATTTCGAGCGTTTCGCGTGTTGCCATGACGGCGCCGATGGCCGGGGCGAGCGTGATCGGAATGGCCATGGGTGACGAGCGCGCGCTCGACCGGCCGCATGGGATCGATGAAAAACCCGCCGAGCGGCGAGAAGAGGCCGTTCGGTGTCGAGGTCAAGAGATCGATCGGGTGCATAGCGACGCCAGATAGGCCGCCGAACGACGCAAGAGAAGGCCGCGCCTGCGAGCTTGCGCGGCGCCGCTCCGGGCTCACAGAATGACATTCGAGGAAGGAGCTACCATGAACATCGAGACCTTGCACGAGACGCCGCGCGCGGCCGAGACCGCCCATTCGAAGCTCGATCAGCTGAAGTCGATGACCAAGGTCGTCGCCGATACCGGCGACATTGACGCCATCAAGAAATACCAGCCCGTCGACTGCACCACCAATCCGTCGCTGGTGCTCAAGGCGATGGAGCTTTCGACCTATGAGCACATCTTCAAGGACGCCATCGCCTGGGGCAAGAGCCAGCCCGGCAAGCGCGAGGCGGTCGTCAAGGAGGTGGCGAGCCGCCTGCCGATCGAGATCGGCGCCGAGCTCGCGCGCATCGTGCCGGGGCGCGTCTCGACCGAGGTCGATGCCGATCTCTCCTTCGACGTGAAGGGCTCGATCGGCCGGGCGCACGAGATCATCGCCGCCTATAAGGAGCGCGGCGTCGACAAGGAAAAGATCCTGATCAAGCTCGCCTCGACCTGGGAAGGCGTCGAAGGCCGCGAACCTCCTCGAGAAGGAGGGCATCCATTGCAATCTGACGCTGCTGTTCTCGCTGCCTCAGGCGGTCGCCTGCTTCAGAGCGGGCGTGACGCTCGTCTCGCCTTTCGTCGGCCGCATCTACGACTGGTACGTGAAGCATGAGGGACATGACTTCAAGGCCGCCGACGATCCGGGCGTGCTCTCGGTCAAGCGCATCTATGCCTACGCCAAGCGCCACGGCCACAAGACGACGGTGATGGGCGCCTCCTTCCGCAATGTCGGCCAGGTCGAGGCGCTGGCCGGCTGCGACGCGCTCACCATCTCGCCTTCGCTCCTCGAAGCGCTCTCCAAGGACATGGGCACCTTGAAGCGCGCGCTCGAGCCGAGCGGAAGCCGCGCGCCAGCGCATCGCGCGCATGTCGCTCAACGAGCGCTCCTTCCGCTGGGCGCTGAACGAGGACGCGATGGCGACCGAGAAGCTCGCCGAAGGCATCCGCCTCTTCGCGGCCGATCTCGGCAAGCTGCGCCAGGAAGTGGCCAAGCGGCTGGAGGGGTAGAGGCTCCTTCGCCCGCGCGGTGCAATCGAAGCGCGACCGCCTCGCGCCCGATAGCCGCGTCCCTACCCGAGCACGTAGATCGCGAGCAGCACCGCGATCGCCCAGAGCGCGAGCCACCAGAGGCGCGAGCCCCGCGCCTCGGCGCGCCCGATCGCCTCGATCGAGGTTTCGTCGATGCGCAGGCCGCCGGTCGGAAATTCGCCCGGCAGCTCGGGCGGGTCGAGCCGGGCGAGGACGCGCTCGGCCCGTGTCACGAGGTCGGGCAGCTTGGCGGCGGCGGCGGCGAAAGCGTGGAGCGCCGCGGCCGCCTGCTCGAGGCGCCCGGCGGGGCCGAGATGACGCGTGATCCATTCACGCACGACCGGATCGGAGGTCGCCCACATGTCGAGCTTGGGGTCGAGCATGCGGCCCACCCCCTCGACCACGACCATGGTCTTCTGCAGCATGACGAGCTCGGTGCGCGTCTGCATGTCGAAGAGAGCCGTCACCTCGAAGAGCAGCGACAACAGCTTGGCCATCGAGATCTGGTCGGCGCGACGCTGATGGATGGGCTCGCCGATGGCGCGCAGCGCCTGGGCGAAGTCGCCGATCGCGTGGGTATGCGGCACGTAGCCCGCCTCGAAATGCACCTCGGCGACGCGCCGATAATCGCGCGTGATGAAGCCGTAGAGGATTTCCGCGAGGAAGCGGCGTTCCTTCTCGCCGAGCCGGCCCATGATGCCGAAATCGACGGCGACCAGCCGTCCTTGCGCGTCCACGAACAGGTTTCCCTGGTGCATGTCGGCGTGGAAGAAACCCGAGCCGAGCGCCTGGCGCAGGAAGGATTGGATGACGACGCGCGCGAGCGCCACCCGGTCATGGCCCGCGGCCTCGATCTCCGCGATCTGCGAAAGCGGCACGCCGTCGATCCATTCGAGCGTCAGCACCTCCTTCGCGGTATGCTCCCAATCGACGCTCGGCACGCGGAAATCGGGATCGTCCTTCGTGTTCTCGGCGAACTCGGAAAGGGCCGCGGCCTCGAGCCGCAGATCCATCTCGATCGCCACCGAGCGCGCCAGCGTCTCGACCACGGCCGAGAGGCCGCAGCCGGCGCATGGCCGGAGCGACGCGCTCGATCAGCCGCGCGCCGAAGCGCATATCCGCGAGATCGCGCTTGAAGCGAGGCTCGATGCCGGGACGCAGGACCTTCACGGCGACCGAGCGCGGCGGACCCTCCGCGACGAGCCGCGCCTTGTGCACCTGGGCGATGGAGGCGGCCGCGACCGGCTCGCCGAATTCGGAAAAAAGCTCAGCCGACCGGCTTTTCGAGCGCGGCCTCGATCATGATCATGGCTTGCGCCCGCGGGAAAGGCGCCATGCGATCCTGCAAGCGCTTCGAGGCCGCGCGCGACCTTGCACGCCGACGATATCGGGCCGCGTCGCCAGGAACTGCCCGAACTTCACATAGGACGGGCCGAGCCGGGTCATCGCCTGCGCCAGCCCGGTGCCGGGGTCTCCGCCGCGCCGCTCCACGAGCCGGGCGAGCCTGACGCCGAGACGCAAGCCGGCCGGGATGGCGGATTGGTCGACGAGGCCGAACGCCCCCTCGCGCGCCAGCACGAAGCCGACGCGAGCGAGGCGGACGAGATGGATCGGGGCGGTCAGCACGGCGGGCGGCGGCTCACAATTTCCAGGCCGAGTGAATGGCCGCGATATTCCCCGACAAGGGGCGATGCGTCACCCGGCGAAACCCGGCCTCGTCGATCATGCGCGAGAAGAGCGCCGGGCGCGGAAAGCGGCGGATGCTCTCCACCAGATAGCGATACGCGGCCTCGTCGCCGACCACGAGCTTGCCGAGCGTCGGTATCACGGCCGAGGAATAAGCCTCGTAGAGCCTGTCGAGCCCCGGAATATCGACGGAGGAGAATTCGAGGCAGAGGAAGCGCCCGCCGAGCTTGAGCACGCGAAAGGCCTCGGCCAGGGCCTTGTCGATCGACGGCACGTTGCGGATGCCGAAGGCGATCGTGTAGGCGTCGAAGGAACCCGCCGCGAAGGGCAGATCCTCGGCGTTGGCCTTGCGTGAAGGCGAGCTGTCCCGCCCTTCGCCTCCCGGCACGCTCGCGGCCGACGGCCAGCATTTCGGCGCTGATGTCGCAAAGCGTCACCCGCACGCTCGGCCCGGCGGCAGCGACGATGCGAAACGCGATGTCGCCCGTGCCTCCCGCGACGTCGATGACGGAGGCGCGCGATCGCGGAGGCAACATGGCGACGAAATCATTCTTCCAGGCGCGGTGCACGCCGAAGGACATCAGGTCGTTCATGAGGTCGTAGCGCCGCGCGACCTGACGAAAGACGTCGTCGACGAGCCGCTGCTTCTCGTCGAGACGCACCGTCGAGAAGCCGAAATGCGTCTGCGAGGCGCCTTGCGTTCCTGTCATTGCGATCCCTTCGACGCACGCGCCGCAACGCCTCTTAGAGCCGTTCCGGCCCAAAGGGAATAAGTGCCACGATTTCGATCGTCATCAGTGGACCGTTTCCGTTGCGCGGTGCGAGGCTCCGCTCGGCGATCGGCAAATCGGCCGTTCAGGCGGCGAGATCGGCGACCAGCGCATCGAGCACCAGGAAACCCTCGCAGGTCACGCGCAAACGACCGTCGCGCTCCTCGATGAGGCCGATCCCCGCCAGATTCGCGATGCGATCAGGCGCAAGATCGCGCCCGGCCAAGCGTGGCGAAGCGATCCGGGTCGATCCCCTCCGCGAGGCGAAGCCCCATCAGCAGGAACTCGTCTCCCTCGTCACGCGACGACAAGAGATGGCGCTCGACGACGCCGTGCCCCTTCGCCAAGACACGCTCGCAGCCAGGCCTCGGGACGCTTCTCGGTCGAAAGCGCGAGCCGGCCGCGCGGCGCCACGAGCCGTCCGTGCGCGCCGGGGCCGACGCCTGCATATTCCCCGTAGCGCCAATAGGTGAGGTTGTGGCGGCAGGCCGCGCCCGGGCGGGCGTGATTGGAGACCTCATAGGCGGGAAGGCCGCGGTCGCGGCACACTTCCTGGGTCACCTCGTAGAGAAGGCGCGATCGCCTCGGGATCTCGGCGGATCGAGCTTGCCGGCGCGGCGCAAGGCCTCGAAGGGAGTGCCGGGCTCGATGGTGAGCTGATAGAGCGACAAATGCTCGCCGGCGCGCGAGATCGCCGTTTCGAGCTCGGCTCGCCAAGCCGCGACCGATTGGGCCGGGCGCGCGTAGATGAGATCGAAGGAGACGCGCTCGAAGAGCGACATCGCCACCGCGACGGCGTGCATGGCCTCCTCGACCGAGTGCAACCGGCCGAGCGCCTTCAAGTCCCGGTCGTTCAACGCCTGCACCCCGAGCGAGACGCGGTTGACGCCGGCCGCGCGGTATCCGCGAAAGCGGTCGGCCTCGACGCTCGTCGGATTGGCTTCGAGCGTCACTTCGACCTCACGATCGACCGGCCAAATCCGCGCGACGGCATCGAGGATCGCGCCGACCGTCCGTGGCTCCATGAGCGAAGGCGTGCCGCCCCCGAAGAAGATGCTCGTCACCCTGCGCCCCGGCGCCAGCTCACCCATATGGGCGAGCTCGGCCTCGAATGCGTGGACGAAGCGCGGCTGATCGGGCGGCGCATGCCGAACATGGCTGTTGAAGTCGCAATACGGGCATTTGGCGAGGCAAAATGGCCAATGCACATAGACGCCGAAGCCGGCATCCCGCGTGGCGTGCGCCGGCGGACGGGCCTGCTTCAAGGCGGCGCCGCGCCACGCTCATCGGCGCGCTCAGACAGGCGCGCGCGAGCTGCACGAAGGCGCGCGCCCGATGCGAGAGCGCGCCATGGTCCTCGCCGGCCGCCATCCAGTCGATGCCGTGCTTCTCCTGCGCCGTCATCTCGCCGAAGCTCGTGCCATGTCCGTCGGGCTGGAACATCGGATCATAGCCGAAGCCGCTCTCGCCGCGCGGCGGCCAGACGATGTGACCCTGCACGCGGCCTTCGAACAATTCCTCATGGCCGTCGGGCCAGGCGAGGACGAGGGCGGAGACGAAATGAGCGCGGCGTTGACGCGGTGCGAGAGCGCCAGCGACGCTCGAGCTCATGCTCGACGCGCTCCATCGCCGGTCGGAAGTCCTTGTGCACCGCCCAATCGGCGGAAAACAGGCCGGGCGCCCCGTCGAGCGCGTCGACGCAGAGGCCCGAATCATCGGAGAGCGCCGGCATTCCGGTCGCTGTCGCAGCGGCGTGGGCCTTGATCGCCGCGTTTTCGCAGAACATGTGGCCCGTCTCGGCAGGCACCGGAAGGCCGAGCTCGCCGGCCGACACGGCTTCGATGCCGAAAGGCGCGAGAAGCTCGCGCATTTCGGCAAGCTTGCCCGAATTATGCGTGGCGATCACGACGCAGCCCTCAAGGGCGCGATGGCGCGCCTCGCCGGCGAGAGGCTTCACGCGATTGAGCACGGAGCTGTTGGACATCGGGGTCACCGATAAGCCGTCAAGACCGGCGCGACAAGCAGGGTTTGCGGGGCTTGCCGATCCGTCCCCCGAATTTGTGACCTCCACGCCGGGCAGGGCCTCGGCAGGCTGCAATTTGCGGTGCGGCACAAGCTTCACAAATGCAGGATGCGGCGTAAGCTTGGCGCTGTCAGGCTTGGATCAGGCTTTCAATCAAAATCGCAAGCAGAGACTTGTCGCTGTCGAAACTCGCCACCATCGCATGGAGCATCGCCCCCGGGTCCATCCGATCCAATGCCAGCGGATGCCCCGCTCGGTTGGCCAGCAGGGTCAAATAGGTCAGCTGGGTGCGCCCGTTACCTTCGCGAAAAGGGTGGATGGCGTTCAACTGGGCGAGGAACCGCGCCGATTGATGCGCAAATTCAGCAGCGCTCAGCTCGCTGAGGAATTTCGCGGCACTCAGCCCGTGAAATAGCTTTCGCATCTCAACATCGATGTATTCCGGGTAGCAAAACATGCTGTGACGTTTTGCCATGCGCACCGTGCGCAGCTTGCCGGCCCATGCGAACACATCCTGAAACAGATGCCGGTGGATGGCGCGGTAATGGGCGTAGTCGAGCCGCCCGCCAGGCAAAGGCTCATCGCTGCGCTGCGCGGTGATGAACTTCTCGAAATCATCGAGCTGCGCCTGCTCGCGCAAGTCGAGGCGGTTCTTGAGAACGCTGGTTCCGGGATAGCAATAGGGATCGGGACCGCTCTCGTGCATCTGCACTCACGAACGTGACGGCGTGAAGCGACGAAGGATAGCCCGGCGACGCTCTTCCGGGCTCAGCCCTTCGCGGTCGAATTGGTCAAAGGCCGCTCGCATCTCGTCGTCCAATTCGATCCCTTCGACCGCGCTGATATGTGCGAACCGGTCACGACCGACAACGAAAATTGTCGTAGAGCGTGGAGTTCCACGATGGGGCCGTGCTGGCGTCGTTTTGCTCATGGCATATGATACCACGGTCGGTGAAAAAAATGCGGTTGGACGGAAAGCGCGGATGGGATCGGCTTCGGCTCCGGGCTCCGGACTCCGCCCGCAGCCTTGCCCCCGCTCATCCCCGCCTCCTCGCATTCCCGCGAGAAAGCGGGAACCTAGACCTCAGCATGATCCCACGAAGAACTGGATCCCCGCCTTCGCGCCGCCTTCGCGGGGATGAGCGGAAAGGTTGGAGCCCACCCCCGCTCACTCTTTGACGGTATGTGTATCCGCCTGGAGTGGGTGGCGTTTGGACGAATCGGCAGTGCGAGCTTATGCTTTTGTTTTCTCGCAGCTTCTTATCGCAGAATTGGGTCCGGGTTTGCCGATCATGCTCTAGCAGGGAACAGACCTCATGATGCCGCGTATCGACCGGATCGAGACCGACGGCGCCCTTCCGGCGCGCGCCGATGTCGTCGTGATCGGCGGCGGCATCATCGGCGTGACGGCCGCGCTCTTTCTTTCGCGGCGCGGCATCGACGTCGTGCTTTGCGAGAAGGGATATGTCGGCTTGCGAGCAGTCGGGACGCAACTGGGGCTGGGTGCGGACCATGGGGCGCGACCTTGCCGAGATCCCGCTTTGCCTCGAGAGCCAGCGACTCTGGGCCGCGATGAACGAGGCTTGCGCAGGCCGACACCGGGTTTCGCCGTTGCGGCATCCTCTATCTTTGCGATTCGGAGAAGGAGATGGCGAGGCAAAAGGCCTGGCTCGACGAGGCCCGTCCGTTCCAGATCACCTCCCGCATCGTCGATGCTCGCGAGCTCGCCGACATCCTCCCGGGCACGACGCGCCGCTTCGCCGGCGCCTTGATGACGCCGACCGACGCTCGTGCCGAGCCGCAGAAGGCGGTGCCGGCGATCGCCGAAGCCGCACGGCGGCAGGGGGCGAAAATCGCCGAGAATTGCGCCGTGCGCGGCCTCGACATTGCCGCCGGCAAGGTCGCGGGCGTCATCACCGAGAAGGGCCGCATCGCCTGCGGGAGCGTGATCCTCGCGGGCGGTGCCTGGTCGCGGCTCTTTTGCGGCAACGAGGGCATCGACCTGCCGCAGCTCAAGATGCTGGGCTCCGTTTTCGCGACGACACCGATGGAGGGTGGGCCCGAGGTCACGGTCGGCGGCTCGACCTTCGCTTTCCGCAAGCGGCTCGACGGCGGCTATACGGTGGCGCGCCGCAACGGCAGCATCTCGCATATCACGCCCGATTCCTTCCGCCTGTTCTTCGATTTCCTGCCCTCGCTCATCACCGGATGGGACGAGCTGAAGCTCCGCGTCGCCGGGCGCTTCCTCGAGGAGTGGCGCATGCCCCGGCGCTGGAAGCTCGACGGCTCCTCGCCTTTCGAAAGCATAAGGGTGCTCGATCCCGAACCCGATCGGGCCCAGCTCGACGAGGCGAAGAGCACCATCGCGGCGGGATTCCCCTTCTTTCGGAACATGGAGGTAAAGGACGCCTGGGGCGGGCTGATCGACGTGACGCCCGATGCCGTGCCGGTGATCTCGCCGGTCGAGAGCCTGCCTGGCCTCGTCGTCGCCACCGGGTTCTCGGGCCATGGTTTCGGGATCGGTCCCGGAGCCGGCAAGCTCGCCGCCGAGCTCGCGACGGGCGCGGCGCCTTGCGTCGATCCTGCCCCGTTCAGGCTAGAACGCTTCAAGCGCGGCGCGAAACCGGTGGCGCGAGCCGCCTGAGCGGGCCCGCTTCACAAAGGCTTCCCGAGCTTTGCTCGAATACGGCATGATGTCGCGGTGAAAACGATCGTCCTTACTCATTCGGCGGCGCGCGACCTCGACAAGCTTTCGCGCGCATCGCGCATCGCGGTCGCGCAGGCGCTCGTCAGCCATGCCGTCTCGGGCAAGGGCGAGGTGAGTGGCCTCGACGGGCGGGATGCCTACAGGATGCGGGTCGGCTCCTGCCGCGTCATCTTCGCCGAGGAGGCGGCCACGATAACGGCAATCTTCTTGGGAGAGCGCGCCAACCCGATCCGCGAGAAAGAGCGCGCATGATCGAGATTCGCCCGCAGACGATCCACTCCCCCTCCGGAGACGAGCTGGTGGTGCTCACCCGGGCCGAATATGACGCCTTGAGCAGCGCTGCGGCCGCGACGCTCGAGGAGGCCGACGATATCGCGATCTTCGATGCGCGTGTGGCCGATCTCACGGCGGGACGCGACGCCAGGCTCCCGCCCGAGGTGACGACCGCGATGCTGCGCGGCGACTCCCTGCTTCGCGCGCTTCGCAGGTGGAAGGGGATGAAGCAGCTCGACCTCGCGCTCGGCGCCAAGCTCGTCCAAGGCTACGTCAGCGATCTCGAGAGCGGCCGAAAGGGAGGAACGCCAAGACCCTTCGCGCCCTCGCAAGAGCGCTCGACGTCGATCCCGCCTGGCTCGGCGCTTGAGCTTTCGGCATCGCTGCCCGGCTTTCCGCCGCCGACCGGCAGCGATGACGGCATGCGGGTCGAGAGCGGTCGCGAAATCGGCGCGCCCTCGCCGGAGCCTGCGTCACCCCTATTTATGAGGATCTGATCGTTCGAGTTCGGGCGGGCATGATTTGCGCGGCGGAGCCAGGGAGGCGAGCACGGACATGGGAGAGGACGCGCGGGAGGCTTCATCTTCACCGGCCCATGCGGATCGGCCGCGCGAATTTTCGACCGACATCCCGGCACGCCTCGAACGGCTGCCGTGGGGCCGTTTCCACACGCTCGTCGTCGTCGCGCTCGGCATCACCTGGATCCTCGACGGCCTCGAAGTGACGCTCGCGGGCTCGGTCGCCGGCGCGCTGAAGGAGAGCCCGGCGCTTGGCTTCGACGATCGCGACGTCGGCATCGCGGGAAGCGCCTATCTCCTCGGCGCCGTCGCGGGCGCGCTGTTCTTCGGCTGGCTCACCGATCGGCTCGGCCGCAAGAAGCTGTTCTTCACCACCATCGCGGTCTACCTCACGGCGACCGCGCTCACCGGCCTGTCCTGGACAGGGCTGGAGCTTCTGGCTCTTTCGCTTCCTCACCGGCGCCGGGATCGGCGGCGAGTATACGGCGATCAACTCCACCATCCAGGAGCTGGTGCCGGCCCGCTATCGCGGCTTCACCGATCTCGTGATCAACGGCAGCTTCTGGATCGGCGCCGCGCTCGGCGCGGGCGCGGCGATCGTGCTTCTCGATCCGCGCATCATCGATCCCGAGACAGGATGGCGCGCCTGCTTTCTCATCGGCGCGACGCTAGGCCTCGTCGTCTTCCTCATGCGGATGTGGATCCCCGAAAGTCCGCGCTGGCTGGCGCTACACGGGCGGGAGGCGGAGGCAGAGGCCGTCGCCGACGGCATCGAGGCGAGGTTTCGCGCCGCAGGATATGAGCTTCGCGCCGGTTGCGGCGAATGCCGCGATCCGCCTCAAGGCGCGCAGCCACACCCCGCTCGGGGAGGTCTTCGCCACGCTGTTTCACACGTATCGCCAGCGCACCCTCGTCGGACTCGCGTTGATGGCGGCGCAAGCCTTCTTCTACAACGCGATCTTCTTCACCTACGCCCTGGTGCTGACGAAATTCTACGCGGTCAGCTCGAACCAGGTCGGCTGGTACATCCTGCCTTTCGCGATCGGCAATTTCCTCGGCCCCTTGCTTCTCGGCCGTCTCTTCGACACGCATCGGCCGTCGTGTGATGATCGCCACGACCTATGCGCTGTCAGGCGTGCTGCTCGTCGTTTGCGGCGCGCTCTTCGCGGCCGGCCTCTTGTCGGCGACCGGCCAGACGCATCGCCTGGATGGTGATCTTCTTCTTCGCCTCGCCGGCGGCGAGCGCGGCCTATCTCACGGTCAGCGAAACCTTCCCGCTCGAGATCCGCGCCTTGGCGATCGCCGTCTTCTACGCCATCGGCACGGGGCTCGGCGGCGTGGTCGCCCCGCTGCTCTTCGGCATGCTGATCGAGAGCGGCTCGCGCGCATCGGTCTTTGCCGGCTACGCCTTCGGAGCGGCGCTGATGATCGGCGCCGCCATCGTCGCCGCCCTGTTCGCGGTGCGCGCCGAGCGCAAGCCCCTCGAGGAGGTCGCGACACCGCTTTCGGCCGTCGCCTGAACCAATAGCCTTGGTTCCGCGTGGAGCTGCGCGCCGGGAGGCGAATTCTTTCAGCGCAGGCTCCGCTTCCACGGCTTTCCCATTGCCAAGGAGGGAAAGCTCCGGCATCGAGGCACGTTGAGGAAAGCGAGGAGCGCCATGGCCGAACGTCGATTGATCTCCACCGGCTCGCCCTTCGAGGCGAGCTATGGCTATTCACGCGCCGTGGTCGATGGCGACTATGTCTTCGTCGCGGGCACGACCGGCTATGACTACGCCAAGATGGAGATGCCGGAGGATGTGGGCGCGCAAACGCGGAACTGCTTCGCCACCATCGCCAAGGTGCTCGCCGATGCCGGTTCGTCGATGGAAGCCATCGTGCGCGCCACCTACTACGTCACCGACCGGAGCTATCAAGAACCCGTGCTTCAAGTTTGCGGCGAGCGCTTGCGCTCCGTCCGCCCCGCCTCGACGATCGTCGTCGTCACCGGCCTCTTCAAGCCCGAGATGAAGGTCGAGATCGAGGTCACCGCGCGCCTGCGCGCGAAATGATCCTCCCGGACGGGCGAGGGTTCGGATGCAATCGAACCCGAAGTCTGTTCGAGGGTTCCCCCTAACGACGGCCGGCTCGAGGCGGACGAGAGAAGCCGCGCAGCGCCGTTGCTTGGCGCAGCACCCGCCGTTTCTGGCGCCTTGCGTCCGTCGCCGCGTTGGAAACTGTGGCCATGGTCAAGAAATGCTTTCCTTTGACCGAAGCCACTCGGCAGCAAAACCGCCGAGGCTGTAACAGCGCTGCGCTGGCCGCGGAGAGCGCTCGCCGCGGATGCTTCCGCGAGAAAAGTAAAAACCATGTCGCAATGGCGCCGCAACGCGGTCATCCGCCGTTCATAAAAATCATTGCAATCAAGGATGGAACCCGCTTAGGAGCGGATGATACATCAAGGGTGGGCTTTCGGGCCCGGCCCGTGGCTCTGTTTTGACGGCGATGAACTTCGACGCTGTCCTCACTGCTCGGTCGAATCTCCATGCACGCGTGACCGCCGCGGGCCGGGCGATCTCGCGCGCGCCTTTCAGCTTGCGGCGTGCACCCGACCATCTGCGCGCCTTGGTGCGCACCAGCGAGGTGTGGCTCACCGCGCTCGCCGCCGTCGCCGGAGGGCTCGCGGGCGCTCTGGTGTGCGGCATGTCCTATATCGTGGTGATCACGCACCGCCTGATCTTCCACGTCAACTCGCACACGGGCGTGAGCGGCGCCCCGAACGTCCCGCTCCTCGCCTCCCTCGTCGGACCTGCCGTGGGCGGGGCGATCCTCGGCGCGGTGCTCTGGGCCTACTCCCAATGGCGCGAGCGCATCCCGGTCGACCCGATCGAGGCGAACGCCCTGCATGGCGGGCGCCTGTCGCTCACGGACAGCTTCATCGTCGCCGTGCAGAACGTGATCTCGAACGGCTTCGGCGCCTCCATCGGTCTCGAGGCCGGCTACACGCAGATCGGTTCGGGAGTCGCCTCGCGCCTCGGGCAATTCTTCGGGCTGCGCCGCAACGATCTGCGCACGCTCGTCGGCTGTGGCGCGGCGGGCGCCATCGCGGCCGCCTTCGACGCGCCGCTCGCGGCCTCCGCCTACGCCTTCGAGCTGATCATCGGCCTCTACACGATCGCGACGCTGGCGCCGGTCGCGGTCGCGGCCTTCATGGGCACGCTGGTCGCGCGCGTCCTGTGGCAACCGGCCTTCGTGGTGGCGATCGCGGTTCCGAGCGTCGATCTCAGGCACTATCCGATGATGCTGCTGCTCGGCATCGTCTGTGCGGGCGCGGGCATTCTCATCATGCGCCTCGTGACGCTCGTCGAGCAGATCGATGCGCCAGGCCTGGATTCCGGTCTGGCTGCGTCCCGCGCTTGGCGGCGTCTTCCTCGGCCTTTTGGCGCAGATCACGATCCAGGTGCTTTCGGCCGGCCATGGCGCGTTGCAACTACGCCATCCGCACGGAGCAGACCCTCTCCTTCCTGGCGCTCGTCGTCGTGCTGAAATCGCTCGCCGCCGCGGTCTCGATCGGTTCGGGATTTCGCGGCGGCTTGTTCTTCGCCTCGCTGTTTCTCGGTATCGTGCTCGGCAAGCTCTATGGCGGCTTGCTCGTGCTCGGCGGCGTCGCGGCGCCCGAGGCCATTCCGCTCTTCGCCGTCGCCGCGATGAGCGGGCTTGCCGCCGCCGTCATCGGCGCGCCCTTGACGATGATCGTGCTCGCGCTCGAGGTCACCGGCGATTTCGGCATGGCCGGCGTGGTGATGCTGTGCGTGCTCGCCGCCTCCCTCACGGCGCGCGAGACCTTCGGCTACTCCTTCGCCACCTGGCGCTTCCATTTGCGCGGCGAATTGATCCGCAGCGCCCAGGATGTCGGCTGGATCCGCTCGCTCACGGTCGACAGCCTCATGCGCCGCGACGTGCCGATCGTGCGCAACAACATGAGCTTCGAGGCCTTCCGCGAGAAATTCCCGCTCGGCTCGGCGAAGACCGTGATCGCGGCCGACGAGGCGGGCCGTTACGCCGGCCTCGTCGAGGTCGCGACCGTGCATTCCCACGAGCTCGACACGCTGGGCTCGGCCGGGCTGATCGAGGATCTCGCCTATCAGCGCGACGACATGCTCCTGCCCTCGATGAACGCCAAGGACGCGGCGCGCGATTTCGACCGTCTCGAGATCCGATGCCATCGCGGTGGTCGATACGCGCGACACGCGCCGCATCGTCGGCCTGCTCACGGAAGCCCATGTGCTGCGCCGCTACAGCGCCGAGCTCGACCGTCACCGCCGAGAGGCCCTGGGCGAGGTGTAGCGCCTTCCTGACTGCGACGCCGCCCCCGGCGCCTCGGGCATCTCCCCCGTCGAGCCCTCCCCGAGCCGCCACGGACCCGCACCGTTGCGCCCTTCCGAAGCTTTGCTTATTGTCGTCGCGCGCGCGCGACCATGCCGCGAGCCGGCAACAGGGAGGGGTCGCAACCGCTCATGTCGACGGCCCTCCTCGCGGTGCAGACGCTCAACGGCCTGCAGCTCGGCGTGCTCCTCTTCCTGATCGCGGCCGGGCTTACGCTGGTTTTCGGTGTGATGGACTTCATCAACCTGGCGCATGGCGTGCAATACATGCTCGGCGCCTATTTCGCGGTCACCGCCTATGGGCTGACGCAGAATTTCCTGCTGGCGCTCGTCCTCGCGCTCGCGGCCGCCCTGGTGTTCGGCCTTGTTCTCGAGGTCGTCGTCTTCCGCCATCTTTACGCGCGCGACCACCTCGACCAGGTGCTCGCGACCTTCGGCGTCATCCTCTTCCTCACCGAAGCCGTGCGGATGATCTTCGGCTCGACCTCGCTCGCCCTGCCGATGCCGGAGGTGCTGTCGGGCGCGATCCCCTGATGCCCGGCCTCCTCTATCCGGTCTATCGCCTCGTCATCATCGCGGCCGGGATCGGCGTCGCGATCCTGCTCTACGCGCTCGTCAACCACACCCGCCTCGGCATGCTGGTGCGCGCCGGTGCCTCGAACGCGCCGATGGTCTCGGCGCTCGGCGTCGACATCGGACGCTTGTTCATGATCGTCTTCGGCTTCGGCGCCATGCTCGCCGGCTTCGCCGGCGTCATGGTCGCGCCGATCTTCGCGGTCGAGCCGAACATGGGCGACAACCTGTTGATCCTCGCCTTCGTGGTGATCGTCATCGGCGGCATCGGCTCGGTACGCGGCGCCTTCGTCGCGGCGCTGCTCGTCGGCCTCGTCGATACGCTCGGCCGCTCCTTCGCGAGCGACGTTTTGCGCAGCGTGCTTTCCTCCTCCGCCGCCAACCAGGCGGGACCGGCGCTCGCCTCCACGCTGATCTATGTGCTGATGGCGGCGGTGCTGTTCTTCAAGCCCGCCGGCCTCTTTCCCGCGCGAGGCTGATCCGATGCTGGAGATCGCAAGCCCCATCCCGACGACGCATCTCGCGCCGCCGAACCGCGCGCGTTTCGTCGTGCCGGCGCTTCTCTTCGCGGCGCTCGCCCTCGCGCCGCTTCTCGGCCTCCTGGGCGCTGAGCGCTACGTGCTTTCGCTGTTCACGCGCTGCATCGTCTTCGCCATCGCGGCGGTCGGCCTCGATCTGGCGCTCGGCTACGGCGGCCTCGTGAGCTTCGGCCACGCGGCCTTCATCGGCATCGGCGGCTATGCGGCCGGCATCCTCACCGCGAGCGGCATCGACGATGCCTTCATCGGGCTTTTCGTCGCGCTTGCGGCGAGCGGCCTTTTCGCGCTCGCCACGGGCGCGATCTCGCTCAAGACGCGCGGCGTGCATTTCATCATGATCACGCTGGCCTTCGGCCAGATGGCCTATTTCCTGGCGAATTCGCTCAAGGCTTATGGCGGAGACGACGGCCTGACGCTTCGCCAATCGCGCCACCCTCTTCGGACGAGACCTCCTCGCCGACAATCGCGTCTTCTACTATCTGGCCCTGGCGATGCTTATCGGCGTCTATCTCTTCGCGCGAGCCATCGTCCGGTCGCGCTTCGGACGGGTGCTGCGCGGCGCCAAGGATAACGAGACCCGCATGGCCGCGATCGGCTTCGACGCCTATCCGTTTCGCCTCGCGGCCTACGCGATCTCGGGGATGATGGCGGGGCTTGCGGGCTTTCTCCTCGCCGAGCAATCCGAGTTCGTGAGCCCCGCCTTCATGACCTGGCAACGGTCGGGCGATCTCATCATCATGGTCATGCTCGGCGGGATGGCATCGCTCGACGGCGCCATTCTCGGAGCGCTCTTCGTCGTGCTGGCGGAAGAGGTGCTGGCGGGAATGACCGAGCATTGGCGCGTGATCTTCGGGCCTTTCCTCATTCTCGTGGTGCTGTTCGCGCGCGGCGGCCTCCTCGGCATGCTGAGGGGACGCCGGCATGGTTGACGTGCTGCTGACGCTCGATCGCGTGACGAAGAGCTTCGGTGCGCTTGCGCGTCACCGACGCGGTGACCCTCGATATCGCCGCGAGGCGAACTGCACGCGCTCATCGGACCGAATGGCGCGGGCAAGACGAGCCTCATCGATCAGCTCTCGGGCTCGCTTGCGAGCGACAGCGGGCGCATCGTCTTCGACGGCGAAGAGGTGACCGGCCTGCCGATGCATGCGCGCGCCCGCCGCGGCCTCGCGCGGAGCTTCCAGATCACCTCGATCCTGCCGCGCTTCACCGCGCTCGAGAATGTCGCGCTTGCCGTGCAATCGCGCTCGGGCTCGAGCTTGCGCCTGTTCGGGGATGCGGCGGCGAAGCAGGGCTCAACCTCGAGGCCATGGAGGCGCTCGCTCGACGGTCGGCCTCGCCGAGCGCGCCCACAGCGTGGCGGGCACGCTGTCCCATGGCGAGAAGCGCGGCCTCGAGCTTGCGATCGCGCTCGCGCTCAAGCCGAAGCTCCTTCTCCTCGACGAGCCGATGGCCGGGGCGGGCGCGCGGGAAAGCGAGCAGCTCGTCGCGACCCTGCGCGGGTTGAAGGCGCGCCTGCACCATCCTTCTCGTCGAGCACGACATGCAGGCGGTGTTCGCGCTCGCCGACCGGATCAGCGTCCTCGTCAACGGCCGCTTGATCGCCACGGGCGATCCCGACCGCGTGCGCGCCGATGCGCAAGTGCGTGCCGCCTATCTCGGCGAGACGATGCTGAAGAGGATGCCGGGCTTGTCCACGCTTCTTTCATGCTGAGCGTCGACAAGCTCGAAGCCGGCTATGACACGGCGCGCGTGCTGTTCGGCGTCGACCTCGCGGTCGAAGCCGGCGAAGTCGTCACGCTGCTCGGCCGCAACGGCATGGGCAAGACCACCCTGGTGAAGTCCATCATGGGCTTGCTGCGGCCGAGCGCCGGCACTGTGAGCTTCGAAGGACGCGAGCTCACGGCGCAGCCGCCCTTTCGCATTGCGCAATCGGGGATCGGCCTCGTGCCGGAAGGGCGCCAGATCTTTCCGACGCTGACGGTCGAGGAGAATCTCGTCGCGACCGCGGCGTCCCGCTTCGGGCGGCCTCGCTGGACGCTCGCACGGGTTGAGGCCTTGTTTCCCCGCCTGCGCGAACGGCGTCCCCATCTCGGCTGGCAGCTCTCCGGCGGCGAGCAGCAGATGCTTGCCATCGGCCGCGCCTTGATGACCAACCCCAAGCTCCTCATCCTCGACGAAGCGACGGAAGGCCTCGCTCCGCTCGCCCGCGACGAGATCTGGGCGGCGCTCGGACGCCTCAAACAGTGAAGGCCAGGCGATCTCGCTCATCGACAAGAATCTCGACGCGATGATGAAGATCGCCGATCGTCACGTGGTCCTCGAGAAAGGCAAGGTCGTGTGGAGCGGAACCAGCGGAGAGCTCGCCTCCGACGCCGTGATCCGGGAGCGCTATCTGGCGGTGTGAGCGGAAGTGAGGGGTGAGGAGTGAGGAGTGAGGAGTGAGAGTAGCGAGAAGTGAGAAGTGAGAAGTGAGAAGTGAGAAGTGAGGTGGAAGCGGAAGGCTCGAGAGAATATAGCGAAGTGACGGTCGACCAACTCGCTACTCCTCTTCACTCTTCACTCTTCACTCGCTACCGATCCACTTTCGCCGCGACGCATTCGACCTCGACCTTGAATTGCGGCCGCGAGAAGCCCGTGACGATCATCAAGGTCGAAGCCGGCGGCGGTTCCCCGATATGGCGATCGCGCACCCGCATGTAATCGGCCAGATAGGCCGCGTCCGTCACGAAGGCGTTCAGCCGCACGATGTCCGAAAGCTCCATTCGGGCCTCGGTGAGGAGCGCGCGGATCGCGGCAAAGCAGAGTTCCGCCTGCGCCTCAGCGCTCTCGGGCGTCTTCCCGTCCGCGTCGATGCCGAGCTGACCCGAGACGAAGACGAGCCGCGCCCCGGCCGGCACCTCCATCGCCGGACTGTAGCGGGCGAGCGGCGCCGCGAGGGCTTTCGGACGGATCGCGCGGAGACGGGGCATGCCGGTGGCTCTTTGAAGGAAGCCTACCTCACCATGCGGGCGAGCCGAGCGCAATCACACAGATCATCCATGCGGGAAGGATCGAATGCTCGCGGGATGGCGGCCGCTCCCCGGGCCTACGGACGAGCCTCGCCCGTTGCCCGACGAAATCCCATCGCCAACAGATAAAGCTCCGCCGAATCGGCGCGGCTCGCCGCCGGCTTCACATGCTTGACGCGTGTGAAATCGCGCTTGAGCGAAGCGAGCAGCGCGGTTTCGGTGCCCGCCTTGCAAAACCTTCGCCAGGAAGGCACCGCCCGGGGCCAGGATCTCGCCAGCGAACTCGGCCGCGGCCTCGGCGAGCGCCATGATGCGCAAATGATCCGTCTTGCGGTGGCCCGTCGTGTTCGCCGCCATGTCGGAGAGCACGACATCCGCCTTGCCGCCGAGCGTCGCGATGATCCAGCCCGGAGCCTCGGGCGCCAGAAAATCCAGCTTCGCGAAGGTCACGCCCTCGATCGGCTCGAGGTCGAGGAGGTCGAGCGCCACGACCCTGCCTTCGTCGCTCCTTGCCCCGCTCCTCGCCCCGCCCGACGCGCTCGGCCGCGTATTGCGACCAGCCGCCCGGCGCCGCGCCGAGATCGACGACGCGCGCGCCTCGCCGCAAAAGCCCGATGACGCTCGTCGATCTCCTTGAGCTTGTAGACGGCGCGCGAGCGCAGGCCCTCGCGTTTGGCCAACGCCACATAAGGGTCGTTGAGCTGGCGCGTCAGCCATTGGCGGGATGAGGCCGATTTCTTGGCGCTCTTGCGCACTCTGACCGCGAGGCCGCGAGGTGGGGCGCCGTCGCCTGATGCCATGGATCGAAACCTTCACGTCAGGAGGAGGCGTGCCGCCGAGATCACGCATGCCCCGCTGGCTCCTTATCGATAGCACGCCGGGCTGGGGAGCGGGAGCCGTCCGCGACCCGACCTTGCGCGGAGCTGACGAAGATGTGACGCCGCATCTTTCGAGAATCGGTGCCCGGCGGTTGCGGTCCGCGAGGGGATGACGGAAGCTGCCGCGAACGCCTTCCTTGCGCGAGTGCCCATGCCCCTCTTCATCGCCCGCCGTCTTCTGGTCCTCTTCGCCACGATGCTCGCCGTGTCCTTCGTGGTGTTCGCGGCGCTCGAATTGAACATCGAGGATGTCGCGACCCATGTGCTCGGCCAGTTCGCGACCGCCGATCAGCGCCACCTCTGGCTCGCCGAGAACGGCTATTACGATCCTTTCCTCTACCGCTATTTGCGCTGGCTCGCGCATTTCCTCATGGGAGATTGGGGGAGCTCCATCCACTTCAAGGAGGAAGTCACCACCCTCATTCCCTATTACCTCAAGAACACCGCGATCCTCGCCGGGATCTCGCTTGCGGTGATGACGCCGCTCGCGCTCCTCTTGGGTGTGCTCGCCGGCATGCGCGAAGGCTCGACACTCGATCGGGCCATCTCCTTCTTCGCCATCGCCACGACCTCGATCCCGCAATTCGCGAGCGCGGTTTTCCTGTCCGGCATCTTCGTCTTCTGGCTTCACATGCTGCCGGGGGCGAGCCCGATGACCTCTGGATTCAACTGGCGGGAGCTCGTGATGCCGGTCGCGGTCCTCGTGCTCGCGGGCAGCGGCTATCTTGCCCGCATGACGCGCGCCTCGATGGTCGAGGTGATGTCCTCCGCCTATGTGCGTACCGCGCGCATGAAAGGCGCTTCCTTCCCCCGCGTCGTGCTGCGCCACGCGCTGCGCAACGCCATGGTGACGCCCGTGACCGTGGTGATGCTCTACATCCCCTGGCTGTTGTCGAATGTGGTCATCGTCGAGGTGTTCTTCGCCTATCGTGGCTTCGGCACGCTCCTCTACACGGCTTCGCTCCAGCATGACGTTTTCCTCATCGAAGGATGCACCATGGTGGCGGTGATCGCCGTGGTCGGCACGCAGCTCCTTTCCGATCTCGCCTATATCTGGCTCAATCCGCGCCTCACCTTCGACATCGCCTCCGAGAAGACGGCGGGCGCCGCCGCATGAAGTCGTTCGTCGCGCTCACCCGCTCGCCCGCGGCGTTGTTCGGGCTTGCCGTGGCCGCGATCGGCCTCATGACGGCCCTCTTTGCGCCGGTCCTGGCACCGCATGATCCGTTGAAGACGATCGCGCCTCTCGCCTTGCCGGGCAGCGTGGCTCCCGACGGTTCGCATCTGTGGCTCGGCGCGGATTTCCTCGGCCGCGACATCCTCTCGCGGCTGATCTGGGGCACGCGCACGGTGCTTCTGTGGTCGAGCCTCGCGACCGCGGCCTCCTTCAGCGTCGGCGTGACCATGGGCCTCGTCGCCGGCTTTTACGGCGGCAAGCTCGATACCGCGCTTTCCTTCATCGCCAATACGCTTCTCGCCTTCCCGGTGACGGTGCTCTACATCATCATCATCACCTCCTTCGGCGCCTCCGGCTTGAACATCGTGATCGCCGTCACCTTCGCCAGCGCGCCCGGCGTGTTCCGCATCATGCGGGCCATCGCCCTCGACATGCGCAATCGCGATTTCGTCGCCGCGGCGATCACGCAGGGCGAAAACGCCATCGCCATCATGGCACGCGAGATCTTGCCGAATGCGCTGACGCCGCTCCTTGCCGACCTGTGCCTGCGCCTCGGCTACACCGCGATCACGGTCGGTGTGCTGGGCTTCCTCGGTCTCGGCCTGCCTCCGCCGACGCCGGATTGGGGCGGCATGGTCGCCGAAGGCAAGAACATGGCGATCGCCTTCCCGCATCTCGTGATCTTCCCCTGCATCGCCATCTCCCTCCTGATGCTGGCCATGAGCCTCCTTTCCGACGCGCTGCAGCAGATCGCCAAGGGAAGTTCGCGGGCATGAGGGACGCCGCCGGAGCGCCGATCCTGCGCGTGCGCGGCCTCAGCGTGGCGCTGCCCAAGGGGGCGGACCGGCCCTTCGCGGTCGAGGACGCGAGCTTCGACCTCGCCGAAGGCGAGATCATGTGCGTCGTCGGCGAATTCGGGCTCGGGCAAATCCGTTCTGTCGAGCGCCATCATGGGAGCGGCGCCCGCGGGCCTTCGCGTCACCTCCGGCTCGATCCTGTTTCGCGGCGATGACGTGGTGCGCATGAGCGAAGCGAAGCCTGCGCAAGCTGCGCGGCCATCGCATCGCCATGGTGTTCCAGGAGCCGACGGCCGCCTTGAACCCCGCGGTCAAGGTCGGCGCGCAAATCGAGGAGGTGTTCAAGCTGCATTCGCGCCTTTCGGCGCGCGAGCGCCGCCTCAGGATCACGGCGTTGCTTTCCGACACGAGACTGCCCGACCCCGAACGCATCGCGGCCTCCTACCCGCATCAGCTTTCGGGCGGCCAGTGCCAGCGGGTCGTCATCGCCATGGCGCTCGCCTTGCGGCCCGCGCTCCTGATCGCCGACGAGCCGACCTCGGCGCTCGACGTCACCACGCAGGCGCAAGTGCTGAAGCTGATGCGCGAGCTGCGCGACGAGCACGGGCACGCGGTGTTGTTCATCACCCATGACTTCGGCGTCGTCGCCGAAGTCGCCGATCGCGTCGCGGTCATGCAGGGGGGCCACATCGTCGAGATCGGCGCGGCCCGCGCCTTGCTCGACGCGCCGCGCCATCCCTACACCCGCAAGCTGATCGCGGCCGTGCCGCGCGCCGAGCCGCGTTCGATCTTGAGCGTTAGGCCCAACGCCTCCCCATCGCTCGAGATCGCCCATCTCGCCAAATCCTATCGGGCGGGTGGGCAAAGAATCGCCGCGCTCAAGGACGCCTCCTTCGTGCTCGACAAGGGACGCACGCTCGGCGTCGTCGGCGAATCGGGCTCCGGCAAATCGACGCTCGCCCGGGTCGCGATCAGGCTGACGCCCGCGGATCGAGGCTCGGTGCGCGTCGGCGGCGTCGATCTTGCGAAGCTCGGCGGGAGAGCGCTGGCCCGGGCGCGCCGCAAGATGCAGATGATCTTCCAAGACCCCTATGGCTCGCTCAACCCGCGCCATAGCGTCGGCGCCATCATCACGCGGGCCGGCAGGCTCGGCGGGCGGAGCAGCGCCGAGGCTCGCGAGAACGCGATCGAGCTTCTGCGCCTCGTCGGGTTGAAGCCGGAGGCCTTCGCGCGCAAGCCGCACGAGTTTTCCGGCGGCCAGCGTCAGCGCGTCGGCATCGCGCGGGCGCTCGCCATGAATCCCGAGGTCGTGTTCGCCGACGAATGCGTGTCCGCGCTCGACGTCTCGGTGCAGAAGCAGGTGCTGCGTCTCATCGCCGAATTGCAGGCGAGGCTCGACCTCACGCTCGTCTTCATCACCCACGATCTTCGTGTGGCGGCGCAAGTCTCCGATTACATCGCCGTCATGCGCCAGGGCGAGATCGTGGAATTCGGCGAGGCCGAGGAGGTGCTGAAGCGCCCGCGCCATCCTTATACGCGCGAGCTCATCGCAGCCGCGCCCGGCCGAAACTGGACGCCGCCCGTGCTCGAGATGGTGGAATAGGAGAAGACGCCGTAACTTCCTTTTGCGCCGCGGACGTGGCGGGCAGGCGGGTGGGCTACGATGTTGACGGAGTTATTCGAGCGGATGCGTCGAAATTCAGCGCGCCATGAACACCGGCAGCGCGGCGTTTCCCAGGATGTGGCTCGTCGCCCCGCCGAAGATCATTTGGCGCAACCGGCTCTGCGTATAGGCGCCCTTGATCAGGAGGTCGGCACCGACGGAACCCGCATATTCGAGGATCATCTCCCCGCTCGAGCGCTTGCCGGGATTGACGGTCACGGCTTGCGTCTCGATGCCGTTGAGCTTGAGGCCGTTGGCGAGCTGTTCACCGCTCGGGCCCGGCACCGAGCCCCCCTCGACCGATAGAATGGTCACGCGCTTCGCCTGATGCAGGAGCGGCATGGCATGCGCGACGGCAAGCGCCGTCTCGGTGCTCCGGTTCCAGGCGATCACGATGTTGTCGCCGAGCTCGCGCGGCGGCGTGGGCGGCGCGATCAGGCAAGGCCTACCGCTCTCGAACAGCACCGCCTCGAGCGTCGACGAGCGCGGTCCCGACGGATCATATCCGGGCCGGCCGAGAATGGAGATGTCGAAGACGCGCGCATGGCTCGCGACGAAGATATCGCCCGGATCGGCTTCGGTGAACCAGCTGAACGAGACCGGTGCACCCGCCGTGCCCGAAGGCGTCTCCTGGCGCATGAAGCGGTCGAACACCTTGCGCGCCTCGCCCGCGAGCTCCTCGGAAGGCCGTCCCTCGGTGACCCAGAGCGGGGTCATGTCGCCGAAGCCGTAGACCTCGTACATCGGAAAGAAGGCAAAGCCCTGGATGTGACCGCCGAAGCGGCTGGCGAGCAGATGGGCGCAGGTCAGGACCGAATGGGTGTAGTCGTTTTGCTCGACCGGAACGAGAATAGCCTTCATGCTCATCGCACCCTCCTGAAGCATTCCCTTGGGGCCGTTCAGCCAAGCGGCTGGAATTCCCTCTTGCGCCCGAGCGTTTGCGGACATCCGTGCCGGCGACGCACGATCATGATTTGTAGCTCATGCCTGCGCCGGGACAAAGGCCCGATATCGGCCTCGTGAACCCTGAGGAGGGTGCGAGGCGCGCCGCGCCTTATGCTTCGTCACGATCCGGCTTGTAGGTGGGGCTCGATCGATCTATCGCCCGCGTCGCCCGACGAGGGTGAGATTGGCGACGCCGATCGCAAGATTGAGGCCCGTTTGCGCGCCGACCGAGAGGGGTTGAAGGCTGAAGGCCCGATTGAAGCCGCCGACCAGCACATTGGCGCTGGCGCCGACCCCGGCGGTGGCCTGTCCGGAGGCGCCCACATAATTGCCCTCGAGCGCCCAGGGGCCGAAATCCGCGGTCGGGGCGAAGACCTGCCAGACGATCACGCCCTGGGTGGTGGCCCCGAGATCGATCCCGAGCTTGCTGATGGTGCCGAAATACCCCTCGATGCGGTTATCGACGCCCTGGTACGTGCAGTCGAGCCGTTGTTGCGAGGTGATGATCAAACCGATCCCACCGGAAGTGTCGCAACTCAGCGTTCCGACCTGCGTTTGCGCAGCGGCCGGGCTCGGCGAAACGAGCGCCGCGACCGCGGCCAGCGCCATCGCTCCGAGGAAGCACCTGATCGATGAGGTCACGGCTCGTTCTCCGGTCAATGATGCGGTTTGAGGCGACAGGCTTGCGGCGAACGGATTTGAGGCGAACACCGGCTCCAGGCGTGAAACGACGAGCGCTCCCGTCGGACGGGCGGCATCGACCGCGCAAGCTTTCCTAGCACGGGCCGAGAAGTGATGCGCTCGCAAAATCGACAAGGAGCCCTGCGGCGCTCGATTGCGACGGCGAGCCCACCCCTCGGCTGCCGCGCGAGAGCCGGCCGAAAGCCAAAAAGCGCTTCGACCACCGAGCGCTCACGCGTGATGCAAAGACGGGAAAGAGCGAAAAACGAACCGATTTCGACGCTGGTCGGTTCACTTGCGAAAGTTCGGCGTATTTTCCGTCCTTCCAGAGTAGACGACGTATTTCGGGTCGAGGATGTCACCCTTCTTGTCGTAGTCGAGCTTGCCGATCCCCGTGTCGAAGCTTTCCCGGGGGGCGAAAAAAGGCGAGCAAGAAAAAGGGCGGCCCCGGGGCCGCCCTTTCAATTTGACCGGTGACGACGCCTCAGCTCGGCCCACTCCCTTGCTGGCGGCGCGACTGCATGAAGCGATCGAACTCCTCGCGGTCGCGCGCGCTCCGCAATTCGCGCAGGAAATCGGCGAAGGCGCGCTCTTCCTCGGCGAGCTTGCGCCGCTCGGCTTCGAGCCGCTCGAGCGTCGAGCGCTTATACTCCTCGAAGGCCTGGTTGGAATTGCGCGATCCCTGCCACCCCTGCCATCCGGACCAACCCGAACCGCCCCAGAAATTGGTCGACCAAGGAGCCATTCGGCCAGGAACCACCCTGCCATTCAGGCCCGGCGAAATGTGGAAACTTCCCGCCGCACAGCTTGAACACCAGGATCGCGAGGCCGATCGGCCAGAAGAACACGAAACCGAGGATCATCGCCACGAGCTCGAGCGGCTGAAAGCCGCGAAAACCGCGCTCGCTGGCGGAAGAGCAGTTGACCATCGCAATCTCCTCTCGGATGGCGCCCATGGTCGGCCCGGCAAAGACAACGCCTGACCACAACTTCACTGTCCTTGCCGATCGATCTCGCCGACGTGTTGAACCATCCGTCGGATTCGATCCATCTGCGCGATTACATCTGGGGTGGCTCGATGGGCCTTTTCAAGTGGCCGGCGGCGATCGACCATGGCAGGATGCCCCCTCCCTCCAGGCCGAGCGCCTTTCCTCAAGCCGAATTGCGAGCCTCAATGTCGCTTCACGACCTGTCCGCCCTCGATCTCCTCGCCGGCTACCGCGCGAAGACGCTCTCGCCGGTCGAGGTGGTCCGTGCCGTCCTCGACCACATCGCGCGTTGGGAACCGCATTTGCGCGCCACCTATCGTCTCGACCCTGAGGGCGCCTTGGCGGCGGCGAGCGCGATCGGAAGCGCGTTGGCGCCATGGCGAGCCGAAGGGCGCTCTCGACGGCGTGCCGATCACCATCAAGGACAATATCGCGACCAAGGGCGTGCCGGTGCCCCTCGGCACGGCGGCCTCGGACCTCACGCCGGCACCCGCCGATGCCCCGCCGGCGGCGCGGGTGCGCGAGGAAGGCGCCGTGATCCTCGGCAAGACGACCATGCCCGACTACGGAATGCTGTCGTCGGGGCTCTCGAGCTTCCATCCGCTGACGCGTAACCCTTGGAACCTCGCGAAGAACCCGGGCGGATCCTCGTCCGGTGCCGGCGCGGCGGCGGCCGCGGGCTACGCCCCGCTGCATCTCGGCACCGATATCGGCGGCTCGGTCCGCCTTCCCGCGACCTGGTGCGGCATCTTCACGTTGAAGCCGAGCCTCGGACTCGTTCCCGATCGACCCGCCCTATATCGGTCGCGTCGCGGGGCCGATGACGCGAACCGTGGCCGATGCGGCGCTTCTGATGAGCGTCATCTCCAAACCCGATGCGCGCGACCATATGAGCCTGCCTTACCGGCAACTGGCGTTCGACGCGCCCGCGCGCTCGCCGAAGGGCCTGCGCATCGGCCTGCTTCTCGAAGCGGGCTGCGGCTTGCCGGTCGAGCCGCAAGTGAAGAACGCGGTCGAGGCGGCGGCGCAGGAGCTTCGCGCTCGCCGGCGCCGTCGTCGAGCCGATGCGGCCCTTCTTCACCCGCGAGATGCTCGACGGCCTCGATCATTTCTGGCGCATGCGCGCCTATCTCGACATCTCCGCCCTTGCCCGAGGCCCGCCGCGCCAAGGCGCTGCCCTTCATCGTCGATTGGGCGATGTCGGCGAAGCCCTTCAGCGGCACGAAAACCTTCAAGGATTTCAGCCAGATCATGGCGACGCGCCAAGCGACCGTCACGGCCTGCCGCCCTATGACTACGTGATTTCACCGGTCTCGCCGGTCGTGGCCTTTCGCGGCGGAGCTGCCCTGCCCCACGAACGACCCTGCCCGCCCGCTCGACCACATCGCTTTCACCGTGCCCTACAACATGTCGGAACAGCCGGCGGCCTCGATCAACTGCGGCTACACGACGGACGGCTTGCCGATCGGCCTGCAAATCGCAGGACGACGCTTCGACGATGTCGGCGTGCTGCAGATCGGTCGCTGGTACGAGGAAGCGCGCGGGCCGCAAAGGTCCTTGGCCGAAGCCGCCGGAAAGTGAGTGCCGCGCCGCGCGTGCCTCGGATACCGTCGAAATCCTCACACGTCGAAGAACACGGTCTCCCTCGGGCCGCCGAGACGGAGCGTGAAGAGCCAGCGCCCGGTCTCCTTCGGATCGGGCTTCGCCATGATCGTCTCGCGCCGCTCCTTCTCCTCGATCAGGCGCGAGCACGGGGTCGTGCTCGATTCGCCGGATCGCCTTCGAAATAGAGCCTCGTCACCAGGCGCTTCAGCACGCCGCGCGCGAAGATCGAGATCTCGATATGCGGGCGCTTGCCAAGCTGTTGCCGAGGCCGCGCACCGGCCCCGGCTTGATGGTCTTCACCGTGAAATAGCCTTCGCGCATCCGCCGTCACGCGCCCGAAGCCTTGGAAGGACGGGTCGATCTCGCCCGGCTGCGTGTCCTCGGGGTGGTTGTATTTGCCGGCGGCATTCGCCTGCCAGAGCTCGATCATCGCGTCGTCTGATCGGCTTTTCCTCGCGCATCGAGCACGCGCCCGATGATGGTGATGCGCTCGCCCTTGGTCTCGGGTCTTCGCCATCTCGCCTGCGTCCTTCCACGGCAGCACCGCGTGAAAGAACGGTCCGACCGTCGCCCAGCCGCTCTCAATGGGCATGGTCATCCGCCTCGAACAGGCGTGGCGTCGCGGCCGCGCAGCACGATGTCGAAACGATAGCCGAGACCGAAGCCCGGCGACCGTCAGCTCGTAGTCGAATCTCGCGAGCAACTGCTTGCGCCCGGCCTCGCTCGGCACGCTCATATAGATCGGATCGAAGGGCAGCATCGGGTCGTCCTCGAAATACATCTGGCAGATGAGCCGCGTCACGAAGCTCGGGCCGAAGACGGAGAAATGAATATGCGCCGGGCGCCAGGCGTTGGGATGGTTCTCCCAAGGGTAATAGCCGGGCTTGACGGTGATGAAGCGGTAACGGCCCTCTTCATCCGTGATGGTGCGTCCGCCGCCCGTGAAGTTCGGATCGAGCGGAGCATCGCGCGAATCGCGCGGATGGAAATAACGGCCGGCGGAATTCGCCTGCCAGATCTCGACGAGCGTGCCGACGACCGGCCGCCCGTTCTCGTCGATCACGCGGCCGGCGACGATCATGCGGTCGCCGATCGGGCGGCTCCTTGTGCTGACGCCGTGAGATCGGCGTCGTTCGGCTGCAACCGGTCATGGCCGAAGATCGGACCCGTCACCTCGGAAAGCGTATGGGGCAGCGCGATCAAGGGCTTGCGCGGCGAGCGCAGCGCGGTGCTGCGGTAATCGGGCCAAAGGGCCGGCGGTTGCGTTCCCGGCGTCTCGCGACGGTAGGGGATCGGGTCCATGAAGCTTCTCCTCGGCTAGCTCATATACCGGCCGAGGATCGAGTGCCACTTGCGCCACGCCTCCCCGATGTGTCGAAGGATTCCCCGCTGCCGAAGGGATTTGCGATGCTCAAGCTCCGGGGGCGACGCAGCGCCTCCCCTATCGAGAAATCTCCGATCGGCGAGCTCGGAGCTTCGCTTGTGCGTGACGGCCGCGGCGACGAAACCGGCCCGGCCGATCGCGAGCCTCGTTCCCCTGCATGAAGAAGCTGATCTTCATCGCGACCGAGGACTGGTTCTTCGCCTCGCATTTCCTGCCGATGCTGCGCGCGGCGCGCGAGGCGGGCTTCGCTCCAGCCGTGATCTGCCGCGTGCGCGAGCATCGCGCCGCGATCGAAGCCGAAGGCGCGCGCGTCATCGCGTTCGAGGCGGATCGCGGGCGGCGCGAGCTCGGCCAGGCGTTCGCGACGATCACCGGCCTTGCGCGCATTCTGCGCGCCGAACAGCCGGCGATCGTGCATCTCATCGCGCTCTGGCCGATCGTGCTCGGCGGGATCGCGGCGCGGCTCGCCGGCGTCGAAGCGCCGCATTTACGCCGTGACCGGGCTCGGCTTCCTCGGCGCCTCGAACTCGCTCGCCGCACGGGCCTCGCGCCTCGCGGCACGGTTTCTCCTGCGTGGGCCGCTCGACGGACGGAACGTCGCGCTTTCTTCTCGAAAATCCCGGACGATGCCCGGCTTCTCGGCTTCGCTTCCGGCTAGGAGAGCGTGTCGTCATCGTCGGAGGCGCCGGTGTCGACCCGGACATCTACGCGCCAAGCGCCATGCCGACCCTGCCACCGCTCAAGATCGCCGTCGTCGCGCGCATGCTCTGGTCGAAGGGGATCGATGTCGCGGTCGAGGCGGTGCGGCGCGCGCGTGCCGAAGGCGCGCCCGTCGAGCTCGCCTTTACGGCGAACCTGACCCGACCAATCCGAAAGCCATTCTCGCGCGATGACGCTCGAGACCTGGAGCCGCGAGCCGGGCATCTCCTGGCGCGGCCGCACGATCGACGCCGCCGCCGTCTGGCGCGCGCATCATGTCTGCTGCCTGCCCTCGCGCGGCGGGGAAGGCTTGCCGCGCACCTTGCTCGAGGGCGCGAGCTGCGGCCGCGCCATCCTCACCTGCGACGTTCCGGGCTGCCGCGCATTGGTGCGCGACGGCATCGAGGGCATATTGGTGCCTCCGAACGACGCCGTGGCGCTCGCACGGGCCATGGTCGCGCTCGCGCGCGATCCCGAACGCGTCCAGCGCCTCGGCAAGGCGGCGCGCGACGGGTGCTCGCGGGTTTCACCGAGCGCCATGTGATCGATGCCGTCGCATCGCTCTATCGCGAGATCGGCACGGATTGAGGGCTCGCCCTGGAACGGGATGTGGAACCACCTCCGCTCGTTCCCGTAGCCTCATCTCCGCTCATTCCCGCGAAAGGGAATCCAGACCTCCAGCACGGTACCCAAGAAGGCCTGGGTGCCCGCCTTCGCGGGCATGAGCGGAAAGGCTTGAGCCTCACGGCATGCGGAGCGGAAATGTTGGCAGGGATGGCCTTAAGATGTAGAAGCCTTAGGGTGACACCCGGCTCCTGGCCTACGGATCCTAAGGGATCCGCCACGAATCCGATCATCTTCGAAATCGAAAGTTGTGAAGAATGGCCAAGGGTAAAGCGCCGCAAACGGGCGACATTTTCCATTTCGTCATGATCAAGCCGACGCATTACGATGACGACGGCTATCCGATTCAATGGGTCCGGTCCGCCATTCCATCGAACACGCTCGCCTGCCTCAACGGGCTTGAGCGAGGACGCTGCGTCAGCGTCAAGGCGCTCGGGCCGGATGTCGACCTGCGCCTGCACACTTATGACGAGACCAACCGTCGGGTGCGGCCAAGCGAGATCATCCGCCTGATCCGCAAGGAGGGCGGCAAGGCGCTCATCGGCCTCGTGGGCGTTCAATCGAACCAGTTTCCGCGCGCGGTCGACCTTGCGAAGCCCTTCCTCGATGCCGGGCTGCCGGTCGCGATCGGCGGCTTCCATGTCTCCGGCTGCCTCGCCATGCTTCCGGAAATGCCGCGGGAACTGCGCGAGGCTCAAGCGCTCGGCATCTCGCTCTTCGCCGGCGAGGCCGAGAACGGCCGTCTCGACGAGGTGCTGCGCGACGCCTATGCGGGCACGCTCAAGCCGATCTACAACCATCTCGACGACATGCCGTCGCTCGAGGGCGAGCCGCCGCCGATCCTGCCGCGCAAGCATGTGCTGCGCACCTCCGGCTCGCTGTCGAGCATCGATCTCGGGCGCGGCTGCCCCTATCAATGCTCGTTCTGCACCATCATCAATGTGCAGGGGCGCAAGAGCCGCAACCGCACGGCCGACGATGTCGAGAAGACGATCCGCGACAACTACGCGCAAGGCATCAAGCGCTTCTTCATCACCGACGACAATTTCGCCCGCAACAAGCAATTGGGAAGCGCTTTTCGACCGGATCATCGAGATCCGCGAAAAGGAGGGCTGGAACCTCGGCTTCACCATCCAGGTCGACACGCTCTGCCACAAGATCCCGAACTTCATCGAGAAGGCGCAGAAGGCCGGCGTGCGCCGCGTCTTCATCGGGCTCGAGAACATCAATCCCGACAATCTGATCGCCGCCAAGAAGCGGCAGAACAAGATCACCGAATACCGCGAGATGCTGCAGAAATGGCGCGACCACGGCGCCATCACCTATGCGGGCTACATCCTCGGCTTCCCGGCCGACACGAAGGAATCGATCCTTCACGACATCGAGATCATCAAGCGCGAGCTGCCGCTCGACCTCCTCGAATTCTTCTTCCTCACGCCGCTTCCCGGCTCCGAGGACCACAAGGTGCTCTTGCAAAAGGGCATCTGGATGGATGGCGACCTCAACAAATACGATCTCGACCATCGCGTCGCGCATCACGCCAAAATGTCGGATGAGGAGTGGGAGGAGGCCTATCGGGCCGCCTGGGACGCCTTCTACACGCCCGAGCATATGCGCACGGTCTTGCGGCGCAGCGCCGCGAGCCCGATCGGGCGGCCGAAGACCACGCTTTCGACGATCCTCTGGTTTCGCCTGATGACGCTTTACGAAGATGTGCACCCGCTCGAGGGCGGCGGCGTTCCGTCTGAAATTCCGGCGCGATCGCCGGCCGCGGCATGAAGATCGAAAGCCCCTTCGTCTTCTATCCGCGCTATGTCGGCGAGTCGCTCGTCAAGGTGTGGCGCTACTGGCGCTATTGGCGCAAATGCAAGGCCATCCTCAACGAGGTGCTCACCGCGCCCGATCGCTACAGCTACACGGACCTCGCCATCGAAAAGCCGGACGCGCAGGAGTTCGAGAACCTCGAGCTTTATCGCGAGACGCGCGGTGGCGGGGACGCGGTACGCCGCAAGCAACGCGAGGACACCATCCGTGAATCAGGCCCCGGGCCGAAGCTCCAAGAGCCGCAAGCGGCGACTCTCGCCAGCGGTTGATCCGCTCGAAAACGCTCGATCTCGGCCATGTGCTACGGAACGCCATAAGCCTCTCGCACGCGATCGATCGCGGCGAGCTTCGCTTCGAAACCGCTCCAATCGTCACGCTCGGCGATCGCGGCCCAGAGCGCCTCGATCTCATCGTAAAGCAGCGTGATCGGGCGCTCGCCCGAGAAATAAGCCTCGGCGGTCGGGCGAGGAGGGTGCAGGCTCATAATTGCCGAGCGCGTGCTCGAGGCTTTCGAAGGCTTCGCCTCGATAGAGGGCGCCCGCCGGCCCCGCGAGCGCCTTCTCCTTTCGGGCCGAGCCCGCCGCGCCAATCGAACATCACTTGCTCGAAGGGCGCGCTCGCGGCTTTGAGAAACAGAAAGAGCTTGTCGGCGAGCGTCGCCGTCCTTGCTCTCCGAGCGTGGCGTCAAGCCGAGGCGCCAGGTCACGCAAGCGCCGAGATGACCGGTGAAGGCGTCATCGAAGCGTGAAAGCGCCTCCTTCAGCTTCTCGACGGGCGCGACGAGGCTCAAGGTCTCGGCGAGCCGATAGAGGTTCCACAACACCGCGTTCGGCTGGCGGCCATAGGCATAAAGCCCGGTCTCGTCGAAATAGGCGGCGGTGAAGCCCGGATCGTAATTCGGCAGGAAGCGATAGGGGCCGTAATCGAAGCTCTCGCCGGTGATGACGATGTTGTCGGTGTTGAGCACGCCGTGCACGAAGCCGGCGACCATCCATTGGGCGCAGAGCCGCCCGACGTTTTCACAGACCTCGCCGAGGAAGGCGGCGGCCTCATCGCCGGTCGTCGGCCGCGCCGCCTGCGGCAGATAATGGCGCACGCTATGCGCAAGGAGCCGCTCGATGCGCATCGCGTCGCCGAAGGCGGCGAAGCGCTGGAAGGTGCCGATGCGGATATGGGAATGGGAAAGCCGCGTCAGCACCGCACGAGCGCGTCGGCGAGGGCTCGTCGCCGCGCATCAGGGGCTCGCCGGTCTCGAACAGCGCGAAGCTCTTCGAGGTGTAGACGCCGAGCGCCTCGAGCATGCGCGTCGCCAGCACCTCGCGCACGCCCCCTTTCAGCGTGAGGCGCCCGTCGCCAGTGCGCGACCAGGGCGTGCGGCCCGAGCCCTTGGTCGCGAGATCGAGAAGGCGATCCTTCTCGTCATAGGCTTGCGCGAAGAGGAAGCCGCGTCCGTCGCCGATCTCGGGGTTGTAAACCTGGAACTGATGGCCGTGGTAGCGCAAGCGCCAGCGGATGCGGGTAGTTCTCCGGCAAGGGGAGGAAGCGTGCGAAATGGTTCTCGCAGCCCGCCTCATCGAGCTCCCCGAGCCCGATCCGCGCCGCCCAGCGACGATCGCGGTAGCGCAGAACGCGCATCGGGAAATCGGCCGGCTCGACCGGATCGTAGAAGCCCTCGCCGAGATCGGCATGGGCGGTCGAAGGGCGATAGGAGGCGTCGCGCATGGGTGAGCATGTAGCGCGTTCTGCAAGGCGCTTGTCCGCTGGCGCAGCCGGGCGCCGACTCGAACCTCGAACAACTATGAGGCCACCGAATTCTTAAGGTTTGAAGGGATTGGGGCTTGTCATACCATCCGCACCGGGCGACCGTATTTGCCGAGGATCCTGTCATTCGTCAGTAGCGTAATGCCTTCGACTCTCGCCTGCGAAATCAGCATGCGGTCGTAGGGGTCTTCATGGATCGGCGGCACGTCATCGACAGCCACCGCGTGTTCACTCAAACTTGGCAGTTCTTGAAAACCGCTGTCGATGAGCCCTCGGCGCAGCGCGCGAGCGTTCACTTCGAAATCCTGGCGATTGAGTCCGCTCTTGATGGCGATTTCCCAAAGGCTGGCTACGCTGAACGTCAGAACATAGTCTCGATTGGCGATGAGGGTTCGTGCGCCGGCTGGCATCCGCTTTGAACCTTCGGCGTCCACGGAGCCGCGTGTCCAACAGCAGCTTCACGCCTTGCCTTCAAAAACTTCCCGGATGGCATGGCGCCCATCGTGTTGAAGTCGTCCGGTACCTTCATCTGCCCTGCCATGAAACCAAAGCGTTGGGTTCGAGAAGATTCGCGAGCCTTACACGCGACCACCTTCACCATCGGTTTTCCGGCCTTGGTAATGAGGAACGTGTCGCCTTTGGCGGCCGCCTCGACCAGCCTGGACAAATGCGTTTTTGCGAAGTGGATGTTGTAGGTGCGCATGCTGCTACCGTACCTTAGCTCACCTGACAGGCGCTTCCGCCTATATCCGCGTCGTGACGTAGAAGAACGCCAGAAACACGACGCCGAGGCCCCAGACGACGCCCGAGATCTCGCGTGCGCGGCCGGTGGAGACGAGGATCAGGATGAGGCTCAAGGTGCCGAGCGCCATGCCGTTGATGAGGTTGTTGGTGAGCACCGTCACGAGCAGCGTGAGCACGATCGGGATGGCGTTCGAAAGATCGGTGAGGTCGATGCGCGCGAAGCCCTGCATCATCAGCACGCCGACGAGCACGAGGGCCGGCGCCGTCGCCTGCGGCGGCACGATCACGAAGATCGGCCAGAAGAACAGCGCGAGCACGAAGAAGGTCGCGACGACGAGCGAGGTGAGGCCGGTGCGTCCGCCCGCCTGCACGCCGGTGATCGATTCGATATAGGCGGTGACGACCGAGGTGCCGAGAATCGGGCCGACGATGCTCGAGGTCGCGTCGGTGGCGAAGGCGGCCGTGGCGCTCGGGATCGAGCCGTCGGGTTTGCGCAAATTGGCCGCGCCGGTGACGCCGATCAGCGTGCCGAGCGTCGAGAAGAACTCGGCGCAGATGAAGTAGAACAACAGCGGCAGCGCGATGATGAAATTCGAGAACAGCCATTTGAAGTCGAGCTGGCCGAAGGTGCTCGCCGGCCATTTCGGCCAGGCGACGCAGTGCCGAGGGCGCCGTCGTCACCATCTTGCCTTCGCTCGCCGGGACGAAGAGGCCGACGAGCGTGATGGCGGCGATCGCGATGATCAGCGCGCCCGGCACTCTTGCGCACCACCAGGATCGGCGTGAGCAGGATGCCGAGCATGGTGAGCAGCATCGGGCGGGTTCTTCAGCGAGCCCATGCGCGATATAGGTCGACGGATTGGCGACGATGAAGCCCGCGCCGCGCAAGCCGATGAAGACGATCAGCGTGCCGACCGCCGCCTGGATGCCGACCTTCAAGGCCTCGGGCACATCCTTCGCCACCTTCTCGCGCAGCTTCGAGAGCGAGAGGATGAGAAAGACGACGCCGGTGAAGGCGACCATGGCGAGCGCGCCCTGCCAGGGCGCGCCCATCTGCTTCACGATCACATAGGTGAAGATCACGTTCGAGCCCATGGCGGGCGCGACCGCGAGCGGCAGATTGGCCCAAAGCCCCATCATCACCGAGCCGAAGATCGCGGCGAGCGCGGTCGCGATCACGAGATCGCCGCGGTCCATGCCGGCGTTCGACATGATCGACGGGTTGACCGCGATGATATAGGCCATCGCCGCGAAGGTGGTGGCGCCGGCGATCGCCTCTTGCGGCAGCCGAGGTCGAGCGCTCGGAAAGGCGGAAGGTCCGGTCGAGAAAGCCCGCGGGCGATGGCGACGCGATGGCGGCCTGCTCGGTCATGATCGTTCCTCGTTTGCCTGCGATGGAATCGCCGGCCGAGCTTAGCAAACGCTGCTCATGCCGATCGGCACATCGGCTCCATTCGTCAGATGATGCCGGCCACCCCTCTATGCCAGGTCACCAGACCACCGGATGCGTCTCTCCGGTCTGCACGTTGACGAAGCCTTGCGGCGCCTTGCTCGCAGGGCGCGACCAGCACCCAGGTCCAGGGCGCGCAGGTGAGCGTCGCGAACATGAGCCGCTCGGGAAAGCCCGGATACCAGCGCGGCCGGAAGGTCGGCTCGTACATCCAATCGACCTTGCGGGCCTCGGCGTAGAGATGCTGCATCTCGGCGTCGAGCTCCTCGGCCGGGCGGCAGGTCATCAGCCCGCCGATCTCGAAGCGCACGGTGGCGACGAGCTCGCCCTCGCGCACCAGCGCCCAGCCGCCCTGGGTTTCGACGAGCGCATTCACCGCTTGCGCCATCGCGGCGTCGGACGAGCCGACGACCCAGATGTTGTGCTTGTCATGCGCGACCGAGCAGGCGAGCGCCGTCTCCGGCGTGCGCGGTCCGCAGCCGCGCCAGAACATCTTCGAGATCTTGCGCCTCGCCCGAGAAGCGGTCGACGATCGCGAATTTGGTGATGTTCTCGGAAGGATCGCGCTCGACCTCGCCGTCGCGCACCGGCAGGTCGAGCGTGTAGAAGTCGGGATGCCAGTGGAACGGGCGGATGACCGCGGCCTTCATGGTCTCGCGTCCCGGCTCCGCGGCGCAGCGCGAAATCCTGCGCCGTCACCTTGCGCCGGATGTTGATCGTGTTCGTCGCCCAGGCCGGCCAGTCGATGCGCGGCACCTCGCCGGTGTAGCGCTTGCCCTCGGAGACCTGGGCGCCGTCGGCCCAGACCTTCTCGATCTTCAGCGAGGCAAGATCCGAGAGCAGCACCACATCCGCGAAACGGCCGGGCGACAGAGCTGCCGACATAGGGCGTGAGCCGCATGTGCCGCGCCGGATTGATCGTCGACGCATTGGATGGCGATCTCGGGCGACAAGCCCGCTCTCGATCGCGAGCCGCGCATTGTGGTCGCTCGCGCCGAGCTCGAGCGTGTGCGAGGCGCTGCGGTCATCCGTGGTGAAGGCGATCTGCGACCAGTCGGCGAGGCCCTTGCCGATCAGGAACTTGACGATCTCGGGCATCGCATAGATGCGCAGCTCGACGAAGAGGCCGCGCATCAGCTTGTCCCAGGTCTCCTCGGGCGTCTGCACCTCGTGATCCGAGGCGAGGCCCGCCGCCGCGAAGGCGTTGATCGAGGCGAGATCGCGCAAGCCCGAGCCGTGCCCCTCGACCACGCCGCGCGCCGCGAAGGTCGCCTCGATCATGCCCCAGAGCCGCTCATAGGAGGGGTTTTCGGGATTCCACACCGCCGGCCAATCCATCACCTCGTCGAGGCCGGCGACCATCAGGCTTTCCGCCATGAATTCTCTTTGCTCGTCGTGGCCGAAATAACCGCCGCCCCATTCATAGGCGGTCGGCGGCACGGCCGAGCCGGGCAACGGGAAGATCTTCAACGGCGAGCCGCGCTTTCGCGCCTCGAGCCAGAATTCGAGATTGTGCGGACCATCGACATTGGAGAATTCATGGCTCGCCTCGCAGGTCCAGGTGTTGCCGCGCGGCAGCACCAGCGCCGCCTCCCATTCGGGCGTCAGATGCGAGCTCTCGATATGCTTGTGCACCTCGCCGAAACCGGGAACGGCGATGAGGCTGCGGCTCGTGGAAGCGCTCCTTGACCTCGCCCGGATAGGCGCCCGCCGGGCCGACGAAGGCGATGCGCCGGCCCTTGACGACGATCTCCCAATCCTCGTTCCAGGAGCGCGTGTGCACGTCGAAAAAGCGCCCGACCCGCAAGGCCTTGTCGGCGGGGCGCTTGCCGAGCGCGGTGAGCACCAGATCCTGGCGGATGCGGACCTCGTTGTCGGCGTCGATCAGGTCGTCGTTCTTCACCGAGCTTCTTCTAAGCCAGGAACGAGAACAAAGAAAGCGAGGGGCGACGGCACCCGCAATAGCCGGATGCGTTTCGACGATGACCACAAGGCGGGCCGGATCAAGTAGTCTTCCCAAGCGGGGGATGGAATCCGTGTCCGGGCTATTTCTTTATGCCCGGAAGCGTTCATAAAGCCCGAAGTCGAGGGAGGGCCTTATGTTCCCCCATCAATTTAATGACCTCGTGCAACTTCGCCGGCTCGATCCGCAAGCCATGTATCTCGACTACAACTATTGGCCATCCACAACGCTAGGGTCCTCCAATGCGGTAAACTCACGAAAAGTGGCGCTACTCTTCATCGCCGCCTCCGATCATCTCAAATGTCCAATTCCAATTAGACGGATGTCGTCAATTTTTAGTTGACGGCGAACTATCCTTCGCGATAGTTCTAGTAGTCGGGTAGCTAATTGGGGGCGAAAGCCATGAATTTATGGAAGGGCATTATTGCTGTAATAGGAGCCGCGAGCATCACAGCCTGCGCCACTGTGCAGCCGCTGCCGGACGAAGAGGATTTGCCAGTCGAAAAGATCGTGGATGACGCGGTGTGCCAGACTCGGCAAGCATTTCTGGATATTGCGAACGAGATTGCGACTGGGAGGCAATCCGATCCGACGATGAAGCCGATAAAACCGAATACGCCTTTTGACCCCACGAAATGGGCAATGAGCATTCAGCTCCAGCCAAAAAATACGCTTCAATTCGACGTGGGTGTCGGCCAGTCGTTCAAGTCGAACAACAACCCGAAGAAGCATTTATTCCTGGTCAATGAATCATTGGCAGCGGCTGCTGGCCTGCCCGCTGCCAATTTTGACGCGACCGGATCCACACAAGGCCTTGTCGTCTATTTTTTGCACTCTCATGTTTTTTTCAATCCAAGATTCAAGGCGGAGTTTCAGGAAATATGCAGGGGCTCACCTGCAAGCTATCAGTATGATGTTACAAAGAATTTGAAAATAGAGGATTGGATAAGACGCTTCTTATCCCCTTTGAATGGAGATGTAATGGACCTTGGTAGTAGCAAAGCAGGGGATAATAGCTTTCAATACATCGCACAACTTACCGTCTTTTATGGCGCTGATATTGGAACTACTTACACCGTCGCATCAACGAAGTGGGCAGGGAGTGCAACATTGGGAGCTAAGCGAACCCAAGACATGATATTGACGCTGAGCTTCACTAAAGATGCGGGCGAACCCATCACCGAGAACCGTGTTGCTAAAAGAGGAGTTTCTGAGAATGCAGCCGAGACACTGAAGAGTTTAAACTTTTCCGCACTGCTCCAGCGAGCCTTGTCCACCTCCGCCCCCTAAGTCTCGGAGATCTCAGATAGACTTACCCAACGTGGCACCGACGGCTCACTCCACCTCGCCGATGCCCGAGGCCTTGACGAGCGCCCGGCGCAATTTCGGCGTGCAGGCGAGGACGGGATTGCCTTTCTCGAGGCCCTCGCCGGCGAGGAAGTCGCTCACATAGCCGCCGGCCTCTTGCACCAGCACGAGGCCCGCGAGCACGTCCCAGGCGTTGATGTGGTTCTCGAGATAGCCGTCGATACGGCCTGCCGCCACATAGGCCATCCCGAGCGCGCCGGAGCCCGTGCGGATCATGCCGGCGCCGCACCCCATCATGCGCTCGACGAGCGCGATGAAGGCCGGGACGCCGCTGCGGTTGTTCCAGCCGATCTCGAGCGTGGCGGAGCGGATGTCGGAAAGCCCCGAGATCTTGATCGGCACGCCGTTCAACGTCGCACCAGCGCCGCGAAGGGCGCAGAACAGCTCGTCGCGCATCGGATCGTAGATCACGCCGATCGCCGGCTTTCCATCCTTCAGATAGGCGAGCGAGATGCAGAAATGCGCGATGCCGCGCGCGAAATTCGCCGTGCCATCGATCGGATCGATGACCCAGACGCTCGCGGAGCCCTCGCGGCCGCCTTCTTCGCCGATGAAGGTGTCCCCGGGGAATAGCGCCGCAAGACGCAAGACCACGAGGCTTTCGACCTCGCCGTCGACCTCCGTCAAATAGTCCTGATGACCCTTGAAGGTGAGCTTGAACGAGGATTTGTCCTCGAAACGCCGGCGCATGAGCTTGCCGGCCTCGCGCGCGACGGCTTGCGCGCAGGAAAACGGGGATCGGACGACATGGGACGGGCTCGTGACGCGATCTGATGAGGTTCGTAGGTGCGGCCCCGGCGAGACGGCCGCAGGCGAAGAGCTTAGCCGATTCGGCGCGCCCTTGCTGCATGATTTCGAAGGCGCGCCTCTTGGAGAGGCACCCTCGCGCGCCCAGGGCATGCTTCACTCCGTCAATCGCGCGTAAGCGGCGGCGAGCGACAGGATGATCGCGCCGTAGAGGATCTGCTTCATGGGCTCGGAGACGTCGAGCAGCGTCAGGATGCTCGTCAACACCGTGAGGATGAGCGCGCCGACGATCGTGCCCGAATAACCGCCGCGGCCGCCGAAAATCGACGTTCCCCCGATGATCACGCAGGCGACGGAGGGGAGGAGGTAGGCATCCGCGAGGCTGAGATCGGCCGCGTTGGTCCCACCGACCAGCACAAGACCGGCGACCGCCGCGAGCATCGCGCAAATCACATAATCGGCGAAGAGGACGCGCCACACCCGGATGCCGGCGAGATGGCACGCCTCGCGATTGTCCCCGATGGCATAAAGCAGGCGGCCGAATCCGGTGCGATGCAAGGCGAAGAGCATCAGGGCGGAAATCGCGGCCCAGAGGAAGAGATCGACCGGGATGAGGCCGAGGATCTTGCCGGCGCCGAGCGTCTGGATGACGGCAGGCACATGCGGCTGGCTCGCGAGCATATGCTGGCTGTAGACGGTCATCGCGCCGCCGATCATGAGGCCCGTGCCGAGCGTCATGACGAGAGGCTGGACGCGCAGGACCGCGACGCCCAGGCCGTTGACGATGCCGACGACGAGGCCGAGCGAGAGCGCCAGCGCCAGCGCCACGACATCGCCCGAAGAGGCGTTGGTGGCGAGGATATAGGCGGAGCCCGTGGCGACGCTCGCGACCGAGAGATCGATGCCTCCCGTGAGCATGACGAGCGTCTGGCCGGCGCCCAATATGGCGAGCGGAGCCGCGAACAAAAGGGCGTTGGAGATCCACAAAGCCGTGACCGTGCCCGGCCGCGCGATCTCGATCCCGAGAATGAAAACGGCGAGGAGGAGGATCAGGGCGAGGATCGTGTGGCGCCGCAAAAGCGTGAGAGCCTGGCTCATTTGCGCCCCTTCATTTGCGCCCCTTCATTTGCGCCCTTGGAGAAAGGCGGCGAACCCGCCGACCATGACCACCAGCACGATGAGCGTTCCCTGGATGACCTGTCCGTAGTTCGGGTCGATGTCGAGGAAGATGAGATCCATGGGGAGCAAGGTCAGGAGCAGCGCCGCGAGGACCGGGCCCAGGACGCCGCCGCGCCCTCCGTTGAGGCTCACCCCGCCGATGACCACGGCAGCGACGCTGCTCAAGGTGTAATAGGCGCCGGCGAGCGGTGCGCCGATCCCCGTCGTCATCGTCAGCGCCACGCCGCCGACCGCGCAGAACACCCCGCCGAGCACATAGGCGAGAATGCGCGCGAGGCGCGTGTCGACCCCGCTGCGAAAGGCGGCGACGGGATCGCTGCCGGTCGCGTAGAGCAGGAGGCCGATGCGGCTCAGGCGAATCGGCAGCCAGATCGCGCCGACCGCCAGGATGAGCAGGATGAGGGCGTTCGGAAGAAAGGGCGAGACATCGGCACCGGCGCCGATGTCGAGGAACTCGCCGGGCGCGCCGCCGCCGGGCCGCTCGAGAATGAGAAGCGCGACGCCGCCCCAGATGAAGCCCGTCGTCAAGGTCACCACGATATCGGGGATGCGCGACAGGACGACGATAATGCCGTTGACCGCTCCCTGCACGGCGCCGAGCACGAGGATGAGCACGGCAAGCCCCAGCGATTGGCGGAAGGAGGCATGCTCCATGAGGCTTGCCGAAAGCACATTGGCCACCGCGATCAGCGAGCCGATCGGAGAGATCGATGCCGCCGCTGATCACCACGACCGCCTGGGCGGCGGCGGCCATCGCGAGCGGCAAGGCGCCGAGCGCGAGGGACTGCACGTCGAAGGCGCCGAAATCCCGGTGGATCAGCGACCGTGGCGAGGATCGACGCCAGGAACAAGAGCGGCATGCCGGCGGCTTTCGCGGAGCGCGAGAGCAAGCGAGCGACCGCCATCGCCGGAAGGAACGCCCGCCTGGTGCGTCATGCGTGCTCCCGCGCCCGCTCGACGCCGGGCAGACCGTGCGCGGCGCGCAACAGGCGCGCCTCGTCGGCTTCGCTCGCCGGCATCTCGCCGCTGATCCGGCCCGCGAAGAGCACGATCGCCCGATCGCAGGCGAGACGAATCTCCGGCAGCTCCGAGGTGAAGAGCAGGACGGACGCCCCTTGCGACGCGATCTCGCGCAAGAGCGCATAGATCTGCCGCTTCGTGCCGATGTCGATGCCGCGCGTCGGATCGAAGCAGATGAGCGTGCGAAATCCGGCCGCGAGCCAGCGCGCGATCACGACCTTTTGCTGATTGCCGCCGCTGAGGCGTCGAAGCTCCGAGGAAGCGCGCTTGTCGATGTGCAGCCGCTCGACGGCGCATCTCGACGCGCCGTCGCTCCGCTCGCATCGCGATCGGCCCCCAGGCGCGCAAGCTCCCGAAGAAGGCGAGCGCGACATTCTCGCGGATCGAGCGCTGCGTGCAGCAAGGCGTGCAGGCGGTTCGCGGGCACGAGGACGAGCCCGGCGCGGATGGCATCGGCCGGATGACGCAGCTGGAGCAGCCGGCCTTCGGCGAGGATCTCGCCGCCGTCGGCGCGGCGCACGCCCGCGATGCAGTCGAAAAGTTCCTGCTGGCCCTGCCCCTCGAGCGCCGCCACCCCGAGAATTTCGCCGCCGCTCACACGAAACGACACGCCGGAAAGCGCATGTCCGCATCTGAGGTCGCGCACCTCGAGCGCGCGCGGCCCTTGGGACGACCTTGCAGCGATCCTGCGCGATCCTGGCCGCGACGCATGCGCGATCGCGCAGCGACCGGAGCGGCCGCCGCGGCGGCTCTTCGCGACCTCCGCGCCCAGCATCATCTTCACGATCCTCTCTTCGGCATCGCGCGTCGAGGTCACGCCGACCGTGACGCCGTCGCGCAGGATGGTGGCGCGGTCGCAAAGCGCCGCGACCTCGGCCATGCGGTGCGAAATGAAGATGACGCTGTGGCCGCGTCGGCGCCAGTCGCGCACCACCGCGAAGACGCGGTCCGACAGATCGGCCGGCAGCGCGGCGGTGATCTCGTCGAGGATCAGAATGCGGGGGTTCGAGGCGAGCGCGCGCGAAAGATCGATGAGACGCAGAATCGGATAATCGATCTCGCGGGCCCGTCAGCGTCAGATCGACGACGCTCGATCCCGAGATCGCGCATCGCGGCCTTCACGGCTTCGAGCGGCGACGCGCGCGAGGCGCATGTTCTGCGCGACCGTCAGATCCGGCACGAGCGCCGGATCCTGATAGACCGAGACGATGCCGGCGCGGCGCGCCTCGGCCGGCGAGCGAAAGACCGTGGCGTCTCCGTCGATCGCCATCTCGCCGGCGTCGGCCGGGAACACGCCGGTGATGACCTTGACGAGCGTGCTCTTGCCGGCGCCGTTCGCACCCATCAGGGCATGGATCTCACCGGCGCGCACGCTCGAGCGCCGCGGCGCGCAAGCGCGACGACCGATCCGAAGCTCTTGGCGACGCCGGTGACGCGCAAGAGAAGCTTGCCGTCCGCGCTCACCTGCTCCGCCTCCGAGGATCGATTTTGCCGAGCGATGGACATCATCCTCCGACATCGATCCACGCCGGAAGTTCATGGCGTGCACGAAGCGAAATTCAGGGCCTTTGCAGGCGAGAATCTGATCCATGTCGTATTGCGTATAGGGCTTCACATCGATCGCCACGCTGTAGAACGGATCGAGCTTCGGATTATAGGCGGCCTTCAGCTCGGCGAAGGCCCGTGTCGCTGTTGTCCCATACGACCGGCGTGATCTTGACGACATGCGGATGCTCCTTCTTCTGCAGCACGTCGAGCGCGAGGCCGAGGCCCGCGCCGCCGACCGCGGGCGGATTGCTCACCGCCGCGCCCGAGAGGCCCTGGCCCTTCAAGATCGATGAGCTGGCCGATGAAGCCGTTGTTGTCGGCGCCCACCACCGGCACGAAGGGCTTCTGCGCGGTCTTGTAGGCATCGACCACGGTCGAATCGATGCCCGACGTCCATATGCCGTCGATCGGCTTGCCGGAGGCGAGCAGATCCTTGGTCGCTTGCGCGGTCTTGTTCAGCGCCCAGCCGGAGAAGACGGAGGAGACCACGTTGATGTTGGGATAATCCTTCAGCACTTCGGTGAAGCCCTGATGCCGGTCGGCATCGGCGGGCACGCCGTCGATGCCGCGCATCTCCACGACATTGCCCTTGCCGCCGAGCTTGTCGAACAGCCATTTCGCACCGACCTTGGCATAGGCGACCTGGTCGTTGGTGAGCACATAGGCTTCGGGCGCGGAGACCGCCTGGTCCACGGCGACGACGACGATGCCCTTGTCGGCCGCCTGCTTGATCACCGGATTGAGCGCGTCGCGATCGGACGGGTTGATGATGATGGCGTTGGCGCCGGCCGAGATCAGATTGCGGATGTCGGCGATCTGTTCCGAAGGCCCGCCATTGCGGTTGGCGACGATCACCTTCGACACGAGGCCGGAGGCTTCCGCCTCGGCCTTGATCGAGCAGATCATCTCCTCGCGCCAGCCATTGCCGATGAGCGTGTTGGAGACGCCCACCACATATTTGTCGGCGGCCGCGGCCCCGCTCGCAGCTCGCGAGCATCGAGAAGAGCGCAACGCCAGCCAGGATTTCCGCTCGCTTCATGATGTCCTCCCAGGTGATGTGCTTTTAGCCCGTGCGCCGGCCGCGGACCGATGCCGACCGGGCGGCGCATTACGAACTTATGTTAGGGATAGCCGCGCGGAAGTCCATGCGCCATTGTTCGCGGGCCGAGGCGCACGGCCGCCTCGATGAAGGCGATGCCGCGTGCCCCGTCGATCACGTCGGGCAGCGCGGCGAGCGCTTCCGGCTCGGGCGCCCGTCCGGCACGCCGCGCCGTGATGACTTCTGCCGCATCACGGTAGAAATTGGCGAAGCCTTCGATGTAGCCCTCCGGATGCCCGCCCGGCATGCGCGAGCCCCGTTTCGCCGCTTCGCGTGTTTCCGGGACCGCCGCGCTGCAAGAATCGCGTCGGCTCGCCATAAGGCGTGAAGCGCAAAAGCTCCGGCGCTTCGCCCGTCCATTCGATGCCGGCGCGCTCACCGAAGACCTTGAGGCTCAGATTGTTGAGATTGCCGACCGCGACCTGGCTCGCGACGAGCACGCCGCGCGCGCCGCCCTCGAAGCGCAAGCAGCACATGCGCGTTGTCGTCGAGCCGCCGACCGGGAACGAAGGTCGCAAGATCGGCCGCGACTTCCGCAAGCTCGAGCCCGCTGACGAAGAGCGCGAGGTTATGGGCGTGGACGCCGATGTCGGCGAGACAGGCCGAAGCGCCGGCGCGCGCCGGATCGGTACGCCATTCGGCCTGTTTCTGGCCCGCCGCATCGATCGGCTCGGTGAGCCAATCCTGGATATAGGTCGCGTGGACGAGGCGGATGTCGCCGATCTCGCCCGCGCGCGACCATCTCGCGCGCCTGGCGCACCATCGGGTAGCCGGTGTTGTTCAAGGTCACCGCGAAGACGAGGTTCTTCGCTCGCGTCAGGGCGACGAGCTCCTTGGCTTCCGCCATCGACATCGCCAGGGGCTTGTCGCAGATGACGTCGATGCCGGCCTCGAGGAAGGCCTTGGCGACCGGGTGGTGGAGGTGGTTCGGCGTGACGATGATGACGGCCTCGATGCCGTCCGGCCGTGCCGCCTCGCGAGCCGCCATCTCGCGATAATCGGCGAAGATGCGATCCGGCGCAAGCCCGAGATCGGCGCCGGAGAGGCGGGCATTCTCCGGGTCGGACGAGAGCGCGCCGGCCGCGAGAGCGATGAGATCGTCGAGGCGCGCCGCCATCCGGTGCACCGCGCCGATGAAGGCGTTGCGCCCTCCGCCCACCATGCCGACGCGCAGGCGCCTCGCGCCGGTTCGAGCGTCGCTCGTCGCATGAACCATGCGATCAGGACCCGACGCCGAGAAGCTTCAGATTCGTCGCCCGATCGGCGCCCGTGGCGGCGAAATCGTCGAAGACGCGGTCCGTCACCTCGATGATGTGGTCGGCGATGAATTGCGCGCCCTTCCTCGCGGCGACCTCCGGATGCTGCAGGCAGCATTCCCATTCGTAGACGGCCCAGCCGGCGAAATCATAGGCCGCGAGCTTCGAGAAGATGGCCTTGAAATTCACCTGGCCGTCGCCGAGCGACCGGTCGCGCCCCGCGCGTTCGAGCCAGCCCTTGTAGCCGCCGTAGACGCCCTGCTTCGCGGTCGGGTTGAACTCGGCATCCTTGACGTGGAACATCTTGATGCGGTCGTGATAGGCATCGATGAAGCCGAGATAATCCATGCCCTGCTTGATGTAATGGCTCGCGTCGTAATTGATGTTGCAGCGCTTATGGCCGCCGACCGCGTCGAGGAACATGTCGAAGCTGTCGCCGTCGAAGACATCCTCGGTCGGATGGATCTCGTAGCAGAGATCGACGCCGTTCTCGTCGTAAAGATCGAGGATCGGCCGCCAGCGCCGCGCCTGCTCGGCGAAACATTCCTCGATGAGCCCCGCCGGCCGTTGCGGATAGGGATAGAAGAACGGCCAGGCGAGCGAGCCCGTGAAGGTCACATGTTCGGTGAGGCCGAAGCGGCGAGACACCTTGGCGGCCTTGCGCACCTGGTCGGCCGCCCAATGGCGGCGCTTCTCGGGATTGCCGCGCAGCATGCGCCGGGCATTGGCCGTCGAACAGAGCATCATAGGCCGGATGGACCGAGACCATCTGGCCCTGGAAATGCGTCGAGAGCTCGCTCACCGCGATGCCGATGTCGGCGAGCTTGCCCTTGATCTCGTCGCAATAGGCCTCGCTGTCGAAGGCCTTGTCGAGATCGAAGAAGCGCCGGTCCCAGGTCGGGATCTGGATGGCCTTGTAGCCATAACCCTTGGCCCAGCGCGCGATGCCTTCGAGCGTGTTGTGGGGCGGCGTGTCCTGCGCGAACTGCGCCAGGAAAAGCCCCGGGCCTTTGATGGTCCGCATGACGCTTCCTTCCCGCGAGATCGATGTTCGTCACCCGGGCATTCGCCCGGCAAGGCCGCGAAAGGCTGACTTGATCGAGGGATGATCGCAGCCCCTCGTCTTTTGTCAATTCGAGGGGCGGAGCTATCAATGGCGCCACGCTGGTTTGCATCTCGATAGAATTGCGCCCGAAGCCGCGACGACGTATCGATTCGCGCAAGCCCGGGAGAAGAACGCTTGAGTCGCCACGAACGAACGCTCGACCTCATACGACACCTCGCCTCGCGCCCCGGACATGACGAGGTGAAGGCCGACTTTCGCCAATTGCTGATGGAGGAGTTCGAGGTCGAGATCGGGGACGTGATGTTCGAGCAGCGGATCGAAATGAAGAGCCGCACGGATGCGCTCATCGGGCGCACTGTCTTCGAGGCGAAGAGCAATCTCGACAAGGAAATGCGCGATGTCGAGGCAAAGATGCCGGACTATCTGGCAAACCGGGAGGCCGAGGAAAAGGAGCGCTTCGTCGGCATCGCATCGGACGGGCTAAAATGGGCTGTTTTCGAGCTCGAAAGCGGCAAGCTCGTCAAGATCAAGGAGATGTCCCTCGATCCCGACAAGGTCGAAGTCTTTCTTGCCTGGCTTGACGGCGTCGTGGCGCTGAAGAAACAATTGTCACCCGACCCTCTCACGGTGCGTATCGAGCTCGGCCAGGATTCCCTTGCTTTCCGGCGTGCCAACGCCGAACTGCGTCTCGCTCTGGGCCAGGCTGAAGGATGATCCCGCGGTCATTCTAAAGAGGCAGCTCTGGGCTCAACTCCTCAAGCTCGTTTACGGCAAGGAGGTGGAGAGCGACGCACTCTTCTTCCAGCACAGTTTCCTCACCATCGTCGCCAAGGCCATCGCGCTCGCCGTGCTCGGTTTGCGCGAGGACGCGCCAAGACGCGTGCTCTCCGGGGAAGCCTTCGAAGCAGCCGGGATATTCGGCGCTGTCGAGAGCGATTTCTTTGATTGGGTTATCGCAGATGTTGCCGGAGAGCAGCTCGTGCGGCGGATCGTGGCACAAGTGCGCCGCTTCCGCCTTGACGAGGTCAAGAGCGACGTCCTCGAAGATTCTCGATGAGTTTTTGATCGACCGGGACGAACGTCATGGACTTGGGGAATATTATACGCCCGACTGGCTCGCCGCGAAGATCGCTCGACACGCCATTGAACGGCCCGTCGAGCAAAGAGTTCTCGATCCCGCCTGCGGCTCCGGAACGTTCCTTTTTCATGCGGTGCGCAATTTCCTAGCCGAAGCCGAGGAAGGCGGGCTCGACGAGCGCTACCTCGCGGACGAAGCGACCTCTCATGTCGTCGGCGTCGATATCCACCCTGTCGCCGTCATCATCGCGCGCGTCACCTATCTGCTCGCGCTCGCCCCGGCCATCGCGACGCGCGATGGTGAGTTGTTCATCCCCGTCTATCTCGGCGACGCCATGCAGCTGTCCACGAGCAATATGTTGAGCGGCAAGGAGTTGTCGATCGTGGTGCCGGCTCCGCCCGGAGCGAAGCCCACCGACAACGGCATGGTCGGCGAGCGCCGCATGGAGATGAAATTTCCCGAGATCCTATGCAAGGAGATCCGGCTCTTCGACAAGCTCATCGCCAAGATGAAACAGGGTTCCGAGCAAGGTCAGACACGCGCGCAAATCGAGCCCGTGTTCACGCTCGAGGTCGAGCGGCACTACAAGCGTGACATCAACGCCCGCGAGGCAGAAGCTGTTCGTGATCTCGCCGCGACTTACGTCATCTTCGACCAGCTGCGGCGCGAAGGTCGTGATTCCGTATGGAGTTATGTGGCGCGCAACCTCTCACGCCCGCTCGCCCTCTCCTTCGGCGTCGGTTGGGCACATGTGGTCATCGGCAATCCGCCCTGGGTCGCCTTCCGCCATATGAGTGCCGATTTACAAAAGCGCTTCAAGGAGATGGCGAAAGCCGAAAGGGTTCACGTCGGCGGCAAATTCGCGACCCAAAATGATCTCTGCGCTTTGTTCACCGTGCGCGCCGCTACGCTTTACTTACGCGCAAGTGGGCGGCTCGCCTTTGTGTTGCCGCTCGCCGCCCTGACTCGCGGACAATTCGAGCGGCTTCGGACTGGTTCGTTCGATTCGACGCGCATCGCCTGGTACGAAGCGTGGACCATGAACGACGATGTGCAACCGCTTTTTCCCGTGCCCTCTTGCGTGGTGTTCGGCCGGCGTCAAAGAACCTCGAAGCCGTTGCCAGAGGTCGTCCGTGCCTTCTCCGGCACGCTGCCCTTTCGCGACGCGCCCGAAGAGATCGCCGACAAGCGTCTTGCTGATGTGAAGGATGCGCCGAAGCTCGCCATCGCCTCGTTCGAGGGTGGCTCGGCCTATCGCAAAGCGTTCCGGCAGGGCGCGACGCTTGTGCCGCGCATGCTTTGCCTCGTCGAGCGCGCGCAAGTCGGGCGGCTCGGCACGAACCCTTCGGCGCCGCGCGTGCTGAGCCGCCGAACTTCCCAAGAAAAGCAGCCTTGGAAATCGCTTCCCGGTCTCGAAGCCAATGTGGAGAGGCAATTTCTGCATCCGGTGCTCCTTGGAGAGAGCATCCTGCCCTACCGCGTATTTCGCTCGTTCGAGGGGGTGATCCCTGCGACCAACGAAGGTGCGATGTTGGACGCCAAGGCGGCGGCGGCTCAGGGCATGGGGGGATTGCACAATTGGATGAAAGCCGCCGAGGCGCATTGGAACACCAATGCGGAAAGTGGGGCTGTGAGCCTTACAAACTGGTGGAACTATTATAACAAATTGGGAGCACAGTTTCCAATTCCGCCATTGCGCATCATCTACGCGGCCTCGGGGACGAAATCCAGCGGCGTGTATTCTTCGGGGATCGTCCGCGGTCATTGAGCATAAGCTCTATTGGGCGTCCGTCTCGAGCGAGGATGAGGCGGCTTACTTGACAGCCATTCTCAACAGCGAGACCGCGCGGTCGCGTACCGCGCCCCTGCAATCGCGTGGGCAATGGGGAGCACGAGACTTCGACAAGGTGATCTTCGCCTTGCCCATCCCACGCTTCGACCCGAAGCTGAAACTTCATCGTGATCTGGCCGAGGCCGCGAAGGAAGCTGAGGAAATTTCCGCTGCCGTCGCCTTGCCGGAGGGCGCCAAATTCCAGCGCGCGCGAGGTCTCGTCCGCGCAGCGCTCACCGAAGCCGGTATCGCCCAGCGCGTGGAAATGCTCGTGGCCAAGCTTCTCGACGCTTCGTAGCAAAGACTTCCGCAATGTCCGGAGGTTGTGCGGCACGCGTGCCAATACGGGAATGGCCTCGCTTCGCAGGCGAAAGCACGCGGCGCGGAGTGCCACTCGCGACCATGCCTCGTGTTTTATTGTCGTAGGTATAGCTCAATTAGAGCAGTAGCCTCCAAGCTTGGCGCCGGAAGCACAGCTGGTGATTGTACGACCGCGTTCTTATGGCGGCACCCCCTTGGGTTGAAAGGGGGCGCGCTCATTCGTACGCAAGAGGGGGAAATGAGTAAGGTGTTGCCGAATTAGGCACTAAAACCTCAACCGCAACCCACCCGAGATCGAGTGCTCCTGGAAGCGCTGGCTGAGCTTGCCGTCATAATCCACGAAGACCTTGGCGTCGGGCGAAAGCTCGAGGCTCATGCCCGCCCCGACGAGCGCGGTGTCGCGGCCGAAAGCGATACCGGTCGCGGAGAAGTTCGAACCCGGCACGCCGGCGAGAGAGGCGCTGAGCGATTGCGAGGCGTCGCCGAATTCATGGCTCCAGCCGACGCGGACCCTCCGGCACGAGCACCGCATGGTCGCTCATCTCGAAGCGTGTCGTGGCGCGAACGCCGAGCGTGGTTTGGAAGGAGTTGCCGTCGGTCCCGTTCACGGTGAGAGCCCCGAAGCCCCCGTTCTCGCTGAAGCTGTCGATCGTCGCGTGAACGTATCCGAGGCGGGCATAAGGCGTAACGCTCACATTCGCGCCCAGCGTCGGCCACACCCAATGGTAACCCGCTTCGGCGTAAGCGCCGTAGCTTTGGCCCGAGGGCGAGGAGGTGGCGGCGCCCGGAAGGCCGAAGGGCGTGAGGAGACGCGCCGTGCCGAAGTCGTTGAAGCTCGCGACCGCGGTGCCGGTCGCATACCAAGGGCCGCCGGCCCAGCCGGCGTAAGCCGCGCCTTCATACGAGCTCACATCGGTGCGCGAGCCGTCCTTGAAGGTGGCCGAGGTCGCCACATAAGTGGCCGCGGCGCCGACCACGAAGCCATTGTCGAGGCGCCAATCGACGCCGCCGATGAACGGCGCCGCGCGGTTCACATTGTAGCCCGAGCCTGAGGCCGAGGCGCTGCCGAACTGATCGAAGCCGCGCACCCAGAGATTGGCGCGGCCGATGGGCGGCGTCGCGCTGAGCCCAGGGGCCTTGGGTCCGGTGGCGCTCCAGCCATCCTCGCCGAGCACACCGCCTGACGGGACGAGGCGGTCTTGCACGGCTTCTCCGAGCACGCGAGGCGCGTCGTGGCCGAGGCGGAGGTTTTGCGTGAGGTCCTGCGCGCTCGCGGCGAGCCCCGCCTGGCTCAGCGCCAGCGTGACGTCGAGCGCATTTGCCGTGGTGGCATCGGGCGAGACGCTCGCCGTGAAGAGCGTGATCGTGCCGGCGTTGATCGAGGCGATCTGCGTCGGCGTCGCTTGCAAGGTCAAGCGGCCGTTCGGCGATGCACGATGGCGGCGATCAGCAATCCCATGGTGTCAACCAATAGATGGCGCTTGCGCCCGTTGATCTTCTTGCCCGCATCATAGCCATGCGGGCCACCCATCTCCGTCGTCTTCACCGATTGGCTATCGATGACCCCCGCCGTCGGGCTGGCCTCGCGCCCTTCTCGCTCGCGCGCCAACATCACCAGAGCGTGATTGATCGCCAGCCACATGCCCTTATCGCGCCAAAGATAGAAGTAGTACTGCACCGTCGTGAAGGGCGGAAAATCCTTGGGCAGCATGCGCCAAGCGCAGCCGCTTTGGGCGATATAGAAGATCGCGTTCACCACGCTGCGCAGCGAGGTCTCGCGGGGTCGACCCCGCCGAGGGGCCGCTGGTAATTCTGGCGCGATCACCGCCCATTCCTCATCCGTCGTGTCGCTTGCATAACGCAACCCCTCTCGCCGATACTTCGGCCGAGTGATTTCAGTCCAGGCCATCGATGACTCCGTCGTAGTTGGCAACACAACGGAATCACAAGCCACTGGAATCACTCAACTCACTTTTTGGTCAGCCTCTTAGGTTTTTCGGTGTGAGCGCCCCACCAATTCGGTGCCGCAATCCGGATGCGCATGACGTCCTTAGCCCTCTGACGCGAGGCCGCGAAGCTGTCGTCCCTGATCACGACGACAAGGCCTCGATGCGGCCGCGGCAGAGCGCGAGCACCTCCCGCACAATCTCTTCTTCATCACCACTTGGATTTATCGCTTTCGGCAACGTAATGGAATCGATGACGCTACCCAGGCACGTCAGCATGTCGGCGATGGCGGCATCGGCATCGGCCGCACGCAATCCGGCGTTGATCGCCAATGCCCGGAAATCCGCGCGGCGCAGATTGTCATCCTTGCCGTTGAGCTTAAGCGCCATGCGATCGTGCTTGAGGTTCGGAAACACCCGCGTCGTCACCGCATCATACAGGGGGGCCATGCGAACGGTGCGGAACTGTTTGTCGCGGGGCTCCGCGATCTTGAGAAGGGCCATGTTCTTCAAGTGCATGTCGCCGTCGGCGATGAGCCATGCGAAGAGCGCTCGCTTCACGACAATCAGAACATCCTCATCAGGGGACGTTGACAATGGCCGGACGGCGCGGGCAACGCGCTCCATGGTGCTTTTGTATTTGTCGGCCGTCGGTAACTCCAAAACCGAGCAAAGGTCTTCGAGCGCCAGCCGCCGCGTATCGTTCTGCCCGTTGCGAATATCAAAGCGCTCGACCACAAGCGCCGGCGGCATTTCGTCCGGCATTGCGACAAGCGCTGTCGCCGGCGCTTCGAAGCCGGCTGCCCGTCCTAGCGCCATCGCGACCCACTCGACCACCGGCAATGCGCCATAGCCGCTGGCGCCCGCGGGTTTGAGGATATGCGTGAAGAGCTTTCCCGTGGCGGGCGACAACACACCTTTGGCATCGAGATACATAGGCGCCTTGATCTGCACGCCAGAGAGGCGTGGCGTATCGGCCCGCGCGTAAATCTGCGCCAGGTTCCGCTCGAAGCTTTCTTCAAGCTGGCTGCGTCCGGGACCTTGGTAGCGGCCCGTGAAGGCGCCCTCCTTGCTGAACTTGCTCAACCGGGTGCGCAGGACATCCCGCGGCAGCTCGGCCAGCTCCGACGCGTTCTCCACGATGGTGATGTTCGACACGTAACGCTTGCCCGAGCGCAGCAGCGCGCGTTCGTCGCTGTCCTTCAAGACCTGCTCGAGCCAGCCCTCCGGCAGTAGCGAGATGATAAACGGCGGCAGCTTGCCCGGCGTCGTCTGGCGGATGAGCGGTGGCCCCTTGCGGTCGGTCGATTTCCAGCTCCACTCGAACCCGTCATGGATCAGGTGCCCTATCGGCGTGCCATGCCACGCCACGGTGAGATCGAGCGCGGCCTCGTTGCGAACGGGTGTGAGGCTGGGACGGTGCAACAGGTAGCGCTCGGCCGCCTCGCCTTCGCGATACCATTCGTTTTCGCGCGCGAGACTGAAGACCGCATCCGCGGCAGCTTTCGCACGACCGTGTTCGGCGATGAGGCGCCGAGCGATCGAGGCTTTCACGTCGTCGTCGATCGACGCGGCATGCTCGCTGCGCAGACGGAAAGCTTCGAGGAAGCGCTGCCGGATCGAGGAGACGGCAATACGGAATTCGCCCAGGCCGTCGTCAATGATCGCCTCGGCGACGGACGGGTGCTTGGGCGCTTCATTCTGGATGATCTCCAGCGCCCTGATCCGGGTGCGCTGCTTGCGTCGCGCGCTCAGGAACAACCGCCCGTCGCGCGTCGGCGCCAACAGGACGGCGCTGGCACCTGACAAATACGCCCTCCGATACAGGTAGCGGGCGATCCGTACCGCATGCTTCATGACGGTGGCGTCGATGTCGTCGTCGGCATCGACATAAATGCCGCGCATAAGCCGGACGAGCTTCCCCGTTTCCGCGAGGGAGTGACCGCGGGCTCGATCCAAAGTTTCGCCGACGAGGTGTAGCGCCATTACTTTCCCGTACCTCAGGTACGATTAAGTTGGAAGCCGAAGGCGGTCTTTTCAAGGCCAAGCCTGACTTTACAAGCCTGACTTTCCCGTACCTGAAACACGAGAAAATCAGACCAAAACAGCTTCAGAGCAGTCATTTCCTTCTCAAATCCGACGTCGCCGCTATCGAGTGTTAGGCCCAGATCGTTCGATTTCACGCATCATCAACGCTTTCCGGACTAAAATTCGGGCGCGCGCGAAGGCTGAATATGCGAGCTCTTGCCGAGGCTATTCCTGAGCGCGTCGAATTGTCGAGTCACTCAACCCATCCACGAATCCTACCTTTTCGCCGCCAGCGGAGGCGCGCCTGGCACCGGGAGCGCCGTCGTCTGCTTGATGCGCTCCATGGCGAAACGCGAGGTCACGTTCTTCAGCGGCATCGTGGCGATCAGGCGCTTGTAGAACTGATCGTAGGCGGCCATGTCGGCGACCACGACGCGCAATTGATAATCGACCTCGCCGGCCATGCGGTAGAGCTCCATCACCTCGGGCATGTCCGACACCGTTTCGGCGAAGCGCGCGAGCCATTCGGTCGAATGATCGGCGGTTTCGACGGCGACGAAGACGGTGAGGCCAAGCCCGATCTTCTCGGGCGACACCGAGGCGACGCGCCGCGTGATGATGCCTTTCTGCTCGAGCTTCTGGACGCGCTTCCAGCACGGGGTTTGCGACAGATGCACGCGCTCCGCCAGTTCCGCGATGGAAAGGCTCGCATCGGCCTGGAGCAGCGTCAGGATCTTGCGGTCGGTCGCGTCCATCGGGGCGTTCGGGGAAGAGGGCGTCAGGGCGAGACGCTGCGCGGGACATCGCGAAGCGGCATTCGGCTTGCGGACAAGATGACGGGCGGGAACAACGATCTATGTGCCTTCAGCCGATCCGCATGCCGTTCGATCCGCATTCGCGCTCTCGCAGAGGCTTGCCCAGCGCGGGAGCAGGACCCTTTCAGGTCCTGCTCCCGGCCGCGAACGGCCGTTGGGGGGCATCGGCCGCTCGTCTCGTGTCCGAAGCTGCCTTGGTTTCCAATCCGCGTCCGATGAGAACGAGCAGGGGCCCGTCGGGATCGAGACGCGCTACGAGCTCGGGCAGCTCGGAAATGGTGGCAAAGACTTTGCGTTCGTCGTGACGCGTTGCGCTCGATATGGCAGCAGCCGGCGTCCCTGGCAAGAGGCCGTTCTCGACCGCCCTGTCGCGAAATGCCGCAAGCGTTCGCCTCGGCATATAGAGGGCGGTCGTTGTCGAAGGATCGGCGATCGCCCTCCAATCGACATCGGCCGGCAGCTTTCCGTCCTTCGCGTGCCCCGTCACGAATTGCAATCTGCGCGCGAGCCCGCGATGTGTCAACGAGATGCCGAGCGAGGCGGCGGCTCCTTGCGCGGCGGTGATGCCGGGCACGATGGCGACCTCGATCCCGGCGCGGCGGCAAGCGTCGATTTCCTCGGCCGCGCGTCCGAAGATGCCGGGATCGCCGCTCTTCAGGCGCACCACATGCTTGCCTTGGCGGGCGAGGCGCAGCATCAAGGAATTGATGTCCTCCTGCTTGCAGGAGGGGCCGTGGCCGGTCTTGCCGACGAGGATGCGCTTCGCCTCCCGGCGGGCGAAATCGAGCACCTCCGCCGAGACGAGCTCGTCGTAGAGGATGACTTCGGCCGCTTGCAGGGCGCGCACCGCCTTGAGCGTGAGGAGGTCCGCATCGCCCGGCCCCGCGCCCACGAGCGTCACGCGCCCTTTCTGCGTTCCGGTGCCGGTCGAGGCCGCCGCTTCCTCGAGCAGCTCGTCGCGAAGCTTCGGTTGCGGGCTTGACCTGCGGCTCCGCCAGCGCCTGGCGCGCGAAGCGTTCCCAGAAGCTGCGCCGGCGGGCGAAGCCGAGGTCGAGGCGCGCGAGGTCGGGCCGCCAATCGCGCGCCGCCTGCGCCCAATCGCTTGAGGCCTCGCGGCAGGAGCGCCTCGATCTTGGCGCGGATCGCCTGGGCGAAGACAGGCGCCGCCCCATCCGTCGAGATCGCGACGAGGAGCGGGGAGCGGTTGACGATGGCGCCGAACTGCACGTCGCAGAAGCTCGGCTTGTCGACGATGTTGAAGGGGACGCCGGCTCGGCGCGCCGCGGCGGCGAAGCGTGCCGCCTCGGCATCGGTCGCGAGATCGGCGATGGCAAGCGCGGCGCCGGCAAGATCGCTCTCCTGCCAATCGCGCGCATGCACCCGCACCGATCCTGCCGGCGGTTCGGCGGCGAGCGCCTGAAAACGGGCCTCCTCGGCACCGGCGAAGACATCGACCTCGGCGCCGGCCGCCGCGACGAGCTCGGCCTTCCAGAGCGCCGCCTCGCTTCCTCCAGCGATGAGCGCGCGGCGCCCGTCGAGCTTGAGGAAGACGGGCAGGCTCGAGAGCGCGTCGATACGGTGCGCCGGGCGCGGCCTCGCGGCGCGCGCGGCTTTGCGGCGGGAACGAGACGGAGCGGGGAGGCTTTCATGGCCGAGGAGCCCTGTTGCGAATTCTGCCGTGGCGCGTCAGACGTCAGCGGGACGAAGTCGCGGGGCGGCGCGTCCTGCGCCAGCATGTTCCCGGCGGCGGCGAGCTCGACAATTGCGCGGGCGGGAAGGCGAGCCAAAGCGCGGCGAGGATCAAGACGACGAGCAGCAAGCCGAGATTGGCGACGCGACCGGCCTCTTGCCGCGCCAGCTTTCCTTGCGCCAAGACGCTCGCGCCCGCCGGATGCCGGAAACCGTGGGCGAAGGCCGAGCGCTGTTCATGCCGCATGTGCAACCATCTTCTCATGGGAAGCCTCCCTCGCGGCGCGGCGCCGGTCGAGGATGCTCGAGCCCTCTTCCGATGCCTCGCTGATAGTCGAAGCGTGATGGCGTCAAGCGCCGCGCGAGCCATTGCGAGATCGGCTGGCGCGCGACAGGGCATCGGGCGTCTCGATCTCGTCGAAGCCGCTGCCGAGCGCATGGCGCATCTGATCCGCGATCAAGGGGCCCGCCGGCGCGCAGCATCCCCGGATAGCCGCGATGGCGAAGCCCTTGGCGAGGCTGAAGCCTCGCCCATCCGAGAAGGACGGAAAGCCGATCGAGACCAGCGCCACGTCGTCGAGAAGGGGCCAGAACCTCGTCGAGCTTCGCAGTGTTGGGGAGGTGGACGCCGAGGCGGTCGCCCCGCGCCAGCACCTTCGCGGCCTTCGACCGCAAGCCGCCCGAGCGGCAAGATCACATCGCCTGCCGGCAAGGGCGCCCCCTCCGCGACGCGCGTGAAGCCGTCGGTCTTGAGGCCGAACGCATCAATCAGCGGCACGCTGCGCTCCTTCCAAGACAGGTTCGAAAGCTTGGCGGAACGGCGCGATGCCGATCCGCCGATAGGTCTCGATGAACTCCTCGCCGGGCGCGCGCTTTGCGAGATAGACGCCGACGATCTTCTCGACCGCATCCGGCACCTCCTCGGCCGCAAGCCCGGGACCGAGCCGTTCGCCGAGCGCGGCCTTCTCGGTCGCGTCGCCGCCGAGCGTGAGCTGGTAATATTCCGCGCCGTTCTTCTCGAGACCGAGAATGCCGATATTGCCGATGTGGTGGTGACCGCAGGCGTTGATGCAGCCCGAAATCTTGATGCCGAGCGGGCCGATCTCGCGCTGGCGATCGCGCCGTCGGCGAAGCGCCGCGAGATGCGACTGGGCGATCGGGATCGAGCGCGCCGTGGCGAGCGAGCAGTAGTCGAGGCCGGGGCAGGAGATGATGTCGGTGACGAGGCCCGCATTCGCGGTCGCGAGCTCGGCCGCGTCGAGCGCCTCCCAGAGCGCGAACAGCTCGTCCTTGCGCACATGGGGCAGGACGAGGTTCTGCATATGCGTGACGCGGATCTCGCCGAAGCTGTAGCGCTCCGCGAGATCGGCGATGATGCGCATCTGCTCCGAGGTGGCGTCGCCCGGCACGCCGCCGATGGGCTTGAGCGAGATGGTGACCGCCGCATAGCCCGGCGCGCGATGGCGGGAAGACATTCGTCTCGACGAAGCGCGCGAAGTCGCGATGCGCCGCCTTGGCGATCGAGAGCTTCACCGAATGATCCGGCAGCTCCTCATAAGGGGGAGGCGCGAAATAGGCGGCGATCCGCTTCACCTCCTCGGGATCGGCATTGACGCTCGGGCCGTCGAGCGCCGCGAATTCCTGCCTCGACGCGGCGGCGGAACTCTTCCGTCGCCGATCTCGTGCACCAGGATCTTGACGCGCGCCTTGAACTTGTTGTCGCGGCGTCCTTCGAGATTGTAGACGCGCATGATCGCCTCGAGATAGGCGAGGAGATCGGGTTTCGGCAGGAATTTCGCGCACCACCTTGCCGATCATCGGGGTGCGCCCGAGGCCGCCGCCGACGATCACCTCGTAGCCGATCTCGCCCGTCGCCGGATGTCGCAGGATGCGAAGCCCGATGTCATGTGCCTTGACGGCGGCGCGGTCGTGCTCGGCCCCCGTCACCGCGATCTTGAACTTGCGCGGCAAAAAGCTGAACTCGGGATGCAGGCTCGACCATTGACGGATCAGCTCCGCGGTCGGGCGCGGATCCTCGACCTCGTCGGCGGCGACGCCGGCGAAATGATCGGCCGTGACATTGCGGATGCAATTGCCGGAGGTCTGGATGGCGTGCATCTCGACATCGGCGAGAAGGTCGAGGATATCGGGCACGTCCTTGAGCTTGGGCCAGTTGAACTGGAGATTCTGCCGCGTGGTGAAATGGCCGTAGCCGCGATCGTAGCGGTCGCCGATCAGCGCGAGCTGCCGCATCTGCCGCGAGGAGAGCGTGCCGTAGGGAATGGCGATGCGCAGCATATAGGCGTGCAATTGCAGGTAGAGGCCGTTCTGCAGGCGCAACGGCTTGAACTCATCCTCCGTCAGCGAGCCGTCGAGGCGCCGTTCCACCTGCGCCCGGAACTCGCGCACGCGCTCGCGCACGAAGCGCGCATCGAATTCGTCATACCGGTACATGCTGCCTGCCTTGCGCCTCGCCCCCGCCTTGCGCCTGCTTGCCGAGATCGGCCCTGACGCTCGGCCCGAGCGTGCGAAGGCGTTCGCGGAAATGGCGCGGTTGCGGCCCATTCTCGCCGAGCGCGACATCGACCAGATAGGCGTCGACGACCTTGTTCGCCTCCATCTCGGCAAGGCCTTCCGCCTCGAGAATTTCGGCGGCTTCGCGCATTGCCCGCGATCAGCGCCTCGCGATGATCGGGCGACCAGCCATTGGCCGTGCGAAACACCACCTCGCCATCGACGAGATCGTTGGCCGTCAGGATCACGGGGAGAGGGAGGCCGCTTGGGAAGCGCCATCACACACCGCCCCGCCGATCACGTGCCGGCAAGAGGCTCCGCCGCTTCCCGGGCTTAGATGACGACGCGCCGGCTCGACCCTCGGCAGGAGCGAAAAGACCGATCGCGGAGCCGCCCATCACTTCCCCTTCCGATCCGTCCAGCTCCCGTCACGGCCACGAAAAAGGCGCCTGCCGGAGAGCATTGCCCGATCGCGCAGCGTTCGTTATAACGGAACGATGCCGACGTTAAACAGAACATGGAAAATAGGCTTTGGCGGCACGAGATTCAATTCGCGGGGAGTAGGTGGAATTGCCAAATTTCACGCTGGTTTGGAGATGAATTTTCTCGCGTCGCCAGCATCGATCACGGCGGAAGTTCTTCATCCGTCGAGGAAAATCGATCGCGCTTGCCGAGTGAATTGGGGTATTTGGAACATGGGTAGTGGTCGGGCCGTCCGCGCCGATGCCGTTCGTCGGGCCTGACCGGAGAGATCGAGCCGGAGGAAGATCCATGATCAATCCATCGCCGCAAGCGCTCGCGACGCGAGCCGTTCATGGAGGTGCGGAGCCGCACCGGCCGACGGGCGCGCGCGTCACGCCGATCTTCCAGACGAACGGCTTCGTCTTCGACGATCAGCAGCACGGCGCCGATATCTTCGCGATGCGCCGCGCAGGGCTTCTCCTATTCGCGCGGCTCGAATCCGACGGTCGCCGCGCTCGAGCGGCGCATCGCCTCGCTCGAAGGCGGCACCGCCGGCGTCGCCGTCGCTTCCGGACAATCCGCCTGGCTCGTCGCGCTGCTCGCGCTCTGCGCCACGGGCGAGGAATATGTGGGGTCGAGCCAGGTGTTCGGCGGCTCGCTCGGCTTGATGAAGCGGCTCGACAAGCGGCTCAACGTCAAATGCGCCTTCGCCGAGCCGACGCCTGAAAGCATCGCCGCCGCGATCACGCCGCGCACGCGCGCCATCATCGTCGAGGCCATCGTCAATCCGACCGGCGAGGTGGTCGATCTCGACGGCATCGCCGAGGTGGCGAAGGCGCATCATCTGCCCTTCATCGTCGACTTCGACCTTGGCGTCACCGGCGCTCTTGCGCCCGATCGAGCATGGTGCCGATGTCGTGATCCATTCGGCCTCGAAATTCCTGGTCGGCAACGGCACCGCGATCGGTGGGCTCATCGTCGATGCCGGCACTTTCCCGTGGCGAGGCGACAAGCGCTTTCGCGCTCGTCGCGGAGCCCTGGGAGGATTACGAGAACTTCGTGCCCGCGGAGCGCTTCCGCGAAAATGCCTTCGCGACCGCCTGCCGCCTGCTCGGCTTGCGCGAGCTCGGCCCCGGCATGCAGGCGACGACCGCCTTCTTCATCCTCACCGGCATCGAGACGCTGCCCTTGAGGATGCGGCGCCATTGCGAGAATGCCGAGGCGGTGGCGAATTTCCTGAGCGCCCACGAAGCCGTGGCGAGCGTGAGCTATCCGGGCGTGCCGACCCATCCGAACCACAATCTCGCGCGCCGCTATTGTCCGGACGGGCTCGGCTCGATCTTCATGATCACGCTAAAGACGGCCGAAGCCGCGAAGGAGGTGCTCACCCGCGTCAACCTGTTCTCGCACCTCGTCAACATCGGCGAGACGCGCTCGCTCATCGCGCACCCGGCAAGCACGACGCATCGCTCCTTGAGCGCGCGCGAACGCGCCTCCTTCGGCATCACCGACGCGACGCTCCGACTATCGATCGGCATCGAGGACGCGCCCGACCTCATCGCCGATCTCGCCCAGGCGCTCGCCTGAGACGAGAGGCCGAAGCGGGAACGACGCGCCCTTCCCTTCTCCCGCGCTCTTCGCGCGCAGACAGGTGCCTCGCTCTTGCGAGGCGGATGAGGGCGCTTGGTTGCCCCCACGCGTCATGCCCGCACTCGTTGCGGGCACCCACGCCTTTCTTCATTGGATTGCGGCTTAGCCCACCGTCCAAGTCGCTGGATCGCCGTGACTCGATCCTCGGAACAAGTCCGAGGACCGCCATGACGAGTAGGGTAGCGCAATTCGCCCTCGAGCCGCCCACCGAAGGGCGCGGGACCGTGCGGCGCACCGACGTCCGCGCCTCCCGACGACTCGGTCGGGTGGGGGTCAGGAAGCGTACGTCGCGAAAGACGCGCAAAGGTAACGGATTCGCCACCTACTCAATGACGGGCGCTTGGACTTCGTTCACCATTTCGTAGCGTGATCGCGTCACGATGCGGCGACCGTTCCGCTGAAGAGCCGCCCACCATGCCGATCCTCGCCAAGACCCTCGCGCTGCCGCTCGTCGCGCTTCTCGCGGCGGCGCCCGGCGAGCCTTCGCCCGCATCGGGCGACATTCGCGCCGCCGTGATCTCGACGCTGGCGCGGCGCTTCACCGACGCTGTCCCCCCGCTTGTCCATAGCCTCGTAATCAAGCCCGACCGGCGCATGGCGGGCTTCGTCGCCTGCGGCGAGATCGGCACGAAGGCGGCCGACCGTTACCAGAGGTTCTTCGTCACGGTGCCGGGAGGCCTCGCCGTGCTCGAGAGCGACGACCGCGATCTCGTGGCGCGCTATTGGGGCCTCAACGAGCTGTTGACCTTGACGACGGGCAAGGAGCTCGTCGACGAAACCGCGCCGGCATCCTGGCCCTCCGCGATCGCGACCCAGATGTTCTCGTCGCCTTGCGATTGGCGCTTGATGAAGACATAGCCGGTCTCGTCCCAGCGCAACAGCTTGTCGGTGAGGTTGTCGAGCACGAAGTCGCCCTGGTCGGTGGTCACGGTCAGCACCGCATGGCCTTCGCCATGATGGTCGAGCACGACGGTCGCAAGCGCCGCCGAGCGCGGCCAGCCCGCCTCGATGAGCATCTTGCGCTTCAACAGCATGTAGTCGCTGCAATCGCCGGCGCCGTCGTCCGGATAGGTCCACCAGTCGATCAGCGTCTTGCGGTCGAGATGGTAGTGGTCGTCATCCGTCTGCGCGAGGATCGCCCGGTTCGCGAGCGTCGTCACCGTGGTGAGGAGATGCAGCGCCTCCGGCGTGAGCGCGACATGCACCGGCGTCTGAGGCCCGGCGTTGCATTCGTCCGCCTGCACGCGGCAGAGATTGAACCAGCCGATCGGCCGGCGCGTCTGCGCGCCGAGAGGCGTCCAGCTCGCTTGCCGGTTCGCCGCGACTGTTCTTGCGGGCGAGGGCGAGGCGGTAGCCTTCAACGCCATCGTCATCGTGGCATAGCCGACGAGGCCTGCCATCATGAGCTTGAGTATCCCCGTTTTCATTTGTTGACCCCTTCCCTAAGGCGGGGCTCAACATCGCACGCAGCTTTTTCGGCTAAGAGAATTTGCGCACGCGCATTCGACGGGATCGCTTTACGCGCGATTAGGCTATTGCGTTCCTTGTGCAAATGCATGCAATTTTAGCGATCGGGACCGGGGGCCGCCCCCGCGACGAATTTCGGCGGCGCGGCCGGGCGTCGCCGCGGACGTGCTTCGTCGATGCAAATGCTCGAAGAAAGCATCGCTCGTCTCGCCTCGAGCGCTCACGTCATTTTCTGATGTCGGGCGGCGGGTAGGCGATGTCGTCGAGGCACGCCTTCATCCAGTCGCGATCGCTTTCCGACACGCTCGGCTGCGCGAATTGGGAGACGCGGGGAAGCCCCGGGGCCTTGCCGATGTCCGCGCAGGATTGCCCGTTGCCGGTCAGCGCATCGAAAAGCCTGTTGCCGCAGATCAGCAAGGGCTTGTCGGTGGGTTCCCATTCCGAAGGCGTGAAGGGCACCGCGTCGCCGGCGCAATCCTTCCTGGTTTCGGAGCCGGGCCTCCCGCAAACAAATCGGACATGGCTCGCAAGTCCGTCGGCATCCGCGATGAGCCGCCCGTCAAGATCGCGATGATCGGCGAAGGCGTGCCAGAGCCCGCAAACACGCCCGTTCTTCTGCTTGAGAATATAGTATTGGCAAATCCTTTCGCCTCGCCCGCTCTGGCAGGCTTCCCACACGCCCTCGAAACGCCTCGACGTCCCTTCCGCCGCGTCGGACCGGGCAATGAGAAGGCTCGACAAAGCCGCGAGCGCGAAGATGAGAAGACGCATGAGGGTTTCGACCGGATGGGCGCGTGACGGCCGCCGTGGTCAAGCTTCCTCGGAGGCCCAGCCCAATTCCTGCTGGACGAGGCTCGCCCAATAGGCGGCACCGAGCGTCAGGATGTCGTCGTTGAAGTCGTAGCGCGGCGTATGGACCTGATGGACCTGCCCGTCCGCATTCGCGCCGTTGCCGATGCGCATGAAGACACCCGGCTTCCTCTGCAGCATGAAGGAGAAATCCTCACCGCCCGTGCTGAGCATGACGTCTCCGACATTCGCCTCGCCCACGACGGCGCCGGCGGCCGCGATCGCCACCGGCATCTTCTCCTCCCAGTTCACGGTGGGCGGACAAAGCGGCTCATACTCCAGCCGCGCCTCGCAGCCATGCGCCGCGGCGAGCGTCCTGGCGAGCTCCTCGAGGCGCCGCTTGATGGTCGCTTGCGCCTCCGTGCGGAAGTAGCGGGCGGTGCCGCGCACCACGATCTTCGCCGGCATGACGTTGGGCGAATTATACGCGCCGCCGCTCACATGGCCGACGCTGAGCGCGGCGCTCTCCGTCGGGTGCAGATTGCGCGGCAGGATCGTCTGCACGCCGAGGAGGAAATGGCCGAGCACCACGGTCGCGTCCGTCGCCAGATGCGGCGACGAGCCACCGTGCCCTCCTGTCCCGGTGAAGGTGACGCCCCAGAAATCGGAGCCGGCCAGCATGGGGCCGGGCCGCGTCGCAAATTTGCCGACCGGCAGGCCGGGCGAGTTGTGGAGACCATAGACGCTGTCGCAGGGAAAGCGATCGAACAGCCCGTCGGCGATCATCGCGGGCGCGCCGGTGCCTGCCTCCTCGGCGGGCTGGAAGATGAAATGCACGGTGCCCGCGAAATCGGGCGCCCCTGCGAGATAGCGCGCGGCGCCGAGCAGCATGGTCGTGTGCCCATCATGGCCGCAGGCGTGCATCTTGCCGGGCACGACGGACGCATGGGGGAAGTCGTTCGCCTCCTCGATGAACAAGGCGTCCATGTCGGCTCTGAGCGCGATGGCGCGCTGGCCCGGGCGCTTGCCCTTGAGCGTGCCGACGACGCCCGTCTTGCCGACGCCTTCGACGACCTCGATCCCCCATCCGCGGAGCTTCTCGGCGACGAGGCCGGCGGTGCGCACCTCCTCGAATCGCGTCTCGGGATGCTTGTGGATGTCCCGCCGGATCTCGATGAGCTCCGGCGCGAATGTGCTGATCGCGTCGAGAATCGCCTGCTTCACCATGTTGGAATCGTCTCCCGCTCAGAGGCTTGCGAGACTGTGCCAGCCGGACCCGGGGGTCAAGCGAAGCCGGCTGCACAAAGCTTGGCGTGCGCGAAGACCTGGCATGCGCGAAGAGCGAGGGGTGAGGAGCGAGGAGTGAGGAGTGAGGAGTGAGGAGTGAGGAGTGAGGAGTGAGGAGTGAGGAGTGAGGAGTGAGGAGTGAGGAGTGAGCAGTGAGCAGTGAGCAGTGAGCAGTGAGCAGTGAGCAGTGAGCAGTGAGCAGTGAGCAGTGAGCAGTGAGCAGTGAGCAGTGAGCAGTCGAGCAGTGAGCAGTGAGCAGTGATGCAGCTTTCACTATTCACCATTCACTATTCACCACTCGCCACTCGCTACTCGCTCCATCAATTCACCACCCCCAGCACCCGCGGCAGCCAGAGCGAGATTTCCGGGATGTAGGTGACCATCACCAGGAAGATCAGCATGGTCGCGAGCCAGGGGAGCACCGAGAGGGTGAGCTCGGTGATGCCCATCTTGGTGATGCCGGCCGCGACGTAGAGGTTGAGCCCGACCGGAGGGTGGCAGAGCCCGACCTCCATGTTGACCGCCATCAGGATGCCGAGATGCACGGGGTGGACGCCGAGCGCCGCCGCCATCGGGAACAGGATCGGCGCCATGATCAGGACGATGGCGGAAGGGTCCATGAAATTGCCCGCCGCCAGCAGCACGATGTTGGTGACGAACAGGAACGCCACCATGCCGAAGCCCTGGGCCGTCATCCACTCCGCCATCGATTGAGGGATCTGCTCCGAGGTGAGCAGCCAGGAGAACACCGTCGCATTGGTGATGATGTAGAGGATCATCGCGCTGACGGAGGCTGCCTTGAGCAGCACCACGGGCACATCGGCGAGACGAAGCTCCTTGTAGACGAAGACGGCGATGAAGAACGAGTAGACGGCCGCCATCGCGGCGGCCTCGGTCGGCGTGAACAGCCCGCCATAGATGCCGCCGAGCACCAGCACGATGAGGAACAGCCCCCAGAAGCTTTCGCGGAAGGCTCGCAGGCGTCTCGGTCCAGCTCGCTCGCTCGAGGCGCGGATAGCCGTTGCGCCAGGCGCGATACCAGGTGGTCGCGCCGAGCATCGTCGCCAGCATGAGGCCGGGAACGAGCCCGGCGATGAACAATTGTCCGACCGAGGCGGAATTCGACGATGGCGCCGTCCGGACCCTTCGGCTGCATGCCGCTCGTCGCCACCGCGAAGATGACGAGGTTGATGGACGGCGGGAACAGGATGCCGAGCGCGCCCGACGTGGCGATCACGCCGGCTCCGAAGCGCGGCGGATAGCCGTTCTCGACGATGGCGGGCAGGATGATGGAGCCGATGCCGACGACGGTCGCGACCGACGATCCCGAGATCGCCGCGAACAAGGCGCAAGCGACCACGCCCGCAAGGCCGAGGCCGCCGTACCAATGCCCGATCATCGCGCTGGCGAAGGCGATCATGCGGCGCGCCACCCCGCCCGAGGTCAGGAAGCTGCCGGACAGGATGAAGAACGGGATCGCCATGATCTCGAAACGGTCGATGCTGGTGAACAGCTTGAGCCCGACCATCTTCGGATCGACGCTGCTCAGGATGAACAGATAGGTGAGCACCGACAGGCCGAGCGCGATCGAGATCGGCATCCCGGTCGCCATCAGCGCGAGCAGCAGCGCGAACAGCATCAGGGCGCGCATGGATTGCGACAGGGTGACGATGTCGAGCCGCGTGGCGAAGCAGATGAGCGCGAGCAGCGATCGGGATGGCGATGAGCAGCATCGCCGTGAGCGCGCCGGCCGCGCGGTCTCGCAGGGAGCGTCGCCGAAGGGAAGCTCACCTTGCGGGCTCCGCGACAGGTTCCGCCAGCGGCGGCGTCACGGCCTCGACCGCCGCCGCATGGCCGTGCCGCGGAAGCGTGCCGTGGCGCAGGAAGCGCCACATGACCTGAAGGAAGCGGAAGCACATGAGGTACGAGCCGAGCGGAATGCACAGATAGATGATCGGCTCGGCCATTCGAGCTCCTGCGACACCTGATCGGGGTCGAGCTCATAGACATAGATCGCGCCGAGGGTGCCGATGACGCCGGTGAACAACGCGCCGCACAGGAGCGCGAACACGATCACCGGCTTGCGCGACGAAGGCGCGAGGCGATCGACGAGCACGTCGACGCCGACATGGATGCCGGTGCGCACGCCGAGCGCCGCGCCGAACTTCGCCATCCACACGAACATGTAGGTGGCAAGCTCCTGCGCCCAGGACAGATTGAGCGAGGTGAGCGTCACGTAGACGAAGTTCGGCCGGCGCGCTCAGCCAGAGCGCGCCATGCGCCTTCGCCCAGAAGGCGAGCGCCGCCGAATTGCTCGCCCCGTAGCGATGCACCACGGCCACGAAGGTGAGGCAGGTGGCCGCGGCGATCAGAGTGGCGATGATCCACTCTTCGAGCCGGTCGAGGATGCGGTCGAGCACGGCCGGGTCACGCGGCTCGCGGGCGCGCAGGCTCCAGAGCGCAGGCGTGAAGCCGGAGGCCTTATAGACCTGCTCGATGAAATCCTTGCCGAAGCGGCTCTGCATCTCCGTGTGGACGGGCATCAGCTTGGCGATCCAGGCCTGGCGTTCCTCCGGCGTGAGCACATGGACCTCGACCTTGCCGGATGCCTTGATCTTCTCCAGCGCGTCGGCATTGTCCTTGGCGGCCGTCTCGTTGAAGAAGTCGGTCGATTCCTTCACGGCGCGATCCAGGGCGCTCGCACGTCCTCGGGCAGCCCGTCCCAGAACTTCTTGTTCGTGACGAGCGCGTAGATGAGCCGTCCGTGGTAGGAGACGGTCAGGTATTTCTGCACTTCGTAGAATTTCTGGGTCAGGATGTTCGAGGGCACATTGTCCTCGCCGTCGACGACGCCGGTCTGCAGCGCCTGGTAGAGTTCGGAGAAGGCCATGATCTGCGGGATGGCGCCGAGCTCGCGGGCCGCGGCATCGAGCACCTTCGAGCCCTGGATGCGCATCTTCATGCCCTTGAAATCGTCCGGCATGATGAGCGGCTTGTTGGCCGTGTAGACATGCGCGCCATTGTCCCAATAGGCGAGCGGCTTCACGCCCTTGGCCTCGAGCTTCTTGTTGAGCTCGGCCATCATCGGGCTTGCGAACATCTGGCGGGCACGCGCATCGTCGCTCATCAGGAAGGGCAGGTCGAAGACGTCGAACTCCTTGACGCCGAGCGGACCGAATTTCGAGATCGAAGGCGCGAGAATCTGCACCGAGCCGAGCTGCAGCGCCTCCAGCTCCTCCTTGTCCTTGTAAAGCGAGGAGTTGGGATAGACCTCCACCTTCACCTTGCCGTTCGTGTATTTCTCGGCGAGCTCCTTGAACAAGACCGCGGCCTTGCCCTTGGGCGCATCCGGCGACACGACGTGGCTGAACTTGATGATGATCGGCTGCTGGGCGATGCCGGGAGGCGGTGCCCCGAAGAGCACGAGCGTGAGGGCCGCGAGCGCCAAGATCGCAAGCGCGGAGAACCTGCGCATTCGATATTTCCTCCCAGCTTGGCCGGAGTGCATGGCTTCCAGCTTTTCTATATTGGCCTAGAAATAACACCTGCCGCGCTCATCCGTCCAGGCTACGATAGTCGAACGGGCGGGCACCGAAACAAGGGGCAGGGATAAAATGGCGGCGACAATCATCGATTCCCGCGTCTTCGGCGACATTTTCAGCACGCCGCAGATGCGCGCCGTGTTCTCGGACGAAAGACGCGTGCAATACTATCTCGACATCGAGGCCGCGCTGGCGCGCGTCGCAGGCGCGCCTGGGCATCATCCCGCAAGAGGCAGCCGAGGAGATCTGCCGGCATTGTCGCGTCGAAGAGATCGACATGGCGAAGCTGAAGGCGCAGACCGAGAGCATCGGCTATCCGGTCCTCGGCGTGGTGCAGCAGCTTGTCGGGCTTTGCGGGCGCGGGCTCGGCGAATGGTGCCATTGGGGCGCGACCACGCAGGACATCACCGACACCGCGACCGTGATGCAGATCCGTGCGGCGCTCGATCTCGTGGAACAGGACCTCCAGGCGATCGCCGGTTCGCTTGCCGATCTCGCGCGCCGCTATCGCGATACGCCGATGGTGGCGCGCAGCAATCTGCAGCACGCCGTGCCGATCACCTTCGGCTACAAGGCCGCGGTGCTGCTTGCTGGCTTCCAGCGCCATCGCGAGCGGCTTGCGGGAGCTGCGTCCGCGCGTGCTGGTCGGCGAGTTCGGCGGCGCCGCCGGCAACCTCGTCCTCGCTCGGCACGGACGGGCTCGAGGTGCAGGCCGCGCTGATGAGCGAGCTCGATCTCGGGCAGCCCGAGATCGCCTGGCACACCATGCGCGACCGCATCGCCGAGGTCGGCTGCTTCCTCGGCCTCGTCACCGGCACGCTCGGCAAGATCTCGACCGACGTGAAGCTGATGATGCAGACCGAGGTCGAGGAGGTCTTCGAGCCCTTCGCCGCAGGGCCGTGGCTCGTCGCAGCACGATGCCGCAGAAGCGCAATCCGATCTCGTGCGCCTATATTCACGCCTGCGTCGCGATGGTGCGCCAGCAGGTGCCCGCCCTGCTCGACGCCATGGTCGAGGATCACGAACGCTCGACCGGGCCCTGGGAGATCGAATGGATCGCGCTGCCGGAGATCTTCTGCCTTTCGGCCGGCGCCTTGGCGCAGGCGCGCTTCCTCATCGGCGGCCTCGTACGTCGATGCCGAGCGCATGCGGCAGAACCTCGACGCCACGGGCGGGCTCGATCATGTCGGAGGCCGTGATGATGGGGCTCGGCCCGAGCCTCGGCCGCCAGCGCGCGCATGACCTCGTCTACGACGTCTGCCGCGAGGTCATCGCCAGCGGACGGCCCTTCCTCGACCTCCTCGCCGAAAATCGGGAGATCGCGCCGCATCTCGACCGCGCGGCGTTGGCCAAGCTTCTCGAGCCCTCGAATTATCTCGGTCTCTGCGGCGAGATGGTGGATCGGGTTATCGCCCGGGAAGCGTAGGCCGGATGCCACCTACTTCTCAAGCCCTTGGCGGGGAGAAGGTGACCGTCGCGCAGCGATGGTCGGATGAGCGATCTACCGCAACCCCGCCGGTTGCGCGGGCGCGCCTCCCCAGGCCGAGTTCGCCGGGATGCCCTCGCCTTTCATCACCACGGTGAGCGGGCCGAGCCGCACGTGATCGTCGACCCTCGTGTCGTAGAGCACGGTGCTTCCCGCGCCGACCGTCACGCCCCGGCCGAGCTTGATGCGTCCGATCTTCATCAATCGATCTTCGTAGAGATGGGTCTGGAGGGCCGAATTCTCGTTGATGGCGCAGAAATCGCCGACGTCGATGCAGTCGAATTCGGTGATGTCGGTCGTCGCCCAATAGGTTCCCTCGCCGATCTTGGCGCCGAAGAGCCGCATGCACCAGGCGAGCATCGGCGTCCCGTGCAGATGGTCGAGGAGCACGCGGCTCGCCATGGTGCTGTAGGCGACGGCGATGGCCTCGGAGCGCAGTGCGAACCAGGACCACATCGGCCGCATCATCGGCTTGTAGACGCCCATCAGCAGCCATTTCAACGCGCAGACGACAAGCATCATCATGACCGAGATGAGGACGCCCGCGGCCAGGAACTGCGGGATCAGCACGTCGAAATCCGCGTCGAGGATCGCCGGCGCGAGATATTCGGCCGCGAACACGCCGAAGGTGATGTAGAGCGCCGTCGGCAAGGAGACGCAAAAGGCCTCGAACACGGCGCGGCCGAGCTTGCGGGCGAAGGAGGGCTCGAAGGTCCAGTTCGCGCCGACGTCGAAAGTCTGCCGCACCGGAAATCTGAAAGGCGGCGAGCCGAACCAGATTTCCCCTTCGGCGACCGTCCTCCCCGGCGGTTTCGATTTGACGCCGATCAAGGCGCCTGTCGCGATCTCGGTGCCCGGCGCGACGACCGCCGAATTGCCGACGAAGACGCGCTCCGCGATCTTCACGGGCGCGAGCGTCATGTAGCCGCGCCGGACGTCCTCCTCGCCCAATGCCACCTCATCGGCGATGAAGCAATTCTCGCCGATCTCGACGAGGTCGTAGCGGCCCGCGAGACTCGTCGAGATTTCGGCGCCCCGCCCGATCTTGGCGCCCATCAGCCGGTACCACCAGCGCATGTAGAAGGTGGCGTAGAGCGAATTCAGCGTGCCGAGCGTCACGGCCGTGCACAAGCCGACGAGCCACATGCGCCAGTAGAAGGTGGAGTGGATGGAGTAGACCCCCGGCCTCACTTTCGGCAGGACGATCCAGCGGATGGCGGCGATCAGGAGGACCGTGAAGGCGATCAGGGCCATGGCGGTCGGCCAGGCGACGATCGGGGTGAGATAGAGATAGCTGATCGACGACAAGGAGCCCGCGATATCGGCGAGCCGATCGAAGAAATAGAAGGCCGGCAGGATCGGCATGAGGCTGAGCGGGGGAATGGCGAGCAGCATCAAGACGGAGAAAGCGGCAGCGACCGCGCGCCGCGCGCGGGGGGCTTGCGCATGAGGCGGCAGGGACGCGAGATCGACCATGCCGACCTTGCGGCCCGGAGAGCCGTCCCACTTCTCGCATTTGCCGATGTGCCCGCCGGGCGCGACGGAGGTGAGGTCTGCGAGTTCCGCCCCTTCCTCGATGACGACGTCATGGCCGATGACCGATGAGGAGCCGATATAGGCGTCCTCGCCGATCTCCACCCGGCCGAGAATGAACTCGTTGCCGACCACCGCCGCGTTGGCGACGGTGATGCGGCCGATCGAGGCGCGCGGGCCGATGGTGACGAGATCGGGGGCGCCGCAAGCCAGCTCGCCGATATAGGCGCCCTCGCCGATCCTGGCGCCCATCAGGCGCAAGTAGAAATTCATCACGGGCGAGCCCTGCAGCAGCGCGCCCGGGACCAGGCGTCCGAACTGCGCCGCCAGCCAATAGCGGTAGTAATAGAAGCCCCAGAGCGGATAGCGGCCGGGCTTGGCGCGGCCGAGCACGAGCCATTTGCCTGCAATGCCGAAGAAGAAGGTGGCGACGTTGATCGCCACATAGACGACGACGACCGTCGCCAGATCCTCGATGAAGCCGCCGGTTTCCGGCGAGAGCAGGATATAGGCGATGTAGACGCCGAGCCATTGCGCGGTGACGAGGCCGAGGAAGATCGGCATCACCGCCGCCTGAGCGAGACCGCAGAGGAAACGGCGCAGCAGGGGCGGCGGCGTGAAGGAGAGATCGACCGGTTCGGCTTCCGGCGGGCGTTGCGCCTCGATACGCCGGGCGATGCGGCGCAGCGTGCGCGCCTCGTAGACGTCCTGAAGGCGGATCGTGGCGAGCGCCGGCGTCTCGCGGACGAACGACACGAAGCGCGCAGCGATCAGGGAATGGCCGCCGAGGTCGGCGAAGAAATCGGCTTCGAGCGGCACGAGCTCGGTGCCGAAGGCCCGCCGCGCCGCCTCGAGCAGGGTTTGCTCGGTGGCGTCGCGCGGGGCGTCCTGCTCCCCGCTCGACGCTTGCGGCGCGAGCTCCAGAGCCTTGAGCGCTCGGCGATCGATCTTGCCGGAGGCGAGCCGAGGCAACGCCGCGACGAGCTCGTAGCGGGACGGCACCATATAGGCCGGCAATTGCCGCGCCAGCGAAGCGCGCATCGCCTTGCCGTCGGGGTTCCCTCCTGCTTGCGGCACCAGGAAGGCGACAAGCTTCTCGACGCCCGAAATCCTGGCGAAGCACGACCGCCGCCTGGGCGACGCCATGCTCTTCGGCAAGCCGGCTTTCGATCTCGCCGAGCTCGACGCGAAACCCCCTGATCTTCACCTGGTCGTCGATACGGCCGTGAAACAGGATGCGGCCCTTGGCATCGAGGCTCACCGCATCGCCGGAACGATAGAGGACCGGATCGGAGCCATCCGACGCAAAAGGATTGGCGATGAACTTCTGCGCCGTCAGCTCCGGCCGCTGCAGATAGCCCTGCGCGATTCCCGGTCCGCCGATCAACAGCTCGCCCTGCTGGCCCGGCGGTATCGGCGACAAATCCTCGGCGACGATCCAGCAGGAATAGTTCGGGATCGGTCGCCCGATGGTGACCGGCTCGCCCGGCTTCACCTCGTCCACCGTCGCGACCACGGTCGCTTCCGTCGGCCCATAGGTGTTGAACAGGCGCCGGTCAGGCTTCGCCCAGCGCGCGGCGAGCGCCGGCGGCAATGCTTCTCCGCCGAGCAGGATGAGGCGCAGGCTCGGCACGTCCCTGCCGATCATCGCGAGCAGTGTCGGCACCATGTCGATGACGGTGATGCGGTTCGCGTCGAGCACATCGGCAAGCTTGTCGCTCTCCGCCATGAGCCGCGGGTCGGCGACGAACAACGTCGCGCCGACGAGATAGGGGATCCAGATTTCCTCCATCGACAGATCGAAGGCGAGGGAGGCGCCCTGGAACATCACGTCATCGGCACGAATGCCGTAGACCTCGTTCGCCGATCGCAGGAAATGACAGATGTTCCCTTGAGTGACGATGATGCCCTTCGGCTTGCCGGTGGAGCCGGAGGTGTAGATCACATAGGCGGGATGGTGCGGCGAGAGGCCCGACGGGCGCCCTTTCGGCAGCGGGGGCGCGTTCGATGCGGCGAGCGCCGCATCGACGAGAACGGTTGCGCCGGCGGCCTTCGCCCGCTCCATGAGAGGGGCGCTGGTCAACAGGGCCTTGGCGCCGCAATCGGCGAGGCATTCGCCGATGCGCTCGATCGGGGCCTCCGCATCGAAGGGAAGCCAGGCGGCGCCGCTCATCGCGATGCCGATCTGGGCGATCAGCAACTCGGGGCCGCGCGGCATCCACAAGCCGACGACATGGCCGGGCCGGATGCCGCGCTCCGCGAGCGCCGCGCCGATGGCGCGCGCCCTGAGCTCGACCTCGGCATAGGTGAAGGTGCCGGAAGGCCCGATGAGCGCCCGCTTGTCGGCATGCGCGGCGGCCGAGGCGGTGAAGAGCTCGCAGAGCACCTCGTCGTGGACGAGGTCGGGTCGCGCGGCTCCGCGCAGCACGGTCGGCGGCAGCTCGTCGCGCACGGCATTGTCGGCAAGGACGCGCCGATCCATCGCGTTCATCGTCGCCCCTTCAGGCTCGGCGCCTCCGCGCGAACGCGCCCGCACCTTCTTCGCAATCAGGCCCGCTTCGCAATCAGGCCCGCTTCGCAATCGGGCTTACGCCGCAGTCGGACGATCCCGCTCCCGGCTTGCCTCTCCGCGCCTTATCGTGGAAGCGCGAGCGGCACGCCAGTTCATCGGCCGGAGCCGTTTCGCCCCCTGCTCAGCGGCCGCCTTCACGCATCGCAGCTCATTTCATGCGACGAGACCGATTAACCTCCCATGAACGCGGCAAAGCGCGAGGCGAGATTTCCCGCCGTCGGTGCAAGTGGCCGAGAAGGGGCCGAACGGAGTATAATCGGCGCGATAGTCTCGACTTTCCAGGAGCGATCGCCTCCCGAGCCGAAAGCCAAATTGCCAAATTCGGACCCGTCGATCTCATGAACGACGCCGAATTCGCCGAGCTCGCCGCCTGGATCGCCGAAGCCGGTCTTGCTGGCGCCGAGGAAAAGGCCATGCTGGCCGGCTTTTGCGAGCGGCTCTACGCCTCCGGGCTTCCGCTTGCCCGCGCCTCGGTCTTCGCCGACACCCTGCACCCGACCTATGAGGGCCGCATGGTGCATTGGCGCAGCGGTGAAGGCGCGCGGGCTCCGGTCGATTATGCCCGCACGCGTCAGGGCGATGCGCTCGCCAATTGGCGGCGCAGTCCGTTCTACCGCATGCTCGAGACAGGAGCTTCCATCCTGCGCCGGTCGCTATCCGAGGAAGCGAAGAGCGAGCATCCGATCTACGTCGAGCTCCAAGAGGCCGGCATGACGGAGTTCGTCGCGATCATCTGCCGCTTTGCCCGAAAAGAGCGTGATCGGCGAGATGGACTGCGTGTATTCGTCATGGTCGACGGACCGCGAGGGCGGCTTCGGGGACGTCGCCATCGCGGATCTCGAGCGGCTCGTGCCGCTGCTCGCGCTCGCCGTGAAATCCACCTCGCTCGCTCGCATCGCCCAGACGCTCGTCGCGACCTATCTCGGCCGCGACGCGGGACGCCGCGTGATCGCGGGAAGCATCGAGCGCGGCGTCGCCGAGCGCATCGAGGCCGCGCTCTGGTTCAGCGATTTGCACGATTACACCCGCATCTCCGACAGCGCCGCGCCGGGCGAGATCATCCCTTTCCTCAATGATTATGCCGAGGCGGTCATCTCCGCCATCCACGCGGAGGGCGGTGATGTGCTCAAGCTGATCGGCGACGGGACGCTCGCCATCTTCACGGGCGCGGACCGCGGGTCGGCCTGCCGCGCCGCGCTCGCCGCGGCGGGCCGGGCGCGAGACGGTGTCGCGGCGCTCAATCGGCGGCGCTCCGCCGAGGAATTGCCCACGACCTCCATCTATCTCGGGTTGCATTTCGGAGAGGTGTTCTTCGGCAACATCGGCAGCAAGGAGAGGCTCGATTTCACGGTGGTGGGTCCCGCCGTGAACGAGACAAGCCGCATTCTCTCGCTGTGCCGTTCCGTCGATCAGCCCTTGCTCGTCTCCTCTGCCTTCGCCGACGCCGTCGAGGAAGAGCGGCGTCGCCTCGTCTCGGTCGGACGCTACGCGCTGCGGGGCGTCGGGCGGGCGCAGGACCTTTTCACGCTCGACCCGGAGCTCGACGCTGTCGGAGCGAAAGGGTGATCGACGCTACGTCTCGTAACCGCGCGAACGCCGAATTCCAGTTGGCGGCGCAACCGGCAAAGTGGCGCTCGCTCCCTTCATGCGCTATGTTTAAAGGAGGGCTATGGCGCCTCGATTGCCGAGGCCGACGCGCGACGAGTTTACAATGGACGAGAAAGTCCAGGCCAAAGGACGCTCCGCCCGAGAAGTTGGCACAATGACGATCACCTTGACGCTCACACCCGACCAAGAAGCATGGCTTGCCGCTCATGTGGCGAGCGGCGATTTCGCCTCGACCGAGGACGCTATTCGCCGCATGCTCGCCGCGGGCATGGCCGAACACGCCGAGCTTGAGCACGACGACCTCGCATGGGCCAAGCCCTATGTGGACCAGGCGCTAGCCGAGGTCGAACGTGGCGAGGCCGTGACGCTCGAAGAACATGACGCACGGATTGATGCCTTGATGGCGAAGCTTGAGGGGTAATGGCCCGCCTAAATATCTCACAACACGCCCAAGCCGACTTTGCCAGTATTCTTGAATATCTCGCCAACGAGGCCGGAAGGTGGGTTGCCCGCGATTATCGCGAGCAAATCCGGGCGTTCTATCGGCTCTTGCTCGACCACCCCGAGATAGGCGCGCCACGGCCCCGTCTCGGCCGCAACGTCCGTATCGGCGTCGTGCGGCCCTATCTCGTCATTTATCGACACGCTGGCGACACGGTAACTGTGCTCCGCATCGTTCACGGGCGGCGCAAGCTTGCTGGGGCCCTGCTTCGCGAAGACGGGTGAGAGGCCCCTCCCTTGCCGATCTCGCAGCTACTTTCCGATACGCGTTCGTTCTCGGTGCGAACGTCAGGAGCACACAGGATTTGTGTGGAGCGCATGCGTGGCTGCTACAAGAAGATTGGTGACGCGCCGAATGCCCGGCGGCCTCGCGATGGCATGGTCTTTCACGCGGCGAAACGGAACCGTTCAGCCGCGCGCCGCGACCCCTTCCCGCGCGAGCCAATTGAGATCGTCATGCGCGAGGTGGCAGGCGACATCATCCACGAAGCCCGGCACCTCGGCGCGGCAGCGCGCGATGGCCTTCGGGCAACGCGGATGGAAGGGGCAGCCGGGCGGCGGATCGATGGGGTTCGGCACCTCGCCACCGACGGGGGTGCGCGCGCGCCCGCTCATGCCGAGATCGGGCACGGCGTCGAGCAGCATGCGCGTATAGGGGTGACGGGGCCTGGCGAACAGCTCCGCCGTCGGGGCGATCTCGACGAGACGCCCGAGATACATGACGCCGACCCGCGTCGCCATGTGGCGCACCACGGCGAGGTTGTGGGTGATCAGCAGATAGGTGAGGCCGAGCTTCTCTTGCAGGTCGCGCATGAGATTGAGGATTTGCGCCTGGATCGACACGTCGAGCGCCGAGGTCGGCTCGTCGCAGACGATGAAATCCGGATTCGAGGCAAGTGCCCGCGCGATGGCGATGCGCTGGCGCTGGCCGCCGGAGAATTCATGCGGGTATTTTCGCGCATCGGCCGGGTCGAGGCCGACGAGGCGCAAGAGCTCGCCCGCGCGAGCCGTGATCTTCCCTTTGCCCGGCATCTTCGCTTCGCCGTTGGCCGCGCCCGCGCCGAGCCCGAAGGCGTGGATCGGCTCGGCGATGATGTCGCCGACCCGCCAGCGGGGATTGAGCGAGGCATAGGGGTCCTGGAAGATCATCTGCATTCGCCGCCGCACGTCCCGGCGCGCCGCGGGATCGTCGGTCGCGGCCATGTCGACACCCTCGATCAGCACCCGTCCGCTGCTCGGCTTGAGGAGGCCGACGACCATGCGCGCAAGCGTCGATTTGCCCGAACCCGATTCGCCGACGATGCCGAGCGTTTCGCCGCGATTGATCTTGAAGTCGAGGCCATCGACCGCCTTGAGCTGACGGCGCGGCTCGCGCTCGATCATGCGCGAGATCCAGGGCTTCGACACGTCGAAGATGCGCTTGAGGTGCTCGACCTCGACGAGGAGGGGCGTGGGCACGCTTGGACCGGTACCGCTTTTTCTTCCGCCGGACGGCGAATGAGGCGGGACGGTCGCCTTCCTGATCGCGGAGGTCACGACACGGCCTCCGGCAGGGCGGCCGGGGCGTTGCCGCGATCGTAGAGCCAGCACGCGGCGCGCCTCTCGCCCACAGCGAGCGGCGGGGGCCGCTCGATGCGGCAGCGATCGAAGACGTTGGGACAGCGCGGGTTGAAGGCGCAGCCCGGCGGAATGGCCGAAAGGCGCGGCATGGTGCCTGGAATCTGGGCGAGGCGCGAGGCGCGCCCCTCCAAGGTGGGAATTGCCGCCATCAGCCCTTTCGCGTAAGGGTGGAGCGGATCGCGCACGACCTCGCCGACCTTGCCGATCTCGGCGATGCGCCCGGCATACATCACGGCCACCCTGTCCGCCGTCTCGGCGATCACGCCCATGTCATGGGTGATGAGAATGACGGCCGCGTCATGCTCGCGCGCCAGACGCTTCAGCACCGCGATGATCTGCGCCTGAACCGAGACGTCGAGCGCCGTCGTCGGCTCGTCGGCGATGACGAGCGCGGGTTCGGCGCAAAGCGCGAGCGCGATCACCACGCGCTGGCGCATGCCGCCCGAGAATTCATGCGGATAGCCGTCGATCCGTTTCTCGGGCGCCGGGATGCCCACCTCGGTGAGAAGGGCGATCGCCCGTTCGCGCGCCTGCCTCGGGCTGAGAGATGTGTGCGTCAGGATGGTTTCGACGAGCTGGTCGCCGATTCGCAGGAGCGGATTGAGGCTCGTCAGCGGGTCCTGGAAGATCATGCCGATGCGCCGCCCGCGAATCTTGCGCATCGCCTCGGGCGCCAGATTGTCGATCCGCTTGCCGTTCAGCCTGATTTCGCCACCGGCGATCCGGCCCGGCGGATCGAGGAGGCCGATGATGGCAAGTCCGGTGAGCGACTTGCCGGCGCCTGATTCCCCGACGACGCCGAGGATTTCGCCTGGCGCGAGATCGAAGGAGATGCCGTCGATCGCGGTGAGCGGTCCGCGCCGCGTGGCGAACTCGACGCGCAGGTCGCTGACCGAGAGGAGCGGCTCCGTCATTTCAGCTTCGGATTGAGTGCGTCGCGCAACCAGTCGCCGAGAAGATTCACGGCGAGCACGAGCGTGGCGAGCGTGAGGCTCGGGAAGGTCACGATCCACCACTCGCCCGAGAACAGGAAATTCTGGCCGATGCGGATCAAGGTCCCGAGTGAAGGCTGGGTCGGCGGCAGGCCGACACCGAGGAAGGAGAGCGTCGCCTCGGTGATGATGGCGAGCGCAAGGTTGATGGTCGCGATGACGAGCACCGGCCCCATGACGTTCGGCAGGATGTGGCGAACCAGGATGCGCGCCGGCGACAAGCCGATGAGGCGCGCCGCCGCCACATAGTCGCGGTTCTTCTCGACGAGCGTCGAGCCGCGCACGGTGCGGGCATATTGCACCCAGAAGGAAAGGCCGATCGAGACCACGAGGATGCCGAAGGCCGTCTGGTCGCGATTTTGCCCCTTCAGCAACGCCTGCACCACGCCGTCGACGAGGAGCGCGATCAGGATCGCCGGGAAGGTGAGCTGCACATCCGCGATCCGCATGATGATCGAATTGATGCGCCCGCCCGCATAGCCGGCGATAAGACCCAAGGTGATGCCGATCGCGCCTCCGAGCAGGACGCCGAAGAGGCCGATGAGCAGCGAGACGCGCAAGCCATAAAGGATCGCCGACCATAAATCGCGGCCCTGATCGTCGGTGCCGAGCAGGAAACGCACGTCCCCGCCCGCGGCAAACCGCGGGGGCGTCAGCGAATCGATCAAGAAATTCGAGGCCGGATCGAACGGATTCGTCGGCGCGATCAAGGGCGCGAGGATCGCGGCGAGGAAGAAGATCAGCGTCAGCGCGCCCGCGACGACGGTGATCTTCGAGGACAGGAAGCTCGCAAGAAGATCGCTCTCCCTGACGCGCCCGAGGAAGGAGCGGGGTGTTCCCTCGGCCTTCGGCAGCTCGACCGTGATCTCGCTCATCGTCCCGTCAAGCTCCGTGGATCGCAACGCGCAGGCGCGGGTCGACAGCCGCGTAGAGAAGATCGACCACGAGATTGATGACGACGAACAGGAAAGCGATGAACAGGAGATAGGCGGCCATGATCGGGATATCGACGTTCTGAACCGATTGCAGAAAAAGCTGACCCATGCCGGGCCAGGCGAACACCGTCTCGGTGATGATGGAGAAAGCGACGATCGAGCCGACCTGCAGCCCGACGACGGTGATCACCGGCACGAGCGTGTTCTTGAGCGCGTGGCGGAAATGCACCTTGCGTTCGGAGAGGCCGCGCGCACGCGCGAAGCGGATGTAGTCGGCTCGCAGCACCTCGAGCATCTCGGCGCGCACGAGCCGCATGATGAGCGTCATCTGGAAGAGCGCGAGCGTGATCGACGGCATGATGATGGCCTTGAGGCCGGAGACGGTGAGCAGCCCCGTCGTCCACCACGAGCCGATATGCACCACATCCCCGCGGCCGAAGGACGGGAGCCAGCCGAGCGTCACCGAGAACAGGTAGATGAGCAGGATGCCGATCAGGAAGGTCGGCAAGGAAATGCCGACGAGCGACACCGCCTCGAACAGCTTGGCGAGCGCGCTCCTTCGCCGCAAGGCGGTGTAGACGCCCATCGGCACGCCGGCGGCGAGCGACAGGATCGAGGCGACGAAGGCGAGCTCGAGCGTCGCCGGCATGCGCGCCCCGATCAGGTCGGAGACCGGCTGCTTGAACTGATAGGAGATGCCGAAATTGAAGCGCGCCGCGTTTCCGAGAAAGCGCAACGCCTGCACGATCGCGGAATCGTTGAGCCCGAGCTGTTGGCGCAGCGCCTCGCGCTCGCTTTCGGGGGTCTCGATGCCGACCATCTGGTTCACCGGGTCGCCCACATAGCGAAACAGCAGGAAGGCGATGAGGCCGACGGCGATCAAGACACCGATCGAGGCGAAGAGGCGCCGGATGATGAAGGCGATCATGTCATGCGGCCTCCGCGCGGCCCCGGCGCGCGGCGCGAAGCTCCGGGCGAGGGGCGTGGCGATACCCGCTCGCCGGTCGCGCCCAGGGATGGTCCAGCCGCATCGGTCTCAATCCATATTCACCCAGGCGAAGATATAGGCGTTGTCCGGGCGTTGGATCACATGCACCTTCCTCGACACGCCCCAGGCGAGGGCCTGCTGGTGCAAGGGGATGTAGCCCACATCGTCGAAGAGCGCGAGCTGCCATGCCTTCTTGAAGATGTCGTCGCGCTTTTCCTGGTCGGGCTGTTGCAACGCTTCGTTGGCGAGCTGGTCGACCTTCGGATTGCAATAGCCGCCGATGTTGTTGTGCCCGCCGTTGCCCTTCTCGTCGCGACACTGAATGTTGTACTGGAAGACATTGTAGCTTTCGTAGGTCCCCGGCGTCCAACCGAGCAGATAGAAGGACGTGTCGTAGCCGCCGACGCCCAGGATGCGTGCGAAGAATTTGGATTTGGGCTCCGCGACGAGATCGACCTTGACGCCGACGCGCGCCAGCATGCCGACGACCGCCTGGCAGATCGCCTCGTCATTGACGTAGCGGTCGTTCGGGCAATCGAGCTGCACCTCGAAGCCGTTGGGATAGCCGGCTTCCGCGAGCAGCTTCTTCGAAGAATCCGGGTCGAACGGGATGCGCTTGAAGTCGCCCGTCTCCGAATAGAGGGAGGGAGCGATCATGAGGGCCGCCGGCGTCGCAAGCCCGCGCATCACCTTGGTCTTGATCGCCTCCTCGTCGATCGCCTGGTAGAAGGCCTTGCGCACCCGCACGTCCTTGAACGGGTTCTTGCCCTTGACGTTGGAATGGCCGAGCTCGGGCCTCATCTGGTCGAAGCCGAGGAAGATGGTGCGAAGCTCCGGCCCCGCCAGGACCTGCGTGCCCGGATTGGCGTTGACGCGCGCCTGGTCGGGAAGCGGCACCGGGTCCATCCAGTCGATCTCGCCCGACAACAAGGCCGCGACCCGCGTCGCATTCGACGGGATCGGCGTGAACACCACCTCGTCGAGATTATGCCTCGGCGTGTCCCACCAGTTCGGGTTCTTCTTCCACACGGTCTTCACGCCGGGCTCGTGACTCACCAGGATGAAGGGCCCGGTGCCGTTGGCGTGCAACGCGGCATAAGGCGGCGTCGTGGCGTTCATGGCGGTCGCTTCGGTCGCGCCGTGCTCTTCAGACCATTTCTTCGAAAAGATGCCCCAATCCTCCCATTGAGCCATGAGAAGCGGATCGGGACGCGTCAGGATGAAATCGACCGTGTAGTCGTCGACCTTCACCACCTTGGTGTCGGGCGCCACCATGTTCTTGAGATCGGAGCCTTGCGTGTGCAGCCGCTCCGCCGAAAACACGACGTCATCGGCGGTGAAATCCTCGCCATCGTGGAATTTGACGCCCTTGCGTAAATGGAAGCGCCAATGCAGCGGGTCGAGCGTTTCCCAGCTCGTCGCAAGGCAAGGCTCGATCTTGAGATCGGGGCCGCGGCGGATGAGACCTTCATAGACCGCGGTGCCGACCGAGAGGCTGAAGGATTCCATCAAGGCGTAGGGGTCGACCGCCTTCAGCTCGCCCTGAAAGGCGAAGCGCAGCGTCTTCGCCTCGGCCTTGGGAGCGAGCGCCGGAGCGCCGATGAAGACCGGGGCGCCGATGAGCGCCAAAGCGAAGCTCGACGCAAACGCCAGCTTTCGCGCGGCAGCCAACCTCGGCGCGATCAATGCGATCACCATATCGGCCTCCCTGGATCTTGGCCTTTTTGCATTCGCCCCTTTTTTCGTCGGGGACGGTCATTTCGATCCACACGGATTCCCGCGCGGAGGATTTTTCGATCGACGGGAGCCGTGCGTCGAAGCTCGCCCGCGAGCGCCGCCGCGAGGAGCGGGGCGGCGCTTCGAGCTCGGCATCAATCCATCTTCACCCAGGCAAAAATGTAATAGTTGTCGGGGCGTTGCACGACATGGGTCTTCTTCGATACACCCCAGGCGAGCGCTTGCTGGTGCAAAGGAATATAGGCCACGTCATCGAACAAGGAGAGCTGCCAGGCCTGCTTGAAGATATCGTCGCGCTTTTCCTGGTCGGGCTCCTGCAGCGCTTCCTTGGCGAGTTGGTCGACCTTCGGATTGCAATAGTCTCCGACGTTGTTACCGCCGCCATTTCCCTTCTCGTCGCGGCAGCCGATGATGTATTGGAAGACGTTGTAGCTCTCGAGCGTCGAGGGCGTCCACCCGAGCAGATAGAACGAGGAATCGAAGCCGCCGGCCGCCGTGATGCGGGCGAAGAACTTCGACTTGGGTTCGGCGAGCAGGTCGATCTTCACGCCGACCCGCGCCAGCATGCCGACGACCGCCTGGCAGATCGCCTCGTCATTGACGTAGCGATCGTTCGGGCAATTCATCTGCACCTCGAAACCGTCCGGATAGCCGGCCTCGACGAGCAGCTTCTTCGAGGCTTCGGGGTCGAAGGGGATGCGCTTGAAGTCCTTCGATTCCGAATAGAGGGATGGCGCGATGAGCAAGGCCGAGGGCGTCGCGAGCCCGCGCATCACCTTGGTCTTGATCGCCTCCTCGTCGATCGCCTGGTAGAAGGCCTTGCGCACCCGCACGTCCTTGAACGGGTTCTTGCCCTTCACATTCGAATGGCCGAGCTCGGGCCTCACCTGGTCGAAGCCGAGGAAGATGGTGCGCACCTCGGGGGCGGCGAGGACCTCGGTCCCCGGATTGGCGTTGACGCGCGCCTGATCGGGAAGCGGCACCGGGTCCATCCAGTCGATCTCGCCCGAAAGGAGCGCGGCGACGCGCGTCGCATTCGAGGAGATCGGGGTGAACACCACCTCGTCGAGATTGTGCCTCGGCGTGTCCCACCAATTGGGATTCTTCTTCCACACCGTTTTCACGCCGGGCTCATGGCTCACCAGCATGAAAGGCCCGGTGCCGTTGGCGTGCAAGGCCGCATAGGGCGGCGTCGTGGCGTTCATGGCGGTCGCTTCGGTCGCGCCATGCTCCTCGGACCATTTCTTGGAGAAGATCCCCCAGGTCTCCCATTCGTTGAAAAGCAGCGGGTTCGGGGTCTTGAGGAGGAAGTCGACCGTGTAGTCGTCGACCTTCACAACTTTCGCGTCGAGGGGGACGCGGTTCTTGATGTCCGAGCCCGGCGAATGCACGCGATCGGCGGAAAAGACCACGTCGTCGGCGGTGAAATCCTGGCCGTCGTGGAACTTGACGCCTTTGCGCAGGTGGAAGCGCCAATGCAGCGGATCGAGCGTCTCCCAGCTCGTCGCGAGGCAAGGCTCGATCTTCATGTCCTGGCCGCGGCGGATCAGGCCCTCATAGACAGAGCCGTTGACGCTGAGGCTGAAGCTCTCGTTGATCGCATAGGGATCGACGGCCTTCAATTCGCCCTGGAAGGCGAAACGCAAGGTCTTCGCGCTCGCCTCGGACGCGAGGCTGGGTCCGGCAAGGATCGCAGCGGCGCTCAACGCGACGAGCGCGAGCCTCCCTGCTTTCGGAAATAACCACGTCTTCATCGAGCTCAACTCCATTCGGCGTTCTTTCGAGATCCGTCACCGGCCCCATTCGGCGGACGGACGCCCGCAACCTTTTCCATCTAAGCGCAGCGGCGAAGATAGGTCCAGCGTCTCGATGAGCAGCGGCCTGCACCGATCCGGTCGGCGCGCTCGAGCGTCGTGCCCGCGGCACCGCCCTCTCCGCCATCGCGCGCAGGGGAGGACGGCCCCGCGGCTCGCTGCCTCGGCGCCTCTGCGTCGTCGCGCCGGGGGAACCTCGGCGGCGCCCCGGCCCCAAGGTCATCATCGCCGAAGACGCGGAGGGGCGAGGCGCAGCTCCATCCTCGACCGAGCCCGCCGATGCGAACAAAGTCCTCGTGCGATCAAGGCACAACGACCGCTTTCGAGCGCCTCGATGTCGTTGGCGAGATACACCGGGCCAGATACACGTGGCCAGATGCACTCTTGCGCTCGTCGCCAACTGGCGCGACACTCCGGCGCGCCAGTGGTCCGGCCGCGCCGAAGGTCGGTTCGTCCGAAAAGGCCTGACCATTCTTCCAAAGCTCGTGGCTTCTTCTCGACGGTGGGGACCATCCGCCGGGAAGGGACCACATGGTGAACTCAAGACAACAGTGTACGAACTCCATGCCCGTCATCAATCGCGTCGCCGACTTCTCCGATGAGATCGCCGCCTGGCGGCGAGACATCCACGCCCATCCCGAGCTTGGTTACGAGGAGAAACGGACCTCCGCCATCGTCGTCGAAAAGCTCAAGGCTTTCGGTTGCGACGAGATCGTCACCGGGATGGCCAAGACGGGCGTCGTGGGCGTCATCCGCGGCAAGAAGAGCGCAAGCGGCAAGGTGATCGGCCTGCGCGCCGACATGGATTGCCTGCCGCTTCAAGAGATCGCCGACATCCCGCATAGGTCGACGATCGCGAACCGGATGCATGCCTGCGGGCATGACGGGCACACCTCGATGCTGCTCGGCGCCGCCAAATATCTTTGCGAGACGCGCAATTTCGACGGCACGGCGGTCGTCATCTTCCAGCCCGCCGAAGAAGGCGGAGCGGGCGGCGAGCTGATGGTCAAGGAGGGGCTGATCGATCGCTTCGGCATCCGCGAGGTCTATGGGATGCACAACATGCCGGGCCTGCCGACGGGCCATTTCGCGCTGCGGCCCGGCCCCATGCTCGCGGCGGCCGATCGCTTCGAAATCGAGATCGAGGGCCGAGGCGCCCATGCGGCGAAGGCCTATGAGGGCATCGACACGATCGTCGTCGCCGCGCATATGATCACGGCGCTGCAGAGCATCGTGTCGCGCAATGTCGACCCCCTGAAGTCGGGCGTGGTCTCGGTGACCTATGTGCGCGGCGGGGATGCGTTCAACATCATTCCGCAGAACGTCACGCTGAGGGGGACGGTACGAACGCTCGAGCCGCAGGTCCGCGATCTGATCGAGGCGCGCCTCGCGAGCGTGGCAGACCATAGCGCGGCGGTGTTCGGTGCGCGCGCCAAGGTCGACTATCGGCGCGGCTACCCGGTCACGCGCAATCATGAAGCGGAGACCGGGTTCGCGGCCGAGGCCGCCACCGAGGTCGCCGGCGCCGACAACGTCAAGACCGACATCGAGCCCAGCATGGGCGGGGAAGATTTCTCCTACATGCTGCTCGAGCGTCCGGGCGCCATGATCCTCGTGGGCAATGGCGATACGGCCGGGCTGCATCACCCGGCTTACGACTTCAACGACGCCGCGATCTCGGCGGGCGTGTCCTATTGGGCGAGGCTCGCCGAAAGGCGCATGCCCGCCTGAGCTTCGAGGGTCGAGCCGCCCGCGCGGGTCGTTCTCGCCATTCGGAGGAAGTCGACCGACCGGCATCGCTCTGCGGATCGGAGCTCCATCGAGGCGCGATCGTCGTCCACCTCTTGACTTCGGCTGCGCGCGTCGCTGATTGGCGCGAGCAACAGCCTTGATCGAGAGGAAGCCATGCACGCCGAGCTTGCCGCCACCATCGATGATGCCTGGGAAAGGCGTGCGGAAATCACTCCTTCGACCGCAGGCAAGACCCGCGAAGCGGTCGAGACGGCAATCGAGCTCCTGGACGGCGGCAAGGCGCGCGTCGCCGAGCCCTCGGCGGACGGCCGATGGACCGTCAATCAGTGGCTGAAGAAAGCGGTGCTGCTGTCCTTTCGCCTCAATGACATGACCGTCATTCAAGGCGGGCCGGGCGGGGCGGTCTGGTGGGACAAGATCCCTTCGAAATTCGCCGGCTGGGGCGACAACTCATTCACGTCGGCCGGGTTTCGCGCGGTGCCGGGCTCGATCGTGCGGCGCGGCGCCTATATCGCGCCAAACGTCGTGCTGATGCCGAGCTTCGTCAATCTCGGCGCCTATGTGGACAGCGGCACCATGGTCGACACCTGGGCGACGGTCGGCTCTTGCGCCCAGATCGGCAAGAATTGCCATTTGTCCGGCGGCGTCGGGATCGGCGGCGTGCTCGAGCCCCTGCAAGCCGGCCCGACCATCATCGAGGACGATTGCTTCATCGGCGCCCGCTCGGAAGTCGTCGAGGGGGTGGTGGTGCGCAAGGGAAGCGTGCTCGGCATGGGCGTGTTCATCTCATCCTCGACGAAAATCGTGGAGCGCGACACCGGCAAGGTGCATATGGGCGAGGTCCCGCCATATTCGGTGATCGTTCCGGGGACGCTTCCGGGCAAGGCGCTCGCGAGCGGCGTCGCCGGACCCGCGCTCGCTTGCGCCGTCATCGTCAAGAAGGTCGATGAACGCACCCGCTCCAAGACCAGCATCAACGACCTTTTGCGCGATTGAGGCTTCGCGGCCGCAAAATGGCCGAACCCTCGTCGACGGCGCGAAGGCGGCGCTCTGCGCGCCCGCGACGAGGCCGGGGCTTCGGCTCACCCGTATTCGAAGGATCAGCCAGGTTTGACCGTGCGCTTGAGGTGCAATGCGCGCCTTTCGGTCAGGTCGTTGTTAACCACCGGAGATAATCTGAAGGTGAACCCGCTTTTTTACTGTCAGGTTAACGGCTTTTCAAGGCGATATGCCTAAGGTCGAAGCCACGCCAAGCTCGAAATACGATGCCGAAGCGCGGAACAACCTTTTAACGGAGATCACCAATGAAGCCGATTCTTTCTCGTTTCGTCAGGGACGAGTCCGGCGCGACGGCCATCGAATATGGTTTGATCGCGGCGCTCATCTCTGTCGTCATCATCACCGCGATCACAGCGGTGGGCACGCAGCTCACGAAGACCTTCAACACAGTCAGCACGGCTCTTTCGGGCGCCAACAACTGACGTGAGGCGCATACGGGCGATGGAGGGGCCGGGAGAACCGGCCCTTTCGCGTTGCGGTTCGCTCACCCGATGACGGATGCCCGGCGGATCGCGCGACGCACAATTCGCCGGATCCGTTTCCAGCAAACGCGGCAAGGCTGCGGCCGTCGTCGACGGGGAGCCCATCTCACGATCGCGCCCCGGCCGGCCCTGTGGCCTCGTGGATCGCGCAAGATTAACGCCCCTTAAAAGGCGCGCCTCGCAAGCTCGCGATCGCCCCACAGGCGAATGGCGGGGTTGCCTCGACAAATCATCACCCTTGGCCACGCTCAGGAACTGACGAAATGACCGCCCTTTTGTTTCTCGGCGTTTTTCCGGCCCTGATGGCCTTCGCCGCGGCCTATGACCTCACCACCATGACGATCCCCAACAAGCTCACGGCGGCCGTGGCGCTCGCCTTTTTCGGCGCCGTGATGCTCTGCCGCCTGCCGGCCTCCGAGATCGCCTGGCACCTGGGCGCGGGGCTGCTCGTGCTCGCCGTCACTTTCGCCATGTTCGCTGCCGGCTGGATGGGGGGTGGCGACGCCAAGCTCGCGGCGGCCATCGCGCTCTGGCTCGGTTTCGCCGATCTCCTCGATTACTTCGTGCTGGCCTCGATTTTGGGCGGCTTGTTGACGATGGCGCTTCTCATCGCCCGCCGCTGGCCCTTGCCCGCGATGCTGGCTCGGCTTCCCTGGGCGCTCAAGCTGCACGCGCCCGAGACCGGAATACCCTATGGAATCGCGCTGGCGATCGCCGCCCTTGCGATCCTGCCGCATGCGCAGATCATGCTACGCGCCTTTCAGGGCTGATCGCATCGCTGCCCGATCGGTGCCCGCACCGGGTCTGATTAACGAAGAGCCTGCAACGAAGTCACGGCCCAGCGATTCCTGGGCGGTTTTTTCTTTCCCTTCGCAAATCTGAGGATTTCTTGAGCGAATAAAGGTTAGATTGGTTAACGCGATGAAAAACCTTCTGAATTCAGGAGGCTCTATACTCGGCTTCTCGGAGGTTGTGATTCGTTAATGACGTTTCGCCACTCCCGGTTAACCATGCCTTGACCTTTAGCTGATCAAATCATCGTGTCGGGGGCGTACCGATCCGAGTCGCGTCATCTTTTCGGGTCTCTGTCATGAAACCAGCTCGTATCGCCATCATCGGCGTTGCGGTCGTGGCCGGATTGGCCGCAGCCTATCTGTCAAGCGGCAGGCGCGAACCGGCGCCCTCGCCCCAGGTCGCGATCGAGCCCGAGAAGATCGCGGCGAGCGAAGTGCTCGTGGCCGCGACGGACGTGCCGCTCGGCACGAAGCTCGGCGCCTCAAATCTCAAATGGCTGACCTGGCCCGCGGAGGGGATCTCGCCGGGAATGATTCTCAGGAAGGATGCTCCCGACGCCATCGCCCAGAACGCCGGCGCGATCGTTCGCGAGACCTTCGTCGCCAACGAACCCGTGAGCAAGGATAAGCTGATCAAGTCGGACGCCGGCTATCTCGCCGCCATCCTGCCGGAGGGCAAGCGCGCGCTCGCCATCGGCATCGACCAACGGGGGTCGAACAGTGCCGGCACGCTCATCCTGCCGAACGACCATGTCGACGTGATCCATGTCTACAAGGACTGGCGCGCCACGAAAGCGCAAGGCACCGACATCTACTCGAGCGAAACGCTGCTCCAGAACATTCGCGTCCTGGCCATCGGGCCGAACATCGAGGAGAAGAATGGCGAGCGCGTCGCGGTCGGCGAGACGGCGACTCTCGAGCTCGATCCCGACGAGGTGAACACGATCGCGCTCGCCCAGCGCTCCGGCGCGCTCACTCTCGCCTTGCGCAGCGTCGCGGATGGCAACACCGCGCAGGTCGTCGCCATGGAGAAGGACACCGAACTCTCCGTCATCCGCTACGGCGTGCAGACTTACGTCGGCGGCAAGAACTGAACGAGGCCGGAAACAGCAACCATGCTCGCTTCGTTGACGCGCATCGCGATCCGGGTCGTAAGGCTCGGCTTGCCGGCCTTGGCCCTCGCCTCGGTCGTTTTGGCCTGCGGCTCGGCACGAGCCGCCCCGGTGAGCTTCGGTGACGATACGCCCTCGACCATAAGGGTGGCGGGCGTCAATCCCGCGGTGCCGCAGAAGCTCAACCTGGGGATCGGCAAATCGATCGTCGTCGAGCTTCCGCGCGATGCCAAGGAAGTGTTCGTCGCCAATCCGAAGGTCGCCAACGCCGTGGTGCGCTCGACCCGCAAGGTGTTCCTGATCGCGATGAGCGATGGAGCGACCAGCGTCTTCATCATGGACGCCCAGGGCGCCCAGATCGCCAATCTCGAAATTCTCGTCGGGCGCGACATGAACAAGCTGCGTCGCACCCTGAAGATCGCGATGCCGGGCTCGGCCATCACGGTCACCGCGGTCGACAACACGGTGATCCTCACCGGCGAGGTGGCTTCGGCGCTCGACGCACAGCAGGCGGCCGACATCGCGAAAGGCTTCATCGGCCATCTCGACGGCGGCGCCAAGGACACCACCGGCGACGTGATCAACTCGCTTACGGTGCGAGCGAAGGATCAAGTGATGGTCAAGGTGACCATCGCCGAGATCAGTCGCGAAATCATCAAGCAGCTCGGCATGGACATCACCGGCACGAATTGGCGTGTCTTCAAATCGCCGACTGATTTCCTTCTCAATTTTCCGGCCACCAACTCGACGAGCCAGCCGGTCTCGAACACCAACATCGACATCATCGGCTCGGCCGGAAAGGCCAAGACCGAAGCGAGCATCAAGGCGCTCGAGAAGGACGGCGTGGCCCATATCCTTGCCGAGCCGACGCTCACCGCCATTTCCGGCGAGGCCTCGAAGTTCACGGCTGGCGGCACTTTCCCGGTGCCGACCAACGAGACCTGCACGGGCGCCGGCGGCACGCCGCCATGCACGGTCGGCGTCGATTTCAAGCCCTACGGCGTGACTCTGGGCTTCACCCCGGTCGTCCTGTCGCCCGGCCGCATCAGCCTGCGGCTCACCACCGAGGTCACCGATATCGATTTCGAGAACACCTTCACTTTCGTGAACATCACGGTTCCCGGCACCAAGACGCGGCAAGCCGAATCGACGGTCGAGCTGCCCTCCGGCGGAGCCGTCGCTCTCGCGGGTCTCATCCAACAAGAGGTCGTGAAGCACCTCAATGGCTTGCCGGGCTTGATGAAGCTGCCGATTCTCGGCGCCTTGTTCCGCTCGCAAGATTATCAGCGCAACGAGACCGACCTCGTGATCATCGTCACGCCCTACATCGTGAAGCCGGTGGCCCCGAGCGACATCGCGCGACCCGACGACAACTTCGTCGATCCGACCGATCCGCAGACGCTTTTGCTCGGCAAGCTGAACAAGATCTACGGTGTCGCCGGAGCAAATTCGCCGCCTCCGAACTATCGCGGCTCGGTCGGTTTCATCCACGATTGAGGCTTCGCCATATGCTCACCCACCTTGATCTTACGCGGAACAACGCGACACCAGGCGGTCGAAAGCTTCCGGCAGGCGGCTTTCTGGCCGGGGCCGTCCTTTCGGTGGCGCTCAGCGGTTGTGGCGCGGATCGCGTGGTGACGAATTTCGGGCGCGACCCTTCCGACTACCGCGACCGGCACCCGATCGTCATCACCGACAAGAACCGCACGCTCGATATTTTCGTCGGCGCGAATTCCGGGCCTCTCGACCCGCGCCAGCGCCAGGATCTCCATGCCTTCGCGCAGGAGTTCCGCCAGCACGGCGAAGGCATCATGACGGCCTTCGTGCCCGTGGGCAGCACCAACCCGGCCGCCGATGCGCGCGGCATCGAGACGATCCGGGCGGCGCTCGGGGGCTCACGGGGCTATGTGCCGCTCTCGGTTCAGACCTACATGGTCGAGGATCCATCGCTCGCGGCGCCGATCCGCTTGAGCTTCGCGGAGCTTGCCGCGAGCGTTCCTCATTCCTGCGGCCGTTGGCCGAAGGAATCTGTCGGGCTCGACGACGAGAGAGGCCATCGAGAACGAGCAATATTGGAACTTCGGCTGCGCCTATCAGCAGAACATCGCGGCGCAAATCGCCGATCCCATCGATCTCGTGCGGCCGCACGTCGAGGATCGCATCGACGTCGTCAAGCGTTCGAACGAAATCACGAAATTGCGCCAGGGACAGGATCCCGCGACCACGTACGACAACTCGAAGAACAAAGCCACCATCGGCAATATCGGCGGGGGCGGGGCCTGATGAGCGATCTATTCGGAACGCAGAAAATGCCGCAGGTGAACGGGCAGGCCGCGCCCACGCCCCATATCCTGCCGCTGCCGCGAATCTCGCTGCAAGCCTTCTGCGAGACACCCGAGCTCGCCAGCTCGATCCAGGCCGCGGTGGGCGATCGGCGCATGAGCAAGGTGCATGTGAAGGTGCAGATGGGTGGCGCATCGGCGGCCGTCGAGGCCTATGCGGAGGCGTCCACCCCGAATGTCATCGCCATCGAATCGGTGGGCAATCGCGAAAACCTGCTGGACAGTCTCGATCGGCTGGCGAGCGTCTGCGATCCGGACACGAAGGTCGTCGTCATCGGCCATGTGAACGACGTGCTGCTCTATCGCGAGCTCATGCGGCGCGGCGTGAGCGAATACCTCATCGCGCCGGTCGAGCATCTCGCCTTCATTCAGTCGATCTCGGAATTATTCCACGGCGCCAATGCCGATCCGCTCGGGAGGGTGATCGCGGTCTATGGCGCGAAGGGCGGCTGCGGCGCGTCGACGGTCGCCCACAACCTCGGCTGGACCATCTCGCGCCACCTCGAGCTCGCGACCGTCATCGTCGATCTCGATCTTCCCTACGGAACCGCGGGGCTCAACTTCAACCAGGATCCGCCGCAGGGCGTCGTCGAAGCGATATCGACGCCCGACCGGCTCGATGCGACGTTGATGGAGCGGCTCCTGTCCACGCTCGCGGACAATCTGAGCCTGCTCGCCGCACCCGCCACCCTCGATCGCCACTTCGAGTTCGACGAAAAGGCGTTCGATCCGTTGATCGACATTCTGCGTGCGAGCGTGCCGTGCATCATCCTCGATCTGCCGCATCATTGGAATGCCTCGGTGAAGCATCTGCTGCTCGGCGCCGATCAGATCCTCCTCGTTGCCGAGCCCGACCTCGCCAATCTGCGCAACGTGAAGAGCGTGCACGAGCTGCTCAAGGCATCGCGGCCGAACGATGCCCACCCCCGCCTCGTCCTCAACAAGACGGGCGTGCCCAAGCGTCCCGAGATCGGGGTGGCCGATTTCGTCAAGGCGGTCGGCACGGAAGCGACGATCATCCCCTACGATGCGCAACTTTTCGGATCGGCGGCGAACAACGGTCAGATGATCTCGGAGATCCAGGCGGGCGGCAAGCATGCCGAGATCTGCCTCTCTCTGGCTCGCGCCGTCACCGGCCGCACCGAGATGCGCAAGTCGAAATTCAACCTGCCGCTCAACTTGCCGTTCTTGAAGCGCATGGCGTCCCGAAAACCGTGATCTCGCGAGAATTCGTCTCAGGTTAGGCTTGCATGTTTGGAAAGCGCCCGACGGGCTTCACCTCGACGCAAAGGGTGGGACCGGTCTCACCCGCGCCGGCGCCGGCCGAGCCGGCGAGCGCTCTGCGCCTCGTTCCCGCTCCGTCGCCGGCCCCGGTTCAGCGCAACGAGCCGACCACACCCTCGCCTTCGCCGCAAGCGAAGCCGCCCGTGGGCGAGCAGCCGCGCTCGGACGACTATTATCAAACGAAGAGCATGGTGTTCGGCGCGCTGATCGAGGCGATCGACGTGAGCCAGCTCGCCAAGCTCGACACCGATAGTGCGCGCGAGGAAATCCGCGACATCGTCAGCGAGATCATCCGCCTCAAGAACGTGATGATGTCGATCGCCGAACAGGAGGACATGCTCGACGACATCTGCAACGACGTGCTCGGCTACGGTCCGCTCGAACCCTTGCTGGCGCGCGACGACATCGCGGATGTGATGGTGAACGGGGCCCAGAAGACCTACATCGAGGTCGGCGGCAAGATCCAGCTCACCGCGGTCCGGTTTCGCGACAACTCCCAACTGATGAACGTGTGCCAGCGCATCGTCAGCCAGGTCGGGCGGCGCGTGGACGAATCCTCTCCGATTTGCGACGCGCGCCTTCCCGACGGCTCGCGCGTCAACGTCATCGTGCCCCCTTTGGCGATCGATGGGCCGGCGCTCACCATCCGCAAATTCAAGAAGGAAAAGCTCACCCTCGATCAGTTGACGAAGTTCGGCTCGATCTCGCAGGCCGGCTCCGAAATCCTCAAGATCATCGGGCGGGTGCGCTGCAACGTGCTGATCTCCGGCGGCACCGGCTCCGGAAAGACCACGCTCCTGAATTGCCTGACACGCTATATCGATGACGACGAGCGCATCGTCACCTGCGAGGACGCGGCCGAGTTGCAATTGCAACAGCCCCATGTGGTGCGTCTCGAGACGCGCCCGCCGAATCTCGAAGGCCAGGGCCAGGTCACCATGCGCGATCTGGTGAGGAACTGCCTGCGTATGCGCCCGGAGCGCATCATCGTCGGCGAGGTGCGCGGCCCCGAGGCCTTCGATCTGCTGCAGGCGATGAACACGGGCCACGACGGCTCGATGGGAACGCTGCACGCGAACTCGCCGCGCGAGGCGCTGTCGCGCGTCGAATCGATGATCACCATGGGCGGTTTCGCACTGCCGCCGAGAAACATTCGCGAGATGATGGTCTCGTCCGTCGATGTGATCGTCCAGGCGGCGCGTCTGCGCGACGGCTCGCGGCGCATCACGCATATCACGGAGGTGATGGGCATGGAGGGCGACATCATCATCACCCAGGACATCGTGGTTTTCGACATGGGAGCGGAGGATGCGAACGGCAAGATGACGGGACGCCATGTGTCGACCGGGATCGGCCGGCCCCGCTTCTGGGAGCGCGCCACCTACTATGGTGAATCGACACGGCTCGCCGCGGCGCTCGACGCTCTCGACCATAAGGCTCAAACCGCTTGAGACGGCTTAAGCTTTCGTAGAGCTGGCGCTGCGAGGATCGCGACATGGCGCTTTCCCCTTTGCTCATAGGTGTCCTGGCCGCGGTCTGCCTCGGCGGCCTCGCCTTCGCCGCCATGCCTTATCTGTCCGGCGAGGTGCGAGCCGAGAGGCGTCAGGACCAATTCGTCAATCGCGCGCCGCGGGAAATTGCCGTGGCGCAACGCAGCGTGGCGAGCCGCCGCGAGCAGGTGGCGCAAAGCCTCAAGGATCTCGATCAGCGGCAAGCGGCGAAGAACAAGGTCGACCTGCAAACGCGAATCGCGCAGGCCGGGCTGAATTGGACGAAGCGGCGCTATTACCTCTCGAGCGCGCTCTTGGCGCTCGCTTTCGGGCTCACGGCCTTCCTGGCGACCGGCAATTTCTTCGTGGCGCTCGGCGGCTTGCTGGTGGGAGCTTTCGGCATGCCGCGCTGGACGCTCAGCTACCTCACCAAGAGACGCGTCAAGAAGTTCATGAACGAGTTTCCGAACGCCATGGACGTCGTCGTTCGCGGCGTCAGATCCGGCCTTCCGCTCGGCGACTGCATCCGAATCATCGCGAGCGAGGCCGGCGAGCCGGTTCGATCGGAATTCCGCCACATCATCGAAGCCCAATCCCTGGGCCTGAGCGTCGCGGAATCGTGCGAGCGCCTCTATCAACGGGTGCCGGTCACGGAGGCCAATTTCTTCGGCATCGTGATCGCCATCCAGCAGAAATCCGGCGGCAACCTCGCCGAGACGCTCTCGAATTTCTCGCGCGTCATTCGCGAGCGCCGCAAGATGGACGGCAAGATCCAGGCGATGAGCATGGAGGCGAAAGCGTCAGCCGGCATCATCGCCTGTTTGCCCTTCGCCGTCGCCATTCTCGTCTATCTCAGCAGCCCCGACTACATCTCACTTTTGTGGAAGGCCTTCCATGGCAAGGTGACCCTGGTCATGGCCGGGCTGTGGATGGGCATCGGCGTGCTGGTGATGCGCAAGATGATCCACTTCGACTTCTAGCAAAGGGCTTACCGGCCGGTGTATGATCAATCTCATCTTCCATAAGATCCTCGATCCGCAGTTCGTCTTCACCATGATGGTGGCTGTCGCGACCGCCGCGACGATCATCACGGTGGGGATCACCTTCGTCGAGGGCGACAATCTTGCGCGCCGCATGAGGGCCGTATCGGTCGAGCGGGAGGCGATCCGCGCGCGCGAGCGCGAACGCCTCAGCAAGAGCGCCGGGACGAAAGTGTCGCTGCGCCAGCACCCGACCGCCTATATGAAGAACGTGGTCGATCGGCTCAACCTGTCGAGCTGGCTCGGCACCGAGACCGCCAAGCTTCGGCTCGCCATGGCAGGCTATCGCGGCAAGCAAGCCGAAACCACGTTCTTGTTTTTTAGGCTGGTCTCACCGATCGGGCTGTTCGTCATCACGGCCTTCTATGCCTTCGTGATCGTCGGCGACAAATACGCGGTGATGACGCGATTGATCGCGGTGGTGGCCGCGCTCTACATCGGGATCAAGCTGCCGGAAATCTTCCTGAAGAATCAGACGACCAAACGTCAATTGTCGATGCGGCGGGCAATTCCCGACGCCATGGATCTCTTGCTCATCTGCGTCGAATCCGGCATCTCGGTCGAGCACGCCTTCCGCAAGGTGTCTGTCGAGATCGGCACGCAATCCGTCGCGCTCGCCGAAGAGCTGACGCTCACCACCGCGGAGCTCTCCTATCTTCAGGAAAGGCGCCAGGCTTTCGAAAACCTCGCGAATCGCACCGGCGTCGAGGCGATCAAATCGATCTGCACCGCCTTGGTCCAGGCCGAGCGCTATGGCACGCCCGTCGGCGTCGCGTTGCGGGTCTTGGCTCAGGAAAGCCGGGATCATCGCATGAACGAGGCGGAAAAGAAGGCTGCCGGCTTGCCGCCGAAGCTGACCGTGCCGATGATCCTGTTCTTCCTGCCTGTGCTGTTCGCGGTGATCCTCACGCCCGCGCTGATCCAGATCTTCGGTTGGGATTGACGCCGAAAGCCCGTCGCCGCCAGATTGTCTTCCGCTCCCGACCTACTCTTGGGCCGCCTGCGCTTCGGTCGTCTGAGGCGGCGGCGCGGGTAGCTTCGCCCGCGCGATCGCGGTCTCCGACGCGTTTTTCGACGCGGTTTTGCCGCGGATCGCCTCCCAGGTGTTGGGTTGGGCGATCATGGAGCGGATGTCGGCGACGTTTTTCGCGGCGTCCGCCGGCGAGAGATCGTGCCCCAATGCCTGGGTCGCATTGTCAAAGTGCCCTTGCAACGCGAGCACCAAAGCGAGGTTCTGCCGCACGCGCGGATCGGCCCGCGGATTGCGCGCGGCTTCGGTCAGCACGCGCTCGGCTTCGGGCAGCTTTTTCGACAGCGCATAGGAAAGGCCGAGGTTCGACATGACGCCCGGATCGCCGGGCGCGATCTTCAGCGCCGCGAGATAGAAGGATTGGGCGCGATCATGCAGCCCGACCCCGTCCGAAGCGATGCCTTCCGCCGAAAGTATGCGCCAGTCCGGCTGGTCCGGCGAATGGGCGCGCGCGAGCACCTCGAGCGCCTGATTGTAATCGCCGGTGTCGACCAATGCCTTGCCATAGGCGGCAAGGATCTCCTGATCCTTCGGTGCCTTGACCGCCGCCGTTTGCAGAACGGCAGCTGCCTGACCCTTCTGATCAAGCGCCGCGAGCGCGCGCGCATAGCCGAGCGAAGCGGTCTTCTCGCCGGGATTCGAGCTGTAGCGCTTGCTCCAGCTCTCGGCTTGCGCATGCAATGCATCCTGGGAGGACGCCGGGTCCGTGACGGATGCGGTGATGTCCTTGCCGCGCAAGCAGCCCGCAAGCGAAACCGCGATCGCGGCCGCCGAAACGAGGGCGCACCACCGTTGCGGCGGGCGACCGGAGCCTTTCCCAAATGCGATCATGCAAAACCTCGCCCTCATGCGCTCGACGAACTTGCACGCAGCCCGGACATTTTCTACGAACGCAGGGACGCCGGGTTCTTCCCCCGGGACATTCGTAAAATGTTAACTTTAACGACGCGTTAACCGCGCCGCCTTTGCCCGCCGGGGTGAGGCCGGCAAGTTGTTGGGGATCGCCATGACCACGCTCGTCGCCGACGCCGGAGCAGCGTCGACGCCCATCCACGCCATGGGCGCGGCCGATTGGCAAAGCTTTCAAGGCCGGCTTTCGGCCGCGGCCCGCAGTTTTTCCGAGGCGGTGCATTTCGATCCAAAACCCGGCCGGCATGTGCTTCTCCCCGGCGCGAGCGGCGGCCTCGATTGCGTCGTGTTCATCGAGGATCAGGCGAAGAGCGAGGCGGAGCGCGCCTTCGCCCGCGGAGGGCTCGCGAGCATCCTGCCGCCCGGCACCTATCGTTTCGAAGGCGACATGCAAAGCGCCGCGCTCGTTGCTTTCGCCTGGCTCGCCGACAGCTATCGATTCGAGACCTATCGCAAGAAGGAGAACGGGCCGTGCGCCAAGCTCGTGGCGCCGAAGGGAGTGGATCGGGGCCGGGCCGAGCGTATCGCGAGCGCGATCGCCTTCGGTCGCGACCTCATCAACACGCCGGCGAACGACCTCGGTCCTGATGGGCTCGAGGCCGCGGCCCAGGAACTCGCCTCGAAATTCGGTGCGCGCTTCACCTCCACCGTGGGCGACGCGCTTCTCGACGCCGATCTGCCGATGATCCACGCGGTCGGCCGGGCCTCCGTCACGGCGCCTCGGCTCATCGATTTTTCCTGGGGTGACGAGGCCGCGCCGAAAGTGACGCTCGTCGGCAAGGGTGTCACCTTCGATACCGGCGGCCTCAACATCAAGCCAGACGCGGCGATGCTTCTCATGAAGAAGGACATGGGCGGGGCGGCGACCGCGCTCGCCGCGGCGCGGATGATCATGGCGGAAAGCCTTCCCGTGCGCCTGCGCGTGCTCGTCCCGGCCGTCGAGAACGCCATATCGGGTGCCTCCTTCCGACCGGGCGACGTCTTCGAGGAGCCGCAAGGGACTGAGCGTGGAGATCGGCAATACGGATGCGGAGGGACGCCTCATCCTCGCCGACGCGCTTGCGCTCGCGGACGGCGAGGCGCCCGAGCTGATGGTCGATTTCGCCACGCTCACGGGCGCGGCGCGCGTGGCGCTCGGCCCCGATCTTCCGGCCTTCTTCGCCACGGATGACGCCTTCGGTGCGCAGGTCGTGGATCTCGGCATTCGCCTCAACGACCCGGTCTGGCGGCTGCCGTTCTGGTCCCCTTACGACGACATGCTCGCCTCGCGCGTCGCCGATGTGAGCCACATCTCGAACACGGCCTTCGCCGGTTCGATCACGGCGGCGCTGTTTCTCAAGCGTTTCGTCGAGAAGGCACGCATCTATGCTCATTTCGACCTCTTCGCCTGGACGCCGACGGCGAAGCCAGGACGCCCGCAAGGCGGGGAAGCGCAAGCCGCGCGCCTGATCTTCGAGACGGTCGAACGTCGCTTTCGCAAATCGGGCTGAGGCGGCGCATGGGAGGCGGCCGCTCGACGGATGGCCGGCCGCTTTCGCCTAAGCTAACTAAGAGGCAGGACCGGGCTTCGTGTTCGGCACGATGCTTGCTGCTCGCTGAATCCCAGTGATCGAAAATGCCAGTCGCCGAATCCCAGCGTCAAAGGCCAGTCGTCTGAAATCCCGCTCGCCGGATCGCCGAAAATCATGAGGATTCCCATTTCCTCTTCACCGCCTCCGCCTCCGCCTCCGGCTCCGCTCGACGCACGCGAGATCCGCTCGATCTTCACGGGAATCATGCTCGCCATGTTCCTGGCGGCATTGGACCAGACGATCATCGCGGCGGCGCTGCCGCTGATCTCACGCGATCTCGGGGATGTGCAGAATTTGCCCTGGGTGGCGACCGCCTATCTCCTGGCCGCGACCACTGTGACGCCGCTTTACGGCAAAGCGAGCGACATCTACGGGCGCAGGGTGATGCTGCTTTTGGGCATCGCGACCTTCGTTGCCGGATCGATCGCTTGCGCGCTCGCGCCGACGATGCTCGTTCTCGTGCTCGCCAGAGGGCTGCAAGGGCTCGGCGGGGGCGGCTTGATCTCGCTCGCCCAGACGATCATCGCCGATATCGTATCGCCGAAGGAGCGCGGCCGCTATCAGGTGCGCATCGCCAGCGTGTTTCTGACTTCGGGTCTCGCCGGCCCCTATCTCGGCGGCTTCCTGGCGCAGAATTTCCATTGGTCGGCGATCTTCTGGATCAACGTGCCGCTCGGCCTCCTGGCCTTCGCCATGACGAACAGGCTGTTGCGCAAGCTGCCGCGCCACGACCGCCCGCACCGGCTCGACATTCTGGGTGCGATCCTCATGGCGCTCGCCACCACCTTGCTCATGCTGGCGCTCAACGGGGAGGGCGCCGCCATCGGCAAGGGCTCGTTCTGGTTCGCGGCGCTCATCTGCGCCTCGATCGTGATGTGGGCGCTCTTCGCCCTGCGCATCAGGCTTGCCGCCGAGCCTCTGGTGCCGCTGCGCGTGCTCGCCAATCCCGTCGTGCGCACGGCGGCCATCGCCTCGAGCCTCGGCGTCGGCACCAATGTGGCGATGACGATCTATGTGCCCATCTACCTGCAGGCGGAAATGAACCTCACGGCGAGCCAATCCGGGATCGCGCTCATCCCGCTCATGGCCGGCGGCGTGATCGGGGCCATGATCTCGGGCCGAACCATGGCTCGCGTGCGCCACTACAAGCGCCTCCCGCTCGTCGGCCTCATGCTGGCGACGCTCGCCATGGCGGTGGTCGCGGTCCTCGGAACGCGGCTGACGCTCATCCCTTTCGTGGCGATCATCGGCGTCTCCGCGGTCGCGCTCGGCACCTTGTTCCCGGTATCGACGGTCGCCATCCAGAACGCCGTCGCGCATCAGGATCTCGGCATCGCGACCGCGAGCATGAATTTCTTTCGGCAGCTCGGCGGCGCCATCCTGGTCGCGGTCTATGGCGCGATCATCGTCGGCGGCTCGAGCGGAGCGACCTCGGTCGAGGAACTCTCGCGCAACGCCGCCGCGAGCGGAACCGATCTCGGCTTCCTGTTCCAGATGGTCTACGCCGCGGCGGCGCTCGGCTTCGCGCTGGCGCTCGTGGCCTTCGCCGCCATGGAGGAGCGCCCGTTGCGGGTCACTCGCCCCGGCGCCGCCTCGGCGGCCGACTGACGGCAGGAGGCCGACACTCTCCGCCGTGGATGGGCGCGCGTTTCCCGTTGACGGCCAGCTCTCGAGAACAGGGCTTCAGATCGCGTAGTCCTGAGAGAGGCGTCCTTCCTGCGCGCTGGTCTGCGGTTGAGAAGTCGCGCCGCGTCGCGTCATGTTCGCATACATGGCCTTGATCGCGCTCGACGCCGTCGTGACGAACAGGAACGGCAACAGAGCGTGCACGAAGGCCGCGCAAGAAGCTGCGAAGAGCCGCCCGGAATACGACAGGGCGACCCCGAAATGCTCGCCATAGCTCTCACCCACCGCCTGCGGATGGTCGGTGAACAGATCCTTGAACGAATTGGGCACGGCCGGCTCCCTTTGTCGATGTTTCGTGAAGCGTAAGCGGGCGTCGGTAGGAATGCATCGCCAAAATTTGGAATATTTGGCATTTTCGTGGTAAGATATCTCGGTTTTTTCGGGAATTCAGGGATGAAAACACCAGGTTTGGATGCAACCGACAAACGGCTGCTCGCGGAGCTGCAGCGGGACGCGAGCTTGTCTCTCGACGAGCTCGGTGAGCGTGCCGCGCTGTCGCGCAACGGATGCTGGCGGCGGGTGAGCCGGCTCGAGGAGATGGGCGTGTTCAAGGGCCGCGTCGCCTTGCTCGACCCGGCCGCCGTCAACGCGAAGCTGATGGTCTTCATTGCCGTGCGCACGAGCCGCCACAGCGCCGATTGGGCCGAGCGCTTCCGCGCGGCCGTGCGGGACATCCCCGAGATCGTCGGCGCCTTCCGAACGGCGGGCGAGATCGATTACATCCTGCAGGCACGCGTGCCCGATGTGGCCGCCTATGATGCGCTCTACCAGAAGCTGATCGCCCGTATCGACATGCTCGACGTTTCGGCGACCTTCGTCATGGAGACGATGAAGGAAACGACCGAAATTCCGCTCGGCTATGCCTGAACGCCTCGATTTCTGTTGCGCGGCGGCAACTTGACGCTTTCTTTACCCTAACGGGCCATCAACTGCCGAGATGTTCGGCGAATGGCCGGATCAGCGCCCTTGTTTCGTCGCATTGTCAGCCGAGTGACTGTCAAGGGACGGGCTGATTCGGGTCGGCGTGGTGGGCGCGCGCCGCTCACGGGGTTTATGGACGGGTCGAATTCGATGAATGCAGCCGATGTCGCGCAAAACGCGCTTCCAGCCTTCGCTCCGAGCCTGTCGATCTGGACCTTGTTCTGGCAGGCCCACATCGTCGTCAAGCTCGTCATGATCGGGCTCATCTTCGCTTCGGTGTGGTGCTGGTCCATCATCCTGAACAAGGCTCTTCTCTACAGGCGCCTCGCGAGCGCGATGGATCAGTTCGAGGACGTTTTCTGGTCGGGCCAATCGCTCGACGAGCTCTACCGCGATCTGGCCGAGGCGCAGCCGACCGGCATGGGAGCGGTGTTTCTCGCGGCCATGACGGAATGGAAGCGTTCGCTCGAGGGCACCGGAAAAGCTTTCGGCAGCTTCGCGGGGCGGGTCGAGAAGGTGATGGACGTTGCCATCCAGCGTGAGACGGAGCGCTTGAACGGGGGCCTGATGGTGCTCTCGAACATCGCCTCTGCCGGTCCCTTCATCGGGCTCTTCGGCACGGTGTGGGGCATCATGAATTCCTTCATGGCGATCGCGGCGTCGAAGAACACCAGCCTCGCCGTGGTGGCGCCCGGCATCTCGGAATCCCTGTTCGCGACCGCGATCGGCCTCGTGGCGGCGATCCCCGCCGTCATCGCCTACAACAGTTTCCATGCGCGCGTGCAGAACCTGCAAACACGGCTCGAGGGCTTCGCCGACGAATTCTCCGCGATCCTGTCGCGGCAGGTCGATCAGCGCCTCGCGGCCTGACGCGGAAAGGGCTCGAAGCCGATGGGTGCAAACGTCGCGGCGGCGCTCGGGGGAAAGGGCGCGGGTCGGCGTCGCCGGCGGCGCCATCATTCGGCCATCGCCGAAATCAACATGACGCCGTTCATCGACGTCATGCTCGTGCTTTTGATCGTGTTCATGGTGACGGCGCCTTTGCTCACCGCGGGCGTGCCGCTCGATCTGCCCCAGACCGGCGCGAAAGCGCTCAACGTGGAAAAGCAGCCCGTGACGATCTCCATCGACGAGAACGGCAAGGTGTTCCTGATGGACAAGCCGATCGAGGATGCGGCCTTGCTGGACACGCTGAGAGCGATCGCGGCGAACGGGCCGGACGAGCGCATCTACGTGCGTGGCGCCAAGCAGGTCGGCTATGGGCGCGTCGCCCAAGTGATGTCGATGATCACCGCCGCCGGCTACAAGCGCGTGGCGCTGGTCACGGAGCCGGACCTGAGGAACTGAGTGCGAGGTTGAGGTGAAGATCGACTGGTCCGAACCCGGCTTGCCGCTTTCCGCCACCGCACATGCGGTGGTGCTGGTGGCGAGTCTCATCGGGCTCTCCTCGGCTCAGCCCTTCGCCGATGCGGAAGAAACCCTTCCGGTCGAGATCATCACGGCCGAACAGTTCAGCGCCATGACGAAGGGCGAGCGCACCGCGAAGGAGGTTCAGCCGACGCCGAAGCCTCGCATCGACAAGGTCGCCGAGATCGAGCAGATAAAGCCGACGCAAGGCGCGGATCAGGCAGACGTTCCGACGCCGCCCGCGCGGGCGCCCGAAATTTCCGACGCGACGAGCGCGCCGCCCTTGCCGCCGACGCGCCCGCCGGACCCCGTCAAGCCCGAGCAAAAGCCGGAGCCGCAGAAGGCCGCCGAGCCGCAAAAGCCCGAGCCGCCGAAGCTCGACGCCGAGATCCCGAAGCCGCCCGAGAAGCCGCAGCCTCCGAAGGTCGTCAAGACCCAGGAGCCGCCGAAGGAAGTCGAGAAGCCGAAGCCTCAGCCGCCGCAGTTCGACAAGATCGCCCAGCTGCTCGAGCAGAAGAAGCTCGAGGATCCACAAAAGCCCGCAAAACCGCCGGCGAAGGAGAAGGCCGAGCCCAACTTCTCGACGAGCGCGATCGAGAAATTGCTGATCTCGAAGGAGAAGCCGCAAGCGTCGGGCTCGATCGGGGCGCAGTTGCAGAAGACGGCCTCGCTCGGCACGCCGACCGGCGATGCACCCAAGCTTTCGCCTTCGATGAGAGACGCGCTCGCCGGACTATTGAAGGACCAGGTCCAAAAGTGCTTCGACATTCCGCCCGGAATGGACGAGAGCAAGATCCAACAGGCGCAAGTACGTGTGGTCTTCAACCAAGACGGGAGCCTGGCGGGACGCCCGCTGGTCGCGAGCGCTTCCTCCGATCCGGGCGTGCGCGCGGTGGCGGGCGCGCTGCAACGCGCGATCATGCGCTGCGCGCCCTATCGCATCCCGGCGCAATTCCTTCCCACGTTCAACGATTGGAAGGATACGCTGTTCACCCCTCCCGACTCGTTGGGATGAGATTTACTCGTCACAGTCGGGCCGCATCTCCGCGCTAACACGAATCGGCAATCCCACGAGCCGCAGCAGATCATGAAAATACCCCTCTCCCGGCGTTCCCTCGCATTCGGCCTTGCCGCGACCCCGCTCGTGGCGGTCGCCGCTCGGGCGGAGCTTGTCGTGTCGCTCGATCGCGCCAATTTCCAGCCCATGCCGATCGCCATTCCCGATCTGCAGGGGGAAGGCGATCTCGGCGCGCGCGTCGCCGGCGTCATCGCCAATGATCTGCAGCGCTCGGGCGTTTTCGCGCCGATCGACAAGAAAGCCTTCATCGACAAGAACGTGTCGCCCGATGCGATGCCGCAATTCGACTCCTGGCGGGCGATCAACGCGCAGGCCCTGGTCACCGGTCGCGTGCAGCGTGATTCGGCGAGAATGCATGCCGAGTTTCGCCTGTGGGATGTTGCGTCGGGCGAGCAGGCGACCGGGCAGCAATACACGACGGACGCCAATAATTGGCGGCGCGTCGCCCATCTCGTCGCCGACGCCATCTACTCGAAGATCACCGGCGCCGGCGGCTTCTTCGATACGCGTGTCGTCTACGTCGACGAGACGGGCCCGAAACAGGCGCGTCGCAAGCGCCTCGCCCTCATGGATCAGGACGGCGCCAATGTGCGCTATCTCACCGAGGGAAATGAGCTCGTGGTCACGCCGCGCTTCTCCCCGACGAGCCAGGAAGTTACCTATATGGCCTTCGCGCCGAACGGTGACGCGAGCGTGCGCCTCCTCAACATCGAGACCGGCCAGCGCGAAATCGTCGGCAACTTCCCCGGGATGACCTTCTCGCCACGCTTCTCGCCAGATGGGCAGCGCGTGGTCATGAGCCTCGAGCAGAGCGGCAACGCCAATATCTACACGATGGATCTTCGCTCGCGCGCCACGACCCGGCTCACCGACACCCAGGCGATCGACACCTCCCCTTCCTATTCCCCGGACGGGACGCAAATCGTCTTCGAGAGCGATCGTGGCGGCGCGCAGCAGCTCTACGTGATGGGAGCGGGCGGGGGTGGAGCGAAGCGCATCTCCTTCGGCCAAGGGCGATACTCGACCCCCGTCTGGTCACCCAAAGGCGACTACATCGCCTTCACTCGCCAGACGGCCAACTCCTTCGGTATCGGCGTCATGAAGCCGGACGGCTCAGGCGAACGCATATTGACCGAGGGCTTCCACAACGAAGGCCCGACCTGGGCGCCGAACGGGCGCTATCTGATGTTCTTCCGGGACCAGGGGGGCGCCAAGATCTTCATGGCCGATGTGACCGGACGGGTCGACGTCGCGGTGCCCACCCCGAGCTTTGGCTCCGATCCGGCCTGGAGCCCGCTCCTCGCTTAAGGGAAGAACTCGTGACGAGGGCTTGTGGGCGAAGCCTCCGGGGAGATGCTCGACGAATCCTTCGCGCCCTGGAATCGGAGGTTCGTCGCCTCAGGACACGTTTGCGTGAAGACGAGGCTGAATTCAGGCTCGTTTGCAGGGGACGCCGCAAATTCGCCATTCATCACCCGTTAACCCTGCCGCCAAGTTTAGCGCTCGTGCCGCATTTTCGGCATTCGCGTAAGGCCACGTCAAGGTTGACGGAACCTTGGCTTAACCGGTGCCGGTTAGCTTGGGGCCGATAGTCGCGTTCAATTGGATCCGGAGGTCCGGCATGTTTCATCTTCCCGTCTCGGCTCGCGCCGTGAAATTCGCGCTGGCCGTCGCGGCGGCGCTCGCCGCGTCGGCCTGCGCCAAGACCGGCGAGGACGCGTTCGGGGCTGGCGCGGGCACGCCCGGCAGCCAGCAGGATTTCGCCACCAACGTCGGAGATCGCGTCTTCTTCGAGACCGATTCGTCGGAGTTGACGTCCACCGCCCAGGCGACGCTCACGAAACAGGCCACGTGGCTCTCCCGCTATGCCAACTACTCCTTCACGATCGAAGGCCATGCGGACGAGCGTGGCACGCGCGAATATAATTTTGCCCTGGGTGCGCGGCGCGCGCAGGCCACCCATGACTACCTCGTCTCGAAAGGGATCTCAGCTTCGCGCATGCGCACGGTCTCCTACGGGAAGGAACGTCCGGTCGCGACTTGCGACGACATCTCCTGCTGGTCGCAGAATCGCCGCGCCGTGACGGTGCTCTCGGGTGCTCCTGCTTCCTGACGAGCTTGGTAAAAGGCGGCGCATCCGGTGCTCGTGGTCGCGAGCGCCGGTTTTCCGTCGTCCGGCCGCCCGATTCCTGCCGCGCTGAAGGGTATTGTGGCCCAAGGCAGCGTTGCATGAGATGTCGATCCTGCCGGCGCGAGCGCTGCGTGACGGTCGGCCAAGGGGCTTCTTCGCCATGATGCGTCCTGTGACGTTGGTTGCAATTCTTGCCTTGATGGTGGCCGGGCTTCCCGCCGCCACGGTGAGCGCCCAGGACGCCGCCGACGTCGTCGTGCGCCTGTCCCAGCTCGAGGCGCAGATGCGGCAAATGTCGGGAAAGATCGAGGAGCTGCAGTTCCAGAACCAGCAGCTACGCGATCAGCTCAAGCGCTTCCAGGAGGACACCGAGTTCCGTTTCCAGGACAGCGGCAAGGGTTCGAGTCAGGCCGCGACGCCACGTCCCCCGGCAACGCCCCAGCCGTACTCGCCGCCGCGTCAGATCGCGACCGGGGCGCCCCCGCCGATGTCGTCGCCCGCTCCGGTCCCTGCCGTTCCCTCGGGGCGCGCGCCGATGCGTGGCGACGTCTTCGATCCGCAGGCCGATCCCGGCGCTCCCGGCGCGCCGCGACCGCTCGGTTCACCGGAGAGCGCCGCCCCGCCGCCAATGCGGCATTCCGCCGTTCCCGGCGCCGTCATGGAGGAGCCGGATGGGCTTCCGGGCGACCCGGCGACGCCTTTGGACATCGCCGGCGCCGGAAATCCGCCCGGCGCGCCCATGGCGCAACCGCGCCAGCCCGAGACCTCGATCGCGGCGACCGGCACGGATTCGGTCCGTTCCGATTTCGACAATGCCTACACCTATATTCAGCAGCATCAGTTCGAACAGGCCGAAATGGGCTTTCGCAGCTTCCTGCAATCCCATCCGCGCTCGAAGCTCGCTCCTGACGCGACCTATTGGCTCGGCGAGAGCTATCTGCAGCGGTCACGCTATCGGGACGCCGCCGAGCAATTCCTGAAGATCACCACGAATTACGGCGGCTCCCCCAAAGGCCCCGACAGCATGTTCAAGCTGGGTGTCTCCTTGCGCGGGCTCGGCGCCAACGACCAGGCTTGCGCCACTTTCGCAGAGGTGGGACGAAAATATCCGAGCGCCCGTCCAGCCCTTTTGAAGGATGTGCAGCGCGAGCAGCAGCGCGCGAAATGTCCGAGCTGAGCAAGGGGTCGACGCGAAGGAAGGCTCCGGCCGGCGAAACGAGCGGCGGGCGAAGGGCGGGCACGGCGGCCAAGGGTCCGATCGGTCTCGAGGAGGCGCGGCAGCTTCTTTCGCCCATGCTCGCTTCGGGGCAGCGAATCCTGATCGCCGTCTCCGGCGGACCCGATTCCGTCGCCCTCATGCGTCTTTGCGCCCTCGTCGCCACAGCCGAGCGCGCCGCAGGCCCGCAGGTGGCGACGGTGGATCATGGCCTGCGGGAGAATGCGCGCAGCGAAGCCGAGCAAGTGGGCCGCTGGGCGCAGGATTGCGGCCTGACGCACGCGATCCTGACCTGGGAAGGACGCAAGCCCTCGACCCGTATCCAGGAGCGCGCCCGCGCCGCGCGCTACGCATTGCTGCACCGCAGAATGCGCGAGATCGCGGCGGTCCTCCTCGTCACAGCCCACACGCTCGATGATCAGGCCGAGACGGTGCTGATGCGCATGGCGCATGGTTCCGGTCTCGCCGGTCTCGCCGGCATGCGCTTCTTTTCCGAGCGGGAAGGCCTCGCCCATGCGCGGCCGTTGCTCGGCATCCCCAAGGCGCGCCTCGTTGCCACTTGCCGGGTCAATGGCTGGCCGTTCCTCGAGGACCCTTCCAATCGGGATCCGCGCTTTGCGCGGGCGCGCTGGCGCAAGCTTCTGCCTGTTCTCGAAAGAGAGGGCCTGACCGCGGAACGCATCGCCAGGCTCGCCGAGCGCGCCAACTCTGTCGACGCGGCTCTTCGGATGAAGGCCGAAGAGGCTTTTGCGGCCGCCTGCGCCCGAGAAGGCACGGATATCCTCGTCCTCGACATGGTTCGGCTGGTGCGCCGCGAGCCGCGCGAGGTGGCGTTGCGCATGTTGCTACGCGCGCTCGAGACGATGCCGGCTCTCGAGCATCGCGCGCCGGTTCGCCTCGAGCGTGTCGAAAACGTCCTCTGCGCGCTAAATGAAGCTTTCGAGGCGCGCAAAGGGCTCAAACGCACGCTCGGCGGCGCCATCCTTGCCTATGACGGCGCGGAGCGACTGACGCTTCGCCGCGAGGGTGCTCGTCGCCGCGGTCGCAGGCATGGCAGCGGACCTCCCCACGCGAATGAGGGTAACTCTATTGCGTTATCGCCGCTGGTTTGAGGAACGATTTGACGATATGGTCTTCCTCGCGACGAACTCGGCTTGAGCATCGGCCTGTAAAATTAGAATCGGCTTGGAAAGGGAGTGTCGCGCCCCTACATTGAAATTGCTTCGGTTGTGGTCGGCCCTCGTGAACGCGGCTGGAGCATCGCGCTAGAACATATGTGAAGCGATGAATCCGAACCTCCGCAACTTCGCGCTCTGGGCCATCATCATCCTTTTGGTGCTCGCGTTGGTGACGCTATTCCAGAACCCGGGCCAGCGCGCCGGCTCCTCGGAAATTCCCTATAGCCAGCTTCTCGTCGAGGCGGACCAAGGCCGCATTTCCAATGTGGTGATCTCCGGCCAGGAGGTCACCGGCACCTTCACGGACGGCAAGCCTTTCCAGACCTACATGCCGAACGATCCGGATTTCATCCGCAAGCTCACCGCGAAGGGTGTGCAGATCACGGCGAAGCCGCAATCCTCCGAGACGCCCTGGTTCATGGCGATCCTGCTCAATTCGCTGCCGTTCCTGCTCATTGTCGGCGCCTGGTTTTTCCTGTCGCGGCAAATGCAGAACGGGGCCGGGCGAGCCATGGGCTTCGGCAAGTCGAAGGCCAAGCTCCTCAACGAGGCCCATGGCCGCGTCACTTTCGAGGATGTCGCGGGCGTGGACGAGGCGAAGGAGGATCTTCAGGAGATCGTCGAATTCCTCAAGGATCCGCAGAAATTCCAGAGGCTGGGCGGACGCATCCCGCGTGGCGTGCTCCTTGTCGGTTCGCCCGGCACGGGCAAGACGTTGATTGCGCGCGCGGTCGCCGGCGAAGCCAATGTCCCCTTCTTCACGATCTCGGGCTCGGATTTCGTCGAGATGTTCGTCGGCGTCGGCGCCTCGCGGGTGCGCGACATGTTCGACCAGGCGAAGAAGAACGCGCCCTGCATCATCTTCATCGACGAGATCGACGCGGTCGGCCGCCATCGGGGCGCCGGCCTCGGCGGCGGCAATGACGAGCGCGAGCAGACGCTGAACCAATTGCTGGTGGAGATGGACGGCTTCGAGGCGAACGAAGGCATCATCATCATCGCCGCCACGAACCGACCCGACGTTCTCGATCCGGCGCTGCTGCGGCCCGGCCGCTTCGATCGGCAGATCGTGGTGCCCGCGCCCGACGTGCTCGGCCGCGAAAAGATCCTGAAGGTTCATGTGCGCAAGGTGCCGCTCGCGCCCGATGTCGAGCTCAAGACCATCGCGCGCGGCACGCCGGGCTTTTCCGGTGCCGATCTGATGAATCTCGTGAACGAGGCCGCCCTTCTGGCGGCGCGGCGCGGGCGTCGCCTCGTCACCATGGCGGAATTCGAGGACGCCAAGGACAAGGTGATGATGGGTGCGGAGCGCCGCAGCCTCGTCATGACCGAGGATGAGAAGCGGCTCACCGCCTATCATGAGGCGGGTCACGCGCTTCTCGCGCTCAATGTGCCGGCGACCGATCCTGTGCACAAGGCGACCATCATCCCGCGCGGCCGCGCGCTCGGCATGGTCATGCAGCTCCCCGAGCGCGACAAATTATCGATGAGCTACGAGCAGATGACGTCCCGCCTCACCATCATGATGGGCGGGCGCGTCGCCGAAGAGCTGGTTTTCGGCGCCGACAAGGTCACCTCGGGCGCGGCCTCCGACATCGAGCAGGCGACGCGGCTCGCGCGCATGATGGTGACCCGCTGGGGCTTCTCGAGCGAGCTCGGCACGGTCGCCTATGGCGAGAACCAGGAAGAGGTCTTCCTCGGCTATTCGGTATCGCGCCAGCAGAACATCTCGGAGGCGACAGCCCAGAAGATCGATGCCGAGATCAGGCGCCTCGTCGAGCACGGCTACGCCGAAGCGACGCGCATCCTCACCGACAAGAAGGATGACCTCGAAAATCTGGCTCAGGCACTGCTCGAGTTCGAGACGCTGACCGGCGAGGAGATCCGCGACCTCCTGAAGGGCAAGCGCCCGGTGCGCGAGCAGCCCGAGGAGCCTAAGCCCCAGCGCGGCTCACCCGTGCCCCAGGCCGGCCGCGGTCGCCCGCGGCCGGAGCCGGATGCCGGGTTCGAGCCGCAGCCGCAGACCTGACCTCATCTCTCGAGGATGACCGAGGAGGGCGGGCGACGCTGCTCCCAGCCTTGGCGTTCGAGCGCCGGCCTGTCGCATTCCTCCTGCGGATAGCCGAGGCACAGATACCCGATCAGCTTCCAATGAGGCGGCGTCTCGAGGATCGCCGCGACGCGGGAAGGGTCGAGGATCGAGACCCATCCCACGCCGATGCCTTCGGCCCGGGCGGCGAGCCACAAGGTGTGGATCGCGATGACACCCGAATATTCGATCGTCTCCGGCATGGTGAGCCGTCCGAGACCATGACCCTGCGAGGTCGCCTGGTCGGTGAACACCGCGACCTGGGACGGAGCGTCTTCGAGCCCGGCGAGCTTGAGGCGCGCGTAAAGTGCGGACCTTCCCGCGTCTTGCGCCCGAAGGGCCTCCCCATTGCAAGCCTCGAAACTGGCGCGGATCGCGGCCCTGCGCGTTTCCTCCTCGACGATGACGAAACGCCAGGGCTCGCTCAAGCCGACGGAGGGCGCGAGGCAGGCGATCTCGAGGAGGCGGTGAAGGGCGCCGGCCGGGAGCGGGGTTCGGCGAAACCGCCTCACGTCGCGGCGCCATGTGAAGAGGTCGCGGAGCGCGGCGCGAAAGCCGTCGTCGAATTCGGGGGCGCCGTTCCCGGCTCGCAAAAGCTGGGCGGTCATCGTGCCAGCTCCTTGAGTCCGAGCTTGATGAGCTGGGATGCGGCCGGGTTCTCCCCCGCCGTCTTGAGCGCCGCGGCGATCGCGGCGCTCGCTTGCGGCTGCCCGTAGCCGAGATTGGTGAGCGCCGAGATGGCGTCGGCGACCGGCTGCGGCAAGCCTGCCCTGGCCTCGACCGCGCCCGCGAGCCGCGCAACCAGCGGGTCGAGGCCTGCGAACGCGGGAACCTTGTCCTTGAGCTCGGTGACGAGGCGCTCGGCGAGCCTGCCGCCGACGCCTTGTGCCCGCTGGAGCTGCGCCTTGTCTCGGCTCGCCACGGCGCTCGCGAGCTCGCCGGGATCGAGCGTCGAGAGAATTGCCAGCGCGACCTTCGCGCCCACACCTTGAACTGTCTGCAACAACCGGAACCATTCCCGCTCGCCTTCATCGCGAAAGCCGAAGAGGCGGATCGCGTCCTCGCGCACCTGCGTCTCGATCGCGAGCGTCGCCACCTCGTTGAGCCGCGGCAGCGCCTGCAAGGTGCGTGCGGAGCATTGCACGAGATAGCCGACGCCTCCGACGTTGAGGATGACGAAGTCCTCGCCATAGCTGTCGACGAGACCTCTGAGCTTGCCGATCATGCGCTTGTCCCTGCGGCGCGGTCGAGTCCGAGCCCGACTATCCATAGCGGATTTCGCGGCCGGGAGGCGAGCTGACGGGTTTGCCGGGAGTGTCTCAGTTTGAATGTGGCGCAGCCAAATTAGCCTCGCGCCTCTGAGCGATGGCCATTTTGTCCGCACGATCACTCACGGCAACGATCTCGCAAATTATTTCACTATGCGAAGCTGCGGCCTCCCGTGAACCTCTGGGCCTTCCAACATTTCGGTCCGATACATGTGCTGGAACTCGTCAACTCCAAGTTGAAGTAACCGAGCCATTTCGCTAATGCTGTATCCAAGTTTCTTTATGTGAAAAGCCACCATCTGACGAAGCAACTTCGGATATTCTTTGGGAGGTTCATTTGGTTCTCTCTTTCGATATCCGAGCCGGCTCATTTCTATCCAAAACATCTTGCTTTGGTAAGGCGTAATTGCTTTGAGTCGATTAGCTCGTACAGCGATTGCAGCCATTGATACTTTCCAGTAGCCCTTGAGGTTCGCAAGCTGTCGAAGATCGAACCGCCGTAATTGAGGTTTGATTTCATTGGCAGGAAGAAGAAAGGCGCCGGCGAAAACATCGGCCTCGTCCTCCATCTCCTCATCGCTCTTGAGCGTGACTGTATGGAGCACCATGTGCCCGAGTTCGTGAGCGAGTGTGTGCCGCACCCGATCAGCTGGAGCATCGACATTTACGAAGAACATTACCGGCATGCCTTCGATGCGTTGGCTCATAGCATCTAGCAAATCCGTTCCGAAATCGCATGGGATCACCACGCCGCCATTGCTCTCAAGCAGGTCCACCATGTTTTCGATGGGTCCGCTCGGCACCATCCACGCCTCACGCACCAAGCGTGCGACGTCATCAACCGTGAGCACTCCCCGGCCCTTGCCATGGTACTCGTCGCGATCGAGTTCGGGGATGAAGGCATTCGTCCGCGATCCGAAAGAGACAAGCAGCTTGGCCAGATGCATGCGGCGGATATTCATCTCAGCCACGATGCGCGCCAGCGACTTGGCTGAAAGCTTCTTGCGGCGTCGGTAATGAAATGGCGGTAGCCCATAGGGGCGCCCTGGCTCATAGAAGAATGAGGTTGGAAAACCGAGTACTTCGGCAAGGTCGGCCACGAACTCTTCGGTCGGATTGGCGAACCCAGTTTCGAATTTGGATAGCGTTCCCTGCCCGAGGTTCAACCGAGCTGACAGCTCAGCCTGAGTCAGCCCGCGCGCGTCGCGCGCAAGCGTCACCATATGATGATTGAAGGCACTCGTTGCAGACATAGCCAAGTCTCAAAGGTGGACTTGCCGCGTGACGTCGATCCAGATTCTTTCGCCGGGCTTCCTCATCTCCGTGGGCACGATAGCAGCGCACCATTTCGTTCGTTTCCGCCCGATAGGTCGGGCGACTTGAGTGCGCTCAACTTGAGTACTCGTTGCATCCAAAAGATAACCCGCCGTGAGCCGTACCGGTGGCATCGGCAGGCCGGGCAGATCGTGTCCGCGATCAAAGTCCTTGGCCTGCTCAGTCGGGTAGTTCCGGGCGAGGCCATCCTCGTCCATTTTCTTGAAGCGAACGATGGCGTCGGCGTCCTCGAATAGCCATAGCTTCAATCCGCGAATTCTCGAAATCCCGCACGCCCGCCCTCCCCAAAAACCGCCGGTGAGCTTCCGCGTTCATATGGGCATAAGTGCATGCAGCTTGAGCGCGAGCGTCGAGCTCGAGAAGCACGGCGTTGTCGTAGGATCGATACCGAGTGTGGGCGGCTCTCGCGATTTGGTCGAATTCATCCAAGAACTCGCCAAGCGCATCCATCGTGTCCATGAGCGAGCGGTGCGGCATCCGATCCTACTCCCGAATGAACGCATTGTACCTGCGATTTCGGACGAATCTCAATAAAAATATTCCAAAAATTATTCCTGATTCAGCTAATTATTTGTTTTTACGCCTTTTTTCGCAGCAGTTTTGGCGATCTCTGCGTGTCGCTCGGGCGTCACCTTTGCGCCGCGCGCCGCGCGCCGCGCGGCCGTGTCCCGACCTCCAACCCACATAGGGACGCCACCCCGCCTCAGCGGCCGGCGCGTCCCCGGTGATGGGCATGCGTGATGGCGACCGCGAGCGCATCGGCGGCGTCCGCCGCGCGCGGATCGGCCTTCGGGAGCAGGAGGCGAATCATCGCCTCGACTTGATGCTTCTCGGCATGTCCCACGCCGACCACCGTCTTCTTGATCAGGTTCGCCGCATATTCGGCGACCGGAAGCCCTAGCAGGGCAGGGGCGAGGAGCGCGACGCCGCGCGCGTGGCCGAGCTTGAGCGTGGCGCGGGCGTCCTTGCTGACGAAGGTTTCCTCGACGGCGGCTTCGCGCGGGGCGTGCTCGGCGATGATCGCGCTCAAGCCTTCGTGCAATTGCAGAAGTCGTTCGGCGAGCGAGCGCTTCTCGTCGCTTTTGACGACCCCGCAGGCGATGAAAGAAAGGCGCGACCCGTCGACCGCGATTACGCCCCAGCCGGTTCGGCGCAATCCGGGATCGAGACCGATCAGTCGCAGATGCGGCAGGTTCATCCCTCCATCTTGGCCATCAGCGCGTCGGAAATCTCGAAATTGGCGTAGACGTTCTGGACGTCGTCATTGTCCTCGAGCGTGTCGACGAGGCGGATCAGCTTCTCGCCGCTCTCGTCATCGACCGCGATCGTGTTCTGCGGCCGCCAAGCGAGCGCAGCCTTGCGAGCCGGACCGAATTTCGCTTCGAGCGCCTTCGCGGTTTCTGCGAGATCATCGGCCGCGCAGGTGATTTCATGACCGTTCTCGGACGAGAAGACGTTGGTCGCGCCCGCCTCGATCGCCGCTTCGAGCATCGCGTCCTCGCTCGCGACCTCCGCGGCGAATTCGACGAGACCGATGCGCTGGAACATGAAGGAGACCGCGCCCGTTTCGGCGAGGTTGCCGCCGCTCTTGGTGAAATAGGAACGGATTTCGGAGGCGGTGCGGTTGCGGTTGTCGGTCAACGCCTCGACGATCAAGGCGATGCCGCCAGGCCCATAGCCTTCGTAGCGAACCTCGTCATAGTTCTCGGCATCGCCGCCCTGCGCCTTCTTGACGGCACGCTCGATATTGTCCTTGGGCATGTTCTCGGCGCGCGCCGCCTGGATCGCGAGGCGAAGGCGCGGATTGAAGTTGGGATCCGGCTGGCCGATCTTCGCCGCCACCGTGATCTCGCGGGCGAGCTTCGCGAAGAGCCTGGCGCGCATGGCGTCCTGCTTGCCCTTGCGATGCATGATGTTCTTGAACTGGGAGTGACCGGCCATGCAAGTCTCCGGCAGGCTTTAAGCCGAGGATCATCGGGAGGTTGTGCTGAAGGCTGCGCTTATAGGGCAGACGCTTCAGGGTACCAAGGGCAGCGGATGGATGGGGCAGCGGATGGATGGTTTGCGGCTCCAACACGACGCGAAGCCCGCGAGTTGTCCTGTTCCGATAGCACACGGGGTCGTCCGGACTGGCGCAAAAGCCCTTACCCATTTTTAACCATAAGCCCCCTCTAAATGAAAACCATGCCGAAACTCATCATCTCCTCGCGAACTCATCCCTTCCCCACACTGATCGTCCTCGGCGTGGCGCGGTTCATCGGTCTTCTCGCACTAGGCGTGGCGGGACCGGCCTACGCCGAGCAGGATTTCGGCGCCTGCGTCGCGGGCATGCAGGCGGAGGCCGCCGCGAAAGGCGTTTCCGCCGGCACGTTCGACGCGCAGATGCGCGGACTTTCCCCGGACAAGAGCGTTCTCGAGCTGCAACAACAGCAGCCTGAGTTCAAGACGCCGATCTGGGATTATCTCGCCGCGCTCGTCGACGATCAGCGTATCGCGGACGGGCGGGCCATGCTCGCGCAATGGCGCTCGACGCTCGATGCGGTCGAGGAACGATTCGGCGTCGACCGGCATGTGGTCGTCGCCGTCTGGGGCGTCGAATCCGATTTCGGGAAATCGATCGGCAAGCGCCCCTTGGTGCAATCGCTGGCCACGCTTGCCTGCTATGGCGAGCATGCCTCGTATTTTCGCGGCGAGCTCTTGGCGACGCTGAAGATCATCGACGAGGGCAACGTCAACCCGGCTCATCTCGTCGGCTCCTGGGCCGGTGCTTTCGGGCATACGCAATTCATGCCGTCGACCTTCATGCGTCTCGCGGTCGATATGGATGGAAGCGGCAAGCGCGACATCGTCGATTCGGTACCGAACGCGCTGGGCTCGACGGCGAATTTCCTGCGGAAATCCGGCTGGACCACAGGTGAGAGCTGGGGCTTCGAGGTCAAGCTGCCGCAAGGCTATCGCGGGCCATCGGGGCGCGGCGCGAAACGGCCGTTCTCATTCTGGTCGGCGGCCGGCCTCGGGCGCGCCGACGGGCGCGCGCTGCCGGCCGCGGGCACGGCGGGACTGATTATCCCCGCGGGACGCGACGGACCAGCGTTTCTGGTGACGCATAATTTCGATGCGATCTATTCCTACAACGCAGCCGAATCCTATGCTCTCGCCATTTCGCTTCTCTCGGATCGGCTGAAGGGGGGCGGCCCGCTCGTCGGCACCTGGCCCACCAATGACCGCGGGCTCTCGCGTGTCGAACGCAAGGAGGTGCAGGCGCTTCTGACGCAACGCGGCTATGATGTCGGCACGCCGGACGGCGCGGTCGGTGCGAAGACGCATGATGCCATCAAGGCCTACGAAGCAAAGCTCGGCCTGCCTCAGACGGGCCGGCCCGGCGGCGTGGTGCTCGACGCCTTGCGGGCGGGAAGGTAGCGTGTCGATGATCCTGGCCATGATGCCGAAAGGTCGCAGGCTTTTCGGGCAGGTTCATGGGCAGGGTGACGGAGACAAAGCGCCATACCGTCACTATCGAGGCAATGGCGCCCCACCGGGAGCGCCGCGATGGATTACCGCAAGCACTTCATCGTCAAGCCCGATGCCCAGTTGAAGCTCGCCCGCCTCGACGCACGCTTTGCGGAAGCCCCGCTGAGCGCCCAGGAAATCGACGAGCTCATCGAGAAGAATCGGGCTCGCATGGCCGATCTGCAATTGCGCATCTATGCGGAGCGTCGCCATTCGGTGCTGATCGTGCTCCAAGGGCTCGACGCGTCGGGCAAGGACAGCGTCGTCAAGCACATCCTGTCCGCCATGAACCCGATGAGCTGCACCGTCACCTCCTTCAAGGTGCCGACGCCCGAGGAGGCAGCCCATGATTTCCTCTGGCGATGCCACAAGGTGGCGCCCGCGCAAGGCTGGTTCTCGATCTTCAACCGGAGCCATTACGAGGCGGTGCTCGTCGAGCGCGTGCACGAGTTCGTCCCGAAGAAGGTCTGGTCGAAGCGGTATGAGATGATCAACGCCTTCGAGAAGCTTCTCCATCGCAGCGGCACGACGGTGATCAAGCTGTTTCTGCACATGTCGAAAGAAGAGCAGCTTCGTCGCTTCAAGGATCGGCTCGACGATCCGGACAAGCGCTGGAAGATCAGCGAATCCGATTATACCGAGCGCCAGTTTTGGGATGGTTACATGAAGGCTTATGAGGACGCGCTGTCGAAGACGAGCTGCGAGCGCGCGCCCTGGTACGTCGTGCCCTCAGACCGCAAGCGCCTGCGCAACTTCGTCGCTTCGCAGATCATCGCGGATACGCTCGACGAGCTGAAGATTTCGCGACCCAAGCCCACGGTCGATCTCGCGGCGATCAGGAAGAAATATCACGAAGCGCAGGAGTCCTGAATGAAGAGCCGCTGGTCCGACGCGGAGGCGGGGCGCGACATCGCGAGCTACACAAAGCGTGGCGTCGGAGAGGATCTCGCGTTGCGGACCTATAGCGCAAGGTTGCTCGGCTCCGACTGGCAACTCGTGCTCCATGGCGGGGGCAACACGTCGGTCAAGACGATGATGCGCGACGTGTATGGCGACGAGGTGCGCGTGCTCTGCGTCAAGGGAAGCGGCTGGGACCTTGCCACGATCGAGCCCGAAGGCCATCCTGCCGTGCGGCTCGATCCACTCTTGCGCTTGCGTTCGCTCGATCGGCTCGCCGACGAGGATATGGTGAGCGTGCAGCGCGCCAATCTCCTCGACAGTGCCGCGCCGAACCCTTCGGTCGAGACGCTCCTGCACGCCTTCCTCCCGCACAAGTTCGTCGATCACACCCATTCCGTCGCGGCAGTGTCGATCGCCGATCAGCCCGAGGTCGAGGAGATCTGCCGGCGCATCTTTGCCGATCGCATCGCCTGCGTGCCCTATATTCTTCCCGGCTTCGGCCTCGCCAAGGCGGCGGCTTCGGCGTTCGAGGCCAATCCGCAAGTCGAAGGGCTCATGCTCGTCAAGCACGGCATCTTCTCCTTCGGGGCGACGGCGCGCGAGGCTTACGAGCGCATGATCGAATTCGTGACGCTTGCCGAAAACTACATCTTGGCGACCGCGAGGCCGCGGCCGAAACATTCGTCGAATGAAGCGGAGGCGGTCGCGAGAAAGACCGAAGTGTTTCCGCTTCTGCGCGGCGCGATCGGCGCGGCAGCACAAGGAAAGTGCCCGCGCCGCTGGGTTTTCGACTGTCGCGAAGGCCCTGAGGCCCATGCCTTCGCGGCCGATGAGAAGCTCGCCTTCTGTGCGCTGCGCGGGCCGGTCACGCCCGACCACATCATCCGCCTCAAGGGAAAGCCGCTCATCCTGGCGCTGCCGAAACCAGGAGAGCTCAAGCCCTGGGCTGAAAATGCCGCAACGGCGCTCCGGGACTATGTTGACGGTTACGAAGCCTATTTCGCACGACAGAACGCGCGTGTCGGCGGCACCCGAAAGCCGCTCGATCCTTTGCCGCGCATCATCATCATTCCCGGAATAGGCGTCCTGGGCGTCGGCAAGGACAAGGCAGACGCCAAGGTCGCGGGCGATCTTTTCGAAGCGGCGACCTCTTCGATGCTCAGCGCCGAGGCGATCGGCCGCTTCGACCCGATCGGCGAGGACGACCAGTTCGACATGGAGTACTGGTCGCTCGAACAGGCAAAGCTCGGAAAGACGCCGCAAAAGCGCTTGGCGCGTCATGTCGTCGTCGTGACCGGAGGCGCGGGCGCGATCGGCGCCGCGACCGCGAAGGCTTTCGCGCTCGAGGGTGCGGAGATCGCAATCCTCGACGTCGATGGGGAGATGGCCTCCGCGGTCGCAAAATCGCTCGGCAAAAACGCGCTGGGCCTGGCTTGCGACGTGACGGTGAAGGCCTCGGTCGAAGCCGCTTTCGCGAAGATCGTCGAGAGTTTCGGCGGCGTCGACATCCTGGTCTCGAACGCCGGTGCCGCACTCACCGGCATGATGGCCGAGATGCCGGATGAAATCTTGCGCCAAAGCTTCGAGATCAATTTCTTCGCCCATCAGAACGTGGCGCGCGCGGCGGTCGCGGTCATGAAGCGGCAAAGGCTCGGCGGCGTGCTTTTGTTCAACGTGTCGAAACAGGCGGTGAGTCCGGGCCCGAATTTCGGCGCCTACGGGACCTCCAAGGCGGCGCTTCTCGCGCTGGTGCGCCAATATGCCTTGGAGCACGGCGGTGACGGCATCCGCGTGAACGCGCTCAATCCCGATCGCATCCGCTCCGGTCTCTTGACGCCGCAAATGATCGAGAGACGCGCCGAAGCGCGTGGCGTCTCGACGGCCGAGTACATGGCCGGCAATCTGCTGCGCGAGGAAGTCACGGCTCAGGATGTAGCAGATGCCTTCGTGGCCCAGGCCCTGATGCAGAAAACCACGGGCGATGTGATGACGGTCGATGGCGGAAACGTTGCCGCGATGCTGCGGTGAGGGCGCTCTCGATCCTCGCCGGTGGCGAAAGCGCGTGTTCCCTTCGGCGTCGCCGTCGGCCTATCCGGCACTCGCGCGGCGAGGCCGATCAATAACCATAGGAGCGAATGGCCATGAATGGTCGAAAGAGCGCTGAAAGCCCGGTCGATACCGCCGCGGAACCCGAGCCCTTGTCGCGCATATCGAGCTTCCACGCGCATATCTATTACGATCCCGCGACCACGCGAGCATCCGCCGAGATCTTGCGGGAGCGCGTGGCCGAGCGCTTCCTCGTGCGCAACGGATCCTGGCATGACGTTCCGGTCGGGCCGCATCCGAGCGCCATGTTCCAGATCTCCTTTGCCAAGGAGGTGTTCCCCGCGATCGTGCCCTGGCTGATGCTGAACCGCCTCGGCCTCACGATCCTCGTGCATCCGAACACAGACCGGCCGCGAGACGACCATCTGAGGCACGCATTGTGGATGGGAAATGTCCTGACGCTCGACGCCAGCCGCCTCCCGCAAACCGATGCGCCCGAGCCGCCGCTCGAACCCAATACGAAGCCTCAAATTTCGCCGCAATAGCGCTCGCGCGGCGCGCGGAGGGCGAGTTCTAATGCAGCTTCACCTTTGGCTCGCCTCGCCGATGCGAAAGGCTGCGCGCCAAGGCGCCGATCAGCGTCTTCGCGGCGCCGTGCAGCGCCACCTCGTGCATCTTGTAAAGCGAGCGATACATGAGGCGGGCAAGCGCGCCTTCGATGAAGAGACCCTTGCCGATGGCGAAGCCCATCAGGCTGCCGATCGCGCCCAGACGCCCGAAGGACACGAGTGAGCCGAAATCGCGGTAGACGAAGGGCTGGAGCTCCTTGCCGTCGAGACGCCGCTTCAACTGCCTGAGGAGATGGGAGGCCTGCTGATGCGCCGCCTGGGCGCGCGGCGGCACCGGCTGGTCGTAACCCTCCCGCGGGCAGTCTGCGCAATCTCCGATGGCGAAGATGTCGGCATCGCGCGTCGTGCGCAGCGTCGGGCTGACGATGAGCTGGTTGACGCGGTTCACCTCGAGGCCGTCGAGATCGCGCAGCACGTCCGGACCCTTGACGCCCGCCGCCCAGACGACGAGCTCGGACGGGATGACCTCGCCGCTCGCGAGCTTTACGCCGTCGGCCCGGACCTCTGCGACCCGCGCTTTCGTGCGCACCTCCACCCCGAGCTCGCGCAAGATGTTCAGCGTTGCGCTCGATACGCGCTCGGGCAAGGCCGGCAGGATGCGATCGGCGGCCTCGACCAGAATGATGCGGATATCCTTGTCCGGATCGACGTGGTCGAGGCCGAAGGCCGCGACCTCGCGCGCCGTCTGATAGAGCTCGGCCGCGAGCTCGGTCCCCGTCGCGCCGGCCCCGATGATGGCGACATGCAACTGGCCGGGTCGCACCGCTTCCTCCTGCGATTGCGCACGCAAGAAGGCGTTCACCAGGCGATGATGAAAGCGCATCGCCTGCTCGGTCGTCTCGAGCGGGACCGCATATTCGGCAGCACCGGGCGTGGCGAAATCATTGGTGATGCTGCCGATGGCGATCACCAGCGTGTCGTAGCCGACGCTGCGCGCCGCGGTGATCTGGCGGCCCTCTTCGTCGAAGGTGGCGCCGAGATGCACGCATTTCGCGACGCGGTCGAGCCCGATCATCTCGCCGAATTGATAGCGGAAATGATGCCAGTGGGCCTGAGCCAGATAGTTCAACTGGTGCTCGCCCGGGTCCATGCTGCCCGCCGCGACGGCGTGGAGAAGCGGCTTCCACAGATGCGTGCGGCTTTTTTCGACGAGGATGATCTCGGCAAGACCGCGCTTGCCGAGCCGATCACCGAGCCGAGTGACGAGCTCGAGCCCCGCGGCGCCGCCCCCGACCACGACGATGCGATGGGACGGTGTGGAGGCTGTGAGATTCAATGGCCGGGACGTCGCGGCGGCTTCAGGCATGGGACGATCCCCGAAGTGTTGCGCGACGGCGATCGCGAGTGGGAGCAGTGAATAATTGTGAAATAGTGAGATAGTGAGGAGCAAGTCTTCACTTCACTCTCACTCCTCACTCTTCACTCCTCACTGCGATGCGCGATCCCGGGGCTGCCGGCGCTTCCTCAGGCGGTCTGCTTTTGCGCCCGTTCGGCGTCGCGCTCGGCTCGCAGCTTCTCGGTGAGGTCCTCGCCGGTCGCCTGATCGACGACTTTCATCGAAAGGCGCGTCTTGCCGCGATCGTCCATGCCGAGGAACTTCACCTTCACCTTGTCGCCTTCCTTGACCACGTCGGTCACCTTGGCGACGCGCCGCGCCGCGAGCTCCGAGATATGAACGAGGCCGTCCTTCGGACCGAAGAAGTTCACGAAGGCGCCGAACTCCATCACCTTGACGACCGTGCCCTCATAGATGTGCCCGGGCTCGGGTTCGGAGGCGATCGACTTGATCCAGTTCAGCGCCGCGGCGATCGATTCATGGTTGGCGGAAGCGACCTTGACCATGCCGTCATCGGAGATGTCGATCTTGGCGCCGGTCTTCTCGACGATCTCGCGGATCACCTTGCCGCCCGAACCGATCACCTCGCGGATCTTGTCGACGGGGATCTGGATGACCTCGATGCGCGGCGCGTATTGGCCAAGCTCGGCCCGCGCCCCCGTCAGCGCCTTCGCCATTTCGCCGAGGATGTGCAGGCGCCCGTCCTTCGCCTGGGCGAGGGCCACGCGCATGATTTCCTCGGTGATGCCGGTGATCTTGATGTCCATTTGCAGCGAGGTGATGCCGTTGTCGCTTCCCGCCACCTTGAAATCCATGTCGCCGAGATGATCCTCATCGCCGAGAATGTCGGAGAGCACCGCGAAGCGCTCGTCTTCGAGGATGAGGCCCATGGCGATACCCGCCACCGGACGGCGCAACGGCACGCCGGCGTCCATCAGCGCGAGGGAGGAGCCGCACACCGTCGCCATCGAGGATGAGCCGTTCGACTCGGTGATCTCGGACACGAGGCGGATGGTGTAGGGAAACTCGTGGTGCGGCGGCAGCAACGGATGAATGGCACGCCAGGCGAGCTTGCCATGGCCGATCTCGCGCCGGCCCGGCGAGCCCATGCGGCCGGTCTCACCGACCGAATAGGGCGGAAAATTGTAGTGCAGGAGGAAGGTCTCCTTGCGCGTGCCCTCGAGCTCGTCGATGAACTGCTCGTCATCGCCGGTGCCGAGCGTCGCGACCACCATCGCCTGTGTCTCGCCGCGCGTGAACAGCGCCGAGCCGTGCGTGCGCGGCAGCACGCCGACCTCGCTCGCGATCGGGCGCACCGTCTTCACGTCGCGTCCGTCGATGCGGATGCCGTCGTCGAGGATGTTCCAGCGGACGATCTTCGCCTGCAGCTCCTTGAAGACGCCGGCGACTTCCTCCTTGCTGTGGCCTGTCTCCTGCCCTTCGGGGAAGAAATGCGCGTTGATCTTCGCCTTCACGGCGTCGACCGCATCATAGCGTTGCTGCTTGGCGGTTATCTTGTAGGCGGCGCGCAAATCCGTCTCGGCGAGATCGAGCACCGCCTTCTCCAGCGCCGAATGGTCGGGCTTCGCCACCTCGCGCGGCTCCTTGCCGGCCATCTCGGCGAGGCGGATGACGGCCTCGATCACGGGCTGGAAGCCCCTATGGCCGAACATCACGGCGCCGAGCATCACGTCCTCGGAAAGCTCCTTGGCTTCCGACTCGACCATCAGCACCGCGTCCTGCGTGCCCGCGACCACGAGGTCGAGCCCGGAGGCCTTCACCTGATCGAGCGTCGGATTGAGCACGTATTGGCCGTCGACATAGGCCACGCGCGCACCGCCGATCGGGCCCATGAAGGGCACGCCCGAGATGGTAAGCGCCGCGGAGGCCGCGATCATGGCGACGATGTCGGGGTCGTTCTCGAGGTCATGCGAGAGCACGGTGACGATCACCTGTGTGTCGCAGCGCCAGCCGTCGATGAAGAGCGGGCGAATGGGGCGGTCGATCAGCCTCGAGACGAGCACTTCCTTCTCGGACGGACGGCCTTCGCGCTTGAAGAAGCCGCCCGGAATGCGGCCGGCCGCAAAGGCCTTCTCCTGGTAGTTCACGGTGAGCGGCATGAAATCGATGCCGGGCTTCGGCACCTTGGCCGCGACCACCGTCGCGAGCACCGCGGTGTCGCCATAGGTCGCGAGCACCGCGCCGTCGGCCTGGCGCGCCACTTTGCCGGTTTCGAGGACGAGACGGCGCCCGCCCCAATCCAGCACTTCGCGTTGAATATCGAACATGATTTTCCTCATGGTTGGCCGGCGGGCACGGAGCCATGAGCAAGATGGCAAGACGCTCTCGATAGGGGGCGCCCGTCGAAATTCTCGAAGCCCCGAAAATTCCGGTCGCGGCCGACATGTCGCAATGCATCTCGACTTGTCGACACATCAGCCCGATCCTTCGTGGATTCGGGCCATGGCGCCAAAAGCGTCCAACGATCCTGCCATGGCGGGCTTGGCCTGCCGGCGGGGTCATCGCCCGCGATCACCATGACGCGGGCGCAGCAAGATACGGCCTGCGCGCAACGACGGCGCGCCGGCCGGTAAAGTCAGCGGCGGATGCCGAGGCGCTCGATCAGCGCCTTGTAGCGGGGCTCATCCTTGCTCTTCAGATAGTTCAGGAGTGAGCGGCGCTGCGAGACCATCTTCAACAGGCCGCGCCGCGAATGGTTGTCCTTCACATGCGACTTGAAATGCTCGGTGAGATTGTTGATGCGTTCGGTCAAGATCGCTACCTGCACCTCGGGCGATCCGGTGTCGCCTTTCTTGGTCGCATAATCGGAGATGAGCGCGCTCTTGCGCTCGGCCGCAATCGACATCGGAATGTCCTTTCTCGCAGGAGCCGCTCAGCGGCCCAGATTGAAGATGCGCGTCGGCTTGATCTCCGCTCCCTCCGCCTCGGCGAGCGCCACCAAGGCACCTTCCGAAGTCACGCTGATACGTCCTTGGAGGAGCGGGGCATCACGCCCGCGCAGCAGGACGATTTGGCCTCGGCGAAGCCGCCCTGCATCGGCCCGGCTCACGGCCAGCGCCGGGATGTCGTCCAGCGCGGTCGCGACGGGCAGCAATTCGCCAGCCAAGTTCCCTTCACCGGCGGCGGCCTTATGGCGCAATTCGCCCAGATCGTCCAGCGAAATCGCGTGTTTTTCCGAAAATGGCCCGACTCGCGTGCGCCGGAGCGCGCTCACATGGCCGAAGCACCCGAGCGCGCGGCCGAGATCGCGAGCGATGGCGCGCACATAGGTTCCCTTGCCGCAGACCGCCTCGAAGACGCTGGTACCGCCTTCATGCTCGACGAGCGCAAGCGTCTCGATCCGCACGGGGCGCGCCTCGAGCTTGACGCTTTCGCCAGCCCGCGACAGGTCATAGGCTCGCTCGCCGGCGATCTTGATCGCGGAAAAACGGGGCGGCGTCTGCATGATGTCGCCGATGAAAGCCGGAAGCGCCGCCTCGAGCGATGGCTGCGAGGGACGAGCGACGCTCGAAGCGGTCACCGTCCCTTCACTGTCGTCCGTGTCGCGTTCCTCGCCCCAGCTCACGGTGAAGCGGTAGCCCTTGCGGCCGTCCATGACGAACGGAACGGTCTTCGTCGCTTCACCGAAGGCGATGGGCAAGAGGCCGGAGGCCAAAGGGTCGAGCGTGCCCGCATGACCGGCCTTCTTGGCATTGAACAGGCGCTTTGCGACGGCGACCGCATGGGTGGAGGTCATCCCTACGGACTTGTCGAGGACGAGCCAGCCATTGACCTCGCGCTTCCTCGGGCGCGGGCCGGGAGGGCGAGGGCCATCCGCCATCGCATCGCTTGCCCGTGGGTTTTCGGCCGCTTCTTCAATCATCTTGGTCATCTTCGGTTCGGTGACCCGCTTCGAGATCGCGGCGGACTTTCTCCGAATGGAGGAGCGCGTCGATTCGAGACGCCTCCTCGAATGTGTCGTCTTGACGGAAACGGATGTCCGGCGCGTAACGCAGATTGATGCGACGCGCGATCTCGCCCTTGATGAAGCGCTTGTTGCGATCGAGCGCCTCGAGCACGAGGCCGACTTCCTTGCCGCCGAGCGGCATGACGTAGGCGGTGGCGAGCCGCATGTCGGGCGACATGCGGACCTCCGGAATGGTGATCACATGGCTTTCGAGCACCTTGTCACGCACCTCGCCGCGCGCCAGCAGCTCGGCCAGCGCATGGCGCACGAGCTCGCCGACCCTGAGCGCGCGCTGGGAGGGGCCTCGATCATGACGCGGGGATTGATGTCGTGCCATCTTGCCTTCTCCGGGATCGGACCGGAAACCTGAAATTCCGCTTCGGAGCGGTGCTTCGAAAAACCTGGTTGTTTGGCCCCCGGTCAGCGGATGCGCGAGAAGAAGCGCGAGGGCCTGAGTGCCGCGGCCCATTCCGAGACTGGCCGCCGCACGACGGGAAAATCCCAAGAGCCCAGCACCACCTCGGCGCGGCCGATGAGATTCTCGACTGGAACGAAGCCCACGCCGCCGGCGATCGCCGGGACGCGACTGTCGAGGGAATTGTCGCGGTTGTCCCCCATCATGAACACATGTCCGGCCGGCACGACGAAGACGCGCGTGTCGTCGAGACTGCCTTTCGTTTCGAGCTTGAAGATCGGGTGCTCGCGACCGTTCGGCAAGGTTTCCACGAAGCGTGCCGCGGTCATTTCGCTGCCGTCCTCCTTTTCGACCTTTCCGCTGCCGTCGCGGCGCAAGGGGAGCACGGCGCCGTTGATCCATAGGCGCCCGTCGCGCATCTGGATGCGATCGCCCGGCAATCCGATGGTGCGTTTCACATAGACTTCATGGGGGTCGCGCGGCAGGCGGAAGACCACGACGTCCCCATATTCCGGCAAGCTTTCGAGCAGGCGATGCTCGGAGGAAAGGCCGAGATCGACCGGAAGGGAATAGCGGCTATAGCCATAGGCGTATTTCGCCACGATCAGCTCGTCGCCGATCAGGAGGGTCGGTTCCATCGAGCCCGACGGGACGTAGAACGGCTGGGCAAGCACCGTGCGCGAGGCGAGGACGAGCGCCAGAACGACGACCGGTCCCTTCGCGGCCGACAGGAAGCGGCGCACCCGGCTTTCCGCCTCCGGGCGATGCATCAGCTCCGCCATTGCCAAATTCTCTCCGGTTCCCTTCCATCCGGGCCGCGACGCGAGGGGCGGCCCGGCGCTGCCAAGGCGCCGCGTTTCACAGCGACCGCTTGACCTCTTCGACCCGATAGCACTCGATGATGTCGCCCGCGCGCATGTCCTGGTAGTTCTCGAAGGACATGCCGCACTCCTGGCCGGAGCGAACTTCCGCCACATCGTCCTTGAAGCGCTTGAGCGTCGAGAGCTTGCCCTCGTGGATGACGACATTGTCGCGGATGAGGCGAACATTCGCGCCCTTCTGCACGACGCCGTCCGTGACGCGACAGCCCGCGATCTTGCCGACCTTCGAGACGTTGAAGATCTCCAGGATCTGGGCGTTGCCGAGCATGGTCTCGCGCAAGGTCGGCGCGAGCAGCCCCGACATCGCATCCTTCACATCGTCCACGAGATTGTAGATGATGTTGTAGTAGCGGATCTCGATTCCCGCCTGCTCCGCGGCTTCGCGCGCCTCCTTATGGGCGCGCACGTTGAAGCCGATCACCGCGGCACCCGACGCATTGGCGAGGATCACATCACTCTCGGTGATGCCCCCGACGCCCGAGTGGATGACACGCGCCCCGACCTCTTCATTGCCCAGCTTCTCGAGAGCGCCGGCGATCGCCTCGACCGAACCTTGCACATCCGCCTTGACGACGAGCGGGAACTCCTTGCGGCCGGCGCCCGTCTTCAGGTCCTGCATCATCTCCGCGAGAGAGCCGCGCGACCCCGCCTGCCGGGCGACCGACTTCTCGCGTTTCTGCCGGGTGCGGTAGGCCGTGACCTCGCGGGCGCGCGCCTCGTTCTCGACGACCGCGACCCGATCCCCGGCATCCGGCGTTCCGCTGAAGCCGAGGACCTCGACGGGGGTCGAGGGGCCTGCGGAAGCGAGCGTCTCGCCTTTATCGTCGAGCAGCGTTCGGATGCGGCCCCATTCCGATCCGGCCACCACGATGTCGCCGGCCTTGAGCGTGCCGCGCTGCACGAGCACGGTCGCGACCGGGCCGCGTCCGCGATCGAGCCTGGCCTCGATGACGGCGCCTTCGCCGGAACGGTTCGGATTGGCCTTCAGATCGAGCACTTCCGATTGCAGCGAAACAGCTTCGAGGAGCTTTTCGAGATTGGTTTTCTTGGTCGCCGAAACTTCGGCCTCGAGCACATCGCCGCCGAGCGACTCGACCTGGATCTCGTATTGCAGCAGCTCGTTGCGAACGCGCTCCGGCTTGGCGTCCGGCTTGTCGATCTTGTTGATGGCGACGATGATCGGCACATGCGCGGCCTTGGCGTGGCTGATCGCCTCGACCGTCTGCGGCATGACGCCATCATCGGCCGCGACGACCAGGATCACGATGTCGGTCACCTTGGCGCCACGCGCGCGCATCGCCGTGAAGGCGGCGTGGCCCGGCGTGTCGATGAAGGTGATCTTGCCGCCGAGCGGGCTCTCGACCTGGTAGGCGCCGATATGCTGCGTGATGCCGCCGGCCTCCCCGCTGACCACATCGGCCGAACGAATGGCGTCGAGCAAAGAGGTCTTGCCGTGGTCGACATGGCCCATGATGGTGACCACCGGCGGCCGCGAAACCAAATTCTGCTCCTGGTCGGGCGCGTCGAACAGGCCCTCCTCGACGTCGGACTCGGCGACGCGCTTCACCGTGTGGCCCATCTCTTCGGTGATGAGCTGGGCCGTGTCGGCGTCGATCACGTCGGTGATCTTGAGCATCTGGCCCTGTGCCATCAGCAGGCGGATCACATCCACCCCGCGTTCGGCCATGCGGTTCGCGAGCTCCTGGATCGAGATCGTCTCCGGGATCGTGACTTCGCGCGCGATCTTCTCCTTGGGCTCGCCCGTGCCGGCCTTCATGCGCTGTTGGCGGCGCCGCTGGGCCGCGAGCGAACGCGTGCGCTCCTCGTCGCTGGTCAGCGCGTTGCTCAAGGTGAGGCGGCCGCGTTGCTTGTGGTCGCCCCCTTTCGGCGCTCTCGGAGCAGGCGCCGGCCTCGCGACCGCGCCTCCGCCGGCGCGACGCATTGGCTGGCGTGGGGCGCCCTCGTTCTCGGGTGTGAGGGTTCGACGCGTCGGCGTGGCCGCGCTGAGGCCCGGCCGCGCCGGGCCGCGCGCGACTGAGCCGGGGCTCGCGCTTGCACTCGATGACGAGGCGGGGCGCGGATCGAGCCTCGGGATGGGCGTTCCGGGCGCGCGGCTCGCAGGCGGCGGCGGATCACCGAAACGGCGCCTCGCCTCTTCCTCCGCCTTTTTCTTCGCCTGGTCCTCGGAGCGGCGGCGGTCTTCCTCGTCACGCTTGCGCTCGTCGGCGGCCTCGCGCTCCTTGCGCTCGACCTCGTCGCGCAACGCGCGAACGCGCGCTTCCTCCTCGGCTTGCTTGCGTTCGTCGTCCTCGCGGCGGCGCGCCTCGGCGAGCGCCGTCCCTTGCCGGTTGCGCTCCTCCTCGGTGAGGCTGCGCAGCACGATGCTCGCCTTCTGGCCGGCCGCGGCCGGGGCCCGCGTCGCTTGCGCCGGAGCGCCGGGCGTTGCGGCTGAAGAGGGCGCGGCGGGCTTGGCGCCTCGCGCCGCGGGCGCCGCTCCGGCTCGCTTCGCGGCGGGAGCCTGGGAAGGGGCGGTTTCGCGCGCCTCCCCGGCGCCCCCGGCCCGCCGCTTGACCTTCTCGACGACCACGGTCTTCGAGCGGCCATGGCTGAAGCTCTGGCGCACGGTTCCCTGTTCGGGCCTCTTGATGCTCAACTTTCCGGTCGGCATGCTCAAAGGCTTGTCGCCCGGCGTCTTAAGATCGCTCATTCAGACTTCTGTCCTGCGGCTCGATTCGCCCGTTCTCATCCCAAGCTGGGACCAGGGCGGTTCAGGTTTGGCGGTTCAGATTGCGGCTCTCTCGGGCGGCGCCGCAATGCTCGGCGCCTCCACTAGCGTGTTTTTCGATCAATTCAAAACGGTGAAGGCGCAGACACCTCGTCAAGGCGAAGCCGCCAGCCGGCGCCTTGAGCAAGGCCGCATGTATCACATGGGGGCGCCCGAGCGCCAAATCCAGCTCTTCGGAAGTAAAGCAATCGATGATCGCCGGCTCGCCGAGGCTGGGCTCGGCCGGCACCAAGGGGGCGCCGGGCGTTCTTTCGCCCCGCCGCAGGGCGCCGACGAGCTTCTTGCGACCTTCCAGCGAACCGTCGCTTGCCTCGATCAGGGCCAGAGCCTCGCCGCTTTCGAGCACCGCACGCGTCTTCTCGAAGCCTGCCGTCAGCGCGCCTGCCTTGTTCGCGAGCGAGAGCGCCTGAAGCGCGTCCATGCGCAGCAGCGAGCCCACTTGAGCGGCGAGATCGGCGGGGATCGCGACCTCCTGCTTGAAAGCTCGCGCGAAGGCATTTCGCCGGCAGGCTTCAGCAATGAGCGCGCGGCTCCCGGTCACCCAGACGCCGCGGCCCGGCAAGGCGCGCCTGACGTCGGGCGTGACCACGCCTTGCGGCGACAGCACGAAACGGATCAGCGCGGCCGGCGGCAGCGTGGCGCGCGTGACGATGCAGCTGCGTTCGGATTGCCGCTTGCCCGCGCCCGCTTCTCGCGACGCGCCGCGGGGCGACCTTGTGTCGCGCCCTACGGCGCGCGCGCCATCCGCGGTCGCGCAAGGCGCGCCCGCGATCCCGCTCGGCTCAAGCTCATGCGCATGTCGCGCCATGCCCGTATCCGTCCGTCCCCACCCGCCCGGCCCCGAGAAAAGCTCTCCATTCCTCGGAAAAGGCCCGACCAAAATTCATCAACTTCGCCGATCCATCCCGCCCAAGGTCGCAAGCGACGCGCCGGAAACAAGCGATCAGGCTCAGGCCGGCACTCATGGAGCGGCGCCCGCTTCGGCCTCTCCGGTCTCGGCGGCTTCAGCCTGGGGCTCGATCCAGCCGACGGCAACGCGCGCCGCCATGATCATCGCTTCGGCTTCCTCACGCGAGATGTCGAAGCCGTCGAGCGCCCCGGCATGGCGCGTCGTCTGCCCGTCCTTGCGTTCCGTCCAGCCGGTCAGGTCGTCGGTGGCGCAACCGGCGAGGTCCTCGACGGTCTTGATGCCGTTCTCGCCGAATTTGACCAGCATCGCCATGGTCACCCCGTCGATCTCGAGCAAGCCGTCCTCGACGCCGAGTTCCTTGCGCTTGGCGTCATGCTCGGCCTCGATCATCGCGAGATAATTGCGCGCGCGGGTCTGCAACTCCAGCGCGGTCTCCTCGTCGAAACCTTCGATCGAGGCAATCTCCGATTGCTCGACATGGGCGAGCTCCTCGATCGAGCGGAAGCCCTCCGAAGCGAGGAGCTGCCCGACCGTCTCGTCGACGTTGAGCGCGCTGATGAACAGGGTCGAGCGATGCTCGAACTCCTGCTTGCGCCGCTCCGATTCCTCCTCCTCGGTCAGGATGTCGATGTCCCAGCCGGTGAGCTGGGAAGCGAGACGAACGTTCTGGCCGCGCCGGCCGATGGCGAGCGAAAGCTGCTCGTCCGGCACCACCACTTCGATCTTGTCGGAGTCCTCGTCGAGCACCACCTTGGCGACTTCGGCCGGCTGCAAGGCGTTGACGACGAAAGTCGCGACGTCAGGCGACCAGGGGATGATGTCGATCTTCTCGCCCTGAAGCTCGCCCACCACGGCCTGGACGCGCGAGCCGCGCATGCCGACGCAAGCACCGACAGGGTCGATCGACGAATCGCGCGAGATCACCGCGATCTTGGCGCGCGAGCCGGGATCGCGTGCCACCGCCTTCACCTCGATGATGCCGTCATAGATCTCCGGCACTTCCTGGCCGAAGAGCTTGGCCATGAACAGCGGATGGGTGCGCGACAGGAAAATCTGCGGCCCGCGCTGCTCGCGCCTCACGTCGAGCACATAGGCGCGGACGCGATCCCCGGGCTTGAAGGTCTCGCGCGGAATGAGCTCGTCGCGACGCACGATGGCTTCGCCGCGCCCCAGATCGACGATGACGTTGCCGTATTCGACCCTTTTCACGGTGCCGTTGACGATCTGGCCGATGCGGTCCTTGAACTCGTCATATTGCCGGTCGCGCTCGGCCTCGCGCACCTTCTGCACGATCACCTGCTTCGCCGATTGCGCGGCGACCCGGCCGAACTCGAAGGGCGGGAGCGGCTCGGAGATGTAATCGCCGGCCTGAGCCGCGGGGTTGCGCTTGCGCGCATCTTCGATGCTGATTTGCGTCGCGGGATTGTCGATCGCGTCGGCGACCAGAAGATGCCGCGCGATCCGCAATTCGCCGGTCTTCGGATTGATCTCGGCATGGATATCGGTCTCGAGCCCGTAGCGCGAACGCGCCGCCTTGGCGATCGATTCCTCCATCGCCGAGATCACGATCTGCCGGTCGATGAGCTTCTCGCGCGCCACCGCGTCGGCGATCTGCAGAAGCTCCAGCCTGTTTGCACTGACGGCCATGTTTCACTAACTCCGGCTATTGATGTCGCATCGTATTTTGGGAATTCTCCGGGCGATCCTGAAAACTGCGCCCGCTCGTCTCGGACCGGCCAGGCGCGACGCCGCCATTCCGATCCATTGGAGTATCCAGGTTCTCACCGGCGCGGGCCGTCCGCTTGCCGCGGCGCAACGACTTCCTCACCAAATCGTCGGTGAGCACCAACCGCGCCTCCGAGATGTCAGCGAGCGGCAGCAGCACTTCGGCGTCTTCGCCTTCCCGCAAGTCGAGACGGCGCAGCCGCGCCTCGTCACCCTCGAGCCCGAGCAGCACGCCATTGAAGCGCTTGCGCCCGGCGAAGGGCAAGGCGAGCTCGATCTTCGCCCGATGGCCCGCCCAGCGCGCGAAGTCGGACCGGCGCACCAAGGGACGATCGATGCCGGGGGAGGAAATCTCGAGGCGGTAGGCGCGCTCGATCGGATCCTCGACATCGAGGAGCGGCGAAATCAAGCGGCTCACGGCTTCGCAATCCTCGACGTTCATGGAGCCGTCCGGCCTCTCGGCCATGACCTGGACCGTGCAGCCCGCCTCGCCCGACACCTTGACGCGCACCAGGCGAAAGCCCGCGGCCCGCATGGACGGCTCGACGACGGCGGCGACGCGCGCGGCAAGGCCGGTCTCGGTGACAAGTCGCGGCTCGGCAATTTCGCCTGCTTGTTCCATTCAACGTCCGATCAAACGAAAAGAGCGCGGCCCCCAGCGGACCCCGCTCTCGATAACTTCTTCGATTGCACGCTGAAAAGCTTAAGGCTCAAATAATAGTCTTTGCCTCCTTGGTCCCGGCAAGGTCTCCTTTCGGCAAGTCGATAAGCGAGAACGCGCGCACAAGCCCGAACGACGAGCTGCGATCGGCGCTGATCACCCTCCTTCTATGGCGACGCGACCGCGACGCGGGAGCGGGCCGGATGTGGCGCAGGGAGCCGCCCATGCGAGAAGCGGCAATCATGCCGGTCGAAACCAAGACGCTTTTTTTGCGAGCCCCGCCGACGATAAGCGTTAGGAAAGCGGCGACAACCGAACGAACGGCGCCGGCGCCTTCCTTTCTTCAAAGTGGCTTCGACCCTTCAAAGAGCTTCGATCGGCGCGGATCCATTTGGACCCGGCGCTTTCCTCACATAGGTGGGACCACCCCGTTCTTGCCGATCGTGATCGAAGCCGCGGTGAAGCTGCCGTCGGCCTGCTTCTGCGTCGTCACGAAGACGGGGGTGCCCGGCTTGATGTCCGATTTGTCGGCCGGGCCGAGCGTCACGATCGGTGTGTCGGAGCCGACCGTGATCTTCCGCTCGCCACCCTTGTAGGCGACGGTGACGGTTGGGCCATCGACGCTCGCGACCGAGGAGCCGACGGTGCCGTTCGTCATCATGCTGTCGGACGTGAGATCCCAGGCATAGTCGCCCTCGCCCGTGCCGCGCAAAGCCTCGGGGAAAACCAAAACCTCGAGCGCGCGCGAGCCGCCGGCCTTCGACACGGAAGCCGTGCCGATGAAAACGCCGGGCTTGATGTCGGCGGCCGACGCCTTCACGACGGACGCGACCCGGAAATTGTCGGCGAGCTTGATCGACACATCCGCGCCTTGGCGCGATTTGACGGTGAGCATCGAGCCGTCGAGAGAGACGATGACGCCGCGAACCCGCACGGTCTCCGCTTTCTGGGCGAAACCCGACGACGAGCCGAGCACGAGCGTCGATAGAGCAATGGCCGCCGCGTGAAAGAAGGTGCGGGGCCGGATGGTCGAAAAGGCCACTGGGAATCTCCTTGAGCTGGTTATCGAAGGGCCTTCGCACATAAGCCCTGGCGATGGGCAAAAGCGAGCTTTCAACAGGCTGCTGGCGTGCACATTCGCGTGAAGCGCAGAGCCGTGCGAAGCTGTCGGCACGATCGGTCGAGGCGGAATTTCGGCGAGGAACGCCATGAAAGGCGCAAAACACGACGAGACGGGCCGGGACCAAGCCGAAGTCTCGAGCGCATCGAAGGTCGAGCCGAGGCTCGCTTCAAGAATCCGCGAGCTTCTTCTCGGTTCGCCGGTCGCTCGCGCCCTCGGTATCGAACTGGTGGAGCTCGAGGTCGATCGCGTCATGCTCGGCTTGCCGTTCAAGCCGCAGAATGTGACGGTCGAGGATATCGTTCACGGCGGCGTCATTGCGGCGCTCGTCGATGTCGCCGGCGTTGCCGCCGCGCTATCGGGCGCCTGTGCCGAGACATTGCGGGGAAGCGCCACGAGCTCGTTGAGCATCAGCTACCTCGCGGCAGCGAGAAGCGTGGCGCTGCGGGCCGAGGCGGTCGTGCTGCGTCGCGGGCGCCGGCAGGTGGTCATCGATGTGTCGGTCGCGGCCGGGGCTCTTGCGGTCGCGAGAGCGCTGGTCACGACCGCGCTCTTCTGACGAACCCGCCGAAGGCCTTGCGCAAGCTACCCATCCGACCTCAGATCAGGCTTCCGACGAATCATCCCGGCGCACCGTGCTTTTTCGCGGGCGCGCCGGGCCTGAAGGTGAGGTAGCATGGGCAAGCCGCTCAAACCGCCGGATGACGGCCGTATCGAGAATGTCGACCTCCGGAGCGCGCTGGAAGAGCGCTATCTCTCCTACGCACTCTCGACGATCATGGGCCGTGCCCTGCCGGACGCACGCGATGGGCTGAAGCCCGTGCATCGTCGCATCCTGCATGCCATGCGGCTGTTGCGCCTCGACCCCGGCTCGGCCTTCAAGAAATCGGCGAGCGTCGTCGGCGAGGTGATCGGCAAGTTCCATCCTCATGGCGACCAGGCGATCTACGACGCGATGGTCCGGCTCGCGCAGGATTTCGCTCAGCGCTACCCGCTCGTCGACGGCCAGGGCAACTACGGCTCGATCGACGGAGACAATGCGGCAGCCTATCGCTACACGGAAGCGCGGCTCACCGAGGTCGCCCGCCTCCTGCTCGAAGGCATCGATGAGGACGCGGTCGATTTCCGCGACACTTATAATGGTGAGAATCAAGAGCCGGTGGTCCTCCCCTCGGCTTTTCCGAACCTGCTCGCCAACGGCTCGCAGGGCATCGCGGTCGGCATGGCGACCTCGATCCCACCGCACAACGCTGCCGAGCTCTGCGATGCGGCGCTCCATCTGATCGAGAACCGGAAGGCGACGACCGCCGAGCTCCTGGCCTTCGTGCAAGGACCGGATTTTCCGACCGGAGGCGTGGTGGTCGAGCCGAGGGAATTGATCCACCAGGCCTATGACACCGGGCGCGGCAGCTTCCGTGTGCGCGCCCGCTGGGAGAAGGAGGATGGCGGCCGCGGAAGTTGGGTCGCGATCGTCACCGAGATTCCCTACGGCGTGCCGAAGGGGCGTCTCATCGAGCGCGTCGCCGAGCTTCTGGAGAACAAGAAGCTGCCTCTCGTCGCGGACTTGCGCGACGAGAGCGCGGAGGATGTGCGGATCGTCATCGAGCCGAGAAACCGCTCGGTCGATCCCGCGGTCATGATGGAATCCCTGTTCCGCGTCACCGACCTCGAGAGCCGCATCCCGCTCAACATGAATGTGCTGATGGCGGGCCAGGTCCCGCGCGTCGTCTCGCTCGCGGAGGTGCTGCTCGCCTGGCTCGATCATCGCCGCGAGGTCCTGCTGCGCCGCTCTCGCCATCGCCTCGCGGTGATCGAGCGCCGTCTCGAAATCCTCGCAGGGCTCTTGATCGTCTACCTCAATCTCGACGAGGTGATCCGCATCATTCGACAGGAGGACGAACCGAAGGTCGAGCTGATGCAGGTCTTCACCCTGACCGAGCTCCAGGCCAATGCGATTCTCGACACGAGACTGCGCTCGTTGCGCAGGCTCGAGGAAATGGAGCTGAAACGCGAATTCGACGCGATGACCGTCGAGAAGGGCCAGATCGAACGCCTGATCGGGTCGCAGGCGCGCCAATGGAAAGTGCTTGCCGCCGACATCCGGGAGATACGCAAGGCGTTCGGTCCGGAGACGACGCTGGGCAAGCGCCGCACGAGCTTCGCGGAGGCAGCGCCCGCCGCCGACGTCGATCTCGCCGAGGCGATCATGGAACGCGAGCCCTTGACCTTCGTGCTCTCCGAAAAGGGATGGGTGCGCGCGCTCAAGGGGCACGTCCAGGATCTTTCGGGGCTGCAGTTCAAGGGCGACGACGCGCTCAAGCTTTCCTTCTTTATGGAATCGACCTCGAAGGTCCTGGTGCTCGCCTCGAACGGCAAGCTCTACACGCTCGACGCGGGCAAGTTGCCGGGCGGGCGCGGCTTCGGCGATCCGGTCAAGCTCATGGTCGATTTCGACGAGGGGGCCGACGTCGTGACCGCCGTGCCCTACCGGCCCGGCAGCAAGCTTTTGGTCGTGGCGACGGATGGGCGCGGCTTCGTCGCGCCCGCGGACGAGATCGTGTCGTCGACGCGCAAAGGCCGACAGTTTCTCAACACCCGCCCGCCGTCGCGCGCCGCGCTCCTCGTGCCTGCCGACGGCGACCATGTCGCCGCGATCGGAGAGAACCGCAAGCTTGTCATCTTTCCGATTCGGCAGGTGGCGGAGATGGGGCGCGGCTCCGGCGTCAAGCTGCAGCGCTACAGGGACGGCGGCCTCTCCGACGCGCGTGTGTTCCGCCTCGATGACGGATTGACTTGGACCGACACGTCTGGCCGCACCTGGACGGTGGGCAAGGGCGATCTTCGGGACTGGATCGGAAACCGCGGCGATGCCGGACGTCTTCCGCCGAAGGGCTTCCCGAAATCCAATCGCTTCTCGTGATGTGCGCGGGCGAAAGTGGCGCGGGCGAGGGCGATCCGGTCCTCGCATTGACGCTTCGCGGAAGCTGACACTATAAACCCGCCTTCGGCGAAGCCTTGCGTCCGGCGCGGCTTTTGCCTCACCGCATCGTCATTCGAAGTCGCGTCCTTCAAGTTGGATGGCTTCACGTTAGGGAAATCCGATGGCCAACACCTCTTCGGCCAAGAAAGCCGCTCGCCAAGCCTTGCGGCGCGCGGAGGTCAACAAGAACCGCAAGAGCCGCTTCCGCGGCTTCGTTCGCAAGGTCGAAGAGGCGATCGCCTCGGGAGACGCAGCCGCCGCCCAGGCGGCGTTGAAGGCGGCGCAGCCCGAATTGATGCGCGCCGCCCAAAAAGGCGTCCTGCACAAAAGGACTGCGTCGAACAGGGTTTCGCGGCTTTCCGCGCGCGTGAAGAAAGTGGGCTGAGCTTTCTGAGGTCGCGCCGCCGCGCCTATCGGCGACCGAGCCGCGCTACCGGCTTGAATTCGGTCTTCCCGCCCGGCTCTCGACCTCGAGCCGTGCTGTCCGATAGCCGCACCGGAAACGACCGGACCTGACCGATCGCCGAGCATCGACGCCCCATGCGGCGATCGATTTCGCGGCCACCTCGGACCGCTTCTTTATCCACAGATCGTTTTCCCTCACCAAGCGCGCGAGCTCGACGCGCTAACTCGAGCCTGCGCGCCGACCACGCCTCTTTTCTTGGCGGCGTGGCGACCGCCGGCCGACGACAATGACCGAGCCAATCTCATGTTCCGGCTATTTGGACAGGGAAATTGGAATTGAATGTCATGGGGTTGTTCGCCAAGGGTCGGAAGAGCCGACGACAGGTGCCCATCCATGGGGCCGCGCCCGGAGCCGATCATTAATTTTCGATTAATCTGCTCCCCCCAACATATCCACAGGGTTGAATGTGAAATATCAATCAAGCGCAACGGCTTGAGCTGCCGCAGCCGACGAAGCTTCCAAAGTCCGCGGGCCACTCGGATGCGAATCCCCGGTCAGTGTTGCAAAACCGCAATTGCGAGGCTGTCGTCGAGATGCTTACGTGATCGAGCGAGAGGGCGGGCGGCGGCAGGTGTCATCGTCCAACAAAAATAGAAGAGCCTCGCGACCTGGAGTGGGCAATGGCACTAGACGATCGCCTCGGATTACTGCTCTCGTTTCCAAGCTCCAATGTACTTTGTTCCTTGTACCGGAGTACCGCGAGGTTCGCGTAACTGCGTGAACTCCGGCCTAGCTTCCGCTTTCTGACGCCCTAAACCGCCGCGTTCTTGGACCGCCGCCGCCGTCGAGCTGTGTCGGTGAACGAGAGCGCATGTCCGTAGCCCGTGACCTCATCGGCTTGACCACGATGCTCGAAAACACACTTCCAACTCCCACTGGCGAAAAAGCTGCGCTCGGCGAGCTCATTTTGGAGAGCGCTGTCGCCCCGATCAACGGCTCGAGACCTTGTCCGTCCGCGCTCGGTGAGCTGTGGGAGCGCGTGCGCCGCAAGCTGCGCGCCGAACTCGGCGACGACGTGGTCGCGAGCTGGTTCGGCTCGCTCGAGCTGGCCGGGATCGAAGGCGGCGTCGCACGCTTGAGCGTGCCGACGAGATTTCTCAAGAGCTGGATCGACACACATTACGCGGAGCGGCTGCGCAAGCATTTCGCAGTCGATTGCAACGCCGTGCGCGTCGAGGTGAGCGTGCGTGGCGCAATTCCTCAAGGCACTCCGGTGAAGCGCATCGCGATGCGGCCTGTAGAAGGCACGACGCCCTGCGCGAGTGCGGCAGCGTTTCCTCGCGCCGAGCCGCGAACGTCCCTCCCCGCGCGGGCGGACAAGAAGCAGCAGGAGGTCTCGATGCCCCTGTCGGTCGCGGCCGCGCTCGACCGGCAATTGACATTCGACAGCTTCGTCGTCGGCCGCTCGAATCAATTCGCCTGCGCGGCCGCCCGCAAGGTGGGAGAAACCGTCGGCGCCCAAGCCGTCTACAATCCGCTCTATATCCACGCGGCCGTCGGTCTCGGGAAGACGCATTTGTCGCAAGCGATGGCCCACGCCTGCGAGTCCAGGGGAATGCGGGCGCTCTACTTGACCGCGGACCGCTTCATGCACGGGTTCGTCTCGGCGCTGCGCTCGCAGACCGCGATCCAGTTCAAGGACCAGATGCGCAACATCGATCTCTTGATCGTCGACGACGTGCAGTTCCTGCAAGGCAAGACCGTGCAGCAGGAGTTCTGCCATATCATCAATGCGCTCGCCGACCAGCGCCGCCAGATGGTGGTGGCCGCCGACCGTCCGCCGGGCGAGCTCGAAGGGCTCGACGAGCGCATCAAATCGCGGCTCGCCGGCGGGTTGTGCGTCGAGATCGGCGCCTTCGACGAGGATTTGCGCAGACGCATCCTCGAGCGACGGATCGCCGCCGCGAGCGAGCGCGATCCATCCTTCAAGGTTCCGCAAACCGTCATCGATTTCGTCGCTTGCGCGATCACCAGCAATGGCCGCGATCTCGACGGCGCCGTGAATCGTCTGCTGGCGCATGCGAGCTTCGCCGGCGCGCATGTGACGCTCGATTCGGCGGAGAACGCCATCCGCGACCTGATCCGGGCGCGTGAGCCCAAGCGCGTGCGCGTCGAGGAAATCCTCAAGCTCGTCTCGGCGCATTTCAATGTGACCCGCGCCGACCTTCTCTCGTCGCGGCGCACCGCGAGCGTGGTGCGCCCGCGCCAGATCGCCATGTATCTGTCGAAAACGCTCACCTTGCGCTCGCTTCCCGAGATCGGGCGGCGCTTCGGGGGACGCGACCACACGACCGTGCTGCACGCGGTCCGCAAGATCGAAGGCTTGATCGGCGAGAATCCCAATCTCAAGGAAGAAATTGCGCTCCTGAAGCGCATGCTGACCGACTGAGAGCATGCGCGGCTCGACCGCGCCTTCCCTTCTCTCCTCCCCACTCGCGGCGTTCAGCTTCGGATAACCCGATCACGGTGCTTGCGTCGGGGCTCGGCCTCGTTCAAATTCGCGGGCCGGGCGCACGCCTGGTTCGCGAATGTCTCGGTCGCCGAAGAGTGCCCACGATGAAAGTCACACTTGAACGGGCTTCGCTGCTGAAGTCCCTCGGACATGTTCACCGCGTGGTGGAGCGGCGCAACACCATCCCCATCCTTTCGAACGTGCTCGTGCGCAGCATCGATGGCGCGCTTGCTTTCAAGGCGACCGACCTCGACATGGAGGTCAGCGAGACCGTGCCGGCCGAAATCACCCAAGGCGGCGGGGTCACCGCGCCGGCCCACACTTTATACGAGATCGTGCGCAAGCTGCCGGAGGGTAGCCAGGTCACCTTCGAGGCGACCGGGGAGAGCGGGCAGATGACGCTGCGCTCGGGGCGTTCGCGGTTCACGCTCTCGACCTTGCCGGAATCGGATTTTCCCGACATCTCCGTCGGCGAGATGCCGCACCGTTTCGAGATCGCGGCCGCGGCGCTGAAGCGCCTTTTCGACAAGACCCATTTCGCCATCTCGACGGAGGAGACGCGCTACTATCTTGAACGGTGTTTTTCTGCACGAGATGAGCGGCAGCGACGGCTCGGTGCTGCGCGCGGTCGCGACCGACGGCCACCGCCTCGCCCGCGTCGAGACCGAGGCGCCGCAGGGCGCGGCCGGGATGCCGAGCGTGATCGTGCCGCGCAAGGCCGTGGCCGAAATCCAGAAATTGCTGGAGGACCAGGAAGGCGTCGTGCTCGTCGAATTATCGGCGACGAAGATCCGCGTCTCGGCGGGTCCGGTCGTGCTGACCTCGAAGCTGATCGACGGCACATTCCCGGATTATCAGCGCGTCATTCCCTCCGGCAACGATCGCATGCTGCTCATCGACAAAGAGGCGTTGGCGCGCGCCGTCGATCGCGTGTCGACGATCTCGAGCGAGCGCGGCAGAGCCGTCAAGCTCTCGATCGCCTCGGGTCGCGTCACGCTGTCGGTCACCAATCCGGACGCCGGCAGTGCCACGGAGGAGGTCGAAGCCGAGTATGACGCCCCCGCGCTCGATATAGGCTTCAATGCCCGCTACCTTCTCGATGTGCTCGGGCAGTTCGATGGCGAGAATGCGCTTCTCAAGCTTGCCGAACCCGGGTCTCCGACGCTGATGCAAGAGCGCGAGGGGGCATCCGCGCTCTACGTGCTGATGCCCATGCGCGTGTGAAAGGCCCGCCTGCCTCGCAAGAAGTGGCGGTCGAGTCTTCGTGACTGCGCCGCGCATCACGCGCCTCAGGCTCACCGACTTCCGCAGCTTCCCGGAACTCGATGCCGAATTCGAGCCGATGCTGATCGCGCTTTGCGGCGAGAACGGCGTCGGCAAGACCAACCTCCTCGAGGCTTTGTCGCTACTCGCCCCGGGAAGGGGCTTGCGCCGGGCGCCGCTCGCCGAGATGGCGCGCATCGGCGGCTCGGGCACGTTTGCGATCGTGGCGGAGCTCGACGGACCGCTCGGTCCGGCCGTGCTCGGAACCGGGATCGAGCGCGAGCCGGGCTCCGCCAATCCGATACGCAAGGCGCGGCTCAACGGAGCGCCCGCAGCTTCATCCGGCGCTTTCAGCGAATATCTGCGCCTGGTCTGGATGACGCCGGCGCTCGACGGCTTGTTCAACGGACCGCCTGGCGATCGCAGGCGTTTCGTCGACCGTTTGGTTCTCGCGATCGACCCCGGCCATGCCTCGCGGGCCGCGGCGCTCGAACAGGCGTTGCGCTCCCGCAACCGCCTGCTCGAGGAAGCGCGCCCCGACGCTCTTTGGCTCGACGCGGTCGAACGACAGATCGCCGAACTCGGCATCGCGATCGCTTCGGCGCGACGTGAAACCATCGAGCGCCTCGCGTCCTTGATCGCGTCGCAGCGCGAGGAGGCATCGCCCTTTCCCTTTGCGGAGCTCGCCCTCGCCGGCGAGACGGATGCGTTGATCGTCGAGCACAGCGCGCTCGAGGCCGAGGACCGGATGCGCAAAAGCCTGCGCGATACGCGGCCGCGGGATCGCGCGGCCGGACGCACGCTCACGGGCCCGCAAACCTCCGATCTCATCGTGCGGCATGGGCCGAAGGGCATCGAGGCGGGGCGCGCCTCCACAGGCGAGCAGAAGGCGCTGCTCATCGGGCTCGTCCTCGCACATGCCCATCTCGTCGCGCAGATGAGCGGCATCGCGCCTTTGGTGCTGCTCGACGAAGTGGCTGCCCATCTCGACCCCTCGCGGCGCCGGGCCTTGTTCGCGGTGCTCGCGGCGCTCGGCAGCCAGGTGTTCATGACGGGCGCCGATTATGCGTTGTTCACCGATTTGCCGCAGCGCGCGAGGCTCTTCGACGTTACGCCCGGCAAGGTGAGCGCGGCGCGTCCATGAGGTGCATCGCTCGGTGCAAGGAGAAATACGAGCCTTGACGTCCGCTCGCGAAATGGATGGATTGCGAGCGATGCAGGCCCTTCAACGGCGAGATCCATTCACCTGGCGCATGACAGGCGGTCAGGCCTGGTTCGGCAGCTGCAAGACTTTCGTCACGGTGGCACGAAGAGCCGCGCGGTGATGACGCCAAACCCGCGCGACGCGAGATCCAGCGGCTGGATCGATTGCTTCCGATGGTTCTGCGGAGCCGCGGTCGTGCTTGCGCTGGGCGCTCTCCTCTTCAACACCCTGGTCGATCCTTACGGGGCGAATCCGCTGCGCATCCCTTTCGAGCGACCCTTGATGGATATCAACCAGCGCTTCATGTATCCCCAAGTGCTGCGCTCGGGCGAGTTCGATAGCGCGGTCTTCGGCACGTCGACCATCCGGCTGCTGAAGCCGTCCGATCTCGAGGCCGTTTTCGGCGGAGATTTCGCGAATTTCGGCATGAACGCGGCGACCCCTTTCGAGCAGAGCGAGGCGGTGCGGCTCTTCCTGGCTCATGCGCCGGCCTTGCGAACCCTGATCTGGAGCATCGATCCGTCCTGGTGCGATCCCGATGCCGAAAGCCCCGCGAAGCTTTTGACGGCGCGCGCCTTTCCATCCTGGCTGTATGACGGCAGCAGCTGGGCGACCATCCCGCATCTGTTCAACCTGCGCACGCTCGAGATCGGGGCACGTGTCGTGCTGCACGGATCCGGCATGATGAAACCGCGCTTGCCACGCGACGGGTATGAAGTCTTCACGCCGCCGGAAGCTTCCTATGATCCAGCGCGCGCGCGTGCGCATATCTGGGGCGGTGAGCCGCGCCGGATCTTGCCGGCGGTGCCTGAATTCCAACCGACGAAGGCCGAACGCTCGGCATGGCGCTTCGCCGCGCTCGAGCGGCTCGAGGCGACGCTCGGCGCGCTTGCGCAGAGCGCGCGGCTCGTCGTGCTGTTCCCGCCGGTCCATATCGCGATTCAGCCGGTGCCGGGCAGTTTCGAGGCCGCTCACGATGCCGAATGCAAGGAGCGCGTCGCCTCGATCGTCGCCGCTCATCGAGGCCTGACGGTCGATCTGCGCTTCGCCTCGCCGATCACCGTCGAGGACGCCAACTATTGGGACGCGCTCCACTACCGCTTGCCGATCGCGGGGCGTATCGCCGAGATCTTGGGAGAGGCGAGCAAGGGCGAGGCGGGTGGTCCGGATTTCCGCGTGTTGGGGAAGGGCTCGTGAAGCTCACGCGTCCCCTCTCGCCCATCCTTCCCTGATCTGCGCGACCGCATCGGCGAGGCGGCGCCCGGCAATGGCGGTCCGCAACGATCCCATCAGCTCCTGATAATAGGCGAGGTTGATGGCGCTCAACATCATCATCCCCAGGATCTCGCCCGCCTTGACGAGATGGTGCAAATAGGCCCGGCTCCAATCGCGCGCGGCCGGGCAGCTCGAACGCTCGTCGAGGGGCCTGCTGTCTTCGGCGTGGCGAGCGTTCCTCAGATTGATCTTTCCGAAGCGCGTATAGGCGAGGCCATGACGGCCGGCGCGAGTGGGCATCACGCAATCGAACATGTCGATGCCGCGCTCGACGGATTTGACGATGTCGTCAGGCGTGCCGACGCCCATGAGATAGCGCGGACGATCGCGCGGCAGATGCGGCTCCGTCGCTTCGATCATGCGCAACATGACCTCTTGCGGTTCTCCCACCGCGAGGCCGCCGATGGCGTAACCGGCAAATCCCATTTCCGCGAGCCTCTTCGCACTCTCGATGCGCAGGCTCTCGACCGCGCCGCCCTGCACGATGGCGAAAAGCGCGCGACCCCGCGGTCGTCCGAAGGCTTTTTGGCACCTTTCGGCCCAGCGCAGCGACAGTCGCATGGCCTTTTCCGTGATCTCATCGGAGGCCGGCAACGCCACGCACTCGTCGAGCTGCATCACGATGTCCGCGTCGAGCAGGTTCTGGATCTCGATGGCGCGCTCGGCCGTGAGCTCATGGGCCGCGCCGTCGATATGAGAGCGAAACAGCACGCCGCTTTCACTGATCTTGCGCAGATTGGCGAGCGACATCACTTGAAAGCCGCCGGAATCCGTGAGGATCGGGCGCTGCCAATTCATGAAGCGATGCAACCCGCCGAGTGCCGCGATGCGCTCCGCGCCAGGCCGCAGCATCAGATGATAGGTGTTGGCGAGCACGATGTCGGCACCGAGCGCGGCGACTTCGCCCGGATACATCGCCTTCACGCTGGCCGCGGTGCCGACCGGCATGAAGGCCGGGGTGCGGATCGCGCCGCGCGGCGTGACGATCTCTCCAGTGCGTGCCGCTCCGTCGCGCGCCGCGATCGAGAAGGCGAAGGCGCTCATTTCCGATCTTCACCTGCGCGCAATAGCAAGCTCGCATCTCCGTATGAATAGAAACGATACCTCTCCCGGATCGCATGCGCATAGGCGCGTCGCATCGTTTCGAGCCCCGAGAAAGCGCTCACCAGCATGAAGAGGGTCGAGCGCGGCAAGTGGAAATTGGTCACGAGCGCATCGACCGTCCTGAAGCGATAGCCCGGTGTGATGAAGATCGCGGTTTCTCCGCTGAAGGGACGAAGCAACCCGTCGGGCGACGCGGCGCTTTCCACGAGGCGAAGGGTCGTCGTGCCGATGGCGATGACGCGTCCGCCTCTCTGGCGCGCCGCGTTGATCGTCTCCACCGCCTGCGCATCGATACGGCCCCATTCGGGATGCATGCGATGGGCGCTCGTGTCGTCGGCCTTGACCGGCAGGAACGTGCCCGCCCCCACATGCAGCGTCACGCGGGCAACATCGACGCTCCTCGCGCAAATGGCGTCGATGAGACCGGCGGTGAGGTGCAATCCCGCCGTCGGCGCGGCGACCGCGCCCGGATCGCGCGCGTAAACGGTCTGATAATCGACACGGTCTTGCGGATCGTCGGGTCTGCGCTGCGCGATGTAAGGCGGCAGCGGCATGTGCCCGAAGCGTTCGATAGCCTCGTCGAGGATCGCGCCGTAGAAGTCGAAGGCGAGGTCGATCTCGCCGTCTTGCGCCTTCGATTCGACGGTGGCCATGAGCCGGCCCAGCTCGCAAGCGATCCCGTCGGATGTTTCGCCGAAGACGATGCGGTCGCCGACCGCGAGCCGTTTCGCCGGTCGTGCAAGCGCGCGCCAGCGATCGTCGGCGAGCCGCCGGTGGAGAAGGATTTCCACGCGCGCCGTCGTCTCGCCTCTCGTGCGCAGTCCGAACAGGCGCGCCGGGATGACGCGGGTATCGTTGAGGACGACGACGTCGCCGGGGCGAAGGCGATCGGGCAGGTCGCCGACATGATCGTCGCAAAGCTCGACCGGGCCATTCGGATCGACCACGAGGAGACGCGCGCTCTCCCGCGGAGACGCGGGCCTCAGTGCGATCAGCTCCTCGGGCAGCTCGAAGTCGAAGAGATCGACGCGCAATGCCGCCTCAGGCGAAGCGCAGCATGAGCGCGCCGCCGAGCAGAAGCCCCGCACCCAGGAGGCGAGGCGTCGTCAGCGCGATCGAGGGGAGGCCGAAGAAACCGAAGCCGTCGATCGCGAGACCCGCGAGCAACTGGCCGGCGATCACGAACCCCATGGTGGCCGCCGCGCCAATTCGCGGCGTGAGAAAGATCGCCGAGGTCAGGTAGACGACGCCGAGCGCGCCGCCGCTGACGAAAGCCCAGGACGGCAGATCCCGCCAACCGCCCGCGAAGCCTTGCAGGTTCGCCACGGCGAGCGCCATGACGATCAACAACAGAGCGCCGGTACCGAAGGAAATCGCCGCCGCGACGACGGGTGAGCCGAAAGCGCGCGATACCATGGCATTGATCGCCGCCTGGGTTCCAAGCGTCGCTCCGGCAAGAATGCCGAGCATCGCGAAAAGGAGACTGGTGATCGCGGCCATGAGGGCTATGCGGCCGGGGCGTCCGACGCGACGCGGGCCTTCACGATGCGGTCGGGATCGCGCACCGGCTCGCCGCGCTTGATCTGATCGACATGCTCCATGCCCTCGGTCACCTGTCCCCAGACGGTGTATTGCTTGTCGAGGAAGCGCGCGTCCTTGAAGCAGATGAAGAATTGCGAATTCGCCGAGTTGGGGCTCGAGGCCCGCGCCATCGAGCAGGTGCCGCGCTTGTGCGGCTCGCTGTTGAATTCGGCCTCGAGATTGCCGAGATCGGAGCCGCCCGTGCCGGTGCCGTGCGGGCAGCCGGTCTGCGCCATGAAGCCCTCGATGACGCGGTGGAAGGCGACGCCGTCGTAGAAGCCTCGACGTGGCGAGCGTCTTGATGCGCTCGACATGCTTGGGTGCCAGATCGGGGCGAAGCGCGATCGTGACCTTCCCTTTGGTGGTTTCGAGGACGAGGGTGTCTTCCGGGCTTGAGGTCATGATCAACTCCTGAGAGGCGGTTTTGGCGGCCTTGACGATGCGAATGCTGAAGGGTCGGCCGGCGAGCGCTCCGCCGAGCCCTTCGGTGAAGGAGAACGGTGCGCATGACAAGAGCGTGTGGCCGATCGCCTGTTCGAATGCCTGTTTCGTGCTCGCCGAGATGCCCGCTTGCACATAGGTGAAGCGGGGTTCGCCGAGGATATGGCCGTCTCGCGTGAAGCTGAACCTTATGGTCGCGGCGAGCTCCTCGGCGCTATCGCCGAAAGGAGTGCCCGCGAAGCAGGCGCGCAAAGCGCCGAACACGTCGCGGATGGTGTTGAGCTTGAGTGGCAGGGGCGGCGGCGCCGCGGCCGCGGGCGGCTGCGTCGCCGTCTTCCCCTGTGGCAGCAGCATCAAGGTCATTCGCAATTCCTGGCCGATCGCATCCTGATATTGATCGTAGGGTCCGCAAGGACCTGGATTGCCCGTGAACTGGCAGAATTCGGTGAGCTGCGCCCCGGCGTCCGTCGAAACCGCCACCAGGAAGGTGAAAGCCAAGGCAAGCGTCGCGCAGCGCGTGCCTATTCGGGCAACGGGTCCGACAAAGGCTTCGGTTTCAGATGCGGCACAAGGTGAAGGTCCGAGCGCGAAATGCGGCGCCGATCTCGTCGGCGCCGGTCGCGCCCTCGCAATGAAGGATATGCCCGCCTGCTCACTGAGCCTCTGAGGCGAGGCGCATGCGAACGATCTTGTCGGGCGCCGTCACCGCACCATTGTCGTCCTTGCTGCCCTTCTTGATCTTGTCGACCACGTCCATCCCCGACACCACTTCGCCCACGACGGTATATTGGTGGTTGAGGAAGGAGGCGTCGGCAAAGCAGATGAAGAATTGAGAATTCGCGCTGTCCGGGTCGCTCGCTCGCGCCATGCCGAGCGTGCCGCGCTTGAAGGGCGCCGAGGAAAACTCGGCCGGTATGTTCGGCAGGTCCGAACCGCCGGTGCCGTTGCCCTTCGGATCGCCGGTCTGGGCCATGAATCCCGCGATCACGCGATGGAAGGTGAGCCCGTCATAGAATTTGCGCTTCACCAACGTCTTGATCTGCGCGACGTGCTTGGGCGCGAGATCGGGCCTCAGCCTGATCGTCACGTCGCCGTCCTTGGTGGTGAGAATGACGGTGTTCTGCGGGTCGGCCTTGGCTTGGGCCAGAGCCCGATCCTGCGCGAACACGACAGCCGCAGCAGAGGGCGAGTGCGAGAGCAAGCGTGCGGATCACGTCGGCAACCTTTCGTTCTGTGAGATAGGGTCAGGGGTGATGGCTTCAACCTGGGAATTTTTCGCGCAGCTGGCGGGCGACCGATGAAGGCACGAAACCCGTGACATCCCCGCCCATCGAAGCGATCTGGCGCACAAGCGTGGCCGTGATGGGGCGGACCATGGGAGAGGACGGCAGGAAGACGGTGAGCACGTCAGGCGCCATCGCCTCGTTCATTCCCGCCATCTGCATCTCGTAATCGAGATCGGTGCCGTCGCGCAGGCCGCGAATGAGGATCGAGGCGCCGAGCCTGCGGGCCGCGAACACCACGAGATCATCGAAGGCGACCACCTCGAAGCGCGCGCCGGCCGCCCGAGCGAGCGGGCTCGCCACATCATTGATCATCTCCGTGCGCGCCTCGACGCTGAACAGCGGGGACTTCGAAACCTGCGAGCCGATACCCACCACCAGGTGATCGGTCAGGTGAAATGCGTGTCGCAGCACGTCCAGATGGCCGTTGGTCAACGGATCGAAGGACCCCGGATAGAAGGCGGTGCGCGGCATGGTCGCTTGCGTTAGCCCGCTTCCCATCGCGCGGCAAGCCCGCGCCCTGCATCAGGCCGCATCAACACAGGCGGGAAGTCGTCAGATCGACGGGAAGCCGCATTTGACCGCGGGACGAGCTCCCTGGACCACCGCGCCTCGCTCCCGCATCGGCCCGAACCCCGCCCTTCCCAACCGATCCGCCGAAGGGAAATTCATCTTTTCGATACGAGTTGTTGAGGGCCGTTTAACCTGAACATCCATTCACGATTGCGCGTTAACGACTTGGCGTATCCCCGCATGGAATCATGTTCGAGGACAGGGAAACAAGCCGGCAAAAAAGCCGGGGAGGCGTTGAACATGCTCGGGGATAAAATGTATCCGTATTTCGACGAGTATCTCGGCTCGATCGCTGCGGCGCAGCGCATCGACGTCGATGATATTCGCGCCATCCGCGCCGTCCTCGAAGAGGAGGTGGCGGCGGATCGCTCCATCATCGAAAAGCTGATCGATCTCGATCGTTCAGCGTGTGGCGGTGCGGAATGGCGGGAGTTCCTGGCGCAGACGGTCGCGGATTTTGCCGTCTGGGTGGAAGGCCCGCTCGGCAAGGTTTCGGCCGAGACCAGCGGCTGGCTCATCGCAACGTTGCGCGGCCCAACGGGATCGCCGGCGCCATCGGCCGCGAGCGTGGTGCACACGGTGATCGCCGAGGCGGAGGAGGCCGATGCCTCGCTCACGCTGTTCGCGCTGACCATGCCGCGCGATACGCTTCTGGCCTTCGCCGATGACCAAGGTCTGGACGGGCACCATCCATTCGGTGATCTGACCGGCCGGCAGGCGAGACCGCGCGTCGATCGACGGGAGGGTTCGGGCTGCGATCCCATCCCGATCTCCCTTTACCGGGTGGACGCGCGGTCCCGCCTCCCCTAAAGGCAAAATTCCCATACGCCTGACGGGGCTGCCGTGTTCACGAAGATCCTGATCGCCAATCGCGGCGAGATCGCCTGCCGCGTCATCAAGACCGCGAAACGCCTCGGCATCCGCACGGTCGCCGTGTTCTCGGAAGCCGATCGCGACGCGCTGCATGTGGAGATGGCCGACGAGGCCGTCGCCATCGGAGGCGCGCCGGCGGCACAGAGCTATCTCTCGATCGAGCGCATCGTCGATGCCTGCAGGCGAACCGGCGCCGAGGCGGTGCATCCGGGATATGGCTTTCTTTCCGAACGCGCGGCCTTCCCCGAAGCGCTCGCCGCCGCCGGGATCGTCTTCATCGGGCCCAACCCGCGCGCCATCGCGGCCATGGGCGACAAGATCGAGTCGAAAAAATTCGCCGCCGCCGCCCATGTTTCGACGGTGCCCGGCCACCTCGGCGTGATCGAGGACGCCGCGCACGCGGTGCGCATCGCCGACGAGATCGGCTATCCGGTGATGATCAAGGCGTCCGCGGGCGGCGGCGGCAAGGGCATGCGCATCGCGCATCGACGCGCCGAGGTCGAGGAGGGTTACGCGCGCGCGAGATCGGAGGCGAAGTCCTCCTTCGGCGACGACCGTGTCTTCATCGAGAAGTTCATCTCCGATCCGCGCCACGTCGAGATCCAGGTGCTCGGCGACAAGCACGGCAATGTCATTCATCTCGGCGAGCGGGAATGCTCCATCCAACGACGCAACCAGAAAGTGATCGAAGAGGCCCCGAGCCCCCTTCTCGATGCGGCGACGCGCGCCGCGATGGGAGCGCAGGCCGTCTCGCTCGCCAAGGCGGTCGGCTATGATTCCGCCGGCACCGTGGAATTCGTGGCCGGCCAGGACCGTTCCTTTTTCTTTCTCGAGATGAACACCCGCCTTCAGGTCGAGCACCCGGTGACCGAGATGGTGACGGGCATCGATCTCGTCGAGGAGATGATCAAAGTGGCGGCGGGCGAGAAGCTGCGCCTGCGCCAGGAAGATGTGAAGCTTGACGGCTGGGCCATCGAATCGCGCATCTATGCCGAGGATCCGACGCGCAATTTCCTGCCCTCGATCGGACGGCTCACGACCTACCGCCCGCCGCGTGAAGGGCCGCTCGGCGAAGGGCACGTCCGCAACGATACCGGCGTGCGCGAGGGCGGCGAGATTTCGATCCACTACGACCCGATGATCGCCAAGCTCGTCACGCATGCAGCGACCCGAGCGGCGGCGATCGAGACGCAGGCGCTGGCGCTCGATGCCTTCGCGCTCGACGGCATTCGCCACAACATCCCCTTCCTTTCCGCCGTGATGCGCCGTCCACGCTGGCGCGCCGGGCAATTGTCGACCGGCTTCATCGCCGAGGAATTTCCGAAAGGCTTCGCGCTCGCGCCTCCGAGTGGCGCCATGGCGCGCGAGGTCGCCGCCGTCGCCATCGCGCTCGATCAGGCAATGAATGCGCGCAAGCGCAAGCTCGCAGGTCAGATGCAAGGCTGGCGCGTGGCCGAATTCGCCGCCGAACGCGTGGTGAAGATCGGGCAGGTGTGCTTCGCGGCGACGGTTCGTGAGGAGAGGGACGAAACCGTCGTGCTGTTCTCGGCGCCGCAAGCCGTCGAGGTGAGACTTTCCTCGAGCTGGCGTCCGGGCGAGCCGAGCTTCATCGGCACGATCGATGGCCGCGCCGTCGCGATGCAGCTTCGTCCCATCCTCAACGGCTTGTCGATCAGCCATGCGGGTAGCGAGGTCGAGGCGCGTGTCTACACGCGGCGCGAGGCCGAGCTCGCCGCCATGATGCCGCGAAAGCAAAGGGCGGGCCTCGGCGCGGCCTTGCTTTGCCCGATGCCGGGTCTCGTCAAGGCCATCGCGGTGAAGCCCGGCCAAGAGGTGAAGGTCGGCGAGGTGCTGTGCATCGTCGAGGCCATGAAAATGGAGAACGTGCTGCGCGCCGAACGTGACGCCAAGGTCAAGGCGATCCGTGTCAAGGAAGGCGATACGCTCGCGGTCGACGCCGTCATCATGGAATTCGCCTGAGACTTTGGAATTTGCGTGAGATTGGAGCCGTGGCATGCGCCTTTATTTCGCATTCGGTGCCAATATGGACGTTGCGGGAATGTCGCGACGCTGTCCGACCGCCGAGGCCGTCGGCACGGCTCGTCTCGAGAACCATCGCTTCGCGATCGTGCACCCGGGCTTCGCGACGGTGATCGCGGCGACCGGCGCGACCGTGCACGGGGTGTTGTGGCGGCTCGACAGCCGCGATCTCAACGTGCTCGACGCCTACGAAAATATCGCTTCCGGCCTTTATGGCCGCGCCGAAAAGCCGGTCCGCCACGGCACGCGAACGTTGCGCGCCCTGACCTATTTCGTTCGCCGAGCCGAGGTCGGCTCTTCCGAAGCCCGGCTACCTCGAAGATTGCGTGCTGCCGGCCGCGCGGCATTGGGAATTGCCCGAGGCGTATGTTCGATCGATCGAGGCCTTCGTGGTTTCGCCCGGCTCGCGGGCCCCGTGGAGCGAGACGAAGCCGGTCTAGCGCCGGATGCGTTCGTCGGCGCGCGATCGAGCCTCAGCCGCCGCAGCTCACCGACAACAGCGCGCGGCCATATTTCGCGGCGATGACACCCGCGCTCGTCTCCGCGGCGCCGGGAGGCGCCGTCTCCTCCGGCGGCTTCGCCGAGGCGAGGAAATCCCTGATGGTGCTCGCGGAAATGATCGCGTAGCTCGCCTCGGGAACGATGCCTGTCGGCAAACGCTTCACATTCGCCTGAAAGGCCACGATCCCGGCGAGCGCGCCGGAACGGTCGAAGACGACGCTGCCGGAGGACGCCTGCAAGGGCGCGCGGATGCGTGACGGCGACGGCGCCTCGCCGGAAGCGACCGAAACATTGGCTTCGCCGTCCCCGGTCGAGGAGAGCACCAAGACCGCTTCGTTCGGCTGCAGCTCGGCGCCGCGCAGCCGGAGCGTTGCGTCTTGCGCCTCGGGTCCGGCCCGCTCGAGGAGGGCGAGGCCGGCGCTCGCATCGGCGCGCAGGACCTTGGTCGACCGGCCGCCGGCGATCGAAGGGGTGCAGCCCGCCGGCGGGATCACGGTGAGGATTTGCCTCGCATCGAGCGCGACGGCTGAAAGCTGCACGGGCGCCCGTTGAGCCGGCCCCGCGACGGCCGGCGTCGGCGGCGCGGGAGCGGATCCCGGCGATTGCGCCTGCGCGGCTTGAGGAAACGGCACGAAGCTGTTCGAGATGGCGACACTGATGCGATCGAAGGACGGTTGCGGCGGGAAGCTGAAGGTGAAGCCGCGAAGGCCTTGCGGCCCCGAGGCGACGCGCGAATAGAAGCGCTTGCCGCCGGATTCACCGGCTACGACAAGGAACTCCGGCCGCAAAAGCTTGTAGGTTATGTGCTTGGAGGTGTCGGTCGTGAGGTGCGAAAAGAGATCGGCGAGCGTCACCTTCGATGCATCCTCGGTGAAGGCCTCGAGGCTCACTGAATTGTCCTTGGCCTTGAAGATGCTGCCCGACTGCCCGGCCGCGCGTTGGTCGAGAAGCCTCAGCGGCACGCCGAGGCGAATGCCGCTCATCGCATCGTCCGTGATCTTGAAGCCCGTCGCCTCGCGCGCTTTCGTCGCTTCCGCGAGGAGCGTCGTCGACGTCGAAGCCGCGAGAATCCCGTCGGGCTTCACCTTGGCGCGGACCTGATAGGCCTTGATGGCGGCGAGCGTGCCTTTGCCGAAATTTCCGTCCGAGATGCCGGAGTAATCGCCCGCCCATACGAGGGCGTCCTGGATCGCGTGTCGATCAGCTTCCGGCAAGGCTTCGAACGCCGATTTCGCGGCGGCGTCGGACGGCGATTGCGCGGCGGGAGAGGCGGACGAGGGAGATCCCTGCTGCGCCGTCGCGCCTTGCGGAAAAATCAGGATCGCCGCGCCCATGACGAGAGCCGATGCCACGATCGCGTGCCTTGGCGACATTTCCGTTTTCCCTCGAGATCATGAGCTGGAGTGTGGCGGATGCCGACCGAGGCGTCGAGTCCGATAGCTTTGCGCGATCGCTGGCTCCCTTCGAGGTCCGAGCGCGGTCGCGGCTCGCCACCGGGGTTTGCCGCGCGCATGATTGCTTGCTTTATTCGTTGCGCGGCCGGTGCGATCGCACAGGGAAACTGCATTTGTCCGGCCGCCATTGGCGCATGTCGCGAGGAGGAAAGCTTGCCGAGCTCATTGGTCATCAGATCGCTCAAACCCGCCGACCGCGCCAACTGGGAACCGCTTTGGCGGGGCTATCAGACCTTCTACAAGGTCGAGCTTGCGCCCGAGGTGACCCAGGCCACCTGGCGACGCTTCTTTGACGGGCTCGAGCCCATGCATGCGCTCGTCGCCGAGGACGGCGGCGAGCTCGTCGGCATCGTGCACTACCTCTTCCACCGCTCGACCTGGATGGTCGGCCCGATCTGCTATCTTCAGGACCTGTTCACGGCGGAGAAGGCGCGCGGCAAGGGCGTCGGCAAGGCGCTGATCGAGGGGGTCTCCGCACGGGCCGCCGCCTCGGGAGCGAGCCGAGTCTATTGGCACACTCATGAGACGAACGCGACGGCGCGCATCCTCTACGACAAGGTCGCAACGCTCTCCGGCTTCGTGCAATACCGCAAGGAATCGTAAGGTCACGGGCCACGTCTCCGCTCATCCCCGCGTAGGCGCGAAACTAGAGTTAGCGCGAAACCGGTGGAAGAACTGGATCCCCGCCTTCGCGGGGATGAGCGGATTTCCACCTCCGCTCGTTCCCGCGAAAGCGGGAAACTAGAGCCTTCGCGGGGACGCGCGAGTGGATGGGGCTCACGACCCCTCATTCGAGGCGTTTGCTCGCCGCACTCGACTGTGGAAACATGCGTCGAGGAAGGTCGACCGCGTGGAGGCGGCATGGCGCGGGATCGGACGACAGGGAGAGCTTCATGACGCGATATGCATCCATTCTCGGTGTCGCTCTGGCGGGAGCGCTCGGTCTAGCTCCGCCTGCCGCCGCGGCCGATATCAAGCCGGCGATCGTCTATGACCTCGGCGGCAAATTCGACAAGTCCTTCAACGAGGGCGTGGCGAACGGCGCCGATGAAGTTCAAGCAGGATACGGGGATCGAGTTCCGGGATTTCGAGATCCAGAACGACGCGCAGCGCGAGCAGGCGCTACGCCGCTTCGCGCATGACGGCTATTCTCCGATTGTCGCGGTGGGCTTCACCCAGGCGAGCGCGCTCGAGAAGGTCGCGACCGAATTCCCGAACATCCAATTCGCGATCATCGATGCCGTGGTCGAAAAGCCGAATGTCCGCTCGATCGTGTTCAAGGAGCAGGAAGGCTCGTTCCTCGTCGGCTTGATGGCGGCGCTCACCTCGAAGACCGGGAAGATCGGGTTCGTCGGCGGCATGGATATCCCGCTCATCCGCAAATTCGCCTGCGGCTATGTGGAGGGCGCGAAATACGCCAAGCCGACGATCGAGGTGATGCAGAACATGACCGGCACGACGGGGGCGGCCTGGAACGATCCGGTGAAGGGCGGCGAGCTCGCGAAGTCGCAAATGGATCGAGGCGCCGATGTCGTCTACCATGCGGCGGGCGGCACGGGCCTTGGCGTGTTGCGCGCGGCGGCCGATGCCGGCAAGCTCGGCATCGGGGTCGAATTCGAACCAGGACGCGCTGTTTCCGGGCCATGTGCTGACCTCGATGCTCAAGCGCGTCGACGTCGCGACCTACAACACCTTCACGGACGCCAAGAACGATCAGTTGAAAGCGGGCGTCTACGTGCTCGGCTTGAAGGAGAATGGCGTCGGCTATGCGCTCGACGAGAGCAACAAGGCGCTCGTCACGCCGCAGATCAAGGCCGCGGCCGACAAGGCATCGGCCGATATCGTCGCCGGCACGATCAAGGTCCATGACTATATGGCGGATCAGAAGTGCCCCGATTGAGCGTGCAGGCGCAGCTTTGCGGGGCTGCCAGGAGAGCACCACTTCTCATTTTGCAGCTCGAAGCGTGAAGTTGATGAAGCTCGGCGGGGGAAGCGCTTTCGGCGCGGCATCGCTCACCTTCGCGCTCGTGCTGGCCTGGCTTGACGCGCCTCGTCCCGCGGCGGCCGACACGCTTCGTCCCGCCATCCTCTACAATCTCGTCAAGTTCGACGCGTCCTTCAACGAGGGCGCCTACCGAGGCATCGAGCGCTACAAATCCGAGACCGGCACCCCGTTTCGGGAATATGAGGTGAAAAGCGACGTCGAGCGCGAAGAGGTCTTGCGGCGCTTTGCCTCGCGCGGCGAGGACCCCATCATCGCCATCGGCTTTCCTTTCGCATCGGCGGTCGAAAAGATCGCCGGCGATTTCCCGAAGGCGCGTTTCGTCATCATCGATGCCGTGGTGGACAAGCCGAATGTGCAGTCGATCGTGTTCAAGGAGCAGGAGGGCGGCTTTCTCGTCGGGCTGATGGCGGCGATCGCCTCGAAGACGGGCAGGATCGGCATGGTCGGCGGCATGGACCTGCCGATCATTCGCCGCATCGCCTGCGGCTATGAGAAGGGCGCGAAAGCGACCCATCCAGGCATCGTCGTGCTGGAAACCTATGCGGGCGATACGCCGGCGGCCTTCACCGATCCTCAGCGCGGCGCCGAGCTTGCCCGCTCCGAGATCGGAGAAGGCGCCGATGTCGTCCTGCAGGCCGCCGGTGAGACCGGGCTCGGGGTGTTGCGTGCCGCCGCCGACGCCAAGGTCCTCGGTATCGGCTCGGATTCGAATCAGAACGGGCTCTTCCCCGGCCATGTGCTGACGAGCCTGCTGAAGCGCACCGACAATGCGGTGTATCTGGCGCTCGAAGACGCATCGGCCGGCAAGTGGAAGCCCGGCGCGAGGCTGCTCGGGATCGCCGAAGGCGGAATCGATGTGGCGATCGACGATGCCGACAAGGCGTTGGTGACCGACGAGATGCAGGCGGCGCTGGCCAACGCCAAAGCCGCGATCATCGCGGGCGCGCTCACCGTCCCGGATTGGACGAAGACGCATTCCTGCCCGCCATGAGCGATGCTCTCCTTGCGCCTCCGCCCGCGGTCGAGCTCGTCGGCATCGACAAGAGCTTCGGCCCGGTTCGCGCCAACAAGAAGGTCACGCTCGAAATCGCCAAGGGCACGATCCACGGGATCGTCGGGGAGAACGGCGCGGGCAAATCGACGCTCATGTCGATCCTCTACGGCTTCTACGAGGCGGATGCGGGCGAGATCAGGATCGACGGCCGGAGCTTGCGCATCGCCAACTCGCAATCAGCGATCAAGGCGGGCATCGGCATGGTGTTCCAGCATTTCATGCTGGTCGACGAGCTCAGCGTCATCGAGAACGTCATGCTCGGCGCCGAAGGGGGCGCCTTGCTGGCGACGGGCGCCGCCAAGGCGCGCGCCGCGCTTCGGGGCTTCGCCGAGGATTACGGCCTCGCCATCGATCCCGACGCCCGGATCGGGCATCTCTCGGTCGGCCAGCAACAGCGCGTCGAGATCATCAAGGCGCTCTATCGCGGTGCCAACGTGCTGGTGCTCGACGAGCCGACCGCGGTGCTCACTCCGGCCGAGGCGACCGCGCTTTTCAAGCTGCTCGCCGCGCTGAAGGCGCAAGGCAAGACCATCATCCTCATCACCCACAAGCTCCAGGAGATCATGGCCGCGACCGATCGCGTCAGCGTCATGCGCCAGGGCGAGATCGTCGCCACCCTGGACACCGCGAGCACCTCGCCGCGCGAGCTCGCCGCGCTCATGGTCGGCCGCGACGTTCTGCTGCGCGTCGAGAAGACAGCCACGCGCAGCCCGGAGCCCCGATGCTCGAGGTCGAGGGGCTCTCGCGTCGTCGATGAGCGCGGCGTGCACGCGGCTCGATGACGTCTCCTTCACGCTGCGCGAGGGCGAGATCGTCGGCGTCGCCGGCGTCGCCGGGAACGGCCAGAGCGAATTGCTCGCGGCTCTCTCGGGGATCATGGCGAAAAGCGCCGGAAGCATCGCGCTCGACGGCACGCGTCCTCGACGAACGGGCGCTGAACCCGCGCGCGCTTCGCCGTGCCGGGCTCCTGCACGTGCCGGAAGATCGGCTTGCGCATGGGGCTCGTTCCGCCCTTCGCCGCCTTCGAGAGCGCGGCGCTCGGCTTCACCCATGAGGCGCGCTACGGGCGAGGGCTGCTTCTCGACCGAGCCGCCATGGTCGAGGATTTGATGCGGCGCATGAACGACTACGACGTGCGCCCGCGCGATCCCGTCCTCAAGACCGTCGAAATTCTCGGGCGGCAACCAGCAGAAGATCGTGCTCGCGCGCGAAATCGAGCGCTCGCCCAAGGTGCTGCTCGTCGGGCAGCCGACGCGCGGCGTCGACATCGGCGCCATCGAGTTCATCCATCGGCCGCTTGGTCGCATTGCGCGACGCCGGCGTCGCGATCCTCCTCGTCTCGGTCGAGCTCGAGGAGATCATGAGCCTTTCCGATCGCATCCTCGTCATGTGCGGGGGCGCATCACCGGCGAGCGGCGCCCGGAGGCGACGGATATGGGCGAGCTCGGCCTCTTGATGGCGGGCGTCGACGGAGATGGCGGCGTGAGCGCGCCCATCGAGCTGCCGAGATGGGCCGATGTCGCGCTCGTGCCGGCGGTCGCGACGATCGCGGCGTTCCTGGTCGCCGGGCTCGTCGTGGCCGCGATCGGCGAAAGCCCGCTCGAGGCGACGCGCATCCTCATCGAGGGAAGCCTCGGCTCGCGCGAAGGCCTCGGCTTCACTCTCTACTACGCGACGATTTCATCTTCACCGGGCTTGCCGTCGCGGTCGCCTTTCATGCCGGCCTGTTCAACATCGGCGTCGAGGGCCAGGCGACGCTCGGCGGTCTCGGCGCGACGCTCGTCTGCCTGCGGCTCGACGACCAGCCGGCCGTCGATCGTGCTGCCGCTCGCCATCGGCGCGGCTCGTGGCATTCGGCGCGCTCTTCGCCTTCATTCCCGGATATTTGCAGGCGCGGCGCGGCAGCCATGTCGTGATCACGACGATCATGTTCAACTTCCTCGCCGCCATCCTGCTCGTCTATCTGCTCGTCAATGTGATCGGCAATCCGAAGTCGATGGCGCCGGAGACGCGTGCCTTCGGGCCGAACGCGCATCTCGCCTTCGTTCATGATCTGCTTCGCGCGCTCGGCTTCGACATGCCGACGACGCCGCTCAACCTGTCGTTCCCGCTGGCGCTTCTTGCGCGTTCGGAATCTGGCTGCATCATCTACCGCTCGCGCCTCGGCAATGCGATCCGCACCGTGGGGGCGAGCCCGGCGGCGGCCGTCTATGCGGGCATCTCGCCCGCGCGCATCACCATGCTGACCATGGCGCTCTCCGGCGCGCTCGCGGCCGGGCTCGCGCTCAACGAAGTGCTCGGCGTGCAGCAGCGCCTCCTTCCCGAATTCACCTCGGGCTACGGCTTCGTCGGCATCGCGGTCGCGCTCATGGGTCGTGCCCATCCGCTGGGCGTCGTGCTCGCGGCCCTTCTGTTCGGCATGCTCTACCAGGGCGGGGCGGAACTCTCCTTCGACCATCCGACGATCACGCGCGACATGGTGACGGTGATCGGCGGCGTGCTGATCCTGTTTGCGGGGGCGCTCGACGGGCTTTTCCGTCGCGGCGTCGCCGGCCTGATGCCGCGCAGGGCCGCGATATGAGGCGGCAATGCGATCGGCGCGGCTTTGCCGCGGAGGCTTCGAGGATTTCCTCCCCGATGAATGCCGCTGAGCGAACTTTCGACGCTGATCGCCGTGGTCCTCGCCTCGGCGTTGCGGCTCTCCGTGCCGCTGATCGCGGCCTGCCTTGCGGGGCTGTGGTCCGAGCGTTCGGGGATCGTCGACATCGGCCTCGAGGGCAAGATGCTGATCGCCGCCTTCGCCTCCGCCGCCGCGGCCTATGCCTCGCATTCGGCCTGGATCGGACTTGGCGCCGGCATCCTCGCCTCGGTCGCTTTCGCGCTTGCTGCACGGCTTCGCCTCGATCAGCCAGCGCGGCAATCAGATCGTCTCGGGCGTCGCCATCAACCTCCTTGCCGCCGGGTTGACGGCCGTCATCGGCAATGCCTGGTATGGCGAGGGCGGCCGGACGCCGCCGCTCGAAGGCCCCGCCCGTTTCCCGGATCTCGTCTTGCCGGGCGCCGCGGCGCTCAAGGCCGTGCCGATCCTCGGGTCCGCTCTACGCCGATGTGCTTTCCGGACATCCGGCGCCCGTTTATCTTGCGCTGCTTGCGGTTCCGCTCACGAGCCTCGTGATCGCGCGCACGCGCTTCGGGCTTCGCCTTCGCGCGGTCGGCAACGACCCCGGCGCCGTCGACACCGCCGGCATCTCCGTCTCCTCCTTGCGCTACCGCGCCGTGATCATCAGCGGCGTGCTTTGCGGCATCGGCGGCACCTATCTCTCGGTGTCGCAAGCCGCGGGCTTCCTGCCGCTGATGACGGCCGGCAAGGGCTTCATTGCGCTCACGGCCCTCATCTTCGCGCATTGGCGGGCCTGGCCGGCGCTCGGTGCCTGCCTGCTCTTCGGCCTGCTCGACGCGATCTCGATCAGGCTCCAGGGTGCGGTGCTGCCCGGCGGCATCAGCGTGCCGGTGCAGGCGATCCAGGCGCTGCCTTACCTCGCGACGGTGATCCTGCTCGCGGGCTTCGTCGGTCGCGCCATCCCGCCGCGCGCCTCGGGCATTCCCTATGTGAAGGAGCGGTAACACTCCCTTGCTCCCGCGCGCTGCGCGTGGGAAAAGAACCTCCCACCATTTTGCAAGCCCAAAGTGCCGGGCGGTAACCCTGCCGGGGCTGCACGTATTAGCCGCCTCCATGGGTCGCTCTCTTGAAATAACGCGCCCGCGCCGGGGACCCCCTCCCCCCACGAAGTGGCGGGGAGGGTACGGGTGGGGGGCTGTGCCGCTTCGACAACGATGACCATTGGCGTCGTCCCGAGACGATGCCGGCGCAAGCGCGACCGCATACGCGCCTATCTTGACCGCCCCCCACCCGTACCCTCCCCGCCGCGACTTCGTCGCGGGGGGAGGGGGACATGAGCGCTGGTCCATTTATCCTGGGACGCTCTTTGCGTGCTCGTAGCGCTCGCGGCCTCGCCTGCTCCGTAATTAGCGCGCCCGCGCCGGGGACCCCCTCCCCCCACGAAGTGGCGGGGAGGGTACGGGTGGGGGGCTGTGCCGCTTCGACAACGATGACCATTAGCCTCGTCGCGAGACGATGCCGGCGCAAGCGCGACCGCATACGCGCCTATCTTGACCGCCCCCCACCCTGTACCCTCCCCGCCGCGACTTCGTCGCGGGGGGAGGGGGACATGAGCGCTGGTCCATTTATCCTGGGACGCTCTTTGCGTGCTCGTAGCGCTCGCGGCCTCGCCCGCTCCGTAATTAGCGCGTCCGCGCCGGGGACCCCCTCCCCCCACGAAGTGGCGGGGAGGGTTACGGGTGGGGGGGCGGTGCCGCTTCGACAACGATGACCATTAGCGTCGTCCCGAGACGATGCCGGCGCAAGCGCGACCGCATACGCGCCTATCTTGACCGCCCCCCACCCCGTACCCTCCCCGCCGCGACTTCGTCGCGGGGGGAGGGGGACATGAGCGCTGGTCCATTTATCCTGGGACGCTCTTTGCGTGCTCGTAGCGCTCGCGGCCTCGCCGCGTAACTTACGTACTCGCGCGCCCTCTCCCGCGCGAAGAGGGCGGGAGAGGGAAGGGCGCACCGGGGCGAGGCGGGCGGCCCGCATGGAAAAATTTTACGTATAACTAGCTTTTAGCTTTACGCGTCGATGCCCCTTCGCTAATTAAGTCCAAGAGCGGAACGCAAACGCGCTCGTGTGTCTCGACTCGAAAGGGGCTTCTCGTGCCGAATTTGCCGCTCGACCCGAAAAGCCGTGGCCGCATCTTGCGCCTCGTCGCCTCCTCGTTGCTCGCCGGCCACCTCGGTCGCGGCGCTGCTTCTCGCCGCGCCGGCGCGAGCGGGGCAGACGATCACGAACCAGACCGTCGCGACCGTGACGAATCCCGCCGGCAACGCCACCACCTCGATCGTGATCAACGGCTCGACCGTCACGGGCGCCGTCGCCAATGCGGGGACGATCAGCACCGGGGACGCTGGTCGGCACCGCGACAGTAGCGCTCTCGGTGACCAACAGCACGATCGGCGGCGGGATCACCAATACGGGCACGATCACCGTCAACGGGACGAACGAGCCATTTTGCCACGAGCATCAACATCACCGGGAGTACCGTCTCCGGTGGCATCTCACTCGGCCGCTTCGCTCACCTCGAGCCATTCGGTCTCGACCTGCGCGAGGGCCGCCTCGAGCTCGCGGCGCTGCTTGGCGAGGAGCTTGGCGCGCTTCGGCTCGGCGACGAAGGCGGTGCCGTCGGCGAGCGCGGCGTCGATCTTGGCGATGAGCGCCGAGAGCTTCGCCATCCGCTCCTCGACGGAAGCGAGCTGCTTCTTCGTCGCGGCTTGCGGGCGAGGCGCGGCGGGCGCCGGAGCTTCGCGGCCGGAGCTGCCGTCATAGGTGCCCGTCGCGTAATCGCGCGATGCCGTGCCCTTCGCTTTCCTCGCGCCTCGCCTCGACGGGCCTCCCGAAAGGACGAGGCGGCGATAATCGTCGACATCGCCATCGAAAGGCGCGACCCGCCCATCCGCGACGAGCCAAAGCCGATCGGCGCAAGCATCGAGCAGGAAGCGATCATGGGTGATCAGCACCACCGCTCCTCCGTAATCGTTGAGCGCCTCGGCGAGCGCGGCGCGGGCGTCGATGTCGAGATGGTTCGTGGGCTCGTCGAGCACCAGGAGATGGGGCGTTTCGAGCGTCGCGAGGCCGAGAAGCAGGCGCGCCTTCTCACCGCCCGACAAGGCGGTGATCGGCTTCTCCGAGGTATCACCCGAGAAACCCATGCGGGCGACCGCGGCGCGCCGCTTGCTCTCGAAGGCGTCCGGCATGCGGGCCGTCACATGGGAGAGCGGCGTGCCGTGCACATCGAGCTCGTCGAGCTGATGCTGGGCGAAATAGGCGACCTTCAGCTTCGACGAGCGCTTGATCTCGCCCGAAAGCGGCGCGAGCCTGCCGGTGAGGAGCTTGGCGAAGGTGGATTTGCCGTTGCCGTTCGATCCGAGGAGCGCGATCCGATCGTCGGGCAGGAGCGTCGTGTCGATCTGCGCGAGCACCACGCGATCCCCATAGCCGCCTTTCACGCCTTCGAAGGACATGAGCGGAGGCGCCAAGGCGCGCTCGGGCGTCGGCAGGTTGAAGGGCAGCACGTTCTCCTCGGCGACGGCGGCGATCGGCTCCATCTTCTCGAGCCGCTTGACGCGCGATTGCGCCTGGCGGGCCTTGCTGGCCTTGGCGCGGAAACGATCGACGAAAGCCTGCAGATGCTTGCGCTCGGCGATCTGTTTCTCGCGCGTTTTCATCTGCAGGGCCGCCTGCTCGCGCCGGCGCCTTTCGAAGTCGTCATAGCCTCCCTTGTAGAGAGTGAGCTTGCGCTCGCTGAGATGGAGGATGTGGTCGACCGCCTCGTTCAACAACTCGCGATCGTGCGAGATGATGAGCGCCGTGCGCGGGTAGCGCGACAGGTAGTCGTAAAGCCAGAGCGTGCCTTCGAGATCGAGATAGTTGGTCGGCTCGTCGAGGAGCAGCAAATCGGGCTCGGCGAACAGCACGGCGGCGAGCGCGACGCGCATGCGCCAGCCGCCCGAGAATTCCGAGCAAGGCCGCTGCTGCGCTTCCGAGGAAAAGCCGAGGCCGTGCAGGATGGCGCCGGCGCGCGCCTCGGCCGAATGCGCGTCGATGTCGACGAGACGCGTCTCGATCTCGGCGATGCGGTGCGGATCGCCTGCCGTCTCGCGCTCGATCATGAGAGCTGGCGCGCTCCTTGTCGGCCGCGAGCACGACATCCATCAGGCTTTCCGGACCGCCCGGCACTTCCTGCGCCACCCGGCCGAGCCTTGCGGCCTTGGGCAGCGAGATCGTGCCGTCGTCAGGGGACATCTCGCCTGCGATGGCGTTGAACAGGGTGGTCTTGCCGGAGCCGTTGCGTCCGACGAAGCCCACGCGCGCGCCCTCCGGGCAGCGCCGACCGAGGCTTTCTCGTAGAGCGCCCGCCCGGCGATGCGCAACGTAAGCTCGTTGATGTGCAGCATGATGCGCGCTTGTGACGCGTGAGCGCGGCGAAGGCAAGGCGGGGCTAGTTCGACCGTTGCAAGCGCGCGCTTGGCTGCAACCTCAATGAGCCTCGTCCCAATTTTGCGCCGCGCGCGCGTCGACCCGAAGCGGCACGGCGAGGTTCACCGCGGGATGGGGCGCCTCTTCCATCACCTTCCTGACCACCGGCAGGGTCGCTTCCACCTCGGCGTCCGGGACTTCGAAGACCAGTTCGTCATGGACCTGAAGCAGCATCCTGGCCGAAAGGCCCGCCTCATCGAGGGCCTCGTCCATGCGGATCATGGCGCGCCGGATGATGTCGGCCGCGGAGCCCTGAATGGGTGCATTGATGGCGGCGCGTTCCATGAAGGAGCGTTCGGAGGGGTTCGAGGAGCGGATCGCGGGGTAGTTGCATTTGCGTCCGAAAATGGTGGTCACGAAGCCGTTGTCGCGGCACGCGCCGCTTCGTCGCCTCCATATAGTCTCGAATGCCGGGGAAGCGCTCGAAGTATTTGCGGATGTAGAGGCCGGCTTCCTCGCGTGGAATGCTGAGCTGATTGGCGAGACCGAAAGCCGAAATGCCGTAGATGATGCCGAAATTGATGGCCTTGGCGCGACGGCGCACGTCTGGCGGCATGCCCTCGATCGGCACGCCGAACATCTCGGATGCGGTCATCGCATGGATGTCGAGCCCATCCGCGAAGGCTTTCCGCAACTGCGGGATATCGGCGATATGGGCGAGGATGCGCAGCTCGATCTGCGAATAGTCGGCCGAGACGAGCTTATGGCCCTTCGTCGCCACGAAGGCCGTGCGAATCCTGCGACCTTCCTCGCTGCGGATCGGGATGTTCTGGAGATTGGGCTCCGAGGAGGAGAGCCGTCCGGTCGTCGTCGCGGCGAGCGCGAAAGAGGTGTGGACGCGATGTGTCTGCGGGTTCACGAAGCCCGGCAGCGCGTCCGTATAGGTCGATTTGAGCTTGGCGAGCTGGCGCCACTCGAGGATGCGTTTGGGCAGCTCATGGCCCTGCTCGGCAAGATCGTCGAGCGCGCGCGCCGAGGTCGACCAGGCGCCTGTCTTGGTCCTGGTGCCGCCCGGCAGCCCCATCTTGCCGAACAGGATGTCGCCCAATTGCTTGGGCGAGCCGAGGTTGAAGCTTTCCCCGGCGAGCGCGTTGATCTGCGCCTCGAGCCGCGCCATGCCTTGCGCGAACTCGCCCGAGAGACGCGACAGGATCTGCGGGTCGATGGCGATGCCGCGACGCTCCATGCGCCCGAGCACCGGGACGAGTGGCCGCTCGAGCGCCTCGTAGACCGTGCGCAAATGTTGCGCGACGAGGCGCGGCTTGAACAGCCGCCACAAACGCAAGACGATGTCGGCCTCCTCGGCCGCGTGCCGGGTGGCGCGCTCGATCGGGACGCGGGCGAACCCGAAGGCGCCCTTGCGCCGTTCCAGCAATCTCCGTGGAAAGCACCCGCTTGTGGCCGAGCCAGCGTTGGGCCAGCTCGTCGATGCCGTTGTTGCCGCGCCCGGCGTCGAGCACATAGGACATGAGCATCGTGTCGTCCGAGGGCGCGACCTCGATGCCGTGCTGAGCGAGCACGAGCCAGTCGTATTTGAGGTTATGGCCGATCTTGAGGACGCTCGCATCCTCGAGAAGGGGCTTGAGATGCTCGAGCGCCACGCTGGCCTCGAGCTGGCCTTGAACGGGCCCGCCGTCGAACAAGCCGCCGTCATCTCCTTGCGCACGATGGGCGAGCGGGATGTAACAGGCCCGGCCCGGCGCAAGCGCGAGCGCGACGCCGATGAGCTCGGCTTGCATCGCGTCGGGCGAGGAGGTCTCGGCGTGGATGGCGAAGAGGCCGGTTTCGGTCGCGGCGGCCACCCAGGCGTCGAGCTGCTCGAGCGTGGTCACCGTCTCATAGGCCGAAGGTTCGATCTTGCTTGCGGCGGCCTCGGCCTGGCGCTCGGCGGCGAGAGACGAGGGCGACGGGCCTCTCGAGGCGGAGCGCGGTCTTCTCCGCGGGCGCCGGAGCTCGGCGACCGGCCGTGCCTCCGGGCGGGGCGCCGGGCTCGGCCTTGCCGGCCGGCGAGGCGCCATTTGTGGCTTCGCCCGTCATCGACGGCGCCATGCGGGCGCGCGGATCGGCCGAGCCGCCGATCTTGAGCCGCTCGTCCGGCATCGACCTCGGTTGCGTCGACGCCATAGATCTCGGCCACGCGCCGCGTGATCGTGGTGAATTCCATGGCCTTGAGAAAAGCCAGGAGCGGCACGGCGGGGGGCGGGCGCAAGGCGAAGATCGTCGAGCGGCGTCTCGAGCGCGACATCCTCGACCAAGGTCACGAGCTTTTTCGAGATGCGCGCGAGCTCGGCATTCTCGAGCAAGGCCTCGCGGCGCTTCGGCTGCTTGATCTCGCCGGCCCGCGCCAGCAAGGTTTCGAGATCGCCGTATTCGCTCAGGAGCTGCGCCGCGGTCTTGACCCCGATGCCGCGCACGCCCGGCACATTGTCGGTCGAATCACCCGCAAGCGCCTGCACATCGATGACCTTCTCGGGCGTCGACGCCGAAATACGCGACGACCTCCTCGCGTCCGATGCGCCGCTCCGGCCGGTAGGTCTTGCTCTTCGCGTCGCCCGAGGCCGGATCGTACATCGACACGCCGGGCTTGATGAGCTGCATCAGATCCTTGTCGGCCGAGACGATGGTCACGTCGGCGCCGCGCTCGACCGCGATGCGCGCGTAAGTGGCGATCAGATCATCCGCCTCGTAACGGTCCTGCTCCACCGGAAAAAGGCCGAAGGCGCGCACCGCCTCGCGCATCAGCGGGAATTGCGGAATGAGATCTTCCGGCGGATCGGAACGATTGGATTTGTAGGGCGGGTAAAGCTCCTTGCGGAACGAATTCTCCGATTTGTCGAAGATGATGGCGAGATGAGTCGGGACGATGCCGTCCGCTCCGTCCTTGACGAATTGCATGAGCTTCGTCGCGAAAAGGCGGATCGCGCCCGTCGGCAGCCCGTCCGAGCGGTAATTGTATTTGCGATCCTGGTTCATCGACTGGAAATAGGCGCGGAAGATGAAGGACGAGCCGTCCACCAGGAAGATGTGATCGCCTTTGCCGACGGGGCGAGGGTCGAGGTCATGAAGTCCGCCTTATTCGCTGCTGCCTCCTTCTAAGCCGCTTCGGCGTCGGGATCACCTTCTTTCCCATCGCGCCTGAGCTCCTTCATTGCGCCAGGAGAGATGCGGGCCCATGCCCTTCGCCAGACTGGGGATCCGGCGAAAACCAGCCTCTGGGTCGATCGAGCCGCCGGCCGGACCCGGATTTGGAGACTTGGGCGACCTCGATCCAGATCGTTCCCGTTTCGAGCCGTACTCGCGCCCCTAAGCCGCCTAAATGTCCCTCGCTAATCGCCGCGACGCTCAACGAGGGAGAATTCGCACCATGCGCATCGCCAAGGCCGTCTTTTTCGCCGCTGCACCTTTGTTCGCCCTGCCGGCGTATGCCGCCGATCTTGAACCCCAATCGCGCATCGACGCCGTGACCGTGTTTCCGGATGCGGCGATGATCACTCGCATCGCGCCGATCGTCGTGCCGCAAGGGGCGTCCACGCTTTCGATCAAGGGCCTTCCGGCGGTGCTCGATCCGGCTTCCGTGCGGGTCGAAGCGACGGCCGAAGGTAATTTGGAGATCGGTTCGGTCGAGACGCGACTTTCGCCCGGCGACGCCAAGCCGGTTGTCGACGCGGCACTGGAGGCCAAGATCGCGGCGTTGCGCGAGGAGAGCGACAAGATCGCGGGAAGTCTCGACGCGCTAGATACCAAGCGCAAGAGCATCCTGCATTTCAGCGAGGTCGACCCGGGAAAGGCCGGGAAGGACGACAAGAGCATGGATCCGGCATTGTGGAAATCCGTCTGGGATACCGTGGGCGACGAGCTTGCCCGCGTCAATGAGGACATGCGCGTCGAGCGCGCCAAGACAGCGGAGCTCGAGGCTCAAATCGGAGCGCTCGAGAATGCGCGGCCGGTCGCGCCCGATGCGGGCGCCCCCAAGCGCGATGTCGTGATCGCGCTCGAGGCCGCCACGGCGCTCAAAGGTTCGCTCACCCTCGTCTACCGCGTCTCGCAAGCCGCCTGGACGCCTCGCTATGACGTGAAACTCGACACGGGTGCGAGAGACCGCAAGCCCTCGCTCGAGCTCGTGCGGCGCGCCGAGGTCGTGCAAGGCACCGGCGAAGACTGGAACGATGCGACGCTCTCCTTATCGACGACCCACACTCAAGGCGGCACGGCGGCGCCGGAGATGACGCCGTTGATCGTCTCGTTCAACGATGCCCATGGGGCGGCCGTCGGCAGGAGCGCGGCGCAACCGAAAAGCATATCTGGGCGGCTCGACAAAAGGGTGCCCGAGGCGACGACAGCCAAGGACAACATCCCCGAACCGAGCCAATTTTCCGACGACCCGACGCTGGAGCCTGCGAAACCAGTCCTTGCCGCTCTCGATTCCGGCGCCTTCCACGCCTCATTCAAGGTGCCGGGACGCGTGAGCGTGCCCCGCGACGGCTCCGCGAAGACTTTCACGCTCTCCTCGACGACGCTCTCGCCCGATCTCGTCGCGCATTCGGCGCCGGCGCTGGACGAGACCGCCTATCTCGACCTGTCCTTCGTGCAGAACGAGGAGGCACCCCTGCTCCCGGGCGAAGTCGCCATCCAGCGCGATGGCGTCTTCGTCGGCAAAGGGCGTTTTCCGCTCGTCGCGCCTGGCGACAAGGCGACATTGGGTGTCGGCGCGGATGACCGCATCAAGATCACTCGCGTGCCGCTGCGTCAAAAGGAGAACGAACCCGGCTGGATCGGTTCGACTCGCTCGCAGGTCACGGAATTCGCGACGAGCGTGAAGAACCTCCACGACACGCCGATCCATGTGGTGCTGACGGATCGGATTCCGGTCTCCGAGGTGAACCTGATCACGGTCGAGCCGCTCTCGAGCAATACCCCGGCGCGGAAAAAAGCGTCGCCGACAAGCGCGGCGTCTCAGACCTGGAGCTTCGATCTCGCGTCCGGCGACAACAAGGAGATCCGCTTCGGCTGGCAAGTGAAATGGCCGGCCGACCGGGATATTTTGATGCATGTGGACCCGAAATAAGGATGGCTGCGCGCTTCGTTCCGGAGTGAGAAAGGGCGGGGAAGAGTCCCGACCTGACGATCTCATGGCTGCCATCTCGCGGGACGCTCCGCCGCAGAGCTACCCGTGTTCCTGGCGGCTGTCCCGCGGAGCCTCTTCCCTATCGTGCATCCCGTAATCGCTGATCACGCCGGCGATGCGCAGCCGGTAATTCTCGAAGACGATCCTCGCGTCCCTTTCGCTGAACGCGGCGGTGACTTTCCGTATTGCGCCAGGCATCGACCGCTTTCTCGTCCCGGAAGAAGGAGAGCGAGAGAATCTTGCCGGGCTCGGTGAGGCTCTCGAAACGCTCGACCGAAATGAAGCCGTCGATCTTGTCGAGCAAAGGGCGCAAATCCGCCGCGAGGCCGAGATATTCCTCTCGTGCGTCCGGGCTTGGGGCGCACCTCGAAGATCACGGCAATCATTCAACCCTCCTCGGCTCACACGACCTGTCGCAGAAAGCTTCGCTCTTCGGCGAGGATGAAGCGATGCTCCTCGGCGAAGCGGAAATTGTCGAGGCCATCCGCGTCTTCCTTGAGGCGGGCACGATAGGTCTCATAGGCTCGGCAAGGCTCGCAAAGGAGATCAGGGCGAAAGCGATAGTGTTCGTGCCCTCATGGGGCATGAAATAGCCTTTGAGATCGCCGCCGCATCTCGGAATGATGGTGAGCCAGCGGCGCGCATATTCCTCGAAAAGGTCGCGCTTGAAGGGATCGAGCTGGTAACGAATGAAGACGGTGATCGTCATGGCAGCCTCCGCGCTCGAGTGAGAGGCCGCATCATGCATGAGCGCTGGGAGACAATGCTTCGGCCTCGGGCGAAGCATGCTCTCATCGAACCTTGTTTCGCGAAGCGCGCACCGAGCTCGCCGGAGGAGCAATGCCCGGTTCCGCCTCAGCGTTGCCGGCAAGCTTTCGCGATTCACGCAGGCCTTCGACCTCCTGCCTCAATTCCCGATAACGCGTTTCCACCCGCTCCCGCCGCTCGGGCGGAAGCTTGGCGATAACCTGGTCAAGAGTGCGGCCCACCTTAATTCTCCATCCATCTGGATTTTAGCCGATCCAGATTCGCTGAAGTCCGCTCATCCATGGCTTTGCCTCATCCTCAATTCGCCCCTACTGGCCCCAGACTTCCTTCGCGATCTCGACGATGAGCGAGAGCTTCTTCCACTGCTCGTCCTCGGCGAGCGTGTTGCCCTCCTCGGTCGAGGCGAAGCCGCATTGGGGCGAGAGGCAAAGCTGATCGAGGGATGCGTATTTTTGCGCCTCCTCGATGCGGCGCAGGATGTCTGCCTTCTTCTCGAGCGTTCCGGTCTTCGAGGTCACGAGCCCGAGCACCACGGTCTTGCCTTTGGGCAGGAAGCGCAAGGGCTCGAAGCCGCCGGAGCGTTCCGTGTCCCATTCCATGAAATAGGCGTCGACCGGCATGGTGTTGAACAGGGTCTCGGCGATCGGCTCGTAGCCGCCGGAGGCGACGAAGGTCGAGCGGAAATTTCCCCGGCACAGATGCATGCTGATGACGAGGTCCTTCGGCTTGTCCTTGAGCGCCTCCCGCACCATGCCGGCGTAGATCTGCGGCTGCTTTTCCGGATCGTCGCCACGCTCCTTCAGCATTTTTCGCTGCTCGGGATCGCATAAATAGGCGAAGCTGATGTCGTCGAGCTGGAGATAGCGGCAGCCCGCGGCGTAAAAGGCCTTCACCGCCTTGTTGTAGGCGGCGCCGAGATCCGCATAGAACTCCTCCATGCGCGGATAGACGCCCATGTTGATCATCTTCCGGCCGCCTCGATAATGGAGCATCGACGGGCCCGGGATGGTCATCTTCGGCGTCTTCTTCGTATGCGCCTTCAAGAATTTGAAATGCTCGATGAAGGGGTGGTCGGCAGAAGCCGATCTTGCCCATGACACGCGGTGCCTCGGCCTTCGTCTCGACGCCGGCGAATTGGATGCCGTGCTCGACCGGCACCATCTTCACGCCATCGAGAGCGCCGAGGAAATCATAATGCCACCAGGAGCGGCGGCATTCGCCGTCCGTGACGCCGGTAAGGCCGATTTCCTCTTGCTTGGCGATCAGACGCCTGATCGCTTCGTCCTCGACGGCTTTGAGCTCGCCTGCGCCGATCTCGCCCTTCTCGCGCTTGGCGCGCGCCTCCTTCACTTCGCGCGGGCGCAGCAGGCTGCCCACATGATCGGCGCGAAAGGGCGGGATCGAGCGTTGCATGGCATGTTCCTTGTCGGCTGTCGTTTGGTGTTAAGCACGAGGCTGGCGCAACGCCAAGCTCCGGCACATCGGATCGGCGCGTCGTCGAGCGCTCGCCGGTCGCGCTCTCGCGCGAGATGCTGGGAAAGCGAGGACATGACCGATTCCGAAATCCGCATCGCTCATGGCGGCAAGTCCATCTATGGCGCCAAGCTCGGCATCCTGATGCTCGAGGCGCGCTTTCCCCGGATTCCGGGCGATATGGGCAATGCCGGCACCTGGCCCTTTCCCGTGCTCTACAAGGTGGTGCGAGGTGCCTCGCCGCATCGCGTCGTGCGCCAGCGAGCCAAGGGGCTGCTCGATGCCTTTCTCGATGCGGCGCGAGAGCTCGTCGAGCTCGGCGCGGACGGCATCACCACGAACTGCGGCTTTCTCTCACTCTACCAGGCCGAGCTCTGCTTCCCATGTGGGCGTGCCGGTCGCTGCCTCGAGCCTGATGCAGGCCCCGCTCATCGAGGCGACGCTGCCGCCGGGCAGGAGGGTCGGCATCCTCACCATATCAGCCGCGTCGCTGACGAAAGAACACCTTGCCAAGGCGGGGGTCGCGGCGGACACGCCGGTCGTCGGCACGGAAGGCGGGGCGGAATTCACCCGGGCGATCCTCGGCAACGAGGAGAGGCTCGATGTCGCGGCCGCAGAGCGCGATATTCTGCGATGCCGGCGAGGAGCTCGTGACCCGCCACCCGGAGGTCGGCGCCGTGCTGCTCGAATGCACCAATATGTCGCCTTACGCGCCCGCGCTCGCCGCGCGAATTCGACGTCCCGTTTTCGACATCGTGAGCTTCATGACGTGGTTTCACGCCGGGCTTGCAGCCTCGTGACTTCGGCCATCCCGCGAGCGCGCCGCGGCCCTGGCGCGAGCGGTGAACGCCGCGATCGGTGAACGCCGCGACCGATGATCCTCGATCCCTGGTTCTATCTCGCCGCGATTCCGGCGGTGATCCTTCTGGGCCTGGCGAAAGGAGGGTTTCGCCGGCATCGGGACCTTGGCGACGCCGATCGTCGCGCTCGTCATCCCGCCGGTCCAGGCGGCCTCGATCGTCTTGCCGATCCTCATCGTGCAGGACCTCTACAGCATCTATGTCTATCGGCGCCATTGGGATGCGTTCAACCTGAAGGTGCTCGCTCCCGGAGCCGTCATCGGCGTCTTTCGGATATCTTCTCGGCGTCACGGCTTGCCCGAAGCCGCGGTCGGCCTCACGGTCGGCGGCATCTCGCTCGTCTTCGGGTTGCGCCAGCTCTGGCTGCGCTCATCGAGCATCACGCCGACGCGACGGCCGAGCCGGGCCGCGGGCTGGTTTTGGGGAGCGCTTTCCGGCTTCACGAGCATGATCTCGCATGCGGGAAGCCCGCCCTATCAGATCTACGTCATGCCGCAGCGGCTCGAGGCGCGCGTGTTCGTCGGCACGAGCGTGCTCTTTTTCGCCTTCGTGAACTGGATGAAAGTGATCCCCTATCTGGCGCTCGGCCAGGTGACGCGCGGCAATCTCGCGACCTCGGTCGTGCTGTTCCCGCTCGCGATCGCCGCCACCTGGATGGGCGTCGTCCTGGTCCGCCGCTTCTCGAGCGAACGCTTCTACCTCCTGAGCTATTGGCTGATGACCGTCATCGGCCTGAAGCTCGTCTTCGACGCCCTGCGGACGATGTTTTGATGCCGCGCTTTCCCCGCCGGGCTTTACGTGTATATGACGCAAGCGTGACGGGCGCGGTCCGGCTCGACGAATATTTGCGATTGCCCGAAAAAGCCTGGTCACAAGCTTTGGGATTTTGTGGATAAGTTCATCCGCGGATGGGACGATCTACGTTGGAATCGGGCGACGACAGCAGGAAGCCGGACGAATTCTTGGGCGAAAGTCGTCATTTGCGCGTCGATGCATCGGGCTGTTGCGTCAATCGGAGACGGCCACCAGGATCATGCTTCAGGGAGATTTGCATGGCTAGGCTCGAAGGCAAGACCGCTTTCGTGACGGGGGCGGCGCAGGGCTTCGGCCAATCGATCGCCGAGACCTTCGCGCGCGAGGGCGCTCGCGTCGTCATCGCCGATCTGCAGAAGCATAAGGCCGAGGAGGTCGCGAAGGCGATCGGCAAGAACGCCTTGCCGATCTGCTGCGACGTCTCCAAGGCGGCCGATGTCGAAGCCGCGGCGAGCGCCGCGATCGCGGCCTTCGGGCGCGTCGACATTCTCGTGAACAATGCCGGCACCACGCACCGCAACCAGCCGATGCTGGACGTCGGCGAAGCGGAGTTCGACAAGGTCTTCGCCGTCAATGTGAAGTCGATCTACCTCACCGCGAGGGCCTTCGTGCCGCACTTTCGCGACAAGGGCGGCGGCGTGATCGTCAATATCGGCTCGACGGCCGGCATCAGGCCGCGTCCGGGTCTTGCCTGGTACAATGCGACGAAAGGCGCCGTGAACCTCTTGTCGAAATCCATGGCGGTCGAGCTCGCTCCCGACAAGATCAGGGTGGTGGCGATCGCGCCCGTCGCGGGTGAGACGCCGCTGCTCGCCGCCTTCATGGGCGAGGACACGCCCGAGAAGCGTGCCGCCTTCCGGGCGAGCGTGCCGCTCGGGCGTCTTGTCGCTGCCTCAGGACATCGCCAACGCGGCGTTGTTTCTCGCTTCCGACGAAGCCTCCATGATCACGGGCTCGGTGCTCGAGGTCGATGGGGGACGCTGCATCTAGGGCCGGCATCGGCATGCTCGAGCGCCTGCGCAAGCGTCTCGGGCGGCGTCGCAATCCGCATAATCTCACGCGCCTGCATCTTGCGCGTTATGTGGAACGCCACGGTTTTGAGATCGGCGACCACTCCTATGGCGCGCCGAAAATTCGCTGGTGGGGCGAGGAAGCTCGTCTCACCATCGGGCGTTTCTGCTCGTTCGCCGACAATGTCGAGATCTTCCTCGGCGGGAACCATCATGCGGAATGGGTGACGACCTATCCGTTTCCTGCTTTTCCGGCCCGTTGGCCGAAGGTGCCACGCGGTCAACCCCGTGGCACCGGGCCGCGGCGATGTGCACATCGGCTCCGACGTCTGGATCGGAGCGGGCGCGGCAATTCTCGCCGGCGTGACCATTGGTCACGGTGCCATCATCGGGGCCCGCGCCGTGGTCACGGCCGATGCGCCCCCTTATTCGGTGACGGTCGGCAATCCGGGACGGGTCGTGCGCTTGCGATTCTCGGCGATGCAGATCGCCGGCCTGCTGCAGACCGCGTGGTGGGACCTCGACGACACCGCGATCAGCGAGCTCTCGCCCGCTCCTCATGAGCCCGGATGTGGATGGGCTGATCGAAGTGGCCCGGACGCTTCGTTCCGCCGCCGCACCCAATCCGGGCCGAAAATCGTGCCTGAAGGCGTGCGGAACCGATCGAGTTCTGGCGCGTTTCGCGGGGTGCGTGCCAATAACAAGCTGAGTGTTCGGGGGTTTGAGCCGCGCCGTATCCGGCGACGGCGGATTCTTTGATTCGCGCGCATTCTCTTCGTCTCAACGCTTTTGCAACCGTGGGAGTCGCTTCGCAAGTCCTGCGACCGGGCGATGCAGCTTTGCCCGATCGGAGCGCAAGGCGTGAGCCGACGGGTCTGATGGATCGATGGAGGGAATGATGTCGATCGCGGAAACCATCTCGCCTCATATCCCTTATCTGCGCCGCTTCGCGCGGGCTCTTGCCGGCACGCAGGCCGGCGGAGACGCCTATGCGCTGGCGACGCTCGAAGCGATCGTGGCCGATCCGAAGTCGCTCGACATGGGTCTCGACGTCGCGCGCGGGCCTGTATCGGGTGTTTCTGACGCTTTGGGGATCGGTGCCGCTTAATGTTCAAACGCATGAGGAACAGAAGACAAGCCTCGCGGAAACCGCCGACCGAAGCCTCGAAGCGATCACGCCGCGGCCGCGCGTGGCCTTCCTCTTGAGCGCGCTCGAGGGCTTCGACAAGGATCGGGTCGCCTTCGCGCTGGATTGCACCCCCGAGGAGGCTTCCGATCTGATCGACGAGGCGGCGCGCGAGATCGCCGCGCGCATTGCGACCGATGTGCTCATCATCGAGGACGAGCCCGTGATCGCCATGGATATTCAGGCGGTCGTCGAGAGGCTCGGCCATCGGGTCGTCGCGCACCGCGCGAACCCGCAAGCAAGCGGTGCGCGAGGCGGTGCGCGCCAAGCCCGGGCTGATCCTCGCCGACATTCAGCTTGCGGACGGGAGCTCCGGGCTCGACGCGGTGAACGACATCCTCACCTCTTTCGAGGTGCCGGTGGTGTTCGTCACCGCCTATCCCGAACGGTTGCTGACCGGCGAGAAGCCGGAGCCCGCTTTCCTTTTGACGAAGCCGTTCAACGACGACACGCTGAAGGCCGTCATCAGCCAAGCCCTCTTCTTCGACCGCAAGACGCATAAGGCGGGCGGGCACCGCCAAACCGGCGGAGGCGGCCGCACAGGCTTAGCGAACTCGCCAGGCCGGGGTCGGGACGATCAGTTCTGTGAGGCGGTGCTGGCGCGCCGTTACGCTCGCAGCTGATCACGACGGAATTGCCGTTCTCATCAGTGACGAGAGTTCCCAATGCGTTCGTGACGTCGTCTGCGCTCGCGGGGCGAATGGCGGCGAGGCGCTCATAGCCATTCGATCGGCACCAGCTTTGCGCCACCAGAAGCCCGCAAGCATCGCCGCTCGTGAGGCATTCGCTCACGCCATAGCCGTCCGTGCTGCTGATCACGGCCTGGCTCGGGCCCGAAATGGGCGCCGAGGACAGGGGCTCGTAGGAGAGAAGGCCGGCCGATACCAAGATGCCGGCGCCGAAAATCACTGCTTGACGCATCCTCACCAACCCCGAAAACTCGCTCCGATCCCTCGAAAATTGGCCGCAAAACCCTTAAGGAAGGTTAAGCTTCGTGGCCGTGCCGAGGCGCGATACGAATTCTCCTCCGCCTATCGCCTTGATATTGCTCGGCGATCCGCCGGCCGGAATGGAAAAGCCCGACGGCCCTGTTTTGGGCAATATCGTTAGGAAAGAGCTAAGCAGGCGCGCACATTCCTCAGCTGCTCGCGCGCCGGTGCTCCTTCGTCGCTTCCGACAGGTGTCGTGAAAGCTTTTGCCTATTGACCGCGACCAAAGCGGGACGATAGAGCAAGCCCATGTTCATGCGACGCGCACGCCCGATCATCGATCCCTGTTGTCGGCCTTGAGGGCCGGCGCGGTCGCGCCGCCACGGTGCTCCTCGCGGGATGCGCCAACCTCTGCCGGTGCGGCAGCTTTTCCCTTGTCTCGACTTTCCCTTGCCTCGACTTGGAAATCCTATCCGAAGAGTGAGGCCGCTTTTCGGGGTCCTGCAATAAGCCCATGAAGTTCGAGGCCCAGCGCGGAATTTCCCATGACGCTGAAGCTCCACGACACGCTCGCGCGCAAGAAACGCGAATTCGTTCCGATCGACGCTTCGAATGTGCGCCTTTATGTCTGCGGACCGACCGTTTACGACTTCGCCCATATTGGAAATGCGCGCCCCGTCATTGTCTTCGATGTGCTCTTCCGCCTCTTGCGGCGGCTCTACGGCGACAAGCATGTCACCTATGTGCGCAACATCACCGATGTGGATGACAAGATCAACGAACGGGCCGCGCACGATTTCCCCGCGCTTCCACTGAACGAGGCGATCCGTCAGCTCACCGAGACGACGGCGAAACAGTTCCATGAGGACATCGGCGCGCTCGGCTGCCTGGAGCCGAGCGTCGAGCCGCGCGCCACCGAGCACATCGCGGAGATGCGCGACATCATCGAGCGCCTGGTGCAAGGCGGCTTCGCCTATGTGGCGCAGGACCATGTGCTTGTTTTCGCCCGCCACCATGGACCAGGCAGCGAAAGCAGGCGCGCTTCCACGCTATGGCGCGCTCGCCAATCGCTCGCTCGACGAGATGCTCGCGGGAGCGCGTGTCGATGTCGCGCCTTACAAGCGCGACGCCATGGACTTCGTCCTTTGGAAGCCTTCGAAGGAGGGTGAGCCCGGCTGGGCCTCTCCGGCCGGCATCGTGGCGAAGGGGCGGCCGGGCTGGCACATCGAATGCTCGGCCATGTCGTGGAAGCATCTCGGCGAGGTCTTCGACATTCACGGCGGAGGCATCGATCTCGTCTTTCCGCACCACGAGAACGAGATCGCCCAATCATGCTCGGCCTTCGGCCATCACCAGATGGCGAATTACTGGATGCACAATGGCTTTCTCCAGGTCGAAGGACAGAAGATGTCCAAGAGCCTCGGGAATTTCGTGACCATCAACGAGCTCTTGAGGACGCAGACCTTCGGCGGGCGCCAATGGCCGGGTCCGGTGCTGCGGCTTGCCATGCTCGCGACGCATTATCGCCAGCCGATCGATTGGACGGTCGCGGGGCTGAACGAGGCCGAGCGCGTGCTTCAGGGACTGGTCGGCCTTCGTCGATGGAGCCCCCGAAGGTGACGTGCCTCAGGCCGTGATCGAAGCGCTTGCGGACGATCTCAACACGCCGAAGCTGCTCGCCGCTCTGCACACGCTGCGGAAGGCGGGTCGGGCAAGCGAGTTGCGCGAGAGCTTGAGCTTTCTCGGTATCGATCTTCTGGCGAAGGAAGAGCGTCGAGCTTTCCGAGGGTGAGATCGGCGACATCGAAGCGCGGATCGCCGAGCGAAACGCCGCGCGCGCCCGCAAGGATTGGAAGGGAGCGGACCGCATTCGCGATGAGTTGCTCGCAAGCGGCATCCAGTTGAAGGACAACAAGGATGGCACCACGAGCTGGGCGGTGAGGCGGTAGCGAAGAGAGCTCTCGCCGCTCTTCCTAAAGCGCGAGCGAGACCTCCTTGCCGCTCAACGCCGCCTCCCGCCGCGGCGAGGCAGATGGCGATCGAGGCACGCGCCTCTTCCGGTGGTAGAATGGAGCGATTTTCGCGAAAGCCCTGCAAGCGCAAGCCTGAGATTCTCCTCGAGCTCGAACACTTCCCCCGAATGCGCGATCGGCAAGATCTCCGCCGGTCCCGTCGGGATCTCGCCCCTTGCGCCTGACCTTCAACTCGAAACTCGGCGTCAGGCTGCGATCCATGGCGCCCGACCACCAGCTCCGCACGTCCCCCTTCGCTGCCGGTGATCTCGAGCACGAGATGATGCTCGAAGCCTGAGAGGCATTGGGAGATGATCGCTACCGACCCGTCTTCCCAGAAGAGCTCGAGCGTCAGCGTGTCGAAAAGCCCGTCGGCGGCGCGCCGTCCCGTTCCCGCGGCGCGAAGACGCGTCGGCTTGCCGTTCTCGCGCGCGTACCAAAGGGCGAGATCGACGAAATGCACGACCTCCTCGAGGATCCAGGAGCCCACCGCGAGGGATCGTGTCGCCACCCGCCGGAGCCCAACCGGAAGGGTCGGCGGAAGAGGAAAATGCGCTGGAAGCAGCAGCTTGCCGATCTCGCCCTTCTCGATGAGCTCGCGCACCGCGCCCCATTGACGGGAGACGCGAAACTCATGATCGATCGCGACGGCGCGCCCGCTTCTCCCGCGACGCACGGATCACGGCATCGCATTCGTCGAGCGAAAGCCCGAGCGGCTTTTCCAGGAACACATGGGCGCCTTGCCTCGAGCGCCGCGACGGTGAAATCCGCATGGCGATGATTGGGAACAGTGACGCAAACGACATCGACCGGAACCGACTTCAGCATCTGCGTCGTAATCGCGGATAGCGACGCGCTCGCGGCAATTGCTCACGCGCGGCGCGCTCGCGACGCCTCGCCATGGCAATAGACGCCGACGATGCTCGCCCCTTCGATCGCGGCGAGCGCCTTCGCGGTCATCTGGCCCCAGGCGCCGAAGCCCGCAAGAGCGATCCTTAGGTCTCGTGTTTGCGTCTGGCGGATCATCGCATCTCGTATCGGGATCTCTTATCAAGGTCGGTTGGCCACATGCTTTCGCCGCCGGCAATTGGCGCGTGAACAGAGACCGGCCGGTCGAAGGAAGGGGCGTTACGCGAGGGCCGTCCGAGGCCTCGCCACGGCGGCCTCGATCTGCTAACAGCGCCCGGTCCCTATCGAGACTGGTCCATGCAGAAATTCACCACCCTGACCGGCGTCGCGGCGCCCTTGCCGATGATCAATGTCGACACCGACAAGATCATCCCCAAGCAATATCTGAAGACGATCGAGCGCACCGGCCTCGGCAAGGGGCTCTTCGCCGAGATGCGTTACAATGACGACGGTTCCGAGAACCCGGATTTCGTCCTGAACAAGCCAGCCTACCGCAACGCCAAGGTGCTCGTCGCCGGCGACAATTTCGGCTGTGGCTCCTCGCGCGAGCACGCGCCCTGGGCGCTCGCCGATTTCGGCATACGCTGCGTGATCTCGACGAGCTTCGCCGACATCTTCTACAACAACTGCTTCAAGAACGGCATGCTGCTCATCAAGGTCGGACCGGAGGACATCGAGAAGCTCTTCGACGATGCCGAGCGTGGCGCCAACGCCACCTTGACGATCGATCTCGAGAAGCAGGAGATCCATGGCCCCGACGGCGGGATCGGTGCGCTTCGACATCGATCCGCATCTCAAGCACTGCCTCTTGAACGGCCTCGACGACATCGGGCTGACCGAGCAGAAGCGCGAGAAGCATCGCAAGCTATGAGGAAAAGGCCGCGCTCGAACGGCCTTGGCTGTGACGCAAGGCCTTGCGATCCGCCTCGAGCAGCGATGAGTGATGGAGCCAGCGCGCCTCGCCATAGGCCCAACTACGGCGGCAAGGGCTGGACTTGCCTCGGCTCTGCGCCAAGAGGCATCTCCTTCTTTCCAATGGATGCGGCTTTCCGCCGTGTCGTCGGGCGTCGGATGAACGAGTTGAGAGCCGCTCCCGCGGTTGAAGCCGCGAAGCCCGAGCCTGCCGCCGCCCTCCGAAGGCGGGCGGTTTCGCCTTGCCGACCTGGGCGGCGCCGCTGCCGGGCGTGGCGCTGACCTTCGCGATCGCCGTCCTCGCCTATTTCCTGCGCATGATTCCGGGCGTTGCGACTTTCAGCGCCCTGATCCTGGCGATCTTGATCGGCATCGCCTTCCACAACCTCGTCGGCGCGCCCGCGATCTGCAAGGCCGGCATCAAATTCTCGATGCGGCGCATCCTGCGCTTCGCCATCATCCTCTACGGATTGCAATTGACGCTCACCCAGGTGGCATCGGTCGGCGTCGTCGGGTTCCTCGCCGTCTCGGCGACGCTTGCCGCGACCTTTCTGTTCACCGTGCAGGCCGGAAAGCTCATCGGCGTCGAGCCCAAGCTCGCCGAGCTTCGTCGGCGCCGGCACGGCGGTGTGCGGCGCCGCGGCGGTCGTCGCCACCAACACGGTGACGGAAGGCTCCGAGGAGGATGTGGCCTATGGCGTGGCCTGCGTCACGGCGTTCGGCACGATCGCCATGTTCCTCTATCCGCTTCTGCCGCAGCTCTTGCATCTCGACGCGCGCGGCTACGGTCTATGGTCGGGAAGCTCGATCCATGAGGTGGCGCAAGTCGTCGCCGCCTCGCTGCAGAACGGACAGGTCTCGGGCGATTTCGCCTTGATCGCCAAGTTGACGCGTGTCGCCCTGCTTGCGCCCCTGGTGTTGAGCCTCGGCTTCCTTCGCGCGCGACGGCAAGGAGACAACCATGCCTCGGCGCCGGCGCCCTGGTTCGTCTTCGGCTTTCTCGCCGTCGTGGTCGTCAACAGCCTGGTGACGATTCCCGCCGAGCTCAAATCAGGGCTCATCCAGGCGACGCCCTTTCTCCTCGCGATGGCGACGGCGGCGATGGGGCTCGAAACCGACATCCGCAAGCTCATGGCCAAGGGCGTTCGCCCCTTCCTCCTCGGCGGGATGGCGTGGGTCTTCGTCGGGACCCTTGCGCTCTGGTGCTGGTCAAGACCGTGATGTGATTGGGTCCGCCGCGGCGCGGCGGCGCAGCCGGACTGGGCGCCGTCACGAATTCGGTCAGGCGGAGAGGCGCTCGATACTTGCGCTCCGCAGCGCGACAGCTTGGTCTCCAGCGCCTCGAAGCCGCGATCGAGATGGTAGACGCGGTTGATCAGCGTCTCGCCTTCGGCCGCGAGGCCGCCGATGACGAGCGAAACCGAGGCGCGCAGATCGGTCGCCATCACCGGCGCGCCCTTCAGCCGCTCGACTCCCTCGACATAGGCCGCATCGCCGTCGAGGCGGATGCGGGCGCCGAGCCGGGCCAGCTCCTGCACATGCATGAAGCGGTTCTCGAAAATCGTTTCGCGAATCGTGGACGTGCCCTTGGCGCGGCTCATGAGCGCCATGAATTGCGCCTGCAGATCGGTCGGGAACCCGGGAAAGGGATTGGTGGTCACGTCGACCGGGAGAAGTCCCTGCCCATTGCGCCGCACCCTCATCCCTCATTCGTGGCCGAAATTTCGGCGCCGGCCTCGACGATCGCGTCGAGCGCCGATTGCAGAAGGTCGGGCCGCGCGCCTTCGAGCAGGACATCACCGCCCGTCATGGCGACGGCCATCGCATAGGTTCCGGTCTCGATTCCGTCCGGCAGCACCGAGTGATCGCGTGCCCGAGAGCGTCGGTCACGCCGTGCACGGTGATCGGTCGATGTACCCGCTCCCTCGATGCGTGCGCCCATGGCGATGAGGCATTGGGCGAGATCGACGACCTCGGGCTCGCGCGCCGCATTGTGGATGACGCTCGTCCCGTCGGCCATGACCGCCCCCATCAGGGCAGTATGCGTTCCGCCGACCGTGACCTTCGGAAATTCGATCTCCGCGCCCTTCAGTCCACGCGGGGCCTTGGCGACCACATAACCGGCCTCGATATCGATCACGGCGCCGAGCCGCTCGAGCGCCATGATGAGAAGGTCGACGGGGCGCGTGCCGATGGCGCAGCCCGCCGGGAAGAGAGATGCGCGCAGCGCCCATCCGCGCAAGCAGCGGCGCGATCACCCAAAAGCCGGCCCGCATCTTCGAGACGAGCTCATAAGGTGCCGTGGTGTCGACGATCGAGGCCGCCGTGAGGCGAAGCGTCTGGCCGGTCTTCGGCGCGCTCGCCGGGACGCTTGCCGTTGATCGCATAGTCGACGCCGTGATTGGCGAGGATGCGCAGCAACGTCTGCACATCGGCAAGGCGCGGTACGTTCTCGAGCTCGAGCGTATCGGGCGTGAGCAAGGAGGTGATCATCAGCGGCAGGGCGGCGTTCTTCGCCCCGGAGATCGGGATGCTGCCGTGGAGCTTGGCGCCGCCGGTGATCTTGATGCGATCCACTTGAATTCTCCTCGCTGGCCCTCACCCCGACCTCACGACGTTGGTTTCGGCTCGATTTTACCTCGCGGGTCCTCGGCGCCGTCTCGCTGTCGCCCGATGGTTTGGCGGTTCGCGCGGCGCTGCCTTTCGCCGTCGCAGATTGTCGCGCAACGCCTTAACAAGACGTTCCTCGCGCTTGCTCTTGTCGTGGCCGGGTCAACTTCGTCCCGTCTTCGAAGACCATCATGCTGGATAGCGACGAAAGAACGGCGAAACAAGGCGTCGTCGAAAACGAACGAGGCGATGCATCGTATTCCCCGATTTTCATGACGATGAGCCGAAAGGGTTGCGGCTGCGCGCCAGATCGCGCAAGCAGAGTTGGAAACGGTCACGCCGCCATCGATCGCATCGATCGCACGGTGCGGACTTTGGACGTTGCGAACTGAGCCTGATCCGGTCTGATCCCGCACATCGCATTGACCGCATTGAGCGCCATCTTTAGAAGCGGCGTCTGGGACACTTCCCCCCAACGGGAAGCGCCCATCTGGAAGGATGGACAGACATGGCGAATGAAAAGCCCGGCGTGCGGCCGGTCAATCCGCATTTTTCTTCCGGCCCCTGCGCCAAGCGCCCCGGCTGGAACCTCGAAGTCCTGAGAGCACGCCGCCCTCGGGCGCTCGCATCGCGCAAAAATCGGCAAATCGAAGCTGAAGCAGGCGATCGACCTCACGCGCGAGGTGCTTGCGCGTGCCGGCTCCCATCGGATCGCCATCGTGCCGGCCTCGGACACGGGAGCGGTCGAGCTGGCGCTTTGGTCCCTGCTCGGCGCGCGCGGCGTCGACATGCTCGTCTGGGAAAGCTTCGGCGAGGGCTGGGCCAGCGATGCGGCAAGCCAGCTCAAGCTGAAGGACTGCCGCATCATCAAGGCCGGGTACGGCGCAGCTGCCGCGCTTGAGAGATGTCGATGCGAGAACGCGTGACGTGGTCTTCACCTGGAACGGCACGACCTCTGGCGTGCGCGTGCCGAATGCCGATTGGATCGCGGCCGAGCGCGAAGGGCTCATGATTTGCGATGCGACTTCGGCGGCCTTTGCCCAGGCGCTCGACTTCGCCAAGCTCGATGTCGTCACCTTCTCGTGGCAGAAGGCGCTGGGCGGCGAGGCGGCCCATGGCATGCTGATCCTGTCGCCGCGCGCGGTCGAGAGGCTCGAAAGCCATACGCCGCCCTGGCCGCTTGCCGAAGCTCTTTCAGGCTCACCAAGAGCCGGCAAGCTCAACGAGGCGATCTTTGAAGGCGAGACCATCAACACGCCTTCGCTACTCTGCGTCGAGGATTATCTCGACACGCTCGATTGGGCGAAGTCGATCGGCGGTCTCGACGCGCCTGTTCGCGCGCGCCAACGCCAATGCGGCCGCGCTGTCGGAATGGGTCGCGCGGACGCCCTGGGTGGCGCACCTCGCGAGCGAGCCCGGCGACGCGCTCCAATACGAGCGTTTGCCTCGTGATCGCCGATCGCGGAGGTGAAGGCGCGCGGGGCCGAGGCCGTGGCAGCGTCGCCAAGGGCATCGCGGCCGAGCCTCGAGGAGGAGGGCGTCGCCTTCGATATCGGCGCCCATCGCGACGCTCCGCCGGGGCTTCGCATCTGGTGCGGCGCGACCGTCGAGACCTCCGACATCGAGGCGCTGACGCCCTGGCTCGATTGGGCTTTCCAACGGGAAAAGGCTGCGCTGCAGAAGGCGGCGTGAAGCTCGAGCGCCCATGCCCCGCGGTCGATATCGCTCATCGGCCGCAAGATTGCTAGGGACGGGAGCGCCGCCTGCCGGTGCACCTTTGAACAATCCCATAGCTGCGACGAGGATCATCCGATGACCCAGCCCCGCGTCCTCATTTCCGATGCCTTGTCCGACGCCGCTTTGCGAATCTTCAAGGAGCGCGGCGTGCATGGGGACTTCAGAGGCCGGGCATCGGCAAGGAAGAACTCCTCGAGATCATCCACGAATACGACGGCCTCGCCATCCGCTCCGCCACCAAGGTGACCGCAAAGCTGCTCGAGGCCGCGACGAAGCTCAAGGTGATCGGCCGCGCCGGCATCGGCGTCGACAATGTCGACATTCCCGCGGCGACCGCCAAGGGCGTGATCGTCATGAACACGCCCTTCGGCAATTCCATCACCACCGCCGAGCACGCCATTGCCATGATGTTCGCGCTGGCGCGGCAAATCCCGCAAGCCGATGCCTCGACCCAGGCGGGCAAATGGGAAAAGAACCGCTTCATGGGCGTCGAGCTCTCGGGCAAGCTCATCGGCATCATCGGCTGCGGCAACATCGGTTCGATCGTCGCCGAGCGGGCGATCGGGCTCAAGATGCGGGTGATCGCCTATGATCCATTCCTCTCCCCGGAGCGCGCGCTCGCGCATCGGTGTCGAGAAGGTCGAGCTCGATGATCTCTTGCGGCGCGCCGACATCATCAGCCTTGCATACGCCGATGACGGCCCAGACGAAGAACATTCTGTCGCGCGAGAACCTCGCCAAGACCAGGAAGGGAGTGCGCATCATCAATTGCGCGCGAGGCGGGCTTCTCGACGAGAAGGCACTGCGGGCGGCGCTCGACGCGGGCCATGTCGCCGGCGCCGCGATCGACGTCTTCGTCGAGGAGCCGGCGAGAGTCGAATCCGCTCTTCGGCCATCCCAATGTCGTGTGCACGCCTCATCTCGGAGCCGCGACGTCGGAGGCGCAGGAGAATGTGGCTTTGCAGATCGCCGAGCAAATGTCGGACTATCTGTTGCGCGGGGCGATCTCCAACGCCATCAACTTTCCGTCGATCACCGCCGAGGAAGCGCCCAAGCTCAGACCCTATGTCGCGCTCGCCGAGAAGCTCGGCTCCTTCGCCGGCCAGCTCACCGAAAGCGGCCTCAAGGCCGTGCACGTCACCTATTCGGGTGAGGTCGCGGGCATGAAGACGAAGGCGCTGACGAGCGCGGCCGTCGCCGGGCTCTTGCGGCCGATGCTCGCCGACATCAACGTGGTCTCCGCGCCGAGCATCGCCAAGGAGCGAGGCGTCATCGTCGAGGAAACCATGCGCGAGGTGACCGGCGATTACGCCTCGCTTGATCACGGTCAGCGTCACCACCGAGCGCCAGGAACGTGCTGTCTCCGGCACCGTGTTCCAGGACGGCAAGCCGCGCATTCTCGAGATCAAGGGCATCAAGGTCGATGCCGAATTCGCCCCCTCGATGATCTATGTGACGAACGAGGACAAGCCCGGCTTCATCGGCCGTTTTGCGAGCCTGCTCGGCGAGGCCGGCATCAACATCGCGACCTTTGCGCTCGGCCGAGATAAGCCGGGCGGCTCGGCGATCGCGCTCGTCGAGGTGGACGGCGAGGTGCCGGCGCTCGTGCTCGACAAGGTCCAGATGATCCCGGGGTGAAGCAGGCGAAGGCTCTGGCCTTTTGATCGACGCATGTCTCTACCCGAGGCCAAGCCGCACTCGTATCGCGTTGACAAGGGGGCTGCTCGGTCGTGGTCCTGCCGCGACCTCGCGAATTTTCGTGCAAAATTCCGCGTGGTCGCAGAGTTTCGTTGACGAGCAAAGGAAGTCACGTCACATCGCGACTGCGGCCAGGAGAACGGCCGGTCCTCGCAAGGTCTTCGACCTGGTCTTCATGCCCCTCGCCGTCGCCACCTGGAACATCAACTCCGTTCGGCTGCGCCTCCCCCTCGTGCTCGACTATTTGCAGCGCGTGCGTCCCGATGTGCTTTGCCTGCAGGAGACGAAATGCCTCGATGATCAATTCCCGCGCTCAGCCTTTCGAGAGATCGGCTATGCGCATCAGGCGATCAAGGGCGACAAGGGCTACAACGGCGTCGCCATCCTGTCGCGGCTACCGCTCGGAGAGCCCTCGTGCCTGCCGTTCGGCCGCAAGGGCGACGCGCGCCACATCGCCGCCGAAGTGACGTCGGCCGCGGGTCTCGCGGTAACCGTAAACAATTTCTACGTGCCGGCGGGCGGCGACATTCGCTGACCCCGAGCTCAACGCTAAATTTGCCCATAAGCTCGCCTTTCTCGAGGACATGCGCGATTGGAGCGCCCGACAGGCCGGAACGAAACATCCGGCCATCGTCACGGGCGATCTCAATATTGCGCCTTACGAAAGCGATGTGTGGAACCATAAGCAGCTTCTCGATGTCGTGAGCCACACGCCCGTCGAGACCGAGCGCGCTCGAGGACATCCGTCTTTGCGGAGAGTGGACCGACGCTGTTCGTCATCGCATTCCCGAGCCCGAACGCGTCTATACCTGGTGGAGCTATCGGGCGGCGGATTGGATGGCCTCGAATCGGGGGCGGCGCCTGGATCACATCTGGGTGTCGTCGCCGCTCGCGCCGATGCATCGAGGAGGTCGCCATCGAGACCGCGGCACGTGGCCTCGAGCGTCCGTCGGATCACGTCCCGGTCCTGCTCTCCCTCAGCCTGTAATGTGCCGCCACGGCATCGATCGAACTGGCGATGCGCTCGAGCGCACTCGCCTGTTCGGCGAGGCTCTCTTCGACGTATTGCCGGAAGGCGAGCGGCAGAGTCGGGAAAGGCCTCGAGAACGCGCAGCATCAACCGACGCGGCAGCTTCAGGAGCGATGACTTCTCACGTGCGGTGGCGGTCGCCGGTCGTTCGAGCTCGACGATCAGCGCATGCAGGCCGATCAGCGAACCGCCCTTCATGAGCCGGACCGGCGCGGGAATCTCGGCTTCGCGCTCGAGAGCGACAGAACCGGAAATGACGACATAACCCGCGTCGGCCGGGTCGTCCTGCCGGAAAAGCACGGATCTGGCCTCCGACATTCACTTCCTCGCCGTCGAAGGCCAGGAGGCGCAGCGCGTCACTCTCGATGACGGCGAGAGGCGCAACGCGTGCCAGGAATTGCGTCTTGGCGTTGAGCTGCATCGTTCCTTAAGAGGCGTGGCGGTCAAGAATGACGACCATAGCACTGATCGGCAGAATGCGGCCACCTTCGAAGAAGCCGATCCCGAAAGCAGGTCCTCGAGCATGATCGGCCAAAAACCGGCACAATTTTTGCGGTGAGATCAGGGGCCAATACAACGAATGAAGAGAATGTCGCTCACTCCACTGAACGGCATACGGCGCTAGCACCCCAAGCCTCAGATGATCAGCCTGTAGCCTCCCTGATCGGTGACGATCATCTTGGTGGCCTCGGCGCCCGTCTCGATCTTCTGACGCAAGCGGTAGATGTGGGTCTCAAGCGTGTGGGTGGAAACCGAAGCGTTGTAGCCCCAAACCTCCTGGAGAAGCACCTTGCGCGCCACCGAATGGCCGTTCGATCGGTAGAGAAAACGCAGAATTGCTGCCTCCTTCTCGGTCAGCTTCAGCTTCGATCCCTTTTCCGTGACGATGAGCTTCGAAGCCGGCTTGAATTGCAACGGCCCGATGCGGAGCACCGCGTCATCGCTCGCCTCATGCTGGCGCAATTGCACGCGGATGCGGGCCAAAAGCACGGCGAAGCGGAACGGCTTTGCCACATAGTCATTGGCTCCTGAGCCAAGACCGGCCACGGTGTCGGCGTCGCTCGCATGGCCGGTGAGCATGATGATCGGCATGCGCGCGCCGCTCGTGCGCATCACCCTCACGGCCTCGCGCCCGTCCATGTCGGGCAAGCCCACGTCCATGATCACGAGATCGAAAGGTTCGGACTTGACGAGCGCCAGGGCTGCGGCCGCTGTCGCGGCGGCGCTCACTGAGAATTCGCCGTTCACGCTCAATTGATCGGTGAGCGTGTCGACGATGTCGACATCATCATCTACGACGAGAATGCGCGTGCGATTGGACATTTCCAAACTCGAATCGGGCGACGGGTTTCTAATTTAGCTTAACCTGCCTTTGAGGTGCAAAGGCGGGTTTGTCAGGCGTGTACGGGCGACGATGACAAAATACGAATTTGCAGGCATGGACCTCTGGAGCTAAGGCGGAGCCAAGGCGTCTCAATTAGCGTTCAAAGTGTCAACCGCTGGGACAAAAGGCTGGCGAGCTCGCGCAATTCGGGCATCGCCTTTCGGCCGACCAGCATGAAGGCACGGCCATGCGATGCCCAATGGACGATGTTCAAGCCGACGCGCTGCTCGGTGGTCGGCGCCACTGTCCTTGTGACCATCGGCATAGATGCACAAGGCCAAGACGCCTTCGCGCGGATCGAGGTAGGCGATCTGGCCGAGTGGGTTCCCATCGTATTGGAGAATTTGTGCCCGCTTCAACGCGAGTCCAGGGAGGGAAATCTCGGCCAGAGGCAGGCCGATTCCAAGCTTCGCGCCGACAGCGGTGAGCTCGCGTTCCTTGGGGATTGCGTCGTCGGGAATGGCGGACGAGGGTTTCAGGCGTGTAGAGCGACATGTATTGCGCCACCGCCTCTCGCCACTCAGCCTCGCTGTCGCCGGCAACTTCAATCCCGATAGCCTCGCGCCATTCGGGGACGAGACGGTCGACGAAGGCGCCGGCGACGAACACTGCAAGACCGGCCGCGAGCAGTGCGAGGCGCGGCCAGCCGCGCCGGATGCGCCACGAGCCACGCTCGCTCCTGACCGTCACGCCGGCCCGATAGCCGGGCAAGTCGTGAAGCATGGCCTCGAGCTTTGCCTGGGGCGCCTCCGCGAGAAGCGCCCCAAAGGCACCCCGAAGAGCCCCGTTTCCCTGCGCAAGCAGGTTGAGCCGCTGCTGAAGCTCTTCGTCCCGTGCAAGCCAGCTCGCCACCCATCGCGCCTGGAGCGTCCGCAATTCGCCGTCCAGAAATCCGACAAGATCGGCGTCGGTCGGCCTGCCGTTCGGTGCCTCGATCATCCGCGCCTACTCTCTGGCGCGCGGCGCGCTTTCAGGATCGGCGTTCAGCCTGCTGAGATGTTGGCGCGCGGCCGCCAACCGGCTCATGACGGTTCCGATCGGCACTTCCAGCATCTCGGCCGTGTCCCGATAGGTCAAGCCTTCAACATAGGTCAAGAAAAGCGTCTCCCGTTGCGCTTGCGGCAGCAATTGCACGTGCCTCAACACTTGATGAACCAAAATATTCGTTTCGATCTCTTTGGCGCCTTCGAATGTCAGCGTCGTTTCGGCGTCGACCACGCCCTCGCCTTGGCGAATCCGGCGAGCTCGAACCTCGTTCAGCCAGATCGAACGCAGGATCGAGAACAACCATCGGTCGAGCCGCGAGCCCACCGCGAATTGACGCGAGCGTTCGAGGGCGCGAACGCAGGTGGCCTGAACGAGATCCTCGGCCACGTCGCGCCTTCCCGACAGGACAAGCCCGTAACGCCAGAGGCGGGCCAAGTGGCTCACCAAGCCGGCCCTCACCTCGAGCTGACCTCTCTCGATCATGCCTGAAGCGACGGATTACACCGAACGGCGTGCATCCGGGACGCCTAGAGCATGAACTGAAAAAATGAAAGCTATTTTTGCGGGAAGCTCATGCTCAAGACGTTGAATTGGCCTGTTATCTCTTGGTCGAAATGGTATCGCTCGGCCGCATCACTGTGGACACATAGGTAATTTGCGTATTTTCGGCACTTCGAAATAAGCCCTTCGCTTGGAGATACGCCAAGACCATCCAGTCCATGCAGGCGAGGCGCCTCTCCGTGAACGCGGAAATGGCGCCTCGTGGTTCGTCTTGGACAGCTGTCTAAAAGGCTAACGGCCCCGCAGCGCGGGCGACCAGGCGCGGCGGATGACAACCGCGCCGATCAGGCCGACGGGCCCTCAGAGCTTCGCGTCTTCGATCGCTTGTGCGAGATCCTCATATTCCTCGCAACCGGTGCCGCAGATGGTCTTGATGGTCGCGAGCTGCGACTTGGCCAGATCGACCTTGCCTTGGATCACATAGGCCTCCCCGAGATACTCGCGAACCTGCGCGTATTTCGGGTCGAGCGCGACGGATTTCAGGTAGTAGTTGATGCCTTCATCGGTCCGGCCGAGCTTGCGTGTCGCAAAGCCACGATAGTTCAGGGCTTTCGAGGTGTTCGGGTTTTGCAACAGGTCAAGGACGTTGAGTGCTTCCTGGAAACGGTCCTCCTTGGCAAGCGCATAGGCGTATTGCGTCATCTCCTCGTCAGGCAGGACGCCTCGTTCAGCCTTCACGCAGCCGTTCTTCTTTGCGCTGTAGACCTGACCCTTGGCGCAGGTCGGAGGAGGGGGTGGATCGCCGCCGCCGCCCGCAGCAAACGCCGGCACGATGGCGGCCGCGCCGAGCGCGAGGCCCAACGCCATCGCGGTCAGGTCGGACTTCTTGAACATAGGCCTTAAGTCGAGCATCTCGGTTCTCCGTGTTTGGGATGGCGCGAGAACACCGCGCAACCCTGGTTTATTCGATCGTGCCTCAGGCGAGGCTTCCGAAGAGGGTGCGCAATCCATCGAGAAGTCCCGGCCGCTGACGCGTATCCGCGAGGGTTCCGAGATAGTTCTTGGCCCAGCGCTCGATGTCGTTCTTGGCCAGGTGCTCGAACATTTTCTTGTAGCGCTGGCGGCGCTCGTCGAGCGGCATGTCGAGGGCGCGCTTGAGCGCTGCCGCCACGCCTTCGGTCTCATGGGGATTGACGATCAGCGCCCGGTCGAGCTCGGCGGCGGCACCGGCGAATTGCGAGAGGACGAGAACGCCTGGATCCTGCGCATCCTGGGCCGCGACGAATTCCTTGGCCACGAGGTTCATGCCATCGCGCAGCGGGGTGACCAGAGCGACGTTGGCGGCCCGATAGACGCCGGCGAGCGCGGTGCGCGAATAGGAGCGATTGACGTAGCGGATCGGCGTCCAGGACGCTTCGCCATATCGGCCATTGATCTTGCCCACGAGGGTCGTGACCTCATCCTCGATCGCCGCGTATTCCTGGATATCGGCGCGGCTGCGCGGCGTGATTTGAAGGAAGGTCACGCGCGAGCGCCATTCGGGGTTCATTTCGAGGAAACGGTCGAAGGCGTTGATGCGATGCAGGATGCCCTTCGAATAATCGAGCCGGTCGACCCCGAGCACGAGCTTGCGGCCGGCAAGGCTCTCTTCAATCTCGCGCACGAAGCTCGAACGCGCCGCGTTGCGCGCGAGCCGCGCATAGGCTGCCGTCTCGATGCCGACAGGGAAGGCGCCGGTGCGGACCTGTCTTCCGTCCAGCGTGAAGGTCGCTCCGTCCCGGCTGGGCTGCGCGCCCTGGCTCGACAGATAATGATTGAAATTGTCCCGGTCGTTCTCCGTCTGGAATCCGACAAGATCATAGAAGCTCAAGCTGCCCAGGATCTCCTGATGGCGAGGCAACGCGATCAGAATATCGGGCGGCGCACAGGGGATATGCAGGTAGAAGCCGATCGGGTTCGCATGGCCCCTTGCGCGCAATTCCTTGGCGAGCGGCATCAAATGGTAATCATGCACCCAGATGACATCGTCCTCCTCGATCAGGTCACCCAGCTTGTCGGCGAATAGACGGTTGACGCGCATATAGCCGGAGAGGTCGGCGCGCGAGAATTCGGCGAGGTCGACGCGATAATGCAGAATCGGCCAGAGCACCCGATTGGCAAAGCCGCTGTAATATTCCTGGAAATCGTGCGTAGAAATATCGATCACCACATAGGTGATCTTGTTGCGCTCGATGATGCGGGGCACGCTATCGGTCTCGTCCCGGGCCAAGCCGCTCCAGCCGAACCACAGGCCGGTGCGGTTCTTCAGGGCCGCCTTCACCGCAACCGCCAATCCACCCGGAGTCGGCTTGCTCCCGGGCTCGGGTACCGCGACGCGGTTCGAGACTATGATGAGGCGCGTGCCCATGCGCCCTCCCAGCTCGCCGACAGCCGCATCGCCGTGTTGATGATGCCGGCCATCGAATAGGTTTGCGGGAAATTGCCCCAGAGCTCGCCCGTGACTGGATGGATATCCTCGGAGAGCAGCCCGAAGGCATTTCGTCGGTTGAGGATGTCGGTGAACATCTCGCGCGCCTTGTCACGGCGCCCGATCGTCGTAAGTGCGTCCATGTACCAGAAATTGCAGACGAGAAATGCCGTCTCCGGCGCGCCGAAATCGTCCTCGGTGGTGTATCGCATGATGCGATTGTTGCGCATCAGCTCGCGGCCGATGGCGTCGCAACTGCGGATGAAGCGCTCGTCGCTCCGCGCCAGCAAGCCGAGTTCCGCGAAGAGGAGCACGCTCGCGTCGAGGTCGGAGTGTCCGAACGCGCCGGTCATCACGCCTCGCTTCGGGTCCCAGGCGCTTTCGAGGATCTTCGCCCTGAGCTCGCCCGCATGCGTGCTCCAGTATTGGGCTCTCTCATTCAGTCCCAAGCGCATCGCGATCTGGCCGAGCCGATCGCATGCCGCCCAACACAGCGTGGCCGAATAGGTGTGGATGCGCGCGCGGTTCCGGTATTCCCAGATACCCGCGTCGGGCTGCAGCGCGACGCGTCGCGCATGCTCGCCGAGAAGCTCGAGCTGCCTGAACAGCGCCCCATCGCCCATCTTCGGCAAACGCTCGTCGACGAACATCTGAGTCGCGCCGAGCACCACGCTGCCATAGACGTCGTGCTGCACTTGGGTGGCCGCCTGGTTGCCGACCCGCACCGGTCCGTGTCCGCGAAATCCCTTGAGATCGGCGGCGATGGTTTCGTCAAGCGGACTGAAGGGCACGATCCCGTGCACGGGCTGCAGCGGATGAACGTCCTCGACGGCGATCGTGGTGATGTAGTTGATGTAGGATTCCATCGTCTGGGTGGCGCCCAGCCGATTGAGAGCATCGATGACGAAGAAGGCATCGCGCAGCCAGCAATAGCGGTAGTCCCAATTTCGCGAGCTGCCCGAGGCCTCGGGAATCGAGGTCGTATGCGCGGCGATGATGGCTCCCGTCTCCTCGAAATTGCAGAGCTTCAGCGTGATCGCCGCACGCACGACCGCCGATTGCCATTCGAACGGCACGCCGAGATGGCGAACCCAGCCGAGCCAATGATCGCGAGTGCGGTCCAGAAATTCGCGGCTCGTGGTGTCGATGGCGCTGCGGAAGGGCTCGTCCTGGCCCAACACCAGGCTCACCGGCCGCGTGAGGGCAAAATTCGTTTCGGCCACGATGTAGGAGAGGGGCGCGTCGCTCGAAAGCCGCATGATCTCCGATCCGCCCATGTAGCGGATGTGGTTCGAGCCGAGTGCATATTCGGTGACGGGGCGGCCGTAGGCAAATGTCGGACGCACCCGGATCGCGATGCGCGGGAGACCGGAAATGGGCTCGATTCGCCGAATGAGCTGCGGCGGACGAAAGGTACGCTCGAAATGCTCGAAACGGGGTGCAAAATCCGTGATGCGCACTTGCGCGCCGCGGGCATCCGTCATCACCGTTTCGACGATCGCGGTGTTGCGCACATATTGGGACGTCGCGTCGATGCAATCGGCGAGCACGATATCGCAAAATCCCTTCTCCTCATCGCCCGCCAGCAGGCGCGAGAAGATGGGGTCCGAATCGAAACGTGGGAAGCACCACCACACGATTCGCGCCCGCCGATCGACGAGCGCTCCGACCCGGCAATTGCCGATCAGCGCCAGATCGAGATCATGCCCACCCCGGTCATCGGCACTCATCTGGAGGCTCGTCGCCGACCGAAATGGGAAAGCCAGTGACGCACGTTCTCGGGCGTGGGGAAGACGAAGCTGACGCCTGGCATCTCGCGGCCGACCGAGAAAGCACGACCGCCGTGGCTGATAACCGTGGCGAATCCTGATTCATCGGTAGCATCATCACCGATGAACACGGGGATGCGGCCAAGAAAGGGCTTGCGGGCGATGAAACGCTCGATTGCCTTGCCTTTGTCGAAGCCGCGGGGCTTGATCTCGAACACGCTGTGACCATGGATCATGTCGAGCTGCACATCGGGATGCGCCGCCATGAGCTGCATGAGCGCCGCTCGCAGACGCGGCTTCAGCATCGGCACGGTGCGGTAATGCACGGCAAAGCTGTAGCGCTTGTTTTCCGCGAAAGTCCCGGGGAAATCGAACAGGACTTCGGTGAGCGCCATCCATAGCCTGCGCGGCAACCCTTCCGGCTCTTCCTCTGCCGGCTTCGCGTCGCTCGGGCAAAAACGCGTCTGCGCACCGTGCACTCCGCTCGCACGTAGTTGCAGCGGAGCAAACAAGCGATCGAGATCGTCGAGCGAGCGCCCGCTGACGAGTGCCAGCGCTCCGCCTAGGGCCTCGTCTGCCTCGGCAAGTGAGGAGATGAGCGAAGGAGGAACGACCACCGCACCTGGACGCGGCGCCAGATCGAGCAGCGTCCCGTCGACGTCGAGGAAAAGTGCGGTACGCTCGATTTTCAGCCCATCCTGCAATTCATCCGCGATGGTGCTCGGCATCGACCCTCCATGCGCGCGCAGGCTCCCGATTGTCAACGCGCCACGTGGCCCGCAGTTCCCCGAATCGCGCCCGAATAGGGCGAGTCACATGGCCTAAAACGAGAAGAAACGGGAATTATGCCGCGTATTCAGGCGGGCTTGACCGAAACTCTGCGCGGCTCGGTATAGGGCAGGAAAGCCGTCAACAGTCCGATCAACGGCAGATAGGCGCAGATCCCATAGACGAAATCGATGCTGGTGCGGTCGGCGACCGCGCCGAGCACCGCCGCCCCCATTCCGCCGAGCCCGAAGGCGACACCGAAAAAAACGCCGGCAACCGTGCCGACCCGTCCAGGGACCAGCTCTTGGGCATAAACCAGGATCGCCGAAAAGGCCGAAGCCATGATCATCCCGATCGGTACGGTGAGCACGGCCGTCCAGAACAAGCTGGCGTGGGGCAGGGCAAAGGTGAAGGGAAAGACGCCGAGGATCGAGAACCAGATCACGAATTTCCGCCCGAACCGGTCTCCGACCGGTCCGCCGATCAGGGCGCCCGCGGCAACCGCGCCAAGAAACAGGAATAGATAGAGTTGCGATTCCCTGACGCTCACATGAAATTTCTCGATCAGATAAAAGGTGTAATAGCTGGTGAAGCTCGCAGTGTAGAACGCTTTGGAAAACATCAGCGCTGTGAGCACCAGCGCCGACAGCATGAGCTTGCGCGAGGACAAAAGCGGCGAAGGCAGGGCGAACGCGCCGGTTGTTGCCATCGTCGAGCGCCGCGCCTTGTACCAGCGTCCGACGCGGTAAAGCACGATCATGCCCATCAATGCGGCGACCGAGAACCAGGCAACGCTCGTCTGGCCGCGCGGCAAAACGATCAGCGCCGCGAGCGGGGGCCCGAGCGCCGCCCCCGTGTTGCCGCCCACCTGGAACAGGGATTGCGCGAGCCCATGCCGCCCACCCGACGCCATGCGCGCGACGCGCGAGGATTCCGGGTGGAACACCGAGGAGCCGCATCCGACGAGCGCAACCGCGACCAGCAAGGCCGCGAAGCTCCAGGCAAAGGCCAGAAGAACGAGGCCCAACAGCGAGAAGCCCATCCCGATCGCAAGCGAATAAGGCATGGGTCGGCGATCGGTGTAGAGACCGACGACCGGCTGCAGCAGGGAGGCCGTGAGCTGGAAGACCAGAGTGATGAGGCCGACCTGCCCGAAATCGAGATCGAAGGAGGATTTCAGAATGGGGTAGATGGCGGGGATCAGCGACTGCACGAGATCGTTCATCAGATGCGAGAAGCTGACGGCCAGAAGCACGCCGAGCGCAAGCCCCTTCGCCGCGGTTCGCGCACCGCCTTCAGCCATCACATTCGCTTGCACGCTCACTTCAGCCATCGCACGCACATCTAAGCCGAGGCCGGAACCCTGCGAATCCGGTGAGCGCATGGCTGCACTGCTTGCGCGACGCGGCTCCACTTTCGTCTGCCACACCGACCCGATCTGATCGAGCCTGGAGCGTGCCGTTCAGGCGGCGGCTCACGCGCATCTTCGCGAAGAATCGCAACGACTTTGTGGGATCAAGAGCATGTCGCTCACTCAATCTGAACGCATCCGGCGCTAGGCGGCACGACGCAACTGCGACCAACGTGCCCGCCCGAGCACGGTATCGAGATGCGGCATCGGACGGCCATGCGGGCGCGCATGGACATGACGTTCATTGACCACGCGAAAGCCGAGCTTCTCCTGGATGCGCAGCGATGGCGCGTTCCCCGTGAGGACTCCGGACGCGATGAAGGACGACCCCTCGGCAAAGACATGCTCGATGAGCGCTCTCGCAGCCTCGCTCATATAGCCTCGGCCCCAGAACGGTCGCCCCAGCCAATAGCCGAGCACGGGGCCGAGCGTGAGTCCCGCGACGCCGATCACCCCGATCGGGCGATCTGCGAGCATGATCGCGTAATCGGCATCGCGCCCCGCGGCACGCGCGGCGGTCGATCTCGCGATCCAGTCATGCATATCGCCGAGAGCGTACGGCCAAGGCGGAGAGGCAAGCCAGCGCATCACCTCCCAGTCATTCATGTGGTGGAACAAGTCCCGGGCAAATGCGCGCCTCACCGGTTCAAGCAAGAGACTCGCAGTCGGAATCGGGTGCGATATTGTCGCTGGAGACAGCATTTGAAGCTCCAAGCAGCAAAAAGGGATCGTGGGCTTTCCCGTCGATCCCTTCCTGGTCTTGGACTTCGGCCCTTGGAGCCGTCCTCTTGTCCGCCAGGACCCGGTTCGACGGGCGGCGGACATTGTTCCGCCTGGCTATTCGGCCGCTCGGGAGGCGGCAATCACGGCGACCGTCGATCGGCCTCGTTTCACGCCGAAGCTTACGCGGCCGGGGGTCAAGGCGAAGAGCGTATGGTCCTTCGCGACGCCGACATTGGCGCCCGGATGCACCTTCGTGCCCCGCTGGCGAATGATGATGTTGCCGGCGAGCACTTCTTCGCCGCCGAATTTCTTCACGCCAAGGCGTTTCAATTCCGAATCGCGGCCGTTGCGCGACGAGCCGCCTGCCTTCTTGTGAGCCATGTTGCGCTCCTATCCTCGATACGGCCGAGACCGGCCTCAACGCTTGCCGTCAGGACGACCCGTGCGATTTGGGCCTGGGTGCCTTGCCGGCCATCAGATCGACTGCCTGTCCGGTCCAGTCGTCGCGATGCGCGCGGCCCTTGAAGCCGCCCTGCTGCTCGACGCTGGCGATATCTTGGTCCGACATGGCCTTGACCTGCCAATAATGCCAAATGCCGCTCGCATTCAATTTTTTCTCGATCGCCGGGCCAACGCCCGAGATCAGCTTGAGATCGTCGGCGTGGCCGATCGGCTTCTCGAGATGTTGAAACCTGTCCGTATCGATGCCTTTGGCCTTGGCTGCGGCGACCGCGGCAGCCGCGCCGGCCGCAATGCCGGCATGATCGTGATCGCCCGGTGATGCGGCGCTAGGCTTGACCTCGCCTTCAGCCTTTTTGACCTTCGGTTTCGGCGCCTTCTCAGCGGTCCCAGCCGCCGGCGGTGTCGCCTCGGCCTCGGCTTTGGCTTCCGCTTGCGGCGAGGCGACAGGGGTGCTGGCCTTTGCCCTGAGCGCTGGCTTGGCGCCGCCGGTGAGAATATCGGTGATCTTGACGACCGTGAGATCCTGGCGATGACCGCGCTTGCGGCGCGAATTCTTGCGTCGACGCTTCTTGAAGGCGATCACCTTCGCGCCACGGGTCTGCTCGACGAGCTCGCCGGCGACCGTCACGCCCACGACCGAAGGCGCGCCCACCTCGGTCGTCGTGCCATCGACGAGCATCAGGACCTGCTCGAAGGCAACGACTTCGCCTGGCGCACCCGTCAGCTTCTCGACGGTGATCGTATCCCCGGCGGCGACGCGGTATTGCTTGCCGCCGGTCTTGATGACTGCGAACATCGTTGTCTCCCGTGTTCGGCTCGGCGAGGCGATGGTGCCCGCCGACTTCTTGGCAGTCGATTGCGATGGAGCGATCCGGTCGGGGCGTCGATGCCCATCCCCGGAAACGCAGAGGGCGCGGGTCTCCCCGCGCCAGCCCGGTTCGAGTAGCCGCGACGGGGAGATTTGTCAAACGGAGGCGAGATCAGCCGTGATCTGCCGAAAAGGCCAAAGGAACAGCGGCTGGGGAGGGTTGTCTCAACCTCCGACATCGGGTCGTGGACGCATCTTGGCTGGCGGGCCCGACCAGCCCTCGAGCATAGCAGCGCCGGAGCCGCTCATTTCAAAGGCGAGATTTCCGTCGGCAGCCAAATGCCATTGGTCATCACCGCGAGGTGTTCGGCTCCCCCCTTCGGTGGCCATACCCCCGTGGAGACGGATTTGGCGCGGATGGCCGCGCGTTGCTCGAGGCTCGCGTAAGGCCAGATGTGGCGTGAAGCGCGGCGGTCCGTCGATCGTATGCATCACGATGAGGTTTCGCGAGAGCGCGAGGCGCGCCGGCAGCGCCGCCCGCCAGGCGGCGATCGTCTGAGGGAGGCGGCCCGGCTTCAACATATATGTCCGGATTTCGTAGATCGGGCCGAAGGCGCCGATCTCGACCGGCGGCACATCGGGGAACGGGGCGTAGCTGTCCGTTTCGAGACGGGTAAGCAGGTCGAGGCATCCGAACGGGTTGCTGCTTTCGAGAACGCGTTTGCGCTCGACCCTGAGCGCCTCGACGTCCGAGAAGCCGCGCAGCACCGCAACCTGGTTGAGTTCGCCGATCTCCGATGCCCAGCAACCGAGAAGCGTGCCCTTCGCGCTCTTGTCCGTCACAAAGTCCTTGATGCCGGCGAGCGCCCTTGGCGTCGAGCCGATCTGCAAGGTGAGCTTGGCAAGTTCGTAGAGCATCGCGGGTTTCCTTCCTGTGAAGCATCTTTGCTAAAACGGTGGCGTCGGGCGCGCAACATCGAGCTCGCCGACGCGACGCCCTCACCTGCATGCGCTCCGCTTCATCCTCGAGACACTATCGCCAAGCGAAGGCGGCCCGCTCGATGCGGGACAGGATCGCCGAAAGGCAAAGCCCGAGCAACGACAAGATGACGACGCCCGCGATGAGGTCGTCGGTGCGATAAAGATTGCCGGCGGCGAGAATGAAGGCGCCGATGCCGCTGTCCGCACCGATCATTTCCGCCGCGACCAGGAGGATGATCGCGACCGAGATGGTGATGCGAAATCCGGCGAGCACCGAAGGCAGCGCGCCGGGCAGCACGATCTTGCGCAGGATCGACCAGGTCGAGAGGTTGAAGCTTTGCCCCATCACGATGAGATTGCGTTGCACGTTGTCGATGCCCGCATAGGTGCTGATCACGGTCGGGAAAAAGACACCGATCGCAAGCGTCGCGAATTTGGATCCCTCCCCGATGCCGAACCAGATGATGAACAACGGCACGAGGGCGATCTTGGGAATCGGGAAAAGTGCCGAGACGAGAGCGAGAAAGGGGGAACGCACCACGGTGAACATCCCGACCGCGACGCCGACCGAGACGCCTATCGCGGTCCCGAGCGTCCATCCGACCGTGAGTCGCAGGAGCGAGGCCAGAAGGTTGGTCCACAACTCTCCCGAGAGGGCGAGTCTCCAGAGCGCATGCGCGACCGCGAGGGGCGACGGCAGGAACAGCTCGGGAATGAGGCCGCTCGCGGAGCCCGCCTGCCAGACTAGCACCACGAACGCGAGCGCGACGGCGCCGGCCCAAGGGTGGTTGCGCGGCGAGAAGGCTGCTGCCCGAAAGGGAACGGCGGCTTCATCGCGCATGATCGAGCTCCCTGTCGGCCTCACGCGCCTCGTCGCGGATCATCGACCAGAGCCGTTCCGCGGCCTCGATCAGATCGGGATCGGTTTCGTGCCGCGCCGCGATCGGGCGGTCGATCTCGAGGCTCGCCTTGATGCGGCCGGGCCTGCGCGAAAGCACCACCACCCGGTGCGCCAGACGCAATGCCTCATTGAGGTTGTGCGTGACGTACACGGTCGTGATGGCGGCCTGTTCGATGAGCAGGGCGAGCTCCTCGAGCAACAGGGCTCGCGTCTGGGCGTCGAGAGCCGAAAGCGGCTCGTCCATGAAAAGGCAGGCGGGGCGCACCGCGAGCGCCCGCGCGATTCCGACGCGTTGGCGCATGCCGCCGGACAGCTGCTTCGGATAGGCGTCGGCGAAATCGGCGAGCCCGGTGAGGCGCAGCATGTCGTCGATGCGCTCACGGCGGGCCGCTTCGTCGTGCATTGCGTCCTCGAGCACGAGCGAGATATTGCCCGCGACGGTGCGCCAGGGCAGAAGCGCGAAATCCTGGAACACATAGGTGAGAGGGTTGAGGCAATCGGGACGGGTCTCGCCTTGCATCAGCACGCGGCCTTTGGTGGGCAGAAGAAGCCCGCCGAGAATATTGAGCAACGTCGACTTGCCACAGCCCGAAGGCCCGACGAGAGCGACCACCTCGCCGGGCGCGATGTCGAGCGTGATGTCGTCGAGAACGAGGTTCGAGTCGTAGCTGTGGCCGACATGATCGAGCCTCAGCCTCGTGCTGCGACCGGGTGGCGTCCTCTCACGGGCCTCAAGATCGTCCGCGACCGCTCCGGGATTGTCGGTCGCGGAGTTCATCAAAAAGCAGGAAAAGGGGAGATGGGCTTCATCGTCCGCTCGTCAACGTCAGCAGGGAAGATCACCCTGCCCGCAAGCGCGATGTCCTGCAAATAGCCTGCCTCTTGCGCCCGTCTTGTGCGCCCGTCTTGGCGGAAGGCCACGGAACCTCAGTGCAGCTATCATGACGGCAAACGTGCTCAACCTTCTCTCAAGCTTCATTGAGCATATCGAGCACGGGGCAGGGTGGCGCCTCGTCGCCGGAACACTGACGGACCGTTCTTGCGAGAACTCGTTCGAGCCTGCGGAGGTCGGAAATCTTCGCTCGCACGTCGCCAAGGTGCGCGACGGTGAGTGACCGAACCTCCGCGCAGGATGTGTTGCCTGGCACCGTCAGTGCAAGAAGCACCTGGATTTCCTCGATGCCAAATCCCAACTCGCGCGCGCGGCGGATGAACGACAGCCGCCGTGTGTGCTCGACAGCATAGCTTCGGTAGCCGCTCGCCGTCCGGGCTGGCTTAGGCATGAGGCCGATACGCTCGTAATAGCGGACGGTCTCCAAATGCACGCCAGCTGCATCCGCCAATTTTCCGATTGTCAGCCCGCGCGTCGACATGAATATTTCTCTTGAGCCCGTAGTGGCTACGGGGTGCAAGATACATCTGTCTCATGAGGAAAGCACCTATGGCTCTGCATGGATCGTTTGCCGCGGCGCGCCCTGCCGGCACTTCAACCCCGGCATCGGGCGCTGCGAAAAGCACCCTGGCTTTTGTGGGCATTGCTACCGGGATCGGTGCCATCGCCGCTTCCTCGTGTTGCGTCGTTCCTCTGGTTCTCGCCACGTTCGGGGCAGGAGCAGGCGTTTTCGGAATGCTCGAAGCGCTCACGCCGTGGCGTGTCGCTCTCCTCGTCATCAGCGGTTTCGGCGTTGCGCTCGGCTGGTTCGTATGGTGGCGCAAGCGAAGCGCCTCCCGCGAGATTGGATCGGCCTGCGCGAAGCCATCAAGCTCGCGCATCTCTCTCGCCCTGCTGCTTGTGGCCTCACTCATCGTCGCATCGGCGATCAGCTGGGGCTACCTTGAACCCGCTTTACTCAAGCTTATGGTGCGACACGCATGACGCAGCTCGTCTCGACCATCACCTGCCCCATTTGCGGGCATCACGCGACCGAGGCCATGCCGACCGACGCTTGCTGGTATTTCTACGAGTGCAAGGGCTGTGCCGCGTTGCTGAAGCCGAAGCTGGGCGATTGCTGCGTCTTCTGCTCGTACGGCGACGTGCCTTGCCCTCCCGTTCAGGCAACGGGTCGCGGAACCTGCTGTGCCGCACCGAGGCATGCGGGATAACGCGCGACCCTCCACTGATTGGTTGGCGAGCATTCGCATTGCGATCGCTTGGCGGCTTTCTCCAATGTGCCATCCCTGCGGCCTTGTTGCCCCCGGAACGCGCGAACGGCAATTAGAAGCTCGCGCTCTCTCGATGGGAACGGCGTGCCTCTCCATGCGCGCCGCCGCGGACGCACGCATTCCCGTTTCACAAGGATGATGGTTGCTCGCAGGTTGCAACTTACAGCAGCCCCAACTTCTTGGTATTGCGATTATTCCTTTACCGTCGATACCTTGGTGCAATGATGGTG
>CAVQNF010000002.1:0-405273 GCA_963713805.1 uncultured Alphaproteobacteria bacterium | reverse complement strand
GCGCGGTCACGGTCTTGCCGGAGCCCGATTCGCCGACGAGGCCGACGGACTCGCCCGGCCGCACCTCGAAGCTAGACGCCGTTGACGGCGAGATAGATCTCGCGCCCGACGGCGAAATGGGTTTCGAGCGCGCGCACGGCCAGCGGCAGCCGCGCCGCGCCGGCGGGCGCCGTCAGCTCGCTTCTGGCGCTCGGCCTGCGGCGCGGACGCCGTCTGGGCATGGACGCGCGCAAGGCCGCCGGACTTCAGCTTCGGATCGAGCACGTCGCGCAGGCCGTCGCCGACGAGATTGATGCCGATCGCCAAAGCGAGGATGACGAGGCCCGGAATGGTCGCCACATGCGGCGCCACCTGGACCAGATTGCGGCCCTCGCCGAGCATGCCGCCGAGATCGGCCTGCGGCGGCTGCGCGCCGAGCCCGAGGAAGCTCAGGCCCGCCGTCTCGAGGATCATCCAGCCGATCGTCGTCGAGACGCCGATGACGATGCCGGCAGCACATTGGGGAAGAGCTCGGCTCGCGACGATCTCGAGCATCGGAAAGGCCCGAGAGCCGCGCCGCCGCCATGAAATCGGCATGGACGATCGACAGCGTGCCCCCGCGCACGCCGCGCGCGAAGAACGGGATATTGACGATGATGATCGCCAGCATCGCGTTGAAAAGGCCGGGACCAAGCGCGGCGACGATGGCGAGCGCCAGCAAGAGGTACGGAAAGGCCATCAGCATGTCGATGCCGCGCATCAGCAGCATGTCGGCGAGGCCGCCGTAGAAGGCGGCGAAGAGGCCGATCGTCGAGCCGATCGCCGCGGCCGTCAGCGCCGCGGTGACGCCCGACGGCGAGGCTGAGGCGCGTGCCCCAGATCGAGACGCGAGAGAATGTCGCGGCCGACCTGATCCGTGCCGAGAACATGCCCGGGCGTGAAGGGCGGGCGCAGTCGATGGGCGAGATCGGTGACGCCGGGATCGGGCAAGCGGCAGGACGGGCGCGGCGATTGCGATCAAAACGATCGTGCCGAGCAACAGAGACCGAAGGTCGCGACGCGAGTTCTGGGTCAGCAGCCGCCAGGCTTTCGGCCGACCGCTCGCGACGCGCCGTCTCAAGCTGCGGCGGATGTATCGCCTCCGATCTAGGGCCGGTCAGCGTCATGACCGGCGATCCGCGGATCGAGCATGCTCTGCGACGATGTCGGTCAGAAGATTGATCGCCACATAGGCGACGGCGACGATGAGCACGCCGCCCTGCACCAGGAGGATGTCGCGGGTCGAGATGGCGCTGACCAGCATGCGCCCGATGCCGGGCCATTGGAACACCGTCTCGATATAGACGGCGCCGCCGAGCACGAAGCCCGCCTCGAGACCGATGATCGGGATGATGTCGACGAGCGCGTTGCGGAAGGCGTGGCCGATAATGACGCTCGCCTTCGCTCGAGGCCCTTGGCGCGGGCCGTGCGGATATAATCCTGGCGCATCACCTCGAGCATGGCGCCGCGGGTCAGGCGCACCAGCACCGCGCCGGCGACCGCCGCCAGCGCGCACGGCCGGCAGCACGAGATGGCGCGCGATATCGATCGCGCCGCCGCCGCCGAACATCTCGACCATGCCGCCGACCGGCAGCCAGGCCAGGCGCACGCCGAACCAGAAGATCAGGAGGATGCCGAGCCAGAACGACGGCGTCGAGATGCCGATCAGCACCGCGACCGTGATCAGCTTGTCCTGCCAGGCGTTCTGCCGCACGGCGGCGACGATGCCGAGCAGGACGGCCGACGACGCTCGCCAGAGCACGAGCGCCGTCCCGGCCAGGAGCAGCGTCGGGAACAGCCGCTCCAGCACCTCGTCGAGCACCGGCTTGTGCAGGATGTACGGATCGGCCGAGATCGCCGCGAAGAACGATTGCTCGATCCAGATGACATATTGCGATCGGCAACGGCTGATCGAGACCGAGATCATGGCGCACCTTGGCGATGTTCTCGGGCGTGGCGAAAGTGCCGAGGATGGCCTTCGCCGGATCGCCGGGGATCGAGCGAAATCACCAGGAACACGATGACGGTGACGCCGAAGAGCACCGGCGCCATCATCAGGCAACGACGTAAGATGTAGGCTCGCCATGCCGCGATCTCGTCGACGGCGCTCAGGCCTTGTAGATCTTGTAGAAACGCGTCGTGAACGAGGGATGCAGTTCGAAGCCCTTCACCGAGGCGAGGATACCGCGTTCTGCTTCCAGTTGGCGATGAACACCCAGGGCGCGTCGTCGTCGACGATCTCCTGCAGCTGCTTGTAGATCGCGGCGCGTTTTGCGGGATCGGATTCGGCGCGGCCCTGAGTCGATCAGCGCGTCGACCTTGGCGTTGGAGTAGCCGCCGGAATTCACCGGCGCGCCGGTGCGCAGCGCCAAGGAACGGATGCATGTCCGGGTCCTGCGTCATGAAGGACAGTTCGGCGATCTGCGCCTTGCCCTCCATGCCGGGAATGATCTTGCCGAGGAACGTGTTCCACTCATAGGTCTCGACCTTGGCGCTGATGCCGACGGCCGCGAGATCGGCCTGGATCGCGGTTCCCATCAAGATCGGCGAGAGCATGCCGGAGCCGCTTTCCGTCACGTAGAAGGTCACGTCGACGCCATTCGGATAGCCGGCCTCGGCGAGCAGCGCCTTGGCCTTGGCCGGATCGTAAGGGTAGGGCTTCAGATCATTGTCATGCGCCCAGGTGAAGGCCGCCGGCGTCGGTCCGGCCGCGACGGTCGCCGTTCCCTTGAGGATCTGGTTGACCATGGCGTCCTTGTTGATCGCGTAGTTCGCGGCCTGGCGAACGCGCTTGTCGTCGAAAGGTTTTTCCTTGGTGTTGAGCAAAAGGTACCACAAATGCGGCCCCGCCTGCTCGTAGTAGGTGAACTTCGCGGGATCCGTGAAAGTCGCGATATTGTCGGGCGGCACTTCGATCGTGATGTCGGTTCCGCCCGACAGCATCTCGCTGACGCGCGCGTTCTCGTCGATGATCGGGCGGAAGACGAGGCCGTCGAGCTTCGGCGCGCCGCCCCAATAATCCTTGTTGGCCTCGAGCACGAAACGCTGGCTGCTTTCCCACAGCTTGAACTTGAACGGCCCGGTGCCGCCGCCATGCCGGCTGAAATCCTTTCCGTATTGCATGACCGCCGCGGGCGAGATGCCGGCGAGCCCGCCGATCGAGCTCGCCAGCATGGTGAGCATGGGCGCGTAAGGCTCGCTCAGATGGATCGCGACCGTCATCGGGATCGACGACCTCGGTCCTCTCGATCGGCCCGAGGAGGAAGACGAAGGGGAACGGCCCGGTGTTGTAATAGGGATGGTTCTTGTCGGTGACGCGATCGAAGTTGAACTTGACCGCGTCGGCGTTGAAGTGCTGTTCCGTCATGGAACTTGACGCCCTCGCGAAGCTTGAAAGTATAGGTCTTGCCGTCCGGGCTCACCGTCCATGACGTCGCAAGGCCGGGCTCGACGTCGAGACTGCCGTCCTTGTAATGGAGCAGTCCCTCGTACATGTTCGCAAGGATGCGGAAGTCGCTGATCGTCACCGCCTGGGCCGGATCGAGCGTTTGCAGCTCCGCGACATGGCCGACGACGAGCACGTTCTTCGGCGTCTGGCCGGGGGCAGGCGCCGGGCAAATGCCCGCCGGTCACGCCAGGGCCGATAGGAGAATGGCGCACAGGACCAGGCGGCGTGCCATCGGCGGAAAAATTTCTGCATCTCGTCGCTCCCTTGAAATCTTCGCCGCTATTCGAGCGGCGGACGGCGGTCCCAAACCGCGAATTCCTTCTCGAGCGCCTTGCCGATCGCGCAGGATCGTGCCTTCGTCGAAGAGACGGCCGTAAAGACAAATCGCATGCGGCACCGTGAAGCTCGGCCCCTTCGTCGGCGTGCCTTGCTCGATGCGCGCTCGCGCGAGCGACAAGGGTCCGCGCGTCTCGGATTGGCGAAACCCCGAACGCATGACGAGAGAGGGATGGCCGGTGAAATTGGTGATGATCAGCATCGGCCCGACGAGGCAGGGGCCGATCATGGCATCGACGCCTGCCGAAGGCCGCGTCCATGTCCTGCATCACGCGACGGCGCAAGACGGTCGAGCTGGATATGGTCGACCGCTGACAGGAAGCGCGCCTTGCGGAAGGTGTTCGGCCAGGCGCCCGGCTCCTGCCAGGAAAGCTCATCGTCCCGATTGTCGAGCGTGAGCTCCTCGAAGGCGGCGGCCGCTTCGGCGAAGAGGATGTTCATCAGCGCGTCGTAAGGCAGGTCCGGCCGTTCGAGCGCAACGAGCTCGAGGCCGAGGCGCCGCGCGGCTTCGAGCGCCGCACGGTCGAGGTCGTCGGCTTCCGGCAAGGCGAAGTCCTTGGGGAAATAGCCGAGGCGAAGCCCCTCGACGGGTTCCGCCGCGTCATAGCCGAAGGGCGCCGCGATCGAGCCTGGATCGTCCTCGTCGAAGCCGTTGATCGCGGCGAGGACGAGCGCCGTATCCTCGACCGTCCGGCACATCGGCCCGATCTTGTCGAGGCTCCAGCAGAGCGCCATGGCGCCCGCTCGCGAGACGCGCCCGAAGCTCGGGCGCAAACCCGTGGTCCCGCAGCGGATCGAGGGCGCGACGATCGAGCCGAGCGTCTCGGTGCCGATGGTGAAGCCGACGAGGCCCGCCGCCGTCGCCGAGCCCGAGCCCGCGCTCGAGCCGCTCGATCCTTCCTCGAGATTCCACGGGTTGCGGGTGCGCCCTTCATACCAGATGTCGCCATAGGCGAGCGCGCCGAGCGTCGTCTTGGCGACGAGGACCGCACCGGCCTCAGCGAGCTTCTTCACCACGGTCGCGTCGCTCTCGGGGACGCGACCCCGATAGGGCTCGGCGCCCCAGCCGGTCGCGATGCCTGCCGTGTCGAGAAGGTCCTTGGCGCCCCAGGGGATGCCATGCAGCGGGCCGAGATAGATGCCTTCGGCGAGAAGCCGGTCGGCGCGCCTCGCCTGCTCGCGCGCAAGCTCGGGCGTCGCCACGGCGATGCATTTGAGCTTCTCGCCGAGCCGCGCGATCCTTTCGAGATAGATCTCGGTCAAGCGAAGCGAGGTGAGCTCGCCGCCGCGGATCCAGCGTGAAAGATGGGTGACCGGCGCGAAGGCGATGTCGATGTCGCGCGCCGGCAAGGCGTGGCACCGGGTCGTCGCCCGGCCGGAAAATGCCGGGATCGATCGGCTTCCAACCCGGAAGCCTCGGATCGAAACGCGTCGCGGGCGCCAAGACCCTGAGGCAGCCGTGAGCGCGCGCCGCTTGATCGCGAGCTCGATCTGACCGGCGATATTGTCGAGCATCTGCAGGCGTTCGGCGTCGGAATAGCCGACACCGAGAAGCCGCTCCGCTTCCGCGATGGTCGCGGCGCTGATCGGCGTTTGCTCGTTCACGGCTGGCTTCGCATGGTTTCTCCAGCGCCGCAACCTAGAATGGCGCGGCTTGCGGTCGAGGTGCAATCCCAAAATGCGGGTTCAAGCATTCGCGAAACGCGCTGGCGCACGCCTCCGCTCTCCCCGCGAGGGCGGGAATGAGCGGAGGTGAGGCTTGCTCGCTCTTCGAGTCTAAATCTGAATTCCCGCTCCGCCGGAGTGAACTGTAAACCCTTCCACCCAGCCTTCAGCTCGCGACCTCGCCCGCGCGAAGCTTGCGTTCGAGCGCCTGGCTATAACGGGACATGAAGAAGCAAGGGCCAAAATAGAGCGCCCGCGACGAAGAGATAGGCTTCAAGCGCAAAGCTCCTCCAGGCAGGGTAAGATTGGCATTGGAACCCCCTCGTCCTGCGTGGGCGTGGCCCGCGCATCCACGCCTTGCCTGGGCGATCCAGGAAAGGAAGGCGTGGGTGACCGGACCAAGATCCGGTCATGACGCCTGGGACGAGCGCCGGCGCATCATGACCGGGCGTTAGCCCTTCCACACTCGTCCTGCGCGTCCTCGGACTTGATGCTCCTTGGAGATCACTTCGGGCAGGATCGTCCAATCCTCGGCTTTCGGCGCGTCCGAAGCCCGCACCGATGAGAGGTAGGAGACGTCGGCCGAAAGGGCTTGGCAACGCCCGTTGAAGAAGGCCGCGCGTGCCTCGTTCTGCAAGTCGAAGACGACCGGCTTGAACGCGATCTTGTTCGCGTGAAAATAATCCGCGAGATTGAGCTCGCTCGTGGTGCCGGAGGCCGTGCAGATGGAAGCGCCATCGAGCTCGCGCGCGCTTTTGACCCCGAGCGACTTGGCCACGAGAAAGCCCTGGCCGTCATAGAAATAGACGCCCGCGTAGAGGAGGCCGAGCGAGGCATCGCGCGTCAAGGTCCAGGTCGCAAGCGTCGCCAAGAGATCGATGTCGCCGGACTGCAGCGCGGCAAAGCGCTGCTGCGGCGTCAAGGGAACGAATTTCACCTTGGCGGCATCACCGAGCACCGCCGCGGCGGTGGCGCGGCAGAAATCCGTGGTCAGGCCCGTCCATTCGCCATTGCTGTCGAGGACCGAGAATCCGCCGACGCCCGTGCTCACACCGCAGACGAGCTCGCCTCGCTGGCGCACCGCATCGAGCGTCTTGCCGGCGAGCGCCGGCGCCGGTTTGCCCGCCAGGCAAAGCATCGCCATCGTGATGCTCGCCGCGAGCTTCAGCCTCGTCATCATGTCATCCTTCCCGGAAAAGTGAAAATCGCCGATCGCATCGGGCGAGAGGGAGGCGATCCCTATACGAGGCCTGCTTCGAGTCTACAAACGCAGGTGCCGGCGTTAGAGCAAGGACGGCGACTTCGCCCGTTAGAGCGCGCGGGTGTTCGGACTCTCGCGGTCGAAGACCTTCGCTCCGTCAGGTGGCACCGAGCTCGAGGGCGGCGCGGGCGAGAATGCCGTCTTCCCGCGCCAAGGTCTTGCTGATCTCGAAATGGTTGAGCCCCGGGGCCATGAGCAATCCGTCGAGGCGTCCGGCGCTCGCCAGCGCCTCGGCGAAGCTTTTGGCCTGGCGCTGGAACTCCGGAGCTTCGTGCTCGCCGTAGGCGATCTTGAGCGAGGTGGCGAGGCGTCGGACATGGTGCAAGGGGCTGAGCTCCCGGGCCTGCGCGGCATCGAGCTTCAGATAGCTGCCGCGATGGCTGAGCAGCACCGGCTCGAGATCATAGGAGCCGCTCGCGCAGAGCGCGCCACGCACGATGCTGCCCTGTCCGGCGTCGAGCCCGGGCCATGGGCTCGCGAGCGCGGCGGCGACGAGATGGGCGCCGGAGGAATGGCCAAGCAGGTAGATTTGGCGAGGATCGCCTCCGAAGCTCGCGGCATGACGATGGACGAAGGCGACCCCACGCCGCACCTGAGCCACCATTTCCGGCAGGCGAACCTTCGGGACGACGCCGAAGTTCAGCGCCACGAAATTCACGCCCGCGGCGACGAAGGTCTCTGCCGCGAAGGCGGATTCTTCCTTGGTGAGGAGCGTCCAGGCGCCCCCGTGCACGAAGACATAGATCGGCGCGTCCGGCCGATCGGCCGGAAAGAAGTCGAGGACCTCGTCCGGGCTCTCGCCATAGGCGATGTTCGCCTGGTGCTTCAAGCGGCTGCGCACCAGCGCGCTTTGCGTCGCGTACCAGCGGATGATCTCGTCGGCGTTAGGTGCCCAGGCGCTCTGGGTATAGTTGCGGTCGAGCTCCGCCTGGTCGTAGTCGAGATAGACCTTCATCGCTTTTCCGGGACCGGCGTGCCGAAAAAATCATGCCCAAGACGGACCGGGAACCCACCGTTAGATCCACGACACCGCCGGTGCGACATCATGCGAAAGGCAAGTCTTCACTCACGCATTCCCCCGGTCTTCGCGCCAGAGGTCGAGCTTCTCCTGGATCGGCCGATCCGAGAAGGAGAAGAGCACCGTTTCCTCATCGGCCTCATGAGTGAACCATCGCCAGCTCGGCACCACGAGAATGTCCTTCGGGCCCCATTCGAGCACCTCATCGCCGACGCGGGTGCGCCCGCGCCCCTCGATCGGCACGATCACGGCAGCGTCCGTCGCGCGATAGCGCGAGGTCGAAAAGCCCTTCGGCAGGAGCTGGATGAAAGTGCCCATGGTCGGCATCGCGTGATCGCCCGAGACCGGATTGGTGTAGCGAAGCTTGAGCCCGTGGCAGGCGTCCCAGGCTTCGCGCGCTTTCATGCGCTCGAGCGCCGCGCGCGTTTCGGCATAGGGGTAGTTGAAGATCGGCGACGTCCTGGTGGCGCGCTTGAGATCGACCGGCAGGAGGTTGTGGCCGTAGCGGGCAAAGCTGTCGCCTTCGGGGCGCGTGATCTTTTGCTCATCCACGGCGAGGCCTTCGGCAAAGGAGGCGTCGAAGAACTGCACGACCGGAAGGTCGAGACCGTCGAGCCAGAACATCGGCTCGGACGAGGAGTTGCCATGGTCGTGCCACGTCATGGAGGGCGTGATCACGAGATCACCGGGCTCCATCCGGGTGCGCTCGCCATCGACCGCGGTATGCGCGCCCTTGCCCTCGAGCACGAAGCGTAGCGCCGATTGCGAGTGGCGATGGGCCGGGGCGACCTCGCCCGGCATGACGAGTTGCACGCCCGCGTAGAGCGAGGTGGTGATCCTCGATTGGCCGCGAAGTCCCGGGTTTTCGAGGACGAGCACGCGGCGCTCCGCCTCCTTGGCAGTGATGAGCGAGCCGGCCTTCATCATATGGGCGCGAATGGTGTCGAAACGCCACGCGGCCGGCACGCAGCCGCTCTTCGGCTCTGGCGTGATGAGCGCGCCCATCACGTTCCAGAGCGCGGTCAGGTTCTCTTTGTCGATCTCACGATAAAAGGCCTGGCGCTCAGGCGTTTGCCGCACGGGATGATCCATTCTTGCCTCCGATTTGCCCACTTCCTACTTCACCGAAGAGAACGAGGTCGGCTGCAGGATGAGGTTGCTCAGCGAGGTGAGGATCGGACCCGTCCTTCTCGGTTTCGGCCCGCTTGGCGATCCATTCGGGATCGTTTTGGAAGGCGGTCCATTTCTGTTCGCGCTCGGCGAGCGAACTCCATTCGAGGAGATAGTAGAGGTCGTTGTTGGAATCGCCGACCGTGACCGTCCAGAAGCCGGCCTGGCGGATGCCGTGCCTTTCCCAGATCTTGAGCGTGATGGTCTCGAACCGTTTGAGCAGCGCCGGCAAGCGGCCGGGCGCGCAATGATAAATTCGCAGTTCGTGGATCATCGTGAAGGCTCCAGTGTCTTCGGCCGCGGAAGCGGCGGCTCGTTCGACACATACGAGATGAGAGGCAAAACGTCACCTCTCATCGATCAAGCTCTAACCGCGCTCTCGGCCATGGCCTGCGCCGTGAGCGCGAGCTCCATCGCCTTGAAGCAGCGCGCCTGCGGCATCGCCGTCTCGCTGCGGTCGCGGATGTCGGCGAGAAGCTGACGCCCATAGGGGAGCTCGACATCGGTGCAATCGATTCGATGGACGCCCTTGCGATCGACGAGGAAAAGGTGATCGCCTCCCGGCCTTGCCGCCGATGTCCACATATTTGCGCAACTCGAGCGTGCCCTCCGTTCCGAGGATCACGAGCCGGCCGTCGCCCCATACGGGCAGGCCGTCCGGCGTGAACCAATCGACGCGCGCATAGCCGGTCACCTCCCCGGCGCGCATGAGGAGCTCGCCGAAATCCTGCAGCTCGGGCTTTTCAGGGTTTGCCCTGTTCGCGACCGTCGCCGCCACCACGCGAGCATCGAGCGCATCGGCGAAGAACAGGAACTGCTCGCATTGATGCGAGGCGATGTCGGTGAGGATGCCGCCTGTCTTTCGGCGTTCGTAGAACCAGTCCGGGCGCGGCAGGTTCTTGAGCTTGTGCGGTCCAAGCCCCGTGGTGTTGATCACCTTGCCGATGGCGCCCGCCGCCACGAGCTCACCCGCCTTCACGGTCGAGCGCGTCTCGAAATGTTCCGAATAGCAGATGGAATAGATGCGCTTCGTCTGCGCCTGCACGCTGCGCACCTCCTCGAGCTGACCGAGCGAGGTCATGCCCGGCTTGTCGGTCATGTAATCCTTGCCGTGACGCATCGCCTCGATGCCGATGCCGGCGCGCTCGCTCGGGATGGCGGCGCTGACGATGAGGGCAATCCCGCGATCCTCGAGAAGCCGCCGGCGATCCTCGACGCGCGGGGCCTGCGGATAGCGCTCGCCGAAGCCTTTGGCGAGATCGTCCTCGGGCGCGTGAAAGCCCATGAACTTCGCGCCGGCGGCGAGGAGGCAATCGACCTGCCCGAAGATATGCGCGTGATTGATGCCGATCACCGCAAAACCGATTTCGTTCATTGCCTCCCACCTTTTCGGCAGAGCGCCGAGAAATGCATGTTTATCCTCGTGGCCGCCCTTGAACCGGTCACCCACGCCTCCCCTCTTGCGTGCCGAGGACTGGACGACCAAGCCGTCCTCGAAACACGTTCGAGCACCGATGGACGCGTAGCCGGCATTGTCGCGTTTTTTGCCGTTGTGTGACAAGCTGGATCGTGGTCGCGAAAGCTGTCAAGAAAACCCGCGGGAAAAGGGATCGGCAAACCGCGGTTGGGGGCGGTCGATGCCATGATGAGAGCCTGATGCCAATTCAACCTCGTCGCGCGTCGGATGTCTTGCGCGGAGCGGGTCTCAACGCCCGCTCGCGGGGCGATCGATCGCAGCATCCTGCGCTACATCGGCTGGCGCCTCGTCCAGCTCGCCATCGTGCTCGTCGGCGTGAGCGTCGTGGTGTTCTTCACCATGCATGTGCTGCCGGGCGATGTGGCGATGCTCCTGCTCGGCGATCGCGGCACGGCCGAGCAACTGGCAAAGCTGCGCCTTCAGCTCGGGCTCGACCAGCCGGTGGTCGTCCAATATTTGCGCTTCGTCGCCGCGGCGGCGCATGGCGATTTCGGCACCTCCTTGACGAGCAATCGCGCGGCCTTCACCGATGTGAGCACCGCCTTCCCGGTGACGCTGCAGCTCACGCTCGCGGCCCTTGAGCCTCGCGACGCTTCGTCGGCGTGCCCGTCGGCGTCCTCGCCTCGCTCAGGCCCGGCGGCTCATTCGATAACGTGGCGATGACCTTCACGCTTTTCGGCGTCTCGATGCCGATCTTCTGGCTCGGGCTGATGCTGCTCCTGCTCTTCGGCGCGACGCTCGATTGGCTGCCGATCGGCGGACTTTCCGAAGTCGGAATGGAGCCGCCCCGCATCACCGGGATGAGCCTCATCGATGCGATGCTCGCCGGCAGCCCGTCGATGCTGTGGGATGCGCTGCGCCACCTGATCCTTGCCGGCCGCACGCTCGCGACCGTGCCGCTCGCCTTCATCGCGCGCATCACGCGAGCCGAGATGCTGGCGACGGCGACGCAGGATCACGTGCGCACCGCCGCGCCAAGGGGCTTCCGCGCACGCGCGTCGATCTTGCGTCATGTGCTGCGCAACGCGCTGATCCCGATCGTCACCGTGATCGGGCTGCAGCTCGGCCTTTTGCTCTCCGGCGCCGTGCTGACCGAGACGATCTTCTCGCTTCCCGGCCTCGGACGGCTCATGGTCGATTCCATCCTCTCGCGCGATTATCCCGTGGTGCAGGCCGGCGCGCTCTTCATCGCTTTCGTCTTCGTGCTGGTGAATCTCCTCGTCGATCTCTCCTACACGCTGCTCGATCCGCGGATACGGCGCGCGTGACGATCGCTGCTCGCCATTCCAGCCGATCGGCGCCGCGAGAGACCGCTGGTACGCCCCCGTCGCGCGCGTGCTGCGTCGGCACGAGGCGAAGCTCGGCCTCGCGATCGTGCTCGCCTTCCTGTTCCTGACCGTCGCGGCGCCCCTCCTCGTCCCCTTACGATCCCTACGACCAGGATCTCGTCGAGCGCGCTCGTCGCCGCCCTCGGCGCAACATCTCTTCGGTGCCGACCAATACGGGCGCGACGTGTTCAGCCGCGTGCTCTACGGCTCGCGCACGGCGCTGCTCGCGATCGTCGTCGCCGACGGGCTCGCGCTCGTCCTCGGCAGCGCGCTCGGCCTCGTCGGCGGCTTCATCGGCGGAGCGGTCGACGCCCTGGTGATGCGCATCGGTCGACGTGCTCCTGGCCTTCCCCTATCTCCTCCTCGCGCTGATCATCGTCGCCGCGCTGGGGCCCGAGCCTCACCAACTCCATGATCGCCATCGGCATCGTCTACACGCCGCAATACGCACGGCTGATCCGCGGCCAGGTGCTCGCGGTGCGGGCGCTCGATTATGTGCGCGCGGCGCGCGCCATCGGCACGCCGCGCTGGCGCATCATGATGCGCCACGTGCTGCCGAACAGCTTCGGTCCGGTGATCGTGATGGCGACCCTGCAGGCGGGCTCGGTCGTCGTCGAGACGGCGGGGCTCTCCTTCCTCGGGCTCGGCGCGCAGCCGCCCTCGCCCGATTGGGGAGCTCTGCTCGCCGACGGCCACAACTATTTCCTCACCGCCTGGTGGATCGCGACCTTTCCCGGGTCTTGCCATCTTTTGCGTCGTGCTCGGCTTCAACCTCATCGGCGATGCGCTGCGCGACCAGTTCGATCCGAGGCGGCGCACATGAACGGCGGCGCGTTGCTCGAGGTCGAAGGCCTCACGGTCACGTTCCCGACGGAGGCCGGAACGGTCACCGCGGTCGACGACCTTTCCTTCACCATCGATCGCGGCGAGACGCTCGGTGATCGTCGGTGAATCCGGCTCCGGCAAATCGGTCACCAGCCTTGCCGTGATGGGCTTGATCGCGCCGCCGGGACGCGTCGCCGCCAAAGGCCATCCGCTTTCGCGGCCAAGGACGGCATCGTGCGCGACTTGTCGCGGCTTGCCGAGACCGAGATGCGGCGCATCCGCGGCGCCGAGATCGCCATGATCTTCCAGGAGCCGATGACCAGCCTCAACCCGGTCTACACCATCGGCGAACAGATCATCGAGGCGATCCGCTTCCACGAGACGATGAGCCGTCGCGCGGCGCGCGGCGCGCGCCGAGGAGATGCTCAAGCTTCTCGGCATCCCCGAGCCGCGCCGGCGGCTCGACGCCTATCCGCATCAGCTCTCCGGCGGCATGCGCCAGCGCGCCATGATCGGCATGGCGCTCTCCTGCCGTCCCTCCCTGCTGATCGCCGACGAGCCGACGACCGCGCTCGACGTGACCGTGCAGGCGCAAATCCTCGAACTTGATGCGCGGCCTGCAAAAAGAGTTCGGCATGGCGGTGATCTTCATCACCCATAATCTCGGCGTCGCGGCCGAGATCGCCGACCGCATCATGGTGATGTATGCGGGCCAGGCGGTCGAGATCGGCTCCTGCGCGGGCGATCTTCCGCGGCACCCGCCTGCCCTACACGATCGGGCTCATGCGCTCGGTGCCTCGGCTCGGCCTCGACCGCGGGACCGGGCCTTTGCCGGCGATCCCCGGAAACGTGCCCGATCTGCGGCGCTTGCCGAAGGGCTGCCGCTTCCATCCGCGCTGCTCCTATTTCGAGCCCGGCCTCTGCGACGCGGAGCTGCCGCCGCTCGAAAGCCTGCGGAGAAGGTCACTTCGTGCGCTGCCTTCGCTGGCGAAAGGTGCAGGCATGACCGCGCTCCTGGAGGTCGCGCGGGCTGACGCAGCACTTCAGTGCGCGCGGCGGCACGGTGCGCGCCGTCGAGGACGTCTCCTTCGAGCTCGCGGAGGGAGAGGTGCTCGGCCTCGTCGGCGAATCGGGCTCGGGAAAGACGACGATCGGCCAGGCGATTCTGCGCCTCGTCGACCCGACCGCTGGGCGCATCCTCTTTCGCGGAGAACGACATCACCGACTCTCCCGGACAGGGAGCTGAAGCCCTTCCGCCGCCAGGCGCAACCGATTTTCCAGGACCCGTTCGGCTCGCTCAACCCGCGCATGACGATCGAGGCGATCATCGCCGAGCCGCTCGTCGTGCACGGCATCGGCAGGAACCGGCAGGAGCGGCGCCAGCGCGTCCTCGCGCTCCTCGAGCAGGTCGGCCTGCCGCGCGACAGCCTGACCCGCTATCCGCATCAATTCTCGGGCGGCCAGCGCCAGCGCATCTCGATCGCACGTTCGCTCGCCGCCGAGCCCGCGCTCATCATCGCCGACGAGCCGGTGTCGGCGCTCGACGTGTCGATCCAGGCGCAGATCATCAATCTTTTGCGCGAATTGCAGCAGCGGCTCAAGCTCGCCATGTTGTTCATCGCGCATGACCTCGCGGTCGTCGAATATATTTCGGACCGCGTGATCGTGCTCTATCTCGGACGCGTCATGGAGATCGGGCCGGCGCGGCGGCCTCATCGGCGCGCCGAAGCACCCCTATACCGAAGCTCTCATCTCCGCCGTGCCCGAGCCCGACCCCGATCGCGAGGGCAAAAGGATCGTGCTGCAAGGCGATTTGCCGAGCCCGATCAACCCGCCCTCCGGCTGCGTGTTCCGCACGCGTTGCCCCTACGCGATCCCCGCCTGCGCCGAAAAAGTGCCGGCGCTGCGCCAAGTGGCTCCCGGCCACGCCAAGGCGTGCATTCGCGACGATATCTTGTAGGGCATCGTCGCCACGGCATGACCTTCGACAGATTGCCGCGTTCCTCGGACGAGATCATGCATTAATACAAAGGGATAGAATAGCTCGGCTGATTCTATCCAAACGCTTCGGGCTCTAAGTGCTCCTTCATGACAGCTCCCGAAAGATCGAAAGCTTCAAGATAGCTAAGCTAGACGGGCGTTCGGCCCCGAAAAAGTTCCGGCACATGGGCCCAAGCCTCTCGCCGTAAAGGCTATTCGACTAAATCGAACAGATAGGGCTGGTCCATCTAACATCGCGCTCTAATTATAGTAGCGAGGCTCGATGCTTTCGCCCATGTGACGTTCGTTTGAGAGCGCTCATGGCCGCCGATTCATGCATCTCGAGTGCGCACCTGGTAAAGAGGTGCGTAAAGTATACTTGTAATATAAAATTAGACAACATATATGCAACATGAGTATATAACGCAACTTCTATAATCGATAATAGTAACTTATATGAACGCTTCTCGGCATTTGCCAGACGCTGCTTCCAAGTCACCGATGCTTTCTGTCTAGGAACTGCAGCTATCTCGTTATCGCGGTAGCGAATGTTTAGCGTTTGAACAAAGAGCCGAGAACTCCAAAAGCCTAATTCAAAGCAGCTAACATGGGAAAAATTAAAATGAATATCAGGACAAGTCTGCTTGCGGCGAGCGCTGTCACGGCATTGGTGCTCGCGGGTCCCGGTTCGACCTGGGCACATGGCGGTGGCGGCGGTGTGGCGGCGGTACGTGGTGGCCACGATGGCGGCGGCCATGATGGCGGTGGCCATGGTGGCGGCGGTGGCAATGGTGGTCACGAAAGCGGGGGCGGGCATGATGGCGGTGGCCACGGTGGCAGCGGTGGCAGCGGTGGCCACGGTGGCAGCGGTGGCAATGGTGGCAATGGTGGTCACGAAAGCGGAGGCGGGCATGGGCACGATGCCGGCGGTCATGATGGCGGTGGCCACGGTGGCAATGGTGGTCACGGGAACGTAAGTGGTCATGGCCATGATGGTGGAATGAGCGGTGGCGGCAACGGTCAGTAACGGCAACGGCCACGGCCATGGAGGCATGGGCGGCGGGACGAGCGGTGGCGGCAACGGTCATAACGGCAACGGCCACGGCCATGGGAGGGCAGTGGGGCGGCGGGACGAGCAGTGGCGGCAACGGTCATACACGGCAACGGCCACGGCCATGGAGGCATGGGCGGCGGGACGAGCGGTGGCGGTGAACGGTCATAACGGCAACGGCCACGGCGGCATGGGCGGTGGGGGAATGGGTCATCACCACGGTGGTGGCGGCACGCCGGGGGGATCGGGCACGCCCGGAACCAACGGGAGCAATGGCAGCAACGGAGCGAGCGGCAAGAACGGGACCAACGGAACCAACGGAACCAACGGAACCAACGGGACCAACGGCACCAACGGAACCAACGGAACCAATGGCGTCAGTGGAACGAACGGCGTCAGTGGAACGAACGGCGTCAGTGGGATCAATGGCGCTAGCGGAAACAGCGGGACCAATGGCGTCAGCGGAACCAGCGGCGTCAGCGCAAGCAACGCGACCAATGGTTCAAGCGCAAGCAACGGTGCCGGCGACGTGAGCGAGACCAGCGGATCCGGCGGGACCATTGGCCTCAGCGAAACGAGCGCGAGCAGCCCGTCGAATGTCGTTGCTCTCGGTCGTAGCGGAAGGGCGGTGGCTTTCCTAAGCCTGAGCTGTCACCACACGCGACTGAACATCTGGAGATGCAAGGCTACCTACTGATCAGTTCCGAGCACCTCCCATCGACAATGGAGAGAAGGAGAGCGCATTGCGCTCTCCTTTCCGTGTACGAGCGCTATTTCTCGAGCGACACCTTCTCCATGTCGAAGAACATCTGCGTCGGGTTGAGGACGAAGCCCTTCACCTCCTTGCGGATGGCGCGCACCTGCAGCACGGAGTTCACGAAAATCCAGGGTGCGTCGTCGAGGATCTTCTTCTGGATGTCGCTGTAGAGGGCGAGGCGCTTTTGCGGGTCGCTTTCTTTCGCGGCCGCGTCGAGGAGCTTGTCGACCTCCGGATTTTTGTAGCGAGGCGTGTTGGTGACCGGAATGCGGCTCGAGTTGAACAGCTCGCCGACGAAATTGTCGGGATCGCCGTTGTCTCCGGTCCAGCCGACCATGAAGATTCCCTGGTATTTCCCGGAGCGGATGGTGGCGAGGTTCGCGCCCATGTCCACTTTGCGGACATCGGCCTCGATGCCGATCTTGCCGAGGTAGCCCTGAATCGCGGTCGCGAGATCGGGGCCTGCCGGATTGTAGCCGCGTGGCGAGTTGTAGGTCAGGAACTCGACCTTGAGCGGCAGCTTCACGCCGGCATCCGCGAGCATCTTCTTGGCGAGATCGGGATCGTATTTATAGCCCTGGACGGATTTGTCGAAGCCCCATTGGCTTTCCGGCAGGGGTGAGGTCATCGGCACGGCGAGGCCTTGGAACAGCGACTTGTCGATCGCGTCGAAATCCACCGCGTGATTGAGCGCCTGGCGCACGCGCTTGTCGTTGAAGGGCGGGACGTCGTAAGGCAGGCCGACGCCGCTGACGGCGAGGCCCGGCTGGGTCACGATCTCGATATTGGGGTCGCTGCGCATCGCCGGCACGAGCTGGGTCGACACGTCGCCGAGGATCTGGATGTCGCCGCGCTTGAGCGCCAGGAGCGCCGCCTGCGGGTCGGGGTATTCCTTGAACACCAGGTGATCGACCTTCGGCTTGCCGCCCCAGTAATTCGGGTTGGCGTCGAGCGAAACCTGGTCGCGCTGGCGCCATTCCTTGAAGATGAAGGGGCCGGAGCCCACCGGATGATTGCGGAAATCCTTGCCGGATTTGGTGACGGCGGTCGGGCTCACGACGCCGTTCCACACCATCGCAAGGCTCGCGAGGAGCGCCGCCGATGGCTGCTTCAGCTTGAACTCGACGGTGTCGTCGTCGACCGCCCGGTAGGAGGCGACGTCCTCATAGGTGAAGTCGATCATGCTTTCGACGGGACCCGTATTGTAGATCGAATCCGGGCTCTGCTTGTTGAGCAGCCGATCGAGACCCTGGACATAGGCCTTGGCATTGAAGGGTGTGCCGTCCTGGAAGGTCACGCCCTTGCGCAGATGGAAGGTGTAGGTGAGCCCGTCCGGCGAGATGTCCCATTTCTCGGCGAGCCCGGGTCCGACCTCGGTGGTGCCGGGCTTGTAGCGCGTGAGGCCGTCGTAGATCGTCGCCATGACGAAACCCGACGTGTTGTTGAGCACGGCTTCGGGATCGAGCCCCGTCGGGTCCGCCGCGATGCCGATGACGAGCGTCGTATCGGCCAGGGCCGCGCCCGAGGCGGTAAACAACGCCGACGCGGCGCAGAAGGCCGCGCAAAGCCAGTGTTTCTTCATCGCTATTCCTCCCGTGAACACGACAGCAGTTGCAGTTTTCGCGCCTTGGCGTGCGCAAGTCCATAGCGATTTTAGCAGCCCTGACCGCTTGTGCCGATTGCGGCCGAAAGCTGGGCGAAAGTCTAAGGCGCCGCCACGAAGCCGTCACGGCGCGGATCGCAGGCGCCCGCGAGGACGCCCGTCTTCGGATTGCGCGTGATGCCGTGCATGCCGCCCACAGCCATGGTCCAGGCAAGCGGCGTTTCGACTTCGTGACCTCTCGCCCGCAAGGCATCGAGCGTCGTCGAGGGAAGCCGCGCCTCGATCTGCACGCGCCGTCCGTCCCAAAGGCGGGCGCGCGGCGCATCGATCGCGTCCTGGAGCGGCAGGCCGTAGTCGAGATGCTGGACCATGACCTGCGTTTGCGTCTGGCAGATGCCGTAGCTTCCGGGCGTGCCGAGGACGAGGGTGAGCTCGCCGTCGCGCGTCGCGATCGAGGGCGCGAGCGGCAGGGCGAGCTCCGCCTTCGGAACGAGGTGATTGCGTCCGCCCGGAGCGACCTCGCCCCAATTGAGGAAGTTGTTGAGGCAGATGCCGTGCTCGGGCACCACGACGCCGCAGCCGAAAGGCGAGCCGAGGCTCTGCGTGATGCACACCGCATTGCCTTCCCGGTCGGCGGTGGAGAAGGAGGTCGTGTGCTCATGCGCCAGCGAGACGGGCTGGGGCGCGATGAATTGTTCCGTCGGTCCCTCGATCGGCTTGCCGTCTCCCAGGCGCTGGCGAAGCTTGGCCGACCTGGTCATCGCCCAGGAGCGACCGGAGCCGTTCGGGATCGGGGTTGTTGTTCGCGATGCGGATGCCGGCGGCGAGCCGGATGGCGCGATAGACGATGTCGAGATGCTCGACGCCGTTGCGTTCGAGCTTGTCGAAATCGACACCGTCGAGAAGGCGCAACGTCAGGAGATATTGGAAGGACTCCGCCGGAGGAGGAAGCGTGTGGATCTCGAGGCCGCGATAGCTCCCGGCGATCGGATCGAGCCAGCGCGGCTCGACCGCCTCGAGATCGGCGAGGCTCAGGCAGCCGCCGCTCGCTTGCGACTTCGCCACCACGGCGCGGCCGAGCGCTCCGCCGTAGAGGTAGGCCGGTCCTTCCGAGGCGATGGCCTCGAAGGTGCGCGCCAGCGCCGGCTGGCGCAGCACCTCGCCCAGCGCGACCCGGTCGCCACCGCTCAGATAGAGCGAGGCCCATTCGGGCAGGAGGTCAGGGCGTGCGCGGCCGAACTCTGCCTTGACCTCGTTGATGGTCGCGACGTTGTATTCGGCGAGCGGGAAACCGTCGCGCGCGAGGCTGATCGCGGGCGCGAGAACCTCGGCGAGGGTCTTACGGCCGTGCGCCCGCACCAGCTCGCACCAGCCGGCGAGATTGCCGGGCGTGCCGCATCCTTGTGCGCCGCGCGCGAGCTCCGAACGCTCCTTGAATTTTCCTTGCGGAAAGCGGCTCGGCACACGGGTGACGAAATCGAGCGTGCGAATGCGCTTCTGCGCGGCTATGCGGCAAGTCGCCATGCCCATGCCGGCAAGGCCCGACATGTAGGGCTCGACCACGTTCAGCGCCGCGGCGGTGGCGGCCGCCGCGTCGAAGGCATTGCCGCCCTCCGCGAGAATGCGCGCGCCGGCGAGCGCCGCGTGCGGGTGGGCGGCCGATACGATGCCGTTCAGCGAAGCGACCGTCGGGCGTTTTCCATCCATGATCTTCCTCCAGCTATCGTTATTGGCGTTCAGGCGGAGCCAGACGAGGTGGCACGCCACCTGGCGGCCGGATGCGGGCTCGGTGATTTTCGGTTCCTCGGCACGGCAGATCGCCATGACATGGGGACAGCGCGTGTGGAAGCGGCAGCCCGACGGCGGGTTGAGCGCGCTCGGCACGTCTCCGGACAAGCGCGCGCGCCGCGCCCGCGCGCTTGCCCGATTGGCCGGATGAGCGACGGGGACGGCGGCGATCAAGGCCTGGGTATAGGGATGAAGCGGATTGGCGTAGAGGTCTCGCTTCGGGGCGGTCTCGACGATCTTGCCGAGATACATCACCGCGACGCGGTTCGAGATGTGCTTCACCACGCTCAGATCGTGGGCGATGAAGAGATAGGTGAGGTGAAGCTCGCCTTGCAGGTCCTGCAGCAGATTGACGATCTGGGCCTGGACAGAGACGTCGAGCGCCGACACGGGTTCATCGCACACGACGAGCTTCGGGCGCAGCACCAGCGCCCGCGCGATGCCGACGCGCTGGCGCTGGCCGCCCGAGAATTCATGGGGGAAGCGATCGCAAAAGCGCCGCGCGAGACCGACGAGATCGAGCATCTCGCCGACCTTTCGCCGCGTGTGCGCATCTCGCTTCGCACCGTGGATCAGGAGCGGCTCCATGATGATGTCCTCGACGGTCATGCGCGGATTGAGCGCGCCGTAAGGGTCCTGGAAAATGATCTGCATGGCGCGCCGCTTCTCGCGCATCCTCTTCATGGGGAGGCGGGTGATATCCTCGCCCTCGAACAGGATCGTGCCGTCGGTCGGCTCGGTCAGCCGGATGAGCAGGCGCCCGAGCGTCGACTTGCCGCAACCGGATTCGCCGACGAGCCCGAGCGTCTCGCCCGTGGCGATGTGCAACGAGACCCCATCGACGGCGCGCAACCTGCCGCTCCGGCGTGAAAGCCAGGCAGCTTCGCCCAAGGCAAAGTGCTTCTCGAGCGCGATCGCCTCGACGAGCGTCGTCACGCTGCCCCGGCCCGGATGCAGGCAGCGGCATGCTCGCCTTCGACGCCGATGAGCGCCGGGATGGCGATGGTGCAGGCCTCGATGCACAGCGCGCAGCGCGGAGCGTAGCGGCATCCTCGGGGCCGGCTCGCCGGGTCGGGCAAAGTGCCCGGAATGGCGGCGAGGCGCGTCCGGTCCTGGTCGAGCGAGGGCACGCAGTCGAGCAAGCCGCGCGTATAGGGATGAAGCGGCCGATCGAACAGCGGGCCGATCCGTGCCTCCTCCACGACGCGGCCGGCATACATCACCAGCACGCGATCGGCCGTCTGGGCGATCACGCCCATGTTGTGCGTGATCACGATGATCGCCATGCCGAACTCGTCGCGCAGGTCCATCAACAGATCGAGGATCTGCGCCTGGATGGTGACGTCGAGCGCCGTCGTCGGTTCGTCCGCGATCAGGAGGCGCGGGCGACAGGCGAGCGCGATCGCGATCATGACGCGCTGGCGCTGTCCGCCGGAGAGCTGGTGCGGATAATCGCCGAGCCTGTGCGCGGCCGATGGGATGCCGACGCGCGCCAGCATCTCGACGGCACGCTCGCGCTGTGCGAACGGGGAGAGCCGCTCATGGGCGCGCAAGGTCTCCATGAGCTGTTCGCCGATGGTGAAGACGGGATTGAGCGAGGTCATCGGCTCCTGGAACACCATGGCGATGCCGGAGCCGCGGATCTTCTGCATGCGCGCGTCGGAAAGGCGCGTCAGCGCCTCGCCGCAAAAGCGCACCTCGCCTGCCGCGACGCGCGCCGGAGGGTTCGGCAAGAGGCCCATGATGGTGAGCGCGGTCACGCTCTTGCCGCTCCCCGATTCGCCGACGATGCCGAGAATCTCGCCTTCCTCGACGGTGAAGCTCACATCCTCGATGGCGGTGATCTCGCCGCCCTCGGTCTTGAAGGCGGTGGTTAGCCCCGAGACCTCCAGAAGGCTCATTGCTGGACCCTGAGCCTCGGGTCGAGCACGTCGCGCAAGCCGTCGCCGAGAAGGTTGAGGCCGAGCACGGTGATCATCAGCGCCACGCCCGGGATGGTGATGATCCAGGGCGCCTCCGTCATGTATTGGCGCCCTTGCGCCATGATGTTGCCCCAGGTCGGCGTGGGCGGCACGGCGCCAAGGCCGAGGAAGCTCAGCGTCGCCTCGGACAAGCACCGCATAGGCGAAGAGGAAGCTCAACTGGACGATGAGCGGCGCCATGGCGTTCGGCATGATGTGATGGCGCAGGATGCGCCAATGCCCCGCGCCGGCGGCGAGCGCCGCCTGCACATATTCCATCTCGCGCAGCACGATCACGGAGGCGCGCACGATGCGCGCGGTGCGCGGGATGTAGGCGATGGCGAGCGCGATCACGACGTCGATCGTCGAGGGGCCGAGCACGGCCGTGATGCCGATGGCGAGCAGGATCGCCGGAAACGCCATGAGCGCGTCGTTGACGCGCATCACCGGATTATCGAGACGGCGGAAATAGCCTGCGAGCGCGCCGATGAGGGTGCCGAACACGGCGTTGAGCGCCACCACCGCAAGCCCCATGGCGATCGAGAGCTGCGCCCCGAACACGACGCGCGCCCATTGGCTGCGGCCGAAATTATCCGTGCCGAAAGGATGCTCCGCGCTCGGCGGCAGGAATTTGAAGCGCATCGCCAGGCGGTTCGGATCCTCGGGCGCGATCAGTGGGGCGAAAGCCGCCGCGAGGACGATGATGCCGAAGAGGCAAAGCCCCATGAGGAAGAGGCGATGCCGCATGAGGCGGGAGAGCGTGGCGGCCGCCGGGTGCCGCCGGCGCGCGGGCGCCTCGTCGCGGGCCTCGGCTTGCGCTTCGGCTGCGCCGAGTTCAGGCGGGATCATAGCGAACCCTCGGGTCGAGCAGCGCGTAGCCGATGTCCACCACGAGATTGATCAGCACCAGAAGGCCGGTGACGATCAAGAGCCCTCCCTGCACCATCGGGTAGTCGCGATTGAGCACCGCCTGGGTCAGCAGCTGGCCGATGCCCGGAATGGAAAACAACGTCTCGGTGACCACCGAGGCCGAGATGAGCAGGCTCACGGTGATGCCGATCACCGTCGTGATCGGGATCAGCGCATTGGCAAGCGCATGCTTGAACACCACGAGGTGCCGAGGCAGGCCCTTGGCGCGCGCGGTGCGGATGTAATCCTGGCGGAGCACCTCGAGCATGGTCGAGCGCGTGATGCGGGCGAGCAATCCGGCCTGCAACAAGGCGAGCGAGATCGCCGGCATGGTCGAGGTGCGCAGCCAGCCGACGGGGTCGTCGCTGAAGGCGATGTAGCCGCCCGTCGGCAGCCAATGGAGATTGACGGCGAACAAGAGGATCATCAGCAGGCCGAGCCAGAAGCTCGGCATCGAGATGCCGAACATGGCGGCCGACCATGGCCGCCTGATCGACCCATGAATTTTGCCGCAAGCGCGGCGATGATGCCGCTCGCGAGGCCGAGCAGCAGCGTGAGCACGAGCGCGTAGGCGGAAAGCGCCAAGGTCACCGGCAGGCGCAGGAAGGTCGCTTCGACGACCGGCTGGCCGAGGAGGAGCGAGCGCCCGAGATCGCCATGCAGGAGCCCGGCATACCAGCGCCAAAGCTGCACCGGCAGCGGCTGATCGAGCCCGAGATCGGAGCGGATCGCGGCGATTTGCTCGGGCGTGGCGCTCAAGCCCGCGATCACCGCCGAAGGGTCGCCGGGGACGAGGCGCATCAGCGCGAAGGTGATGAGGCTCACCATCAAAAGGATCGGCAGCGCGCTCGCGAAGCGCCGCAGGATGAGGCGCGTCACGATCGTCCCCGCTCGCCGGTATGCGCCGACATAGTCCCTTCAAGGGCGCCCATGCCAGGCGAGGGATGGCGTGCCGTCCTTCCCGGCGCCTCATCCCTTCACGCGGACCGGCATTCACTTGGCGTCGACGGTTTTCAATTCGCGAACCACACATTCGACATGCGCGGAATGCGGAACGGCTTGAAGCCTTGCACATTGGCGCGCGTCGCCTGGACCTTGGTGAAGGAGCCGAAAGGCACGGCGTAGACGCGCTCGAGCACGAGCTTCTGCGTGCGCGCGAAGGCCTCCTTGGCGGGCTTCGGCGGTGGGCTTGGTGTTCATGTCGTTCCAATCGGCGACGAGGTCAGGATCGTCCTTGCCGTCCTTCGGCATGTAGAGCGAAGAAGGCGGCGCGAGAAACGCCATGGTGTCGAGCGGGCCGAGCGCCGGCTGCGTGCCCCAGCCGGTGAAGAAGAAGTTCCAGCCCGTGTCGGGCTTGAGCGCCATGTTGACCGAGGTCGGCCAGTCCACCACCTTGAGCTCGGCCTTCATGCCGATCGCCTGCAATTGCTGCTGCATGACGAGCGACGAATTATACATCGGTGCGTAATCCTGATCGGTCAGAAGCACGACCGTCTCGCCCTTGTAGCCGGATTGCTCGAGATATTTCTTGGCGAGCGCCGGATCATGCAGGTTGTAGGTGTCCTTGCCGGCATCGGTGTAGGTCGGCTGGTTCGGATATTGGAAGCCGACGTTGAGCTTGTAGTTGCCGTCGGATGCCGCATCCATGATCTCGTCCATGTCGAGCGCCGCCTGCACCGCCTTGCGGAAATCGAGATTGTCGGTCGGCGGCTTCGAGGCGTTCGGCAGCGCGATCTGGATCCACCAATTGTTCAACGGCAGCAGCGTGATGTTCTTGTCGTTCTTCAGATCGGCGAGCGCCTTCGTCGGCACGTCCTCGACGCCGCCGAGCTCGCCTGTCTTCAAGCCCGCGACGCGCGCTCCGGACTCGGTGACGATGCGGAAGGTCACCGTGTCGAAACAGGCCTGCTTGTAGCCGCCGAAGCCGGTGCGGTCCTCGAAGCTCGTGTTCGGCACATAGCCATCATAGCGCTTCAGCTTGACGAAGCTGCCGGGCACGAAATCGACGAGCTCCCACGGGCCGGTGCCGATCGCCTTGAGCTGTTGCGGCGGGTCATCCTTCTCCTCGGCCGGGAAGATGACGATCGGCACGCTGAACGAGCTCAATTGGTCGATGAAGGTCGGCTGCGCCTTCTTCATATGCACCACGAAGCTTTGCGGATCGGGCGTCGTCCCAATGGTCCACATTCGCCAGCATGGAGCGGATCAAGCCCGACCTTGTTGTAGCGCTCGAAGGAAGCCGCGACGTCGGCCGAGGTCAGCGGCTTGCCGTTGTGGAACTTGATCCCCTGGCGCAGCTTGAAGCTGTAGGTCAGATGGTCCGGGGATTCCTCCATCGAGGCGGCGAGATCGAGGATCGGGCGGTTGTTCTCATCGCGCGTCATCAGGGTTTCGAAGATGTTCATCGCGATATTGCGCGTGGAGATCGTCGAGGAGGTCATCTGGTCGAGGCTGTTGACGTTCGCCTCCTGGCCGAACACGAAGTCGCCGCCCGACATGCGGGCATTTGAAGGGCGCCGCGTGGGAAGGCGCCGCGAAGGCCAGGCCGGCCAAGAAACCCATCGGGGTCAAGAGGCCCATCGGTGTCAAAAGCCTTCGTGCCATGGTCATCTCCAGCCGCTTTCGGGTTCCGGAGCCGAGGCGCGAAGTCTGCGGATGCGCGCGCTTGCGGTCAAGTCGACGGCTCTGTCCAGGACATGGCTGCGGATCGGAAAGCGCCGAGGCGATGCCTTGGTCCCGCGGCACGCGCCTTTGGCGGCCATCGTGAGATCAGGCCGCGCCGCCCAGGATCGCGGCCTTCCAAGCTACGTTCCCAGCGCGGCTTTGCGTCCGCCGCGCTCTCGCCTAAACGAATGGCGATTCCCGCGCTCGATTGCCGGCGTCCGCGTCGCATCGCCACGAACCCCTCGTTTCCTCGCCCGAAGAGCGCAAGATGAACGCCGCCGAACTTCCGATCACCGGATATCTCGACCGCTTCTCGCACCGTCCGGGCGAGGCCTTCGTCGCGCATGTCGAGCCTGCGCGAAGCCGGCCCCTATCGGGCGCGCCTCGTGCGCATCATGAGCGGCGATCCCAATCCGGCAGGGCCGGGAATGCGCTTCGAGGATTTGTCGCGCGTCTTCGCGGAAAGCTTCGAAGGCAGGCGCCAGGAGATCCGCCTCGGCTCTTACGCGCTCGTCGAGCGCGGTCCGGAGCGCGACCCGGGCCTTCCCTTCAGCTTGACCGCGCTGGTGCAGCTTCGCGCCGAGCCGCCTTCCGACGCGCAGGCGAAGGCCATCCTTGCGAGGAAGGCGAGGGAGGGCGCCGTCGTGTTGTCGATCGGGCCGCGCGGCGCCGAGGCGCGCCTCGCGACCGCACGAAAAGCGCTCGAGGCGAATTGCGGCTTTGCGCCGAGACGCCGATGAAGCCAGGGCAATGGTATCGCCTGTGGCTCAGCGTCGATCCGGCCTCGGGACGGGTGGTCCTCGGCCAACAGGGCTCGATCAGGCATCGCCCGTCGTCGTGACGATCGCAAGCGCGAGGGCTCGTCTTTCCTTCGAAGGCCTGTGTGCTCGTCGCGGCGGAGCGCAAGGACGCGCCCTTTCGCCATTTCACCGGAAAGATCGAGGACCCGGCGCTTCTCGGCGCCTTCATCGAGGCCTTTGCGCGCCCGCTGTCGCCCGATGCACGAGCTCGGCGCCGAGCTCCTCGCCGGCTGGGATTTTTCCCTCGGCATCGACACGCAAGAGATCACCGATGTCGGGCCACGGGCGTGCCATGGCCGGCTCGTCAATCTGCCGACGCGTGCCGTCGTCGGCGCTCGCTGGAGCGGGCGCGAGATGTGCTGGCGGCACGCTCCCCGTGATTATGGCGCCATCCATTTCCACGACGACGATCTCGACGATTGCCGCTGGGAGCCGAGCTTCACCTGGACGGTTCCGCCCGGCTTGAAGAGCGGCGCCTATGCGTTCCATCTCAAATGCGAAACGGGCGAGGATTGGCTGCCCTTTTACGTCTTGCCGCCCCGACAAGGGCCGTTTGCCCCGATCGCTTTCCTCGCCTCGACCTTCACCTACCAGGCCTATGCCAATCACGCGCGCGGCAATGCGGATGAGGCTTATCATCGGCGCGTCGCTGGATTGGGGTGCTTATCCGCACAACCCCGATCAGCACCCGATCTATGGCGCCTCGACCTACAACCGCCATGCCGACGGCGCGGGCATCGGCTTTTCCTCGCGCCGCCGGCCGATCCTCACCATGCGGCCGGGTTTCCTCACCTTCAACGATGCGCGAGGTTCCGGGCTTCGCCATTTCCCCGCCGACACCCATATCCTCGCCTGGCTCGAGGAGAAGGGCTTTCCCTTCGACATCGTCACCGATGAGGATCTCGACGATGAGGGCGAAAAGCTCATCGCGCCCTATCGCGCCGTGCTGACGGGGTCACATCCCGAATATCACACGCTGCGCACGCTCGACGCGCTTGCAGAACTACACGGGCACGGGCGGCAAGCTCGCCTATCTCGGCGGCAACGGCTTCTACTGGCGCATCGCGCGCACGCAAGCGATGCCGCATGTGATCGAGCTTCGCCGTGCCGAAGGCGGCATTCGCGCCTGGGCGGCGGAGCCCGGCGAATATTACCACGCGCTCGACGGCGAGTTCGGCGGGTTGTGGCGCCGCAATCGGCGCCCGCCGCAAATGCTCGCCGGCGTCGGCTTCTCGGGCCAGGGCCTTTTCGAAGGCACGCATTATCGGCGCTTGCCGGCGTCCCGCGATCCGGCGAACGCCTGGATCTTCGAAGGCATCGAGGATGACATCATCGGCGATTACGGCCTCTCGGGCGGTGGCGCGGCGGGCTTCGAGATGGATCGCGCCGACAAGACGCTCGGCACGCCGGAGAATGCGGTGATCCTGGCGCGCTCGGAGGACCCGCCCGCCTCCTTCGTCACCGTGCCGGAGGAGCTTTTGTCACATCTGCATACCGTTTCCGGCGAGCCGCCGAACGAGCTCAAGCGGGCCGAGATCGTGTATTTCGACACGCCTTCGGGCGGTGCCGTGTTCTCCGTCGGCTCGATCACCTTTTGCGGCAGCTTGTGGCGCGACGGCTTCGAGGGGCCGGTGTCGCGCCTTCTCGAGAATGTGGTCCGTCGCTTCAGCGCGGCGAAGGCGCGACGAGGACGGGCGGCGGGAAGCGCTTGGCAAGGCGGGCGCGCCAGCCCATCATGGCGCGTGACAAGAAACCGCATCAGCGAGGTCGTGATGCCCGCCATCGTCAAATCCCTGTCCTCGACGGAAGCCGAAACCGAGGAGTGGCGGCTTCGCTGCGACATGGCCGCCGTGTTCCGCATCAGCGCGCGCCACGGCTGGAACGAGCAGATCGGCAACCACAACTCCTTGATGCTGCCGCAAGCGCGGCCCGGACGATCCGCCGCTCTTCATCATCAATCCGCGCGGCTTTCGCTTCGAGGAGCTCACCGCGTCGAGCCTCATCGTCTGCGATCTCGACGGGCGGGTGATGCGCGGCAAGGGCGAGCTTCGCAAGGTCGCCTTCCACATTCACGCCCGCATCCATCTGCGCAAGCCCGCGGCGGCCTGCGTGCTGCATGTGCATCCGCAATACCTCACCGCGCTCTCGATGCTCGAGAACCCCGAATTCGCCTTGGCGCATCACAACAACCTCGCGCTCAACGACCGTGTGGTGGTCGACACGCAGGGCGATGAGCCTGTCGACGACAATGCCGAGGGCGATCGCATCGCCGATCTCATGGGCGACAAGACCGATCATGATCATGGCGAGCCACGGCGTCACCGTGGTCGGGCCGACCGTGCATGATGCCTTCGACGAGCTCTTCATCGCCGAGCGCACCGCCATGTATCAGGTGACCGCGATGTCCACGGGCCAGAAGCTGCGCGCGCTGCCCGAGCGCTTGCGCCGCCGCTACAACGGTCCGTGGGGCGAGCGCTACGACGCGCGCCTGCATCTCGACGCCTGGCGGCGCATCCTCGACAAGGAGGAGCCGGATTACGCGTCTTGAGGGGGGAAGTGCGGCAAGGGCGCGAGGCTACGGGTTCGTCCTCCCATCGGACCAGAGCTTGGGAAGTCGTTCGCCGATCGTTCGTCACTTCTAACCCAAACGCCACAATCCTTGCTGTCCGCGTGCTTACCTCATGCCAATTTGCGTCGAGACCCACGACCGCTTGAAGGAGACCGCGTGCGATGAACGTTGATCACGATCTGTTCACAATTGGCGCACAACCTCGCAAGCCCGCCCGGATCAATTATCTCAGGGTGGAGAACTTCCGCGCTCTTCGTAAAGTCGAGTTCAAAAATCTAACCCCCCTCACCGTTCTGCTAGGACCCAACGGAAGCGGCAAATCCACCGTTTTCGATGTGTTCGCGTTTCTCTCGGAATGCTTCGAGTCTGGCTTGCGCCGCGCCTGGGATCGGCGCGGGCGCGCCAAAGAGCTAAAGACGCGCGGCACGACGGGTCCCATGGTCATTGAAATCAAATACCGCGAACACGGTTTTCCGCTAATCACCTACCATCTTGCCGTCGACGAGAGGAATGGCGCACCAGTGGTGAAGGAGGAGTGGCTGCCATGGAAGCGAGGCAGCCACGGGCAGCCTTTCCGGTTCCTCGATTATAACGAAGGGATCGGTAAGGCGGTTAGCGGTGAGCTGCCGGATGACAAGGACAAACGCATTGATATTCCGCTGCAGTCCCCCGACCTGATCGCGGTCAATGCGCTCGGGCAGTTTGCCGAGCACCCACGCGTGGCAGCGTTGCGCCAATTCATCACGGGCTGGTACGTCTCCTACTTTTCCGTCGACAATACGCGAGGCCAGCCGGAGGCTGGCCCGCAAGAGCGGCTATCGCGCACCGGCGATAATCTTGCCAACGTTATCCAATATCTCGGCGAGCGACACCCTGAGAGATTAGAACATATATTTGCTGCGTTGACGATCTCGGGTACCCCGTATTGAAAAGATTAATGCAGAGCCAATGCCGGACGGCAGACTTCTACTGACAATCAAAGATGCTCCATTTGATAATCCGGTATTGGCACGATTTGCATCCGACGGAACTCTGAAGATGTTGGCGTATCTTTTATTGTTATACGATCCCGCGCCGCCACCGTTTATCGGTATTGAAGAACCGGAGAACTTTCTGCATCCTCGTTTGCTTACCGGGCTCGCCGAGGAGTGCGAAGCGGCGGCCGAGCGTGGCCAGTTGTTGGTGACTACGCACTCGCCCTTTTTTCTTAATGCGCTCAAGCCTCGCGAGGTGCGCGTGCTCTATCGCGACGAGAGCGGTTATACCCAGGCTCTCCTTGCCTCAGATATCCAAGGCGTGCTGGAATTCGTCGACGAGGGAGCTCTGCTCGGTCGACTTGTGGCTCGAAGGCCATTTTGGCGTGGGAGACCCTCTGGTAAACCAGGGCGCACCGATACGTCGGTCGAGCAATGCCCTATGAGGGCAAAGCATCTGGAAATTCTGGCGGAAGAACCTTCGATGGAAGCCGCTCTCAACGAAATCTTGCCGCGCATGCTGGGGCAGGAGACGACGTTCGCCATTCATGCTTATCAGGGCAAACCCGATCTGCTCAGGAAGCTTGAAAGTAGGTTGCGTGCCTACGCAAAATGGTTGCCGCAAACCGCGCGCATCGTGGTTCTTGTGGATCGTGATAACGACGATTGCCGTGCCCTCAAGCGAAAATTGGAGAAGGATGCGGCGGCCGCCGGCCTCGGCACGCGAAGTGCGAAAGGATCGCCATGGCAAATCGTCACCCGAATCGCAATCGAAGAGCTCGAGGCCTGGTTTTTCGGCGACTGGGCGGCCGTTCGGGGGGCTTTTCCGAAAGTCTCTTCAACAATACCAAATCAGACCAAATATCGAAAACCTGATGCAGTGGCTGGCGGTACCGCCGAGGCGCTAGAACGCATATTGCAGCGAGCCGGCTATTTCGAGACGGGCCTCAGAAAAATCGAGGCCGCGGTTTCGATCGGAAAATTCTTCGACCCGGCTCGCGCAGTGTCCCCCAGTTTCATTAGCTTCCGCGAGGCCCTCATGGAGGCAATTTCGTGATCCCTCTCAGCGGTATCCCGCGACTTCCCGCAGTTTTAGCTACGCAGGCGAGGCCTCCGAGTAGAATGCAAGTCTGACCCGTTGGGAGTGGTGCGGCGTTCGTATAGTTTCGTCTCACATTCCCTTCTCCGTAACCGAAAACCCCGCGATCCGCTTGTAATTCTCCGACAGCGCGCGAAGCTCGTCTTGCGTGATGTAGTCGTCGAGATTGTCGAAGGGCTTGTCGCCGACGAGCTCCTCGACCTTGATGTTGATGAAATCCGGCGGGTGCTCGCGATTGGCGCGCACCACCTTCGCGGTCGCCTCGCGCCGCTCGTCCTCATAGGCCTTGAACGCGCGCCTCGGATCGGGGTCGCGCGCGAGGCAATCGGCGAGCACGCGCGCATCGATCACGGCTTGCGCCGAACCGTTCGAGCCGCGCGGATACATCGGATGCGCGGCATCGCCCGCGAGCGTCACCCGGCCGAAGGTCCAGCGCGCGACCGGGTCCTTGTCGACCATCGGATATTCGAGAAGCACGTCGGATCGGCGGATCATCTCCGGCACGTCGAGCCAATCGAAGCGGAAGCTCTCGTAAAGCTGGATGAAGTCGTCGAGATTGCCGGGCTCGTTCCAATCGTTCTTCTCGAAGTGTCGAGCTCTTGATTTCGGTCGTCCAGTTGATGAGCTGATTGCCCGCGCCGTCGACATCGTCGACGATCGGATAGATGACGATCTTGCCGGTGAGGATCGAGCCGATGCGCAAGATAGGTGCGGCCGCCGAGGATCGGCTTGCGACGCGTCACGCCGCGCCAGGTGTTGATGCCGGCGAAGGCGAGGCTTTCGTCGGGATAGAAGCTCTTGCGGACGCCTGAGTTCACGCCGTCGCAGGCGATCGCGGCCGCGGCGCGCACCGGTTCGACGGCACGTCCGGTCGAGGTCTCGCGGAGATGAAGCGTGACGCCGCTCTCGTCCTGCTCGATGCCGATGCAATCGTGATCGGTGACGATGCGCGTCGGGCCCGAGCCGCTCGCGCGCCGCGTCGAAGAGCGTCTTGTGCAGCCGTCCGCGATGCAGGCCGACTTCCGCGAAGGCATGGCCTGCGAATTTGCCGCGCGGCTCCTTGTAGATGAGCTGGCCGAAGCGATTGAAGAAGCAGCTTTCGCGATTCTCGATGCCGTGCGCCGGAGCTTGTCGGCGAGGCCGAGCGCCGCGAATTCGCGCATGCCATGCGGGCAGCACCGTGATGCCGACGCCGAGCTCCTTGATCTGCGGGGCGCGCTCGATAGACGTCGCAGGCGATGCCGCGCTGGTGCGAGATCGAGCGCGAGCTTGAGACCGCAAATGCCGCCGCCGACGATCGCGATGCCGGTGATCGTTTCCGAGCTCATCGGCGTCATGCGACTTTCGAGTTAATCTCGCGCAACGCGCCGTCGCAGGCTGAAAGTTTCGCATCCGAAGACGCAATCTCTTGCTGCGCGAAACTTTACCCTTCACCGGGTTGCCTGTCAATCTTGCGGCACCCTCCGCATGGTGAAAGCCAATGTGAAGCTCGCCCAAAATGCCGGCGCGTGCGAAGCTTTCGCTTGCGCGGCGAAGGGTGTGGAGGAGGGCGCAGGGGCGACGCGGGCGAGGGACGCGGCGCTCCGACTTGCCCGAGACGGCGCAGAGGCGCTAATCCCGTGCACGATGATCGCGGCGTGCTCCGCACCGCGGAAGCGTTTGCCGGGCGCACGAACGCCCAAGGAATCGCCCTCGAGGGAGGATGTGCGATGCCGGCCGGGAAACCCGCTCGCTACGAGCTCACCGATCCTCGTGCTGCTCGCCTCGTTCTGGGGCTGTGTCGGCCTCAATCGCTTCAGCATCGGCTTGATCTTCCCGCTCATCGTGCCGGAATTTCAATCTCGCGGGCTGGCAGGCGGCGCTCCTGATCTCGGGCACCTCGGTGACCTGGGCGGTCTCGAGCTGGATCGGAGGGTTCCTCTCCGATCGGCACGGCCGCCGCCGGATCTTGCTGCCGGCCGTCGGCTTCGTCGGCGTGATGACGGCCGCGATGGGCGGCGCGTGGAGCTTCCTTTCCATGTTCGTCGTGCGCGATCTCCTCGGCATCGGCGACGGTGTCGGCTGGTCGGTCGGCCAGGCGACGATCAACGAGGTGACGGCACCTTCGCGCAAGAGGCCTCAACCAGGCGGTCTTCACCGTCGGCTACACGCTCATCGGCGTCGGGTGTCGGCAGCATCATCATCACCCGCCTCACCTCGCTTTGGGGCTGGCGCCTGGTCTTCCCGATCATCGGCGCGGCCACGGCTCTCATCCTCGTTGCCCTGATCGTCGTGCTGCGCGAGCCGCCAAAGCGCGAGACGCAGCGGACGGATTGGCGGCGCGCGCTTCAGCTCCTGCGCGATCCGTCCGCTGGTCGCCGTCACGTCGCCGGCTGCGCCGTCCTCACCTGGTTGCAGATCTTCGTCGGTTTCAACCCGTTCTTCCTGACCAAGATCCGCGCCTTCAGCTTCGCCGAGACCGGGACCATCGCGTCGATCTGGGGCTTCTCCGGCGCGGCCGGGCAGATCGTGCTTCCGCTCGCGTCGGATCGCCTCGGGCGACGGCCGGTGGTCTTCGCGAGCGCCGTCGCGAGCGCCGCCGCACTCGCGCTCTACATCCTCGGCGGATATGACGTCTGGCCGATGCGGCGTCCTCGCCGGCATCTGCGGCTTTTGCGGGTTCGGCCTCCTGCCCATCGTGCTCGCGACCTGCGTGAGCGAGACTGTCTCCGACGAAATTCGAGGCGCGGCCCTCGGCATGACCAATTTCTTCGGCGTGCTCGTCGGCACCACGCTCATGCCGCTCGTCGGCGGCGTGCTCTATGATCAGGTCGGGACTCGGCGCGGTCCTGGGCATCGCCGGCATCGCGCAGATCCTCGTCGCGGCATCGATTCTCCTGGTGCGGGAGACGGCGCCGCGCGTGCTCGCGTCGCGCAAGAGCCTCCCTCGAAAGAGCGGTGCCCGAGTTCGGTGCCGGATCGTGAAAGATGCAAGCGCCGAAGACGCGAGCGATGAAGAGAGAAACGCATGAGCAAGCAATCGGCGGCGCATTACTTTCTCGAAGGTCTCGCCGATCTCGGCATCGACCATATCTTCGGCAATCTCGGCACCGATCACGTCTCGATCATCGAGGAGCTGGCGCGCTGGGAGAAGGAAGGCCGCCCGCATCCGCGCGTCATTCTCGTGCCCGCACGAGACGGTTGCCGTGCATATGGCGGGCGGCTACGCGCTCGCGACCGGGCGTGGACAGGCCGTGCTCGTGCATGTCGATGCGGGCACGGCAAACTCCTCCATGGCGCTGGGGAACCTCTTTCGCTACCGCCTTCCGGTGATGCTGCTGGCCGGCCGCGCTCCCTATACGATGCGCGGCGAGCTTCCGGGATCACGCGATGCCTATGTGCACTTCGTGCAGGACCCTTTCGACATGGCGAGCATCGTGCGCCCCTTCGTGAAGTGGGAATATTCGCTCCCCTCCGGCGTGGTCGCCAAGGAGGCGCTGCGGCGCGGTCATTCCTTCATGCAGAGCGATCCGCAAGGCCCGGTCTACATGATGCTTCCGCGCGAGACCTTGGCGGAGACGCTCGACGATCATCATGCGAGCACCTTTTCCGAGGCGAAATACGGGCCGGTGCGTCGAGGCGGCGTCGAGCCCGCGCGCGCCGAGGCGCTCGCCGAAGCGCTGATGGCCGCTAAAAGCCCGATCGCGATCAGCGCCTATCTCGGTCGCAAACCGGAAGCGGTCGCGGTGCTCGACGCGCTCGCGCGAGAATGCGGCATCCGGGTCGTCGAATACAATGCGCTCGACCTTTGCATTCCCCATGATTCGCCCGTGCTTTGCGGGCTTCGACCCGGTCTCGGCGATGGAGGGCGCGGATCTCGGCCTCCTCCTCGACGTCGATGTGCCCTTCCTGCCGAAATATGCGCCGCGTGCCGCCGCCATGCGCTGGCTTCAGGTCGACATCGACCCGCTCAAGACCGATTTTCCGATGTGGGGTTTCGCCACGGACATGCGCATCGAAGGCGATTGCTCGATCGTCCTTCGCCAGGTGCTCGAGGCAGTGCGGGCGCGAGCGGACGATGCCTATAGAAGCCGCATCGCCGCGCGTGTCGCGGGTTTCGAGAAGGCCAATGAGGAACGCCGGCGCAAGGCGCGGGCGGCGGCGGCAAGGTCCGGCGAATTCGACGCCATCTCGCCGGAATATCTTTGCGCGAGCTTGAACGATAAGCTTTCGCAAGACGACATCGTGCTCAACGAATCGATCCGCAACACGCTCGCCGTGCAGGAGCAAATCCTGCGCACGAGACCGCAAACCTATGTGGGCCTCGGCGGCGCCGGCCTCGGCTATAGCGGCGGCATGGCGCTCGGCATCAAGCTCGCGCGTCCGGAGCGGCGCGTCGTGCAGATCGTCGGCGACGGCTCGTTCCATTTCTCGACGCCCGACTCGGTCTATGCGACCGCCCAGCAATATCAGCTTCCGATCTTCACCGTCGTGCTCGACAATCGCGGCTGGCAGGCGGTGAAGTCCTCGGTGATGCGGGTTTATCCAAAAGGTGCGGCGGTCGCGAGCGACAAATTCCTGTCGCGGCTCGAAAGCGGAAGACAGGGCGAGACACGTCGCTTCGAGGAAGTGGGTAGCGCCTTCGGTGCCTACGGCGAAAGCGTGCGCTTGCCGCAGGATGTCCCGGACGCAATCGATCGCTGCCTCGCGGCGCTCGATGACGGCCGTTCGGCCGTGCTCACGGTGCGCATCCCGCCGCTTTAAGAAGATCGGCGTCGCGCCGGCGATTCGGGACCGCTTACTTCGATTTAAGGTTGTAGCGTGTCGCGGTGAGGCGCTCCGAGACGGCGCATGACTTGGTGTCCCGGAAGCCCTTTGCGCGCAGCGAGGCGCGAATCTCGTTCTCGCCGAAAGTGACGCCGCGCCCCTTCGGATAGACCGCCCAAAGAGCGAGGCTTGGATGCGCCGCATGAAGGGTCCGCGCCGCCGATAGGTCATCCGGCCTCTCGATGCAGGCGATCATCACGGCGGCGTCGGCGCCGTCCTCGACGAGAACACCGTCGAGCGCTTCTGCAAGCGCATCATCCTCGAAGGATCCGACGAGGAGCGCTCGGGCGCCCTTGTTGAGCCCAAGCTTCGTTCGCAAACTCGGCGGCGGCATTGTGATGGCCTTGCGCCACGCCTCGGCCTCGCGCGCACCGAGATGAAGCCGAACCGGGTCGCCCGCATAAGTAAAGCACAGCACCTCGCCCTCGACCGTCACGCCCTCCAGCGCGGGCTTCGGACAACGACGGCGAATCGCGCCCCGCAGGATCAGCTCGCCGCTTTCGAGAAGCGCGCGCACCTCGTCGGTTTCGCTACCGACTTCGGCATAGACCAATGCTTCCCGTCCCATTATTCCTCTCTTGGACCTTCGGTGGCGCTTGCCGCGGCCATGAGCATGGCTGCGATACTGGGGTAGGGTCGCATTTCTCAGCGAGGCCCTGGTGATGACACTGGGGCCTGCTCAGTTCGATACACGGCCCCTTAAAGCCGTATGTCGGCGGTGATGGTATCCGTCGTCGTGCGCACCATGCCTCCGGATCGGGCGAGAAGGCCCGCTTGCTCGAGAGCGGTCACGTCGGCATGAACACGCCGGTATTGGCGACCGAGCCCGCGGGCGAGCGCCGATATCGATGGCTCGGGATGGGCGTGGAGATGGCGCAGCAGGCGATAGCGTGCCCCGGTCAGCACGCTAGCCAGGGCCTCCCAGCTCTCGAAGGCGAGCACGCGCTCGCGCACCCTTTTGCCGCGCCGGGCGCGCTTCCAGGCGTCGAGAAACGCGGCCGCATCCTCGTCCAGGCTTCCGCCGACGATCATTTTCATGTTCGCCATTTCGCACCTCTCTTCCGCTCAACCGCGGCGGCGCAGCGCGCGCACATCCGCCAAAAAATTCGCCATGAGCCGCTTGACGCTGGTAAAACGTTAGACCTCCTCCTGGTCGCCCTAGTGTCTATGATCTCCTTTTCCGGCCTCATTGTCGTAGCCCACCAAACGCAGACCCTCGAGGCCGTCAAATAGGCTGTATTTGAAACCGTGGCCCGAACCCCGCACACGCCGGCACGAGCCAAAGCTTCATCTCGGCTAGAACCCCGTCATTATACCATCGCTTGCGATACAGGATGAGAGTAGGCCGCCACATATGACATTCATTGTCATATGTGAGTTATCCTGTCGAGAGCAAATGTTTTTGACGCCCCGGACTTCGAAGACGCAAATTGCCGAATTTGTCGGACCGACGAGAACGCCTCCAGTTACTTGCGTAGATCTTTGAGAATTTCGCGCGCCGCGTTGTGTCCGGGGACGCCGCCGACGCCGCCTCCCGGGTGCGCCGACGAGCCACATTGATAAAGTCCCTTGATCGGGCTTCGATAGTCGGCGAAGTGAGGCGCGGGCCTGGCGAAGAACAGCTGGTCGGCCTGCAATTCCCCGTGGAAGATATGCCCATGCGGCGAGCCGATCTTCGCCTCGATATCGGGCGGCGTCAGGATCTGCATGCCGATGATGCCATCCGAGAAGCCGGGTGCTTCCGCGTCGAGCACGCGCAGAACATTCTTCGCGAATTCATCCTTGCGGCTCGCCCAATCGCCTTCGCGTAGCGTATGGGGGGCGTGGCCACCGAAGAGGTGGACCACATGCTTGCCGGGAGGCGAGATGCTGTCGTCGACATAGCTCGGCGTCACGGGCGTGATGAAGGGATCGCGCGACCACTCGCCATATTTCGCGTCGTCATAGGCGCGTTCGAGATATTCGATCGACGGCCCGATATGGGTGTAGGTCGGGTAGGGGAAGCCGCATTTGGCGGCATCGAACGCCTTGTAGCTCGGCAAGCGCTCGCAGGCGATGTTGATCTTGAACGCCGTCGAATAGGTGCGGAAGCTCGAAACGTCCCGAACGAAATCCGCGGGCAGCTTGTCGGGCGAAAGGAACTTGAGGAAGGTGAGCTTGGCGCTCACATTGCTCGCGATCGTCCTCGCCTCGATGCGCGTGCCGTCGGCGAGCGTGACCCCCGTGGCGCGGCCGTTCGCCGTTTCGATGCCTGCGACCTCCGCGCTCGTGCGGATGTCGAGGCCGCTTGCCCTTCCGGAGGCGGCAATCGCCTCGCTGATCGCGCCCATGCCGCCGCGCACGAAGCCCCAGCCGCCGGCGCCCGCATGCTCTCCCATCACGTGATGCATGATCACATAGGCGGAGCCGGGGCTCTTCGGCCCGGCGAAAGTGCCGATGCCGCTATAGTAGGCGAGCACGGCCTTCACATGGGTATTCTCGAACCATTCGGAGAGATAATCGTCGGCGCTCATCGTCAGGAGATCGATGAGGCGAAAGAGCTTGCCGCCGATCTTTCGGTATTTCCACAAGAAGGCGGCGGTCTCCTTGAAGGCTTTCCAATCGCGGCAGCTCGGGTCGGGCGGCGTCTCGAGCAGGAGCTTTCTCACGATCGTGACGGATTCCATGAGGTAGCGATTGAACTGCGGATAGATTTCCGCGTCCTTTTTCGAAAAGCGCGCGAAATGGGATTGCGTCCTGGCAATCGAATCGCTGAAGACGATGAAGTCCCCGCCCGGGAGGGGGCCGAACATGTCGGAAGCCGGCAACACCTTGAAACCGTATTTGGCGAGCTCGAGCTCGGCGATCACCTTCGGGTGCAGAAGGCTCATGAGATAGCTGAAGACCGAGAACCGGAAACCGGGGATCACCTCCTCGGTGACCGCGGCGCCGCCGATCATTTCACGTCGTTCGAGCACCAGCGTCTTGAGGCCGGCGCGTGCCAGGTAGGCGCCGCAAGTGAGCCCGTTGTGCCCCCCGCCGATGATCACCGCATCGTAGCGCTCCGCCATCCCTCGACCCTCCCGCTGCCTTTTCTTATGGGAAAAATCGGCGAACGACCATCGCGGTCCTTGATCAGATCGGATCAGGACAGGTGGCACGATCGGCGCATCGGCAGGAGGGGCGTCGGCCACACGGAAGGCGCCTTGTTTCGGCGACGGATACGGGAACGGCGCCCACGAGGCTTGTGCGCCGGGCATCACTCATGCATGAGCGGCGCGTGCCGGAATGTCCGCGAGCGCCGCGAGCGGTCCGGCAGCCGGCACGATGGGAAGGATGAAGAGATGCAGCCGCTCGCCGGGATCACCGTTCTGGATTTCTCGACGCTGCTGCCGGGTCCGCTCGCAACTCTGATTCTCGCCGAGGCCGGCGCCCGGGTGATCAAGGTCGAGAGGCCGGGCGGAGAGGAGATGCGCGGCTACGCGCCGCGCTTCGGGCGCGAGAGCGCGCTTTTCGCCCTTCTCAACCGAGGCAAGGAAAGCCTCGTCGGCGACCTCAAGCGCGAGGCCGATCGCGCCCGCGTTCTCGAGCTCGCGCGCGGCGCGGATGTGCTCGTCGAGCAGTTCCGCCCCGGCGTGATGGCGCGTCTCGGCCTCGGCTATGAGGCCCTTCCGCGCTCAACCCTCGGCTCGTCTATTGCTCCCTCACCGGCTATGGCCAAAGCGGTCGCAAGCGCGATCGCGCCGGCCACGACATCAACTATATCGGCGACGCGGGCCTGCTCTCGCTTTCCTTTGGCTCGAAGGAGAAACCGGTCGTGCCGCCGGCCCTTGTCGCCGACATCGGTGGTGGCAGCTACCCCGCCGTGATGAACATCCTTTTTGCCTTGCGTGCCCGCGAGGCGAGCGGCGCCGGTTGCCATCTCGATATCGCCATGACGGAGAACGCATTCGCCTTCATGCCGCTCGCGCTCGCCGAGGGCTTCGCCTCGGGCCGCTGGCTCGGCAGCGGCGAGGGGAGGCTCACGGGGGGAAGCCCTCGCTACCAGCTCTATGCGACCTCGGACGGCAAGATGCTCGCGGTCGGCGCGCTCGAGCAAAAATTCTGGGAGCGGCTTTTGCGAGGCGATCGGCCTCGAGGCCGAATGGCGGACCGACGCTCGCGATCCGCGAAGGCACGCTGGCGCGCGTGCGAGCGCTTGTCGCGGCGCATTCGCTCGCTTCATTGGCGCATGGTTTTCGAGAAGGCGGATTGCTGCTGCACGCTTCTCCAGGATTTGCGCGAGGCGGTCGAGGATCCCCATTTCGTCGAGCGTGGAATTTTCGCGCACAAGCTCGAGAACGAGGCCGGCGCGACCATCCCGGCCCTTCCCGTTCCCGTCGTTCCGCAGTTTCGCGCACCCAAGGCGTGGACCCGAGCGGCTCCCGCGCTCGCGGACGCGAGGGCTGAGGCTGTTTCGTCGAACAGCGCCGAGACCTCGTTGCGGTATCCGGCAGGCGAAAGCTCGACCGACAAGGCCATCCTCCTCGCCTTGTTCGAGGCAGCCCTCGCCGCCGCGCGCCCGGAAGGGAAGTTCGCGGATCGTCTGCCGCCGCCGCCCAAGGGCCGCACGATCGTGATCGGCGCCGGCAAGGCGGCGGCGAGCATGGCGCGTGCCTTCGAGAACGCCTGGAACCACCCCTGCGAGGGCCTCGTGGTGACGCGCTACGGCCACGGCGCACCGACGCGTCATGTCGAAGTGGTGGAAGCCGCCCATCCCGTGCCCGACGCCGCGGGCGAAAAGGCGGCTCGGCCGCATTCTCGAGCTCGCCCGATCGGCGGGGCCGGACGATCTCGTCATCTGCCTGATGTCGGGCGGCGCTTCGGCCTTGCTGACCCTGCCGGCACCCGGCATCACGCTCGAGGTCAAGCGCATGCTCAACCTCGCGCTTCTCCAGTCGGGAGCGCCGATCGGGGAGATGAACACGGTGCGCAAGGCGCTCTCCGCGATCAAGGGCGGGCGGCTCGCGGCCGCGGCGCGCCGCGCGCGTTGCGTGACCTACCTCATCTCGGATGTGCCGGGAGACGATCCAGCCGTTATCGGTTCTGGACCTACGGTTCCGGGAGGAGCGGAACCCGAAGGCGGCGCTCGCGATTCTCGAACGCTACGGCATCGCGATCTCGCCCGAGCTCAAACGTGCCATTTCCGCGAACGGCGCGCCGAACGAGACCTTCCCGGGCCATGAGCACTTCATGCTCGCGACGCCGAAAATGGCGCTCGACGCGGCCGCCGCCGCCGCGCGGCGGCTGGGGATCATGCCCCTCGTCCTCGGCGATGCGATCGAAGGCGAAGCGCGGACGGTGGCGTCCGTCATGGGGGCCATCACGGAGAGCGCCGCGCGCCATGGCGAGCCCGCGCGTAGGCCTTGCGTCTTGCTGTCGGGCGGAGAGACGACCGTGACCATCAAGGCGACGGCGAGCGAAACCCGCCGCCGCAAAGGGGAGGGGAGATCGTCGGAAGCCGCTGCGGACGTGAAACCTCCTCGCGGCGGCCGCAATGGCGAATTTCTCCTCGCGCTCGCGCTCCGGCTCGACGGACTCGCCGGCGTGTCGGCGATCGCCTGCGACACGGACGGCATTGACGGCACGGAAGACAATTCCGGCGCCTGGATCGATGCCGAAGTGCTCGCACAGGCAAAGAAGAAAGGCATCGACGCCGCCGCGCACCTTGCGCGGCACGACGCCTATTCCGTTTTCGAGGCGCTCGATCGTCTGATCGTCAGCGGTCCCACGCTCACCAATGTCAACGACTTCAGGGCGATCCTCGTGCGCTGAACTCGCTCTGCCGATGTCCACCGGCCTCCGTCGTCCGCGCCGGCGGCCGCACCATCATGCTGCTGAAAGACGGGCGAGGCATTCAGGCTTTGCCGGTCATGGAAAAGCCCCGCCGAGCGGTGGCTCAAACGGGGCTTTTGGTCTCGACTGGTTCGGATCCCGACCGAGCCGCTACCGAGGTCAATATATCGCGCTTTCCTCGAAGCTGAAATACTTGAGAAGAGTTCACGCCCCTTGGGGATAACTTTGGGGAAAGCCGCAAGCCTGCCGGCCGATGCTAACCCTTTCTTGGATCCTTCAAGGCATCCTTGGCATCTCCAACCGCGCTGTGCGCCGCGCCTTTCGCCTTATCGAACTTGCCCTCGGCCTCAAGCCTCTTGTCGCCGGTGGCTTTGCCGGCGGCATCCTTCACGGCGCCTTTGACCTTGTCGGCCGCGCCCTTGAGGTGTTCCTTGTCCATCGGAGTGCTCCTTGTTTTTCCGAGGGGCCAACATCCTCCCTTCAAATAAGTTCCGGGCAATGCTCGATTTTTCACACCGCCGCATCCTTCGGGATTAGCCCCAAAGATGTCGGGTCGGGGCAAGAAATCCTTCATATTCTAAAGGCATGGTTCGAGCTTAAGAGGTGGAAAACAATTCGCGGGAGCGAGGATGATGATGTGGGATGCGACTTATCGCGTTCAGTTCGTGGACGATAGAGGCGAGACCGCATTCACCAGCCTGAGCGATCGGGAAGGCGCGATCGCTCGAGCTTGCGACATGCGCTTGCGCTTCATGGTGCAGGCTATCGTCGACAATTTCACCGGTGACATTGCCATTACCGCTGATCAAATACGTGCAGAGGCTTTTCGGCGCACGGGTTGATCGGCTCTTTGACTTTTGCGGGTCAGCAATTCGTCGACAATTCGCAAGATGTGCCTCCACGGGGCCTCTTCGAAGGGGCTCAAAATCAAGGCACGGCGAGGCTCCTTCGGCCCGAGGCTCGACAAGAGCGTCGCCGTTCCTTGAACGGCGGCGCCCCTGGCACCCGCCTATTCGGCCATTCTGGTGCTTTCCAATTGGACCAGCAGGTGAAGCTTCTCGTGTTTCGAGGGCTCTCTTACAGGGTCGTGCCTGATAGGGACGTGCTCGATATCGACCACACGAAAGGTCTCATAGGCAACGCCCTCCCGGTCCATCATCGTGATGGCCTCGCCGATGCGAGGCTTGGCGACGAAGCGGAACCAACCGAGCAGTTTCGTGTGTCGATCCGGGCCCGTCTTCTCCACGGATGCGATGATCATATCGCTGGCCTCCACTTCTGGGCACGCGAGAACTTCGACGCGAACACACCGCAACTCTCGGGACGGAACGCCTTCCCGGCATAAGCATCCACTTCTGCACTCCGCCGGGGCAAGGCCTGGCGGTGAAATTGGACCGCGGCTGACCGATCGGCATCAAGGTGCGCACGTACCGAAGTATTCGCAATCGGATACCTCACATGGACGACCAATGAACGTTGTCCCGCCTCAATATATCCCATGTCTCGTCCCCTTCCTCTCGGGACTTCTGCAGGACTACGCTACGAAAGATAGCTTTCAAATGAAAGAGGCTGTAAATACTCGTCGCACAAAGTCGAGCCGCGCGCAAGCAAAGGCGAAGCTGGCACAGAGGCGCACATCGGCAATCAGTCTTGGAAATACGCCGGCAAGCACCGGGTCGGCAGGCGAGCTCCGAGCGGAACCACCGCGATGCCGGGAGCGCGCGCGAGGACTGTCGCGCTCATCGTCGGGGGCACGGCGGCGGCCGCGGCAATCATTGCCTTTCTCGTGACCGTGCTCAACTTCGGCCAGCCGAGCGAACGCGGACACACGCGCTCCGCTCCGCACACCACGACGAATTGAAGGGAGGCTGGCGCTCTTATCGGAGCGCAAGAATGAAGATAGGGGAGGACATCACCGCTCTTGATGCTTGCGTCCATCTTGCTACTTTGTGATTTGCCTTCACGAACACCAATTCAAGCCCCAGGAGCTGCAGGGCTGGCGTGAGGCGCCTTTGCTCTCATGAGGAGCAGCTTTTCCATGAGCGACATCGCGATCAAGCCGCGCACCAAGGTGAAGACGAAGACGCAGAGGCCGCGTCTCCACAAGGTGATCCTCGTCAATGACGACTACACGCCGCGCGAATTCGTCGTTACGGTTCTGAAAGCCGAGTTCCGCATGAGCGAGGATCAGGCCTACCGGGTGATGATCACCGCGCACCGGCGCGGCGCCTGTGTCGTTGCCGTCTACACCCAGGACGTGGCCGAGACCAAGGCCACCCGCGCGACCGATGCGGGCCGCAGCAAGGGTTACCCGCTGCTCTTCACGACCGAACCGGAGGAGTGAACATTCGTCCGGGGGTCGACGCCGCCCGTCCCGGGAGCGCGGAGAGGGTCATTTAGCTTCATCGTGCAGCTCGGCGGCGCCCATTCGAGAAGCGAGAATTGAGAACAGGCGCGCGCCCTGGTTTGGCTGGACCCGGACGCACATGATCCATCCAAGGCAGAAATCGTTCCCATTTTGCGGATCATCTTCTCGGATTCACGCAATGCGGGACGGCAAATTCGCCGAAGGTGCGGCCTATGTGCGCGGCCAAATCAGCGCTAGAGAACGCCATAACGATCGAACACCTCCTTGAGCTTGGCGCCGCGCAACAATTCGTCGCGCGTGGCATTCTCGCCGCGCACCTTTTCGAAGGCGCGCGCGAGCACCTGCTCCTCGATCCTGCGCGGCACCACGACGACACCGTCGACATCGCCGAAGACCAGGTCTCCGGGCTCGATATGCACGCCGGCGCAGGCGATGGGCACGTCGATATCGGCAACCTTTCCGCGGCCCCGGGAATCGAGGGGCGCGATGCCGCCGTGGAACACCGGGAACTTCGCGTCGCGGATGGCGCGCACGTCGCGCACGAAGCCGTCGGTCACCGCGCCGAGCGCGCCGCGCATACGCGCTGCCGTCGTCAGAAGCTCGCCCCAGGGGGCGATCCGCTCGGAACCGCCGCAGCCGAACACCACGACCTCGCCCGGCTTGAGATCATCGATGATCGCGATCTCGAGCTCATAGGGGTTTTCGCCCTGGGCGACGTGGAACACCTCGCGGAACAGCCCGGTCCGCGCAAAACCCGCAAGCACAAGCCCGTCGTCGAGAGGTCGGATGCGTGGCGCCATCGCCTGATCGCGGAACCCCGCCTCGTCGAGGACATCCGAGAGCACGGCCGTATAGAGATGCTCGCGTATGCGCTCGAGAAATCCCTCATCGTCTCGCATCGACATGGATCACCTCATCGTTCGATCTGCTGCGCTTGTGTGCTTTAGCCCTGCGCGCGCCTGCGTGCCACTTGACGCCGAGGGGCTCGGCAAACCGAAGCTGTCGTCGCCCGAGATGGGCTCGCTGCCTGAACACTGTGTGAGTGCACCGGCCGCCCTTGAGTGCCGCCCGGCTCCCGGATCACCGGTGCGCCGAGACAAGCGAGGCGGTTTCGTAAACACCAACCATGAGGCGCAAAATGTTACGACATGTCGCTAGAGGCATTACCCAAATGGCCGCCCTCGCCGGTCTGTTGGGCTTATCGAGCGGCGCGGCTCTCGCGCAGGGCGAGGTCAAGAGCCCGACGCTCGATGCCGTGAAGAAACGCGGCGAGGTCATTTGCGGTGTCGATACCGGCATACCGGGTTACGCCTTTCAGGATTCAGCCGGCAAATGGCAAGGCCTCGACGTCTCCTTGTGTCGTGCCGTCGCCGCCGCGACGCTCGGCGACCCCGAGAAGGTCAAATATATCGGCACCACCTCGAAGGTGCGGTTCTCGGTGCTGCAGTCGGGTGAGATCGACTTCCTGGTGCGCGATTCGGAGCTGACGCTGACGCGCGATTCCGCCCTCGGGCTTGTGGAGGTCACTCCCAATTTCTACACCGGCCAGACCATCATGGTTCGCAAGAGCCTCAACGTCGCACATGCCAAGGAGCTCAACGGGGCGACGATCTGCCTCCTCACCGGCACGACCCTCGAGACCAACATCGCCGACTACAATCGTGCCAACAACATCAAGATCGGCACCTTGCTCTTCGAACGGCCCGAGGAGGCGTTCGCCGCCGCCGAGGCAGGGCGCTGCGACGGCTACACCGATGATGGCGGCAGCGTCGCCGCGGCGCGTTCGACCATGAAGAAGCCGGACGACTGGACCTTCCTGCCCGAGGTTCTGTCGCGGCAGCCGCTCGGTCCGCACACGCGCCAAGGGGATGACCGCTGGACCGACATCGTCAAATGGACGCATTTCGCGATGCTCGAAGCGGAGGAGCTCGGCATCACCAAAGCCAATGTGGACGAGATCAAGAAGAGCTCGACCGATCCGCAGGTGAAGAAATTCCTCGGCCTCGAAGGCGATCTCGGCAAGGGGCTCGGCCTCGACAACGATTTCGCCTACAGGATCGTGAAGTCCGAAGGCAACTACGGTGAAGTCTACGAGGCGACCTTCGGCTCGAAAGGACTTGGCCTGCCTCGCGGGCTGAACAATCTCTACCGCAACGGCGGCCTCATGTACCCCTATTCCTGGTACTGAGAAGCCGGGGCTAAAACACCGTGGTCAGGCGACCGTCACGCCGCGCCTACGCAGCTCAATGGCTTTTGCTTTTGGCGCTCGTGGCGATCGCCTACATCATCATCGCGGATGCCGCCGACAATCTCGCTCGCCGGAACGTGCTGTTCGGCTTCGGATTCCTCGGCGACCGCGCGAATTTCGACATTCCGTTTCATCTCATCGCCTGGGTCGATGCCGACAACTACGGCCGAGCGCTTGTCGTCAGCTTGCTCAACACCCTGCTGGTTTCGGCAATGGGGATCGTGACGGCGACTTTTCTCGGTCTCATGATCGGCATCATGCGGCTTTCGGTCAATTGGCTGATGCGCAACGTCGCCCTCGCCTTCATCGAGTTCGTGCGCAACACGCCTCAGCTCGTGCAGATCATCTTCTGGTATTTCGCGGTCCTCCAGACGCTCCCGTCTCCGCGTGGGAGCATCGCGATTCCAGGCGGCTTCCTCCTCAACATCAGGGGGCTCTATATGCCCGGCGTGGTGATGGGGCAAGGAAGCGAGCTTTTCTCGATGCTCGCCCTTATCCTCATCATCGCGACGCCTTTCGTCTGGCGCCTGCGGCTCGGCGCCAATCGGCTCGGCGCCAAGGCGCTCGTTCTGCCCCTCATCGGCGCCGTGTTGTTTTTCGCCGGGATCGAGCGGATCGAGTTTCCGACGCTCAGCGGCTTCAACATTAGAGGCGGCACACAGATCCCGCCCGAGCTCGTCGCGCTGTGGGCTGGCCTGTCGATCTATTCCTCGGCCTTCATCGCCGAGATCGTGCGCAGCGCCATCGAGGCGGTGCCGAAGGGACAGCATGAAGCGGCCCATTCGATGGGGCTTCGCAGCGCCCCTGTGCTTATCCTGATCGTGCTCCCGCAGGCCATACGCATCATGGTGCCGCAACTCACCAGCCAATACCTCAACCTGATCAAGAGCAGCACGCTCGGCGCGGCGGTCGCCTACCCCGAGATCTTCCAGATTTTTGCCGGCACCGTGATGAACCAGGCGAACAAGGAGGTCGAGACGATCATCATCGTCATGGCGGTCTTCCTCACCATCAACCTTCTCGCCTCGGCGTTCATGAATTGGTACAACGAACGCGTCGCCCTGGTGGAGCACTGATCATGCGCTCCTTTCCGCACGGGCGCCGCCTTCCTGCTGCTTCCGGGCAACGAAGGGGTGCGCCGCATCGAGCGGAACCAGGGCACCCGATCGACTCACGCGTTACGACCTTCACGGCTCAAGACGCCGCTCTTTTGCCGAGCAATCCCGCCCTCCCGGCGAGCCTTTCCCGTAGGCCTTCGCCAAAGCCAAGGGAGATCGCGTCGTGACGGTGCAGGCGCCGGCCGTCGCGCCGCCGGGCGGCAGGTTCGAGGGCTTTACCGGCGGCCCGCCCCGAGCCTTCGAGTGGCTGAAGCGAAACCTCTTCTCGTCGGTTTCGAATACGCTATTGACCCTCGTGGTCGTGGCGCTGTTCGTCCTCGTCGTGCCGCCGATCTTCAACTGGGCCATCGCCGACGCCACCATCTCGGGGAACAGCAGGGCGGCCTGCACGGGCTCGGGCGCTTGCTGGACCTTCATCAAGCTTCGCCTGCACACATTCTTGTGGGGCCATTATCCCGATTCGGAGCTGTGGCGCGTCGGCACCGCCACGCTGCTGCTCGTCGCGTTCAGCGCCCCGGTGATGCGCGAGAATGTCCGGCATCGCGGGCTTTTCCTGCTCCTGCTGCTGACCGTCTTCCCCTTCCTCGCAGGCTTCCTCCTCGTCGGCGGCGTGCCCGGGCTGCCGGAAGTCGATACCAGCGAGTGGGGCGGCTTGATGCTCGACGTCATCATCTCCTTCGTGACGGTCGCCGGCGCCTTGCCGCTCGGCGTCCTCCTCGCACTCGGACGCCGCTCCGAGCTCGGCGTCGTCAGGTATTTGTCCATTGCCTTCATCGAGCTGTGGCGTGGCGTGCCTTTGCTCACCGTGCTGTTCATGTCGGCCGTGATGGTGCCCCTGTTCCTGCCGCACGGGGTCAGCATCGATCGTCTCATCCGTGCCATGGTGGCATTCACCCTGTTCAATGCGGCCTATATGGCGGAGACGGTGCGCGGCGGGTTGCAGGGCGTGCCGGCAGGCCAGGAGGAAGCGGCCGTGTCGCTCGGCCTTGGCTGGTGGCGGGTGCAGGGCTTCGTGGTCCTGCCCCAGGCATTGCGCATCGTCGTTCCGGGCATCGTCAACAACATCGTCGACCTGTTCAAGGACACATCCTTGGTGACCATCATCAGTCTCGTCGACCTGCTCGGCGCGGTCGAGCAGTCGCTCAAGGATCCCGCCTGGCTCGGCTTCGCCAAGGAGGGATATATATTCACCGCCGCGCTCTTCTTCGTGTGCTGCTTCGCGATGTCGAGCTACGGCCGGCGCTTCGAGCGGCGCCTCAATCGGCACCGGACGGGAACTCCGTGAGCAGCCTCGCGGGCCAGGAATTCGTCATCCGAAAAGGTTGGCCCGCCGAATTGCCTGCGACTGCGCCTGAGCCAAGATGGCTCGTCGCCTCATCGAGGGTGCCTCGCCATGACCGACGCGCCCGCCTTTGTTCGCGTCGAGCGTCAACCACCGGCGTGGAGCGCGGCTTAATCCACTTGGCCTAGAGAATTTGCGCCCGGCCGTAATCAACAACACCTGAAAAATATCAGCCGACCGGTAATAAAATTGCGCCCGATATCACATCGACCGCAGGTCGTTGCTTTGAAACAGAAGGGACGGCCATGACTTTTCCTGAAATGTCTATTTCCGAGGTCCGGGTCGTTGAATTCATGGGCGCGATGTTCGGGGCTCTGACTATTCTCGCCCTCTGGAAAATCGGCGCTCACCTGTCGAGCCTCGCTCAACGTGGACGCGAGCTCAGAGAGGTGCTGGATTCGATCGAGCTGCAGCTCACGACGGCTCGCAGAGTGAAGGGGTGGTGACCTCGTCGCTTGGCCGTCCCGACACTCGTTGTGCTGAAAACGCCTGCGAGAACTCCAGTCAAAGCCGGTTTCGCTCTGGCCTTGAAGTCACCAAGTCGTTGCCGGGACAGGCCTAAGGCGCGGCACCTTGCCCGTGCGAGAGGGCCGGCAGAAAAGGCTTCGCCTTCCGTTCCTTCCGGCCGCTCGCAATAATCCTCAGCTCGCCATTCGGTTGACCTTCGCCTCGGCAAGTTGCGTGAGCTTGCGGTCGGCGGCTTTTTCCTCGTCGAGATTCATTTCGAGGAGACTGGCGCAATCGCGCCGGCCAAGCTGGTTGGCCCATGCAACGAGGGTTCCGTAGCGCGCAATCTCGTAATGCTCGACTGTTTGCGCCGCGGCGATGATCGCAGCATCCAGCACCTCGTTTTCCGCGACCTCGCCTGAAACCTCATCGGCTTCGTCGATGATTCCATCGATCGCGGGGCAATCCACCGTCTCGGGAGGGACGCCGTGCAGACGAAAGACCTCCTCGAGACGCGCGACATGCATCTTCGTCTGGTCGAGGTGTTGCTCGAGCCCGTTTCTCAGCTCTTGATTGTTGGATTTCTCAATCATAGCGGGCAAGGCGGCAGCTATACTCTTTTCGGCGTAGTAAATGTCTTTGAGCTGATGGACGAAGAGGTCGTTCATCGAGTGGATGTCTCTGGTGAATATTCCCATGGATCGTCTCCCTGATCAAAAGCGGCACCTCGCGTTTGCGCCTATTTCCTCGCGAGGAATGCGCCCGCGAGTCCAATAAGCGAGAGCCGCGCGGGTTCCCGAGCCCTGGAACCGTTTCATCGGATTCACGACTTCAGATCGTGTCCGGTTGAGCCGGAAGTTTCCCTTTTTCGTGTCGCAACCTCTTTCCTCATCCGGCGTTGTGTCGCTGCAACTTGACCCGCGTCGGTCACCAGAAGGAGGAAGATTCCATGCACAAGATCATCTTGGCGCTCACCGTTTCGTCTGCTCTCACGGGCATCGCGTTGGCCCAGACTGCCGGCCCGAAGTTCATCACGCCCCAGTCGAACGATTTCATCAGCTCGCGCGTGGTGGGCCTCGATGTCTACGACAACACCAATCACGACATCGGCAAAATCCAGGACATCGTCTTCGACAGCTCGATGACCATCAAGGGATACATCCTGTCGGTTGGCGGATTCCTTGGAATGGGCGAGCGTTATGTCGCTGTCGATCCGACCTCCGTCGCCGTGAAATACGATGACAGCGACAAGAAGTGGCACGCCAACATGAACGCCACCAGCGATCAATTGAAGGCGGCTCCTGAATTCAAATATTCGGGCCGATGGACGAGCAGCAAGAGCTGAACCTTCGCCTTCGAACATAACGGCGCCCGACTTTGCTCGGCGCCTCGAGGGGCCCTTTTTCAATCGAGAGGAACGTGGCGAAGCATCGCCGCGCGCCCGAGCTTTGGCGCGACCCCGGGGCGCGTCGATGGACTATTAGCGCGTCTGAGACGGAGCGGTGACGACGATGAAGAAATCTCCCTCGACATCGGCTTCCTGGCTCGATCCGGTGGAATCTTCTTCCGTCAGCCGCCGATCCGACGCAGGTGGGATCTGCCACGGCAATGCCGACATTCTCGCGGCGGAAGTCATCATCCTTCCCGAAGAGGACCATGCCATCAACGACCTCGGCATCAAGGGAATCGGTGAGCTGGGCAATGTGGGCACCAATGCCGCCGTCGCGAACGCGCTCTTCAATGCGACCGGGGTTCGGGTTCGAAGCCTTCCGATAAGGCTCGAACATCCGCTCGGCACCGCGGCGATTTGAGCGCGCGGCGCGCCTCAACAAAACCCGTTTTGCGGGCGAGCCGGCAAGCAAAAGAAAAGGGCCGGCGACGAAACGTCACCGGCTCTCTTTCGTCAATCTCGGACAGGCCAGATGCTCACCAGCGCTGTGTGCTGTACCAGGTGTCAACATCGCGTTGGACTTGATCCTTCGCCTGGCCGTAGCGCTCCTGGATCTTGCCTTCGAGCTGGTCGCGACGGCCGTTGATGACGTTCAGGTCATCGTCGGTGAGCTTGCCCCACCTCTCCTTTATTTTGCCCTTGATCTGCTTCCAGTTTCCTTCGACGCGATTCCAATCCATGACAAAACCTCCCAAGAACTGATTTTGCTCCCAACGTCATGGGGCGAAAGTGGTTCCAAATGCGAAGGATGGTCGGAGGCAAGAACTCAGAACGGAGCTCTTCCGAGAAGGGCCATCACAATCAAGATCACGAGAATCAATCCTAAGATTCCGGAAGGGCCGTAGCCCCACCCAGAGCTGTAACCCCACCTCGGATATGTCCCGATTCCGCCGAAAAGCAGAATAATAATAATTATAATGAGGATTAGGCTCATGATGTCCTCCCAGCAAGACTGAGTTTCGTAAACGCGCCAATCGGCAAAAGGATCCGGCAAAACCGGAAGTTTTTTGCTCGTGAGGGTTTGGGCTGCTGTATTCGGCTGCTGTAAAGGAGCATGCAAAATATCCGGGCGCTTCGGCTCGGGAACAAGGCTTGTAGGGGGACGTTAATTGACGTGCTTCCCGGCTATCGCGGATGGAGATCAGCATGCAGGAAGAGCACTCGACCGTGGAGACCGCGAAGGAGGCGCGGCAGGGGGTCACAGGCCACAATGTGCGCTTCGTCCTCGCTGTGAGCTGCGTCCTCGTGATCGTCGCCATGGGGGTGGTCTTCTTGCTGGTGGGTAGCTAGTGGCGGTTCACACATTCTCAGCGCAAGTATTTGTTCGGGGAGCGTGACGAATAAGCCAGATTTTGTTAAATTTAACGCAAGTTAAACCCTAATCTCGTTACTTCCGCCAAATTCGCTGGAGCGAACCTCACAATACCGCGAACCGAGATGCCTTGCACCAAAAATTTTTGCCAGCGGGCTTGCCGCGGGCTTGCCCGACGGCCCTGGCGCTCTAGATGGAATCGCTGTCCCTCCACGAAACCTCCGGCAGCAGCCTCGATCCGGGTGTCACAACCCGGCATTCGCGGGCGGGTCGGTGACGGAAAGGAGAAGTGTGATGAACAGGATATTGACAGGTGTCACGGCGGCGGCTGCGCTTGGTGGCGTGGCGCTCGCAATGCCGACCAGCGCCTCGGCTAACCCGTTGATCATTGCCCCTGTGGCCGCCGCGGCGATTCTCGGTGGCACGGCCGTGACCGGCGTGGCCGTAGGCGCGGCGGCGACGCATCCTTATGCCTATCCGCCGGCCGCCTATCCGAGCGGCTATGTGGCCCCGGCCCAAGGCCCGGTCGTCGCGGTGGGGCCGGGCACGGCTGCACCGGGCTGCTATTTCACGAACTCGCGTATCCGAGGCGTCTGGCATAGGGTGCAAGTCTGCGACTAGGGTCGCAGGCCAAGGTCAAGAACAATTGCTGACGAGCCAAGGGCGCCGGAGAGTTTTCTCCGGCGCTTTTTTCTTGCCCGACTGACGGGGAAGCGCTCGGCCCGAACAGGTGGCGGGCGCTCGACCTCCTGGTCCTCTCCACGCTCGGTTTTGCCTATCTGCCGCTCGGCTATTTGAACATCATTGTCGCGCTCTTGATCGCCGCGATTGCGATCGTCGCGATCTGGTTCATGGAGCTGCCTCTCGCGCGCTCCGTCATCCGGCTCGCCTCGGCCGAGGGGGTTCCTCTGGTTGCTGGTGATGTTCATCCTCACCTTCAGCGACATCGCGACGCGGTGACCCGACGACTTCGCAAAACCCTGCGTCCAGCTCCCCTGTAGGCAACGGGCCTATTGGGCACGAATGTCGCAGGGCATTTTTTCTCGTTTCCGCGTGGAACCTGTCGCGGCGGCACGCGTTCGTTTCGTCGCTAGCCTCGATTGCCCCTCATCGGTGCTGGCGGCAGTGAGAGCGCCTCGGCTCGTCCGAGGCGCTCTTTTTTGGGTTTTCAGCGATTTGGGACGGAGCGCGGATGGGTTTCAGATGAAGGCGGTCCTCTCCTGGGGAGCCTGTATTTCGTCGCGTCATCCCGGCGCAGTTTGCGCGAGCCCGGCGGGGCCGCCTTATCACCGAGCGGGAAGTAGGCTCGGCCCCGCGAGGCGTCTCATCGGTCCTTGCGCGCGGCTTCGTCCCGGGCACGTTCCTCCACCTGGCGACCAACCTCCTCTGCGAGCTCGTCGAGGCCGTCCACGGTTTCGGACGGAGGAAGTCCTTCCGATCGTGCGGATGGCGGATGTCGTGGAACCGAGCCCACCGCGAGCCGTTCAAGCCATCGCAAGTGGATCGATGCCGAGCGGCGGCTGTCATCCGTCGACAAATTCAATCCACGATCGAGAAGGTAGCGGTCAGGCCTTTGCGGGCCAGGGGGCCGTGTGCGGCGAAGCACCGAAGGGTCGAGATCATGAGCGCCAAAGCTTCGGCCAATTCGGCTTCGGCCAATTCGAGACCGGTCGCCGCAGCGTCGAAATCGGAGCGCCATGTCGCCGACGAGCCGCGATCCGCGGCCGAGGCCAGCGGGCTCGTCTATGTCGACGAGCAGGGGCCGGGAATTACCCGCAAACGAACGGGAAAGTCCTTCGCCTATCACGACCAGCACGGAAAGCTCATCAAACACCCCGCCCTGCTCAGGCACATCCGCGCGATCGCCGTTCCGCCCGCCTATGAAGACGTCTGGATCTGCCCCGATCCGAACGGCCACATCCAGGCGACCGGCCGGGACGAGCGTGGTCGCAAGCAATACCGCTACCACCCGCGTTGGCGCGCGCTGCGCGACGAGACGAAATACGAGCATATTCTCGAGTTCGGTAGGATATTGCCGCGTCTGCGGCAGCGCGTCGCCGCGGATATGAAGCGCAGCGGGCTGTCGCGCCGCAAAGTGCTGGCGAGCGTCGTCAGTCTCCTGGAAAAGACCCTCATTCGCATCGGCAACGCCGATTATGCGAAGGAGAACAAAAGCTACGGCTTGACGACCTTGCGCAATCGGCACGTCGCCATCAACGGCAACGAGCTTCGCTTCGAGTTCAAGGGCAAGAGCGGCAAGCTTTGGCACCTCGCGGTGAAGGACAGGCGTGTGGCCCGCGTCGTCAGGGCCTGCCAGGATCTGCCGGGCCAGCACCTTTTCCAATATGTGGAGGCGGACGGCAGCCGTCAGGCGGTCACATCATCGGACGTCAACAGCTATTTGCGGGAGATCACCGGACGCGACATCACGGCCAAGGATTTCCGCACCTGGGCCGGCACGGTGCTCGCCGCGATGGCGCTCTCCGAATTCGCGAGCTTCGACAGCGCCGCCGCGGCCAAACGCAATTTGAAGGCCGCGATCGAGCGCGTCGCCAAGCGTTTGGGCAACACCGTCACCATTTGCCGCAACTGCTACGTGCATCCGGCGATCCTCGATGCCTATCTCGATGGCGAACTCCTCGTGAACTGGCAGCGCGAGGCCGAAGGCGAGTTGCGCGAGGACCTGACTTCGCTCGGAGCCGAGGAAGCGGCGGTGCTCGCCTTCCTGCGGCGCAGGCTCATGTCCGAGACGCGCCGCCGCAAGGGGGACGGCCGAAAAGGCACGACGGCCTTGGCCGCATGACGGGCATCCAAGTTGCCATCATGCGCCAGAAATACGATGCTTGAAGCGCAAGGTGCTCGGATGCGCGGCCCCGGTCGGACACCATGATGCGAAATGCGCGCTCGCAAAGGAATAGGAACGCCGAAGACCCTGCGTCGCGGGCCCGCCCTCGGCCGGTTGCGCAGGACTCCGAGCTTGCGCTTATCGACCGATATTGGCGCGCCGCCAACTATCTCTCGGTCGGCCAGATCTACCTTCTCGACAATCCCTTGCTGCGCGAGCCGTTGCGGCCCGAGCATGTGAAACCGAGGCTGCTCGGGCATTGGGGAACGACGCCCGGTTTGAATTTCATCTACGTCCATCTCAACCGCGTCATCCGTGCGCGCGATCTCGACGTCATCTATATTTGCGGGCCGGGACATGGCGGGCCCGGCATGGTGGCCAATACCTATCTCGAAGGCACCTACTAGCGAGATCTACCCCGATATCAGCGAGGACGTTGAGGGGCTCCGCAAGCTCATGCGGCAGTTCTCCTTTCCCGGCGGCATTCCAAGCCACGCCGCGCCGGAAACGCCGGGCTCGATCCATGAAGGCGGCGAGCTCGGCTATGCGCTGGTGCATGCGCATGGCGCGGCGTTCGACAATCCCGGGCTCATCGTCGCCTGCGTCATCGGCGACGGCGAGGCCGAGACCGGGCCGCTTGCCGCCTCCTGGCATTCGAACAGCTTCCTGAACCCCCGCCATGACGGCGCCGTGCTGCCGATCCTGCATCTCAACGGCTACAAGATCGCCAATCCGACGATCCTCGGGCGGGCAAGCGATGAGGAGATCGGGCATCTCTTCAGGGGCTACGGATATGAGCCCTTCTTCGTCGAAGGCAGCGATCCCGCGACGATGCACCGCCTTATGGCCGACACGCTCGACAGGATTTTCGACCGCATCGCCGCGATCGAGGAGCAGGCCCGCGAAGCGCCCGACGAAGAGGCACGCCCGACCTGGCCTATGCTGGTGCTGCGAAGCCCCAAGGGCTGGACGGGGCCGCGAGAGGTCGACGGCAAGAAGGTCGAGGGCTTCTGGCGCGCTCATCAAGTTCCGGTCGCCGATGTTCGGGCGCAGAAGAGCCATTTGAAGCTGCTCGAGGACTGGATGCGTGGCTACGAGCCGCAGGCGCTCTTCGACGAGAGCGGCCGCTTGATGCCCGAGCTGCGGGCGACTCGCTCCGCTCGGCAATCGCCGCATGGGGGCCAATCCGCACGCGAACGGTGGCCTCTTGAAGCGGGAGCTCAAGCTACCCGACTACCGTGACCACGCCGTCGCCGTGAAGACGCCGGGAGGCTGCGAGGCCGAGGCGACGCGCGTCATGGGCGTTTTATCTGCGCGACATCTTGCGGCTCAACGCCGAGGCGAAAAACTTCCGCATCTTCGGGCCCGACGAGACCTCATCCAACCGCCTCGACGCCGTTTTCGAAGCCACCGACCGTATCTGGATGGAGGAGATCGAGCCCTATGATGTGAGCCTCGCCAGGAAGGGGCGGGTGATGGAGGTGCTGAGCGAGCATCTCTGCCAGGGATGGCTCGAAGGCTATCTGCTCACCGGACGCCACGGCCTGTTCTCCTGCTACGAGGCTTTCGTCCATATCGTCGATTCGATGTTCAACCAGCACGCCAAATGGTTGAAGGTCTCGAAGCCGCTTCCGTGGCGGCGTCCGATCGCCTCGCTGAACTATCTCCTCACCTCCCATGTGTGGCGCCAAGATCACAACGGGTTCAGCCATCAGGACCCCGGCTTCATCGATCTCGTCGCCAACAAGAAGGCCGATATCGTTCGCATCTATCTTCCGCCCGGACGCGAACACGCTGCTTTGGGTGACCGATCATTGCCTTCGGACCTACGACCGCATCAACGTGATCGTCGCGGGCAAGCAATCGGCGCCGCAATGGCTGACGATGAAGGAGGCGGAGAGCGCACTGCGTGGCCGGCGTCGGAATTTGGAGCTGGGCCGGAAACGAAGCGGAGGGCGTCGAGCCGGACGTGGTGATGGCCTGCGCCGGCGATGTTCCAACCCTCGAGACCCTGGCCGCGGTCGACCTTTTGCGCAAGGCGTTGCCCGATCTCAAGATCAGGGTCGTCAATGTAGTCGACCCGATGACGCTGCAGCCTCGCAGCCAGCATCCGCACGGCCTGAGCGATCGCGATTTCGACAGCATCTTCACGCGCGACAAGCCGGTGATCTTCGCCTATCACGGCTATCCCTATCTCATTCATCGACTGACCTATAGACGGGCCAACCACGACAATATTCACGTGCGCGGCTATCAGGAGGAAGGCACGACCACCACGCCCTTCGACATGGTCGTGCTGAACGAGCTCGATCGCTTCCACCTGGCGCTCGAGGCGATCGAGAGAGTGCCGGACCTCAGTGTCTCGGCGGCCCGCATCAAGCAGGGTTTTCGCGACAAGCTCGTCGAGCACACCCGTTACGTTCGCGCGCATGGAGAGGACATGCCGGAGATCCAGGGCTGGACCTGGCCCGCGCCTGCCGGATCGTGACCCGAGAGAGTGCCGTCGTGTCCGGAGCCGTTCTGACGCTGAACGCGGGATCCTCGAGCCTCAAATTCGCTCTCTTCGCGCTCGCGGACAGGCCTCGATTGCGACGATCCGTCTCAGGTCAGATCGAGGGTATCGGCTCCGAAGCGCATTTTCGCGCGAGAAACGCCCGAGGGGATGATCTTTCCGGGCCGCGATGGAACGACGGCCAGAAGCTTCGCCATGAGGACTTCCTCGCGAAGCTGCTTTCCTGGATCGACGACCAGCTCGACGGCGCGCAACTCACCTGCGTCGCTCATCGTGTCGTGCACGGCGGATCGAAATTCACGGCGCCCGTCGTCCTCGACGAGCGCATGATGCTCGAGCTCGAAGCGCTCACTCCTTTGGCGCCGCTCCACCAGCCGCACAACATCGCCGCGATGCGCGCGATCGCGAAGCTGCGCCAGGGAGTGCCGCAAATCGCCTGCTTCGACACCGCTTTTCACCAAACGATCGAATTTCCCGCCAATCGCTTCGCCTTGCCGCGCGACGTCGAGGCGCGTGGCGTGCGGCGCTACGGGTTTCATGGGCTCTCCTACGAATACGTGGCCGGGAAGCTGAAAGAGATTGCGCCGGAAATCGCCGAGAAGCGCGTCGTCATCGCTCATCTCGGAAGCGGGGCGAGCCTCTGCGCGCTGAGCGAAGGCCGCAGCGTCGACACCACGATGGGGCTCACCCCGCTCGACGGCCTCGTCATGGGGACGCGCTGCGGAGCGATCGACCCGGGTATCCTGCTCTACCTCATGCAAGCTTGCGCGATGAGCGCCGCCGAGCTGCAAGACCTTCTCTACAATCGCTCAGGCCTCTTGGGCGTGTCGGGGCTGAGCGACGATGTGCGAAACCTGCTGGCGAGCCGCGACCCGCGGGCGGCGGAGGCGCTCGAGATGTTCGTGTTCCATGTGGCGCGGGAAGTGGGCGCGCTCTGCTCGACATTGGGAGGAATCGACGCTCTCGTCTTCACGGGCGGGATCGGTGAGCATGCGGCCAAGATCCGCGGGCTCGTTTGCGAGAAGCTCGACTGGCTCGGAATTGCTTGCGACGCGGGGGCGAACGAACGCAATGGGCCGCTGATCACGTCATCCCGGAGCGTCGTTCGCGCCTTCGTCGTCCCGACGGATGAAGAAGTGATGATCGCCCGCCACGCCGACGCGCTTTTGCGAAGTGCGTTGACCAAAGCGCGCCCGAGAGCATGATCCGTGAAAGCGGGAACTATTTTTGCGATAAGATCACGCGTCAAAGCAAGGGATTGAGAGCATGTCGCTAAGCCGATCAGAACGCGTCCCGCTCTAAGGGATCAAGAGCAGGTCGCTCGGTCCATCCGAATGCATCCAGCTCCAGCGAGGGCATTTCGGTTGGATCGGCGCCGCTCGAACCTCGCCGTGCCTCGAGGCGTTCCCTTCGGCAACGCGCGTGTCGACAGGAGGTGGCGATGAAACAGGTCGAAACATCCGATGGTGTTCGTCTCAATTTCGTCGATCACGGCGAAGGAAGGCCGCTCATCCTCATTCATGGCTGGCCTTTGGCACTGTGGTCCTTCGAGCACCAGCTCACCGAGCTTCCCGCGCAAGGCCTGCGCTGCATTGCTTATGACCGCCGCGGTTTCGGCAAATCGAGCAAGCCGTGGAAGGGCTACGATTACGACACCCTTGCCGATGATCTCGCCGCCGTGCTCGAACAGCTCGATCTGCGTGACGTGACGCTCGCCGGCTTTTCCATGGGCGGTGGCGAGGTGGTGCGCTACTTCAGCCGTCACGGCGGCCGAAGGGTCTCGAAAATCGTGCTGATCTCCGCGACGACGCCATTCCTGCTCAAGAACGAGGACAATCCGGACGGCGTCGATCAGACGGTGTTCGACGAGATGGCGCGAATGCTGCAGACCGACCGCCCGAATTTTCTTGCGAATTTCAGCAAGCAGCTTCTGGGCGGCGGCATGCTCAATCTGTCGATTTCGGCCGCCATGCTCGACTGGGTCCGAAACATGGCGCTCGAAGCTTCGCCCGTGGCCACGCTCGCATCCTTGCGAAGTTTTTCCGAGACGGATTTCCGCAACGAGATGGCGCGGATCACGACACCGGCGCTCATCATCCATGGAGACGCCGACAGGAACGTGCCGATGGCGGCGACCAGCGCGCAGGCCGCACGGCTGATTCCCAATGCGCGCTTCCTCACCTATCCCAAGGCGCCGCACGGTTTGTTCCTCACCGACAAGGAGCGGCTCAATCGTGATCTCGCCGACTTCGTCCACGGGCGCGACCTGCGGGCGGAAATGGAACCCGACGCCGCGGAGCGCGCGGCCGGGGCGAATTTGTCGGAGATCGGGCTGCCCACCTCCTGAGGCGCTTCGGAAGCATCAGTCGCGCAGGCGTAAGGCTTTCAAAAAACGCGCATGCCATGCTGACGAGATACCTTTCAGACAATGCCGTTTGGTAAAATTCTTGATCTTGGCCGCGTGATCGACGAACCGGCTGCGTCCGCAAGAGCGATCGCTGCCCGGCGTTCTGGCTATTCGGCATCCTCCCCCCAACATCAGCATGGCGTGCCGTAGCGAGGAGAATGGATTGACCACCGTCGCCGAAAATCGCAAGCGCCTCTCGTCACAAAGGGATACCGAAAGGCCGCGCTGGATGCTTGGTTCGAGGAGGTCAGGAAAGCGCACTGGACGAACACGGCCGAGGTGAAGCGGTCCTATGCCACAGCCAGCATCGTGACGGCCGAGCGCATCGTCTTCAACGTGAAGGGGAACGCATACCGGCTGGTCGTCGCGGTCGATTTTGAGAAGGGCATTGTCTGGATCAAATGGATCGGCACGCACAAGGACTATGATCGGATCGACGTGACGGAGGTGGAACATGACGAATGAGCTGAAGCCGATTTCGGACGAAGGCGGACTACGAAAAAGCCCTCGCCGAGGTCGAGCATCTTTGGGGTGCGAAGAGCGGCACGCCGAAGGGCGACCGTCTCGACGTGCTGGCGACGCTGATCGATGCCTACGAAGCAGAGCACTATCCAATGGACCCGCCCGATCCGGTCGAAGCGATCAAGTTCCGCATGGAGCAGCAGGGACTTTCGCGTAAGGACCTGGAACCCCTCATCGGAACGCGAACGCGCGTCGCGGAGGTGCTGAATTGCAAGCGCAGCTTGTCAATCGGCATGATCCGGCGCCTACACGAGCGTCTTGGCATTTCTGCCGAAGTGCTGATCCGTCCATCGCGGACGGAGAAAGCCGCGTGATCGCCGTTATGCAAAAAATTTTTGGGCCGTCCGTCGTATCCTCGAACGCTCCAAAGGCTTCCCGAGCTGCCTGTCGCGCGCGTCGGTGGACATCCCGGACACTCATCCGAACGTCGCCGGCATCTACCGTCGCAACCAACGACCGCCTGCGCCATTCGCGTCAATGGTCGTGACTACCGTGCTCATAAGGTCCAACGCCGTTCCTTCATCGCCTCATGATCCAGATGCCATGCTGCCGGACGCCTCGGCATTGAAATTCGCGGGAGGCGCGAAGACGTGCTGGAGCGCCGTTCGTTCGACCGGCTTTTGCATGACGGGCACGCCTGCGAATTTTCTGTCGATGTTTTCTTCCGCATATCCGGTCACGAAGGCGAAGGGAATCGCGCGCGCGGCCAGCATCTCGGCGATGGGGTAAACGAGGTCGCCGCCCACATTGACGTCGAGAAGGGCGGCATGGATGTCTCCGGCCGCCGCGGCGCCCAGCCGATAATCCATCTTGCCGAAGGGGCCGAGCACCTCGAAACCGATCTCGTTCAGTGCCTCCATCATCATGGTCGCGACGAGCGTCTCGTCCTCGACGAGCAGCAGTCGATTACCCTTGAGCACAAGCGGCAACGAGGCCGCCTTTTCCTCCTGGCGCCGCGTGGTGCTGACGATCTGGCGGGGCGAGGCCGTCTGGCCGAGAGGCAGCGACAAGCTGCAGCGCAGTCCCTGCGGATACCAGTTGAAGCTCACCTCGCCTTGCAACTGTCGCTCGAACGCCGCCGTGATGGTGCGAATGCCGTAGCCGAACACTTTCGGCGCTGCTGGAGATGGGCCGCCGGATTCCATCCACTCCAAGGCGAGACCCCCCTGTTCGAGACGCCAGGTGAGATCGACCTTTCCGGATTGGGCTGAGAGCGCTCCATATTTCGCCGCATTGGTCGCGAGCTCGTGCAAGGCAAGCCCGATGGTCTGGCCGGCCGCCGGGGGGAGCACGATGTCGGGGCCGCCGAACGAGACCTTGTCGCTCTCCTTGCCACGGTAGGGGGCCATTTCCTGCTCGACGATGCTCGAGAGCTCGGCGCCTTCCCAACGCGAGCTCGCGAGCAGGGCGTGCGTGCGCGAGAGCGCGCCGATGCGCCCCTCGATCGCCGCGACATAGGCCGGAAGATTCTCGGCCCGGGTGAGCCGCACGATCGCCTGCACGACCGCAAGAGCGTTCTTGGCGCGATGATCCACCTCGCGAATGAGCAGGAGCTGATGTTCCTGCGCCTTCTCCAGATCCGTCATGTCGACGGTGACGCCGCTGAGCCTGGTGATCTCGCCCGCCTCGTTTCGCTGGGCGGCGGCGATGCCGATACAGGACCGGATCTCGCCGGTCGGGCGGCGCACCCGGAATTTCGCTTGCAGGATCTGGACATCCTTCCGCGCCTTGCGAAGGCTGTCCTCCAAGGCCGGCAGATCCTCTTCGAGAATCAGGGGCAGCACGGTCTCTCGCGTGGCGCGGAAATTGTCGGGATCGACGCCGAATATGCGGCATTGCCCATCGTCCCAGATGCTGTGACCGCCCGCGAGATCCCAGTCCCATGAGCCCATGTGGCCGGCGGCCAGCGCGAGGCTTCGGAGCTGCTCGCTCTGGATGAGGCGCGCATTCGCCGCCTCGAGCTCGGAGGTCCTTTCCGCGACGCGCTGTTCCAATTGCCGGTTGAGCGCCTCGAGCTGCCTGGTCTTCCTGTAGAGTTCCGCGAACACCTTGATCTTGGCGCGCAAGACCTCCGGAACGACCGGCACCGGCACGTAGTCGACCGCGCCCGTCTCGTAACCTCGCAGCGCATCCACCTCGGTCAGGAGCACCGCCGAAACGAAGATGATCGCGGTTTCCTGGAAGCGCGGATGCTCGCGCACCATCTGGGCAAACTGGAAGCCGTCGAGCTCGGGCATGCAGACATCCACCAGAATGACGGCGATGTCGTTCGTCAGGAGCTGCTCCAAGGCGTGCCGCGCCGACGTGGCCTTGATGAGGTTCTCACCGAGGCCGGAGAGGATCGCCTCATAGCTCAGCAGCTTGGCCGGCTGATCATCCACCAGCAGGATATTGATCGGGGCGTTGGCGTCCACGCGTGTTCCTCCTCGCTCAGCGATGCAGCCACATCCGCAAGGCAGAGAACAACTGCTCGGTGTTCACCGGCTTCGCCAGATAATCCGAGGCGCCGGCCTCGAGGCATTTCTCGCGATCTCCCTTCATCGCTTTCGCGGTGAGCGAGATGATCGGCAGGCGCCGCAAGCCCGGCCTGGACCGGATCTCCTTGATTGTCTGATAGCCGTCCATCTCCGGCATCATGATGTCGATGAGCGCGATGGCGAGGTCGGGCGTCGACTGCACGAGCCTGATCGCCTCCGCGCCGGTTGTCGCGGTCAGCACCTTCATTCCCCGCCTTTCGAGCAGGCTGCTCAGCGCGAAGATGTTCCTCGCATCGTCGTCGACGAGGAGGACGGTGCGCCCGACGAGGTCTTCGTCGGAGCGGCTCAGCCGCTCGAGCATACGCTGCTTCTCCGGCGGCAATTGCGCGGTGACCCGATGCATGAACAGCGCCGTCTCGTCGAGCAGTCGTTCGGCGATTCGACGCCCTTCACCACGATGCTTCTCGCCATCTTGTGCAGCTGCGCATCCTCTTCGGCCGACAGCTCCCGGCCGGTGAAGACGACGACCGGGACTGTCTGCAGATCGCCTTCCTTGCCGATCTGCTCCAGCACATCGAATCCCGACATGTCGGGAAGGCGCAGATCGAGCACCACGCAATCGAAGGAACGCGCTCTCATGGCCGAGAGGGCTTCCTCGCCGGTCGTGGCGCTGACGATCTCGATATCGTCATGCGCGAGCAGTTCCGTGATGCTGAGCTGCTCCGCCGGATCGTCCTCCACGATGAGGAGGCTTCGACGACGCGGCGCGGCGTATTCCTTGACGCGATCGAGAAGCCGGCCGAGCTCGGTCGGCGTCGTCGGCTTGGTGACGAAGGAGAATGCGCCGCGCGAAAGCCCATGTTGCCGGTCTTCGTCGAGCGTCATGATGTGGACCGGGATGTGACGCGTCAGCGGATCCTGCTTGAGCTCGCTGAGCACGGTCCAGCCGAGCATGTCGGGGAGGAAGATATCGAGCGAAACGGCCGTCGGCTGATACTGCTTCGCCAGATCGAGCGCATCGGCTCCCCGCATGGTGACGATCACCTTGAAGCCCCGCTCGCGCGCGATATCGGCAGTGATCCGGGCGTAGTTCGGATCGTCCTCCACGATGAGCAAGATCGCGTCCCCGGGTGAATCTCCAGGCGGTCGTCGGCAACCGTCTCGCTTATGCTCTCGGTCAGCGCCACGCTGGCGAGCGTCGATTTCAGTGCCTCACGCTGCGAAGGCGTGAGCGGGCGCGAATGGCCGACCGGGTCGACGTATTTCACCGGCAGATACAAGGTAAAGGAGCTGCCGGAGCCCGGCACGCTGCGCAGATGGATCTCGCCGCCGAGCAGATTGGCGAGTTCGCGGCTGATCGCCAGGCCGAGGCCCGTGCCGCCGTATCGCCGGCTCGTGCTCGCATCGGCCTGCTGAAAGGCCTCGAAGATCAGCTTCTGCTTCTCGGGGAGAATGCCGATGCCGGTGTCCGTCACCTCGAAGGCGACCACCTCCGGCGCCTGCCTGAGCACGGGATGGTCGAGATTCCAGCCTTCGAAGGCCGGACGCACCTTGAGCTGGACATAGCCCCTCTCGGTGAATTTGAAGGCGTTCGAGAGCAGGTTCTTCAGGACCTGCTGCAGCCGCTTCGAATCGGTGACGATGCTGCGCCCGAGATCGGGTGAAATCTCGACGTCGAAGCTGAGCTTTCGCGTTTCCGCCTCGTGACGGAACGGACGCGCGACCGTCTCGACCACATTGGTGAAGAAAATCTCCTCGGCGTCGACCGAGACCGTGCCCGATTCGATCTTCGACAGGTCGAGAATGTCGCTGATCAGGTTGAGAAGATCGGTGCCGGCGCCATGGATGGTGCGGGCGAACTCCACCTGCTTGCTCGTCAGGTTTCCGTCGGCATTTTCGGAAAGCTGCTGGCCGAGAATCAGGATGCTGTTCAGGGGCGTGCGAAGCTCATGCGACATGTTGGCGAGGAATTCCGACTTGTATTTCGAAGTCAGCGCGAGCTCGGAGGCTTTCTCCTCGAGCGCGCCCCGCGCCTGCTCGATCTCCTGGTTCTTCCTCTCGACCTCGACGTTGCGTTCCGCGAGCTGCTGCGCTTTCTGGCCGAGCTGGTCGTTCGTCTGCTGCAGCTCGGTCTGTTGCGATTGCAGCTCGCCGGCGAGCTGCTGGGATTGCTTCAGCAGGCCCTCGGTCTGCATGGTCGCGCCGATGCTGTTGAGCACGATGCCGATATTCGCCGTCAACTGCTCGAGGAAGGTCGTCTGCAAGGTGGTGAAGGGCGCGATCGAGGCGAGCTCGATGACCGCTTTCACGCTGTTCTCGAACAGCACTGGCAGCACGATCACGTTGCGCGGCACGATCCGAAATAGCGCCGAGCCTATTTGCAGGGCATCGATCGGCAATTCCGTGACCAGAAGCCGTTTCTTGTCCTGAGCCGATTGGCCGATCAGCCCATGCCCGACGGCGATCTCGGGCGGATATTGTTGCTGTGAATCATGGGCGTAGGCGGCAAGCAGCCGCAACGCGGGCTTTTCTTCGTCGCTCATCCGGTAGATGACGCCGAGCTGCGCGTTCACGAGAGGCGCGAGCTCGGTCAGCAGCAGGCGGCCGACCGTCTCGAGGTCGCGCTGGCCTTGCAGCATGTTGGTGAACTTGGCGAGGTTGGTCTTCAGCCAGTCCTGCTCGGTATTGCGTTCCGTCGTGCAGCGCAGATTGCCGATCATCGTGTTGATGTTGTCCTTCAACTCCGCCACCTCGCCGCGCGCCTCGACCTGGATCGAGCGCGTCAGATCCCCCTTGGTCACGGCGGTCGCGACCTCGGCGATGGCGCGCACCTGCGTCGTGAGGTTCGCGGCGAGCAGGTTGACGTTGCCGGTGAGGTCCTTCCAGGTGCCGGCGGCGCCCGGAACATTCGCCTGCCCGCCGAGACGGCCCTCGACGCCGACTTCGCGCGCGACCGTGGTGACCTGATCCGCGAAAGTCGCGAGCGTGTCCGTCATGTTGTTGATGGTCTCGGCGAGCGCCGCCACCTCGCCCTTCGACCGAACCGTGAGGTTCTGCTTGAGGTCTCCGTCGGCGACCGCGGTCACCACCTTCACGATGCCGCGCACCTGCTCGGTGAGGTTCGCCGCCATCACGTTCACGGTATCGGTCAGGTCCTTCCAGGTGCCCGCGACCCCCGGCACCTGGGCCTGGCCGCCGAGCTTGCCCTCGGTGCCCACCTCGCGCGCCACGCGCGTCACCTCGGAGGCGAAGCCGTTGAGCTGATCGACCATCGTGTTGATGGTGTCCTTGAGCTCCAGGATCTCGCCTTTCACGTCGACCGTGATCTTGCGCGAGAGATCGCCTCTGGCGACCGCCGTCGTCACCTCCGCGATGTTGCGGACCTGCGTCGTGAGGTTGGCGGCCAAGCAGGTTGACGTTGTCGGTGAGATCCTTCCAGGTTCCGGCGACGCCGGGCACGACCGCCTGGCCGCCCAAGCTTCCTTCCGTGCCGACCTCGCGCGCGACGCGCGTCACCTCGGCCGCGAAGGAGCGCAGCTGCTCCACCATCGTGTTGAGCGTCTCCTTGAGCTGGAGGATCTCGCCGCGCACGTCGACCGTGATCTTGCGCGAGAGATCTCCGGTCGCGATCGCGGTCGCGACCTCGGCGATGTTGCGCACCTGGGCCGTCAGGTTCCCGGCCATGGAATTGACGTTGTCGGTCAGGTCCTTCCAGGTGCCGGCGACGCCGGGCACCTGCGCCTGCCCGCCGAGCTTGCCCTCGGTGCCGACCTCGCGCGCCACGCGCGTCACTTCGGAGGCGAAAGCATTGAGCTGATCGACCATCGTGTTGATGGTTTCCTTGAGCTGCAGGATCTCGCCCTTCACATCGACGGTGATCTTGCGCGACAGATCGCCCCTGGCGACGGCGGTGGTGACTTCGGCGATGTTGCGGACCTGGGCGGTGAGGTTCCCGGCCATGGAGTTCACGCTGTCGGTCAGGTCCTTCCAGGTGCCGGCGACACCCGGCACGTTGGCCTGTCCTCCCAGGCGCCCTTCGGTGCCGACCTCGCGCGCCACGCGCGTCACCTCGCCGGCGAAGCGATTGAGCTGATCGACCATCGTGTTCAGCGTTTCCTTCAACTGCAGGATCTCGCCGCGCACGTCGACCGTGATCTTGCGCGACAAGTCGCCCGTCGCGATCGCGGTCGCGACCTCGGCGATGTTGCGCACCTGAGCCGTGAGGTTGCCGGCCATCGAATTGACGCTGTCGGTCAAGTCCTTCCAGGTCCCGGCGACGCCCGAGACCTGGGCTTGCCCGCCGAGCTTGCCGTCGGTGCCCACCTCGCGTGCGACGCGCGTGACTTCCGCCGCGAAGGCATTGAGCTGGTCCACCATCGTGTTGATGGTTTCCTTGAGCTGCAGGATCTCGCCGCTCACATTGACCGTAATTTTCTTTGATAGGTCGCCTCTCGCGACTGCGGTCGCCACCTCGGCGAGATTGCGCACCTGTGCGGTCAGATTGCTCGCCATCGAGTTGACGCTGTCGGTGAGGTCCTTCCAGGTGCCGGCGACGCCACGCACAATGGCCTGGCCGCCGAGCTTGCCTTCGGTGCCGACCTCACGCGCGACGCGCGTCACCTCGGAGGCGAAGGCGTTGAGCTGATCGACCGTGGTGTTGATCGTCTCCTTGAGTTGAAGGATCTCGCCGCGCACGTCGACCGTGATCTTCTTCGAGAGATCGCCGCCGGCAATCGCCGTCGACACCTCGGCGATGTTGCGGACCTGCGCGGTCAGATTGTTCGCCATCGAATTCACGCTGTCGGTGAGGTCCTTCCAGGTGCCGGCGACACCGAGCACATTCGCCTGGCCGCCGAGACGACCGTCCGTGCCGACCTCACGCGCCACGCGCGTCACCTCGCCCGCGAAGGCGTTGAGCTGATCGACCATCGTGTTGAGGGTCTCCTTGAGCTGGAGAATCTCGCCGCTCACATTGACCGTGATCTTCTTCGAAAGGTCGCCACCCGCGATGGCGGTCGCGACCTCCGCGATATTGCGGACCTGGGCCGTCAGGTTGCCGGCCATGAAATTGACGCTGTCGGTGAGGTCCTTCCAGGTGCCGGCGACGCCCGGAACGGTCGCCTGGCCGCCGAGCTTGCCTTCGGTGCCGACCTCGCGGGCGACGCGCGTGACCTCGGACGCGAAGGCGTTGAGCTGATCGACCATGGTGTTGATCGTATCCTTCAGCTCCAGGATCTCGCCGCGCACATCGACCGTGATCTTGCGCGACAGGTCGCCGCGCGCGACCGCGGTCGTCACATGGGCGATGTTGCGCACCTGATCGGTGAGGTTGCCGCACATGGCGTTCACCGAGTTGGTGAGATCCTTCCAGGTGCCGGCGACGCCCGGAACCGTCGCCTGGCCGCCGAGCTTGCCGTCGGTTCCCACCTCGCGGGCGACGCGCGTCACCTCGGAGGCAAAGGAGCGAAGCTGATCGACCATCGTGTTGATGGCTTCCTTGAGCTGCAGGATCTCGCCACGCACGTCCACCGTGATCTTCTTCGACAGATCGCCATTGGCGACCGCGATCGTCACCTCGGCGATGTTGCGGACCTGCGCCGTCAAGTTGTTGGCCATGGAGTTGACGCTCTCGGTGAGGTCCTTCCACACGCCGCTCACGCCGCGGACTTGCGCCTGGCCGCCGAGCTTGCCCTCGGTGCCCACCTCGCGTGCGACGCGCGTGACCTCCGAGGTGAAGACGCCGAGCTGCTTGATCATGGTGTTCACGATCGTCGCCGATTCGAGGAACTTCCCTTGAAGGGGTCGTCCGTCGACGTCGAGGCGCACCGTCTGAAGCAGGTTTCCCTGCGCCACGGCCGCGATCGCCCTGGTGACTTCCGTCGTCGGCCATAGAAGATCGTCGATCAGCTCGTTGAGCGTGGCCTCCATCGCGCCCCAGGCCCCATCCGTGGAGCCGAATTTCGCGCGAAGCCGGGTGCGCCCCTCTCGGCCCACGACCTGACCAACCCGGTCCAGCTCGCGCGCCATGCGTTGGTTCGTGGCAATGATGTCGTTGAAGCAATCCGCGATCTTGCCGAGCACACCCGTGGCGCCGCTCGCCATCCTGGCTGAAAAATCCCCCACCCGCATCGCCTCGAGACCCTGCAGAAGCTCGATCAGCTCGCTGGCCGAGGCACCGCCCTGCGCGTCCGACCCGTTCGCTTGAGGCGATTTGGGAGGCGAACGGCGCGGCTTTGACTTTTGCACGGCCTGATCAAGGTCACGCATGTCGGTCTCCGTGACTTGGCATGTCTTTGAAAAATCGGGAGGAGTGAACTTCTTGGCCGGGAGGTTCAGGCTGCGCATGCCAGAAAAGCGCCATAGGATGACCTATGTCGCAAAACGAGGCGCCATTGGCCGGGCTTGCGGGAATGCTGAACCCCTCCAGGCACAAACACCGAGTACGCGAACGAAAATCCGCCGGAAAGGTTCCATCGGGCGGATCGTTTTGCAAGGCTCCTGTGGAAAACTCCGCCGCGAGCCGGGCACGGAACTCCAATTCAAGCGCGTCGAACCTGGCGAGACACGGGACGGTCCAGGACGAAACGCTCCTCGAATCGGACAGTTTTCATCTAATTAGCAAGAATCGGGGCGACGGAACTTTTAACCAAAGCTCCACGTTCAAATTTCGACAGTTCGGTGAATGACGAGGGACACCACGGAAAGACGAGGGGCGTCACACAAAAAGGAGCAGTCATGCGTATCTTTACGATACTTGCCGCATGCGCGGCTCTCACAATGGTCCATCCCGGCCATGCACAGGCGGATCGGATCCAAAATCCGAAGATGACGACGGCTTCCTTCTCCTCAATCAACGCCGTCGCCGTCGTGAGCCTCGAAAATCTTTCGAGCGCAGCCCAGGAACAAGTTTATGCCGCGACCTTGCAAATGACCGATGCGCAAGTTCGCGCGTTGCGCGAATCCATCGATAATCTTCCCGCGGCCTCCGAGGCCCTGAGAGCCAAGGACCTGCATCCGTGGGACGTTCTCGCGGCCGTGATCGACGGCCAAGGCGAGCTGCTTCTGATCACCGCGGCGGTGATCTGACGGAAAAGCTTCGGGGAGCATTCGGCGCCTCGAAAACAAGACGGGAGCGCGGGAGCGCTCCCGTCTTGTTTTGTGAACGGCGACGTCGTCATTGCATCTTGTTTGCAAGATCCTGCGCCATTTTCTGGTGGTTTTGCACGGTCGAGAGCGTGTCCGAGAGGGCAGATTTCATCTCGTCGCCGGTCGCAGCCGGCACGAACTGATTCTGGATCGTATCCGCGACTTCCCCATGCATCTTTGCCTGCGCGTCGATATAGGCCTTGTCGAAATCGGTTCCCTTGGCCGCTCTCAACTCCTTGTCGCCGCTCTTGGCCTCCGACATCAAGGAGGTCGTCTCCTCGCTCGATGCCGGCTTGAGCTTGAGGTGCCGCGCCAGCTCCGTCATCTTCTTGTCGCTCGCGCCGTGGTCCTTGATCATCTCCTTGGCGAAGTTCTTGATGTCGGCGTCCTTGCTGCGCCGCAAGGCCATTTTGGCGTCGGCGATCTCACCATGGTTCACCGTCTCGATGTATTTGACGATTTGCCCTTCGGATACGGCCGGAGCGGGCGCCTGGCTCATGGCGGGGGTGGCCATGAGAGTTCCCGCAAACGCTATTCCGCAGAGTCGCAGATGTCGCTCGATCATGGCTTGAGTTCCTGTTGCAAACGGTAAAGCACCGCCGCCCGGCGGGCACGGCCATTCAACGACGCGCCGGGTGTCGAGTTCCACGAGATGGACGATCGCGGACGAGCCCCGGCATTCTTGCTTTTGCGCCTTTTGCCTAGCCTTTTTCGCCCGCCCTGATCACGGCCAGCCTCGTCACCTCAATCGAGATAATCCGTCGGCTTGGTCTCAGGCAGGAAAATCCAAAGGAAAAGCGTCGCGACGACGGCCACCCCGGTCATGGCGAGAAAGCCGATCGGGGCGCCGAACCTGGCAAAGAGAAAACCGGTCAGCGTCGTGCTGACGGCGGCGGCGGTCGCCTGAAGCATGCCGATGACGCCTGTGGTCAGGTTGAACCGCCCGCTGCCCGTCGTCAGGTCGGTGATCACCAAGATCGTCAAAACCGAGATGATCGCCGCGCCGACCCCGTTGAGGAGTTGCACCAGCACCAGAAAGGGGTAGCTGCTGAAGAAAGCGAGAAGCAGCGCGCGCAGGGCCTCGATGCCGAAGGCGATGAGGAGCAGTGGCTTTCGTCCATGCTTTTCCGAGTGATAGCCGGCCCATGGCGCGAGGCCGGCAACCACGATCTGAGGCACGATGACGAGACCCGACATATAGAGCGAGGAGAGCGCACGGCCACCGAGCGCCAGGTTCTCGCCGATGATGGGAAGCATCGAGGCATCGGCAAGCTGAAACAGGATCAAGCATCCAGCGAACACCAGAAGCGGCCGATTCCTCGCGAGATCGAGAAGGCGCGACAGGTCCCGGGCTTTCTCGCCTTTTCCGGCGTTGCGGGCGCGATGATAGTCGATCTCATCGGCTCGAATGAAGTTCAAGGCAATGAGCGCCGGGACGCAGAAGCCGGCCGTTGCGAAGAAGATCGCCCCTGTCGAGAATTCCGCTCCGATGAGTTCCATGAGGCCGGCCGTGACGGCGGTTCCGGCAGCCTGGAATCGCTGGTTGCGACCCGTCCGCAAGGACATCGCGCGTCGCCCGACGAGGCCGAGGCTGATCGCCGAAATGGCGGGCCCGATCAATCCCGCGGCGAGGCCGTGGAAGACCTCGGCGAAGACGAGGAGGTGGAAGATCGGCGCGAGCGCATAAATGAGGGCGGCGCCTCCGAGAGAGATGATCCCGCAAGCGACCAGCAGCCGCTTGCGGGGCACCGCGTCGGCGAGCGCGCCGCCGGGAACAAGGCTGATGACGGCCGCGAGACCGCCGATCGTCAAGAGCAGCCCGACATCCTGTTTCGACCAGTTGAGGCCGGCAAGATAGAAGGCCACGAACGAGCCGAAGCTGGTCTGCACGTCGGAGATGAAAAAATTCGTCCAGTCGAGTTCGTGCCGGCTGCGTGCGGAGATCGGTTCGCGCAGCGACCTGCGCGCTTTCCGGTATTTCGCGGCCGTCTTGCCGAGCCGACCTCGCAATCTCCGCTTCATTCCTGCCTAACCTGAGAGAGCCGCTGCCGGTTGCGTCTCCGAGCGGCCCCGACCCAAGGGGCCGCCCGCTCCTCATCGTTTCGTGCGGTGAGCCGGGCGCGTGCGTTGCGCACGCTACGTTCGCCGACCGCCGGCGCCGCATGGCCCCAACTGTTGCGGATGCAGGTGAGAACCGCGGCCACCTCGGCGTCGCTGAGCTGCCAGCCGAAGGCGGGCAGCGCGGGACCGGTCGGAGCGCTGTCGGTGGCAACGCTTTGCGTGCCGCGCAGCACGACGCGAAGCAGGCTCGTCGGCTCGCGCGAGGCGACCGAGCTCGAAGCCGCGAGATCGGGGAAGAGATCTGCGACGCCCGTCCCGTCCGACCGATGGCAGGCGGCGCACAAAAGCCGCTTCTCCGGAAGGTCGTCCCGGCGCGGACCCCTCATACCCGTGGCCCCGGAGGGCCGACGCTCATGCAGCCTTTGCAACGGCTATTCGCGACCGGTCATGACTTTCCAGAGGCGTAGTGGAAACCGGGCGCCGATTTGAGCTGATCCTTCGTCATGTTCACCGTTCCATGGTCCGGATAGTCGTAGATCGCGGTGCGAGGCGGGGTGACGGTGGAGCCCGCCGACAAGGGCGCCGCCGCGGGAGATGCGGCGGTCGAACTGCCCGCCGGCGCCATCGGACGCACTGCGGTGACGGGTGCCGGCGTCGGCTCGACGATCGGCTCGTCACTCCATTTCACCTCGCTGAACGGCAGGGCGACGTCTTTCTGGCCGACACCGAGAAAGCCGCCGACTCCCACCACGACCGCTTTGACCGATCCGGACCCGTCGATGAGCACGTCGCTGACTTTGCCGATCGCCTGCTTGTCCGGTCCGTAAATGGCGATGCCGACGAGCTCGGAGGCGCGCCACTCGCCAGGAGCGGCTTTCGACACATAAGGTTGGTTCGCCGTCGCATTGTCGGCTTGCGCATATGCCGAGGACGCTGCCGCGGCCATCACGGCCGCGAGCGCGAGCGCATGAACTCTTGCTTTCATGGTCAGATCCTCCGTCCTTTCGGCGGCTTGGCTCCGCCCGTATTACGGAAAAACCATGCGCAAAGGGAAAGGTTCCGGCACGCTCGGCCACGGCGGGCTTTCATCGATCGGTGAACGCTTGGCTCGCGCCAGCCTGGTTGCTCGGACATTTGGGTTCCTGAAGCTGGAACCCTGACGCATTTCAGCGACTTTCCTGAACAGATGATGTGCGCAAGGGTCGCGAGGCATGGATCTGAACGTCCACATTCGGGCGACCGAGGTTCTGTCACGGGGCAAAGCCGTCACCAAGAAGGTGACCTTCGACTACAAGGCTGCCGATGGGAAGCGGGTGATCAGCACGCGAGAGGTCTATGACCAGGGCGATGCCGTCGCGGTGCTGCCTTTCGACCCGGCGCGCGGCACCGTGTTGCTGACGCGGCAGTTCCGCCTTCCGGCTTGGCTCAACGGATATCGTGAACTGTTGATCGAAGCTTGCGCCGGACGGCTCGACGGAGAAGAGCCTCAGACGCGCATTCTGCGCGAGGCCGAAGAGGAGCTTGGGTATCGGCTCCAAGACTTGCGCAAGGTTTTTGATCTCTTCAGCAGCCCTGGCTTTCTGACGGAACGGATCGCCTGCTACTTTGCCACCTACTCGGGCGGGGACAAAATCTCGCAAGGAGGAGGTTTGCACGAGGAAGGTGAGCATATCGAGGTGCTCGAGCCTCTCCTCGAGGAGGCCTTCGGCTTGATCGAGACCGGAGCCATCCTGGACGCGAAAACGGTCGCGCTGTTGCAGCGGGCCCGCTTGGTGCTCGGCAAGAGCTGAAACCTCAGAGAGGCCCGCGTCCCGAGCACAGGGACGGCGAGGTCGTTCGAGGCCTTGTGAAATTGCCAGCCGGCTCGAGGGCTCGGCCCTTGCCCTGTTCCGTCCGTATCAGATGACGGGCAACGTCGAGCGCCTCGTTCGTGCTCGGGCTCCCGCGTGCAGGCCAGGGAACCTCATATCCGGCCCGCCGTTTCCCTTCATCGAAACAAAGGAGGGGCTCACAGGATGAAGGAAAGGGTGAACGTCATGACGAACAAGGTCTTGGTTTCAACGCTGGCGCTCATGTTGGCGGCGGGGGGAGGAGCTGCTTGGGCGCAGGGCACCGGGGGAACGGAAAAGCAGGGCGGCGCCGCCATGCAATCCCAGACGGGTGGAAGCACCGCCGGCGCGACGACGCAAACCCAAGCCCAAACGCCATCAGGCGATCAATCGATGCAGCCGGGCAAGAAGCGCACCCAGTCTCGCCAGCCCGGCAAGCAGATAGGGCAGGCGGGTGAGGAGAATGCGCCGTCCGGGACGCAGACGCGCCACAACATGGGAGGAATGAAGCGCGGGCAGGCCGAACCCTCGGGTGAGAAGCAAGGTCAGGGCACCATGCAGAGCCAGACCTCGCCGACGAAAAACCAGGGCCAAGGCGCCATGGAAAGCCAAGCCTCGCCCTCGAACCGGTCGAGCACGACCGGCATGCAAGGTTCGAGCACCGGCAAGTCACAAGGCACGTCTGAGTCCGCTTCGTTGACGAGCGAGCAGAAGAGCCGCATCACCGACGTGATCAAGAAGGAGAAGATCCATCCCGAAGCGAATGTGAACTTCTCGGTTTCCGTCGGAACGGAGGTGCCGAGAACCGTTCGTCTTCATCGTTTGCCGCGGCAAATCGTCGAGGTCGAGCCGAAATGGCGCGCTTACGAGTTCGTGCTCGTCGGTGACGAGATCGTCATCGTCAATCCTCGCAACTTCGAGATCGTGGCCGTGATGCCGGCCTGATCCTTCGACAAAAAGTTGGACGCGCCTGGTTCGACAGAGCCGGGCGCGTCGCATGATGAGCACGCGCGCAGCGCCTCGGGCCCGCCGGCCGATGCTCCGATCACGACGATGCCGTATCCGACCTCAAGCTTTGTCATGGCCCGAATGACACCTCGAAGAAGTTGAATAACCTTTCAACGTGATGTCGTAAGTCCCCGCGACTAGCGCGAAGAGGTGCTGCCGCCGCATCGCGACCAGTGGCCGTCGCCCCGAGGCCGCGCGGTGATGAGGCCGAGGCGCGATGCGAGATCGGTTCGCGGTCCTATTCCGGCGCGAAGGCGACTTCCCCGCTCTCCTCGCCAACTTCGGACCTGGCCGGCCCTTTTTGCTGCACGGCGTCCGCGATCAAGCCGAATTTCGTTCGCGTGACCATGAGAGTTTGGTACCAGGTCACGAGGTCTCCCCAAGGGTCCTTGATGGTCGCCATTCCCGATATGAAGGCGACGACGGTTCCGACTTCCGTCTTGCCGCCGACGACCAGCCATCCTCCGATGCCGAGGATGGAAGCGATTCCCACGTGATGCGACAGGTTCATCAGGAAGTTGAGCGTGAACTTGAGCTTGAACACGATCATGTTGAGGCGAAACACGTGGAAAAATCGCGTCTCCTGGCGGCGTAAAGCCGCCCGCACATCAGATTGCTGCCCGACCATCCCGGCGCTCGCGCCCCGCAAGGTCGCTATCCGCTTCGAGACCTTGCGATTGATGGCGCGCTGGATGAGCGGGATGAAGACGAATTGCGGCGAGAGCACTGCCAAGGCGACGAGAGCCATCAGAGGGCGTAAATAGGCGAGATAGCCGAAAACGCTGACGAGGATACTGATCTGCAACAAAGGTTCCGACACGCTGGCACCGACGAAAGTGCCGACCGGATCCGTTTCGGCGAGGACGATGGAGATCTCCGTGCCTTGCGTGCGCGCATCCTCCTTGTCGTCCTTGGCGTTGCGGCCGCTCGGCGAGCCCCCGACGAAGGATCGCAGCGCCCTGACCGAATTCTCCGCGATCCAGCTCCGGTAGATGTTCAGGAGCAGCTTCGTGAGCCCCTGCACGAGGACGAGGGCAGCGTAGATCGAGGTGAGGATCAGGATCGGCTGGAATTCATGGCCTTGCGTGATGCCGTTGACGATGCGCCGCTGCACTTCGATCGGGGCAGTATCCAGAAGCGCGACCGCGATCGAGAGCAAAGCGGCCCATATCTGATCGGTGGCGCTCAGATGCCAAACCAATCCCCAGATACTCCTCGGCATCTTGGTCGACGCGAGCGAGGGCAAGCGTCTCGACCGGATCGGTGAGGGCCAGGGGTTCAAAATCCGCCTCGCATTGTTGGCGTCGGAGAGACGGGCACTCGTCGACCTCATGTTGGGTCCTTGCCCGGGGCGGGTTTCCAAACGAGCCGAAGCAACCGAAGTTCCCGATTTTTCGGCGACGGCCGAGCCCGGAAGCCCGCATGATGGGGCGCCAGGCAGCGCACGCAAGCACGTCAGGCAGACCGTGAGCTTGTCGTGAAATCCCGTCGATCGTAGGAAGCGCATTCGGTTCGATGCCATCGCGCCTGGTCCGGTCTGGACGCCCCAAGAGACGCCCCAAGAGACAGACATCCCAAGAGGCGGCCGTGGCAGGGCGGCGCTCCCGTTACCCGCAATGCCGGAAAGGTGACGCCCTACCAGAACGGGGGTGTCTTCTTGAATTTGGCCCAGGTCTTTCGCGCTTTCGCCGCCGTCGCTCGGCGCTCGTGCTCCTGCCATCTCCGCAGCCTGTCCGCCGCATGGTCGAGCGAAGGAGAGGGCGCGTCCTCGGCAAGCTCACGCAGCAGCGAGTTCGTGGTGATCGCGTCGCTGTCCTTCCCGAGAAGCTTCTGCAGCGCGGCAAGCCTTTTTGTGTATGTCCTGGCCTTCCGCTTCCGGAAGAGCGGCTGGAAAAATTCGGCGGCGTAGCGCAGCTTCTTGAGCGCGACGCGAAGCCGATGGCGCTTGCGAAGGCCGAGCTTGTCGAAATTCTTGCCCTTCTCGAGAGCCTTGCGAAGGAGCGCGCTCAAGGGCGACGCAGCGAGCTTCGAGGCCGGCTCGGCAAGCCGCCCATGATCCCTGCCTTCGAGCCAGCCATGACATTCGATCCAGTGGCCGAGCGATAGCTGGAAGAGCGCATAGCGCCGGCTGGAGAGCGCCTGGCGCAAGGCGTCGTAGCTCTGGTCCCGCTTCGGCTCGGCGGCTTCTCGCAGCGCGCGCTCTTCTCCCATCTTCGCCTCGACAAGGGTCTCCGTCTCGAAGACGTCCCAGTTGCGACAGACCCCGAGCTTATGCGCCATCCATTTTGCTTCGCGATCGAATGGGTCGAAGGCCTTCGATCGGAGCTCGCGCCGAAAGAGCGAGAAGGCGGCGCGCATCTGGCGCAGCGCCACGCGCATCTGATGAACACCCTCGGGATCACGGCCATCCTCTGCCGCGGCCTCGTTCGCCAGGAGATGACGCTGGCATGCTGCAAGGATGGCGGCGACCGAAGCGTCGACCGTATCCCCTTTGGTCAAGGGAGAGGCCGGGGCCCTCGATGTCGCCGGCGAGGCGTCGCAGGCCAGGGCGTATCCGCGGTCGAACTTGCTCTCGATGCTCCAGCGCAACGGGACGAGATCGAGAAATTGCAGCGCGAGCTCGTAAAGGCGTGCCGTGTCGCCTTTCTTCAATTCGATCTCGATCTCGCTCAGGGGCTCTTCATGCTCGCCCACGCGGATCGTGCCTTTGTCGAACGCGAGCTCGAGCCTCGAACCTTTGAACGAGAGCGGAACCGCGTGGCGCTGCACCGAAGTCGAGAAAAGAGGCAGGAGGGGCTTGCCGCCGACCTCCGACGAGACCGGGCCGAGTGCCGAAGGCGGGAAGAGCGCAAGATCGGGCGTGCCGTCCCGGAGAGAAGTTTCCCACTCGTGACGCGAAAAGGCTTTGTCTCCGGGCGGCGCGCATTTCAGCGTTTGGACAAAGCCCTTTCCGTCGTCGCGCACGCGAAACGAGAAGCCATGTTTCGCCAGGCTGTGCTCCGGCGTGTCATAATAGACGCTGTGCAATTGCCGATCGGAACCGGGTCCCATGGCGCGCTCGGTCGCGAGCCGGGAGCCGCGAATGAGCTCCAGGTCTTCGGTCGAAACCAAGAGCTTGACCTCAAGCTCTTTTGGGGATTGGCCCAGCGCTCGCGTCAATGGCGTCTCCTCGAAGCGATTGCGCTTGAAGCGGTGTTCTCTCGAAAAAGCCTTCGGTGCTCAAACCGCCAAAGGACGGCGATGCCGCTTCCGAGATCGTAGATGGCGGATCGGAAAGGGGCATACCCCGCGAGGGTCGACCGGCACGCCGGCCTCGCTCGCGTCACAAGCTCAACGCGCAATTGGAGAAGGCGGTTCACCCAAACCGCGAGCCGCACCCGCTTTTCTGTCTCGGCCTCGGCGAATATCGCGGCGGCTTCCCGGGAAGCGCGTGCTCTCGCGCGAACAGACGCCGAAGAAACGCCTTGGAACTGTTACCTGCCCGAGCGAGTTGCCGCATTCGATCGGTCGAGCGCAGTCCGGTCGACGGCTCGTCTCGCGATCTTCGACGGGTCTGAAATCAACCCCACCATCACATCAAGCGTCGAGAGGAACAGAAGATGTCATCCAAAAATCTCCAATCACTATTCGAAGACACGCTGAAGGATATTTACTTCGCCGAAAAGGCGATCGTCAAAGCGCTGCCCAAGATGATGAAGGCGAGCCAGTCCGAGGAGCTCGAGCAGGCTTTTCAAACCCATCTGGAGCAGACCAAGGATCACGTCACCAGGCTCGAGCGCGTCTTCGAGTTGATCGGCAAAAAGGCGTCGGCGAAAACCTGTGAGGCGATCAAGGGGATCATCACCGAGGGCGACGAGATCGCATCCGAATATCGCGGCAGCGAGGCGATCGATGCCGGCCTTCTGGCGACGGCGCAAGCCGTGGAGCATTATGAAATTGCCCGCTACGGCACCTTGCGCAATTGGGCGCGCGATCTCGGCGTGGACGAGGCGGCCGAGCTCCTCGCTCAGACGCTCGGCGAGGAAAAGGAGACGGACAAGCTGCTCACGAAGCTTGCCGATGCCGGCATCAACGAGAGCGCCCAGGCGCAAAGCTGAGGCTTAAGGCCCGCGGCGCCAGAGGAGGAGGCCGACTCGATCGATCCAGGCTTCGCGCAATCGACGTCCGCGCCCGCGGCGAGCGTCGGTCGGCGCGGGCGTGCAACTCATGGCCGAATAAAGCAGCGAAAGGGAGGCGAATAATGCCCGCCAAATCGCAAGCCCAGCAGAAGGCGGCAGGTGCCGCGCTCGCTGCGAAGAGAGGCGAGCAGAAAGCCACTCGCTTTAAGGGCGCATCGAAATCGATGTACGAATCCATGAGCGAGAAGCAATTGGACGAGTTCGCCTCGACGAAGCGAAAAGGCAAGCCGCAGCATGTTTCGGACCGAGAGTAGCGGCCGCGCGTGACCGAGCGAGCGTGATCGTTTCCCTCGAGCCGTGGCGCCTCGTCGGAAATTCGCGGGAGCCATTCTGCGCTTCGATGGCGCCCGTCGTCGCGTTCTCCTCGCAAAGCTCGAAGAGGCATGCGGAGAGCGCCGAGCTATTCGTAGTTCCCGAGCTATTCGTAATATTCCGGCGAATGCTTCTGCGCGTCCGACTGCGGCTTGTCGTGATTGATCCAGAGCTGCGCGTTGTGCTCGGCCAGGAGATCGGCGACACGCTGCATCGAAGCCGAGGACATCGGCTTGTCGAAATTGATGCCCGGCACGATGCGGCCGTCCCAATTCGACTTGAAATGCGCCACGTCACCGCTCAACACGATCCAGCCGGTCTTCGCTAGATGAAGAAGCAGGGACTGGTGTCCGGGGGTATGGCCGGGCGTCGAGATCAGCGTCACGCTGCCGTCGCCGAACACATCCTTGTCGCCCTCGAGCTTCATCACGGGGCGCTCGGCATTGAAGGGCTTTCGTTCCTGCGCGAAGGCGAAATCATATTCGGCCTTCTGGATGAGCAACATGGAAGTCGGAAACTCGTCGACATTGCCGGCATGGTCGGGATGGGTATGCGAGATGGCGACATAGCGGATGTCGGCGGGCTTGAGGTTCAACTCCTCGAGCTTCGCCCGCAGGGTCGCGCTGCGGTGCCAGACCGGCGCGCCCAGGCCGCCTCCGAAGCCGTTCGGCCGGTCGGCGATCGCGTCGGTGATGCCGGTATCCCAGAGGAGGTAACCGCCTTGCGCATGGTGGATCAGGTAGCAATTGTCCGACACGTCGATGGGAACGCCGACATTGATGCCGGGAGACCAGCGTGATTGATCGACGGCATGCGCCCATCCGCAATCGATGACGTAGAGCTTGTCCACGCCTTGCGCCGATACGGCGTCGATCGGGAATATGAGTGCGAGCGCCAGGGCGACAAGCTTCGCGGATTTCATGGAACCTCCCGATAAGCGCTGGACATGGATTCGGTGCGTCCATTCGAGCGAGCCCCAGAACGCATCACAATGCAACCGAACTCGCGGTTATTTGACTTTGCGACAGCGGGTTCGCTTCATCGTTTCTCTCTGCGACCCGCGGAATGACCCCACCCTCGATCGCACATTCGTCCACGGCCCCCTTTTGCATGAGTGCCTTGTCAGGCGCCTCATATGAGACTACATATGGTCTCACGTGGAACGATGTGGAGGATGAGATGCTCGCGCTTGGCAAGCTGGCGGACGTCCTGGGACTTCCCGCCAAGGAGGCGAGCAGGCGGTCTACGTTCGCCTTGATCTCTCGAATCCAAGGCGGCCTCCCGATCGGTTCCTTGGAGCGGGTCACGGAGCTCCTGGCACCGGGAGATGTCCGGTTCAAATATCGGCTTGTTCCCAAGGCCACTTACGAACGACGCAAGAAAGGGGTCCATCGGCTGTCGTCGGAAGAAGGCACCCGCCTTGCTCGTGTGGCGCGCGTCTGGAGCCTAGCGCGTGATGTTCGGGGCGAAGACGCAAATGCTCGCGAGTTTCTATTTCGCCCGCACCCGATGATCGAGGACAAGCGACCGATCGACATGGTGATCCTGAACGAATTCGGCGCCGAAATGGTGATCGATATCCTGGGTCGGCTGAAATATGGCAGTGCTGCGTGACGGCGCAGGTCCTCGATCGAGCGCTCTCCTGCTTTCGAATCGGGGACCCGGCCGGCGCCCACCCGATCTTCGATGGCACAGGCTCGACCATCGCGCCGGGGAGATGGAACGCAACGGGCAGCCCGGTCATCTATGCGAGCGAACGCTTTTCCACGGCGCTGCTCGAGAAGCTGGTACACGGCAGCGGCATGCTGCCGCCGAACCAACATTATATCGAGATCACCGTTCCACGTGGAATGAGCTACGAGGTGTTCTCCCCACACGGCTTGCCGGGTTGGGACACAATCCCGGCGAGCGTCAGCACCGCATTCGGCGAAAATTGGTGCGCTCGAAGGAGAAGCTTGGTGCTGATCGTGCCGAGCGTCGTGGCGCGCATCGAGCGCAATGTCGTGATCAATCCGGCCCATCCGGATTTCAGCCATGTCCGGTCGAGCCTGCATCAGCCGGTCTTCTGGGACCGCCGCCTGTTCGGCGTCGGATCGTGACGCGATCCGGCGCCTCGGCGTTTTCTGTCGCGAGACGAAACGGCGGAACGATCGAGCGAGCCCCACTTCCGAGCATGCGTGATTTCGAACAATTGCGCTATTCCAGCGCATAATTGCGCTATGCCAGCGTATAATTGCGTTACGATAATTCCTGCTGGCTTCGAGATCGCGAGCTGAACGGCCTCATGGACATTCTGGTCACCGGCGGCACCGGGCAACTCGGCCTCGAATTGCAACGTCACGCATGGCCTGACGGGGTGAAGGCTTTCTTCCCGAACCGAGCCGAGCTCGATCTTTCCAATGCCGGGAACATTGCGCGCGCCATCGCATCGCGACCCTGGGGCGGCGGTCATCAACACGGCGGCCTTCACGGCGGTCGACAAGGCCGAAAGCGCGGTCGCGGAAGCCTGGACGCTCAACGCTCTCGCGCCGGCCGTGCTCGCGGCCGAGACCGCGAAGGCGGACATCCCGCTCGTGCATGTCTCGACGGATTACGTTTTTTCCGGAGACAAGCGCGAGCCTTACGTCGAGGAAGATCGGGTCGGTCCACTCGGCGTCTACGGGGCGAGCAAGGAGGGCGGCGAGCAAGGGGTGCGCAGCACCAATGCGCGACATGCCATCATCCGCACCGCCTGGGTGGTGAGCGAGCATCGCTCGAACTTCCTCAAGACGATGCTGCGTCTGGCGCGCGAGCGCAGCCGCCTCACCGTGGTCGCCGACCAGCACGGTTGTCCGACCTCCGCGCGCGATCTCGCTGTCGCCTTGGCGAACGTGGCCGTGAGTCTCGCGTCCGATCGCTCGGCACCGACCGGCACCTTCCATCTGGTGAACGCGGGAGAGACGAGCTGGCATGGCTTGGCGGTCGAGATCATGCGGCTCGCCTACGAAGGACGCGCCGGAGCGCCCGCGATCGAGCCGATCCCGAGCTCCGCCTATCCCACCCCCGCGAAACGGCCCCCGAATTCGAGGCTCGCCACCGGAAGGATCGGTGAGGCCTATGGCATCAGGCTTCGGTCTTGGCAGGATGCGGTCGCCGAGATCGTCGCGGCGCTCGCGAGTTGAGGAGGCCCTTGCGCGAGGGCGAGGCAGGTGAGGCAAGCGCGCCCGGACGCCCTCGCGGCGGGCGGCCCGATGGTTTCGATGCACGATCCAGTGTCTTGGCGGTGTCTTGGCATCAACGCGCTTGAACGGCACCCGGCTTTCGCTAGTGTGGGCGCCAAGTTCACAATAATTCGAGCCTCGGTTCGAGGGAGGATGAGATGGCGCGTCTACTGGGCTTTGGCCAATTCGGCCTGGGTGTCGCCGCGATGGCCTTGGGCCTTGCGGCCACGGCGGCGAAGGCCGATGAGATCACCATCGCGATCGTGGGACCGATGTCCGGTCCGGTCGCGGCGATCGGGGAGCAGTTCAAGCGCGGCGCGCAAGCGGGGGTGGAGGCCGTCAACGCGGCCGGAGGCATCAACGGCAAGATGGTCAAGCTCAACGTCGAGGACGATGTCTGCGATCCCAAGCAGGCCGTCGCGGTCGCCAATCGGCTCGCCGGCATGCATGTCAAGTTCGTGGACGGCCATGCCTGCTCCGGCTCCTCCATTCCCGCGTCCGGCGTCTATGCGGAGAACAACATGATGATGATGACGCCGTCCTCGAGCAATCCGCTCCTCACCGACGAGGCCGCCAAGAACAAATGGCCGACGATCATGCGGCTTTACGGCCGCGATGACGCGCAAGGCGAATTCATCGGTCCGTGGATCGGCGAGAAATACAAGGGCAAGAAGATCGTCATCCTGCACGATAAATCGGCCTACGGTCAGGGGCTCGCGACCGCCGTCAAGAACGCGCTGAATGCGAGCGGGACGAAGGAAGTCCTTTTCGACAGCATCAATCCGGGCGAGAAGGACTACGGCGCGGTGGTCAGCAAGCTGAAGGCGCTCGGCGCCGAATTCGTCTATTTCGGCGGGTATCACCCCGAGGCCGGCCTCATCTTGCGGCAAGCCGCCGACCAGGGCTTGAAATTCACGCTGATGATGGGCGACTCGCTCGCGACGCCCGAGTTCTGGCAGATTTCAGGTCCGGCCGGGGAAGGAACCTTGTTCACCTTCCCCTCCGATCCGCAGAGCAGGCCAACGGCCGCCAAGGCCGTCGCGGACATGAAGAAGGCGGGCTTCGTGCCTGAAGGCTTCACCCTCTTTTCCTACGCGGTCATCCAAACGCTCGCCGAGGGCATGAAGCGGACCGGCAGCGAAGACCCGGTGAAGGTCGCGGCCGCGCTCAAGAGCGGCCCGCCGGTCGATACGGTCGTCGGCCCGGTGTCCTTCGACCAGAAGGGAGACCTGAAGAACGCGACCTACGACATCAACGTCTGGCACGACGGCAAATACGCCAAGATGCAATGACGAACAGCGCCTGCGCTCGACGCCGACGCCGGGCCCGGGCCTCGCGTCGGCGCTGAAGCAAAAACATCATCGAGCTTGCATTTGGGTCCGGGCCAGCGCCTGAGGCTCGAGCGCCGGTGCGAAATCTCCAACGGTTCTCCACGAGGCATTTGACGAACATGATGATCCTGCGTTCCAGCCCCGCTTCCCCTTTCGGCCGCAAGGTGCGGATCGCGGCAGCCCTCCTCGGCCTTGCCGATCGCATCACGATCGTGCCGGCCGATGCCGGCAACGCCGCCGACCCGCTGCGCAAGGACAATCCGCTCGGGAAGCTGCCGGTGCTCGTGTCCGAGGAGGGGATGCCCATTTACGATTCACCGGTCATCCTCGAATACCTCGATAGCGTCGCCGGCGGCGGCAAGATCTTTCCGACGGGCTCGCAGCGCTTCGCGGTGCTCACCCTTCAGGCGCTCGCCGACGGCATTCTCGATGCCTCGATCCTGCGCGTCTACGAAGTGCGCATGCGCAGCGAAGAGAAGCGCGAACCGAGCTGGGTCACCTATCAGGCCGACAAGGTCGCGCGCGCTCTCGGCAGGCTCGAAAGCGATCCGCCCGCGCTTTCCGGCGGCATTCCGGACGCCGGGCGGATCACGCTCGCCTGCGCGCTCGGCTATCAGGACCTTCGCTTCGAAGGGAAATGGCGCGAACACCATCCCCGGCTCGTCGCCTGGCTCGACGCCTTCGCGAAGGCGGTGCCGGCCTTCGAGGAGACGCGCTTCAAAGGATAGGGCGAGGCTCCTTGGCGCCTTTCGCCGAGGGCTCGAAGGAGGATGTCGGGCGCAGGAGCGAAGGCGGCGACAGAGATGACCTGCTCGCGCGCTCGATCTTCTCGCTCGATCTTCTCGCCTGATCTTCTGGCCTCTTGGAGGGAGCAAGGCCAATGCAGACACATCGGCTCGGTTCCTCGGGTCCACGCGTCTCCGCGCTCGGGCTTGGATGCATGGGCATGTCGGATGTCTACGGTCCGGCCGATCGGGCGGAGAGCATCGCCACCATCCATGCGGCGCTCGATGCCGGGATCACGCTTCTCGACACGGGCGACTTCTACGGCATGGGCGATAATGAAATGCTCATTCGCGAAGCGCTGCGGGGCAGGGCGCGCGAGCAAATCGTCCTCAGCGTCAAGTTCGGGGCCCTTCGCGATCTCGACGGCAACTTCGTCGGCGTCGACACGCGCCCGGTGGCGATCAGGAATTTCCTCTCCTACACGCTGCGCCGGCTCGGCACGGATCACGTGGACATCTACCGGCCGGCGCGGCTCGATCCGAATGTGCCGATAGAGGACACGGTCGGGACGATCGCCGACCTCGTCAAGGCAGGATATGTGCGCCATATCGGGCTCTCCGAAGTCGGCGCGGCGACGCTGCGTCGCGCCCGGAAGGTGCACGCGATTTGCGATCTGCAGATCGAATACGCACTCGTCTCGCGCGGCATCGAGTCGGAGATCCTTCCCACCTGCCGTGAGCTCGGCATCGCGGTCACGGCTTATGGGGTCCTGGCGCGCGGCCTGATCAGCGGCCATTGGTCGAAGGAGCGGGAGGGCACGCCGGGCGACTTTCGCTCCCGCAACCCTCGCTTCAGCGCGGAAAACATCGACCGGAATCTCTCTCTCGTCGAAAGCTTGCGAAGCATCGCGCAAGCGAGAGGCATGAGCGTGGCGCAGCTCGCGATCGCCTGGGTCTTGTCGCGCGGCTCGGACATCGTGCCGCTCATCGGAGCGCGCCGTCGCCCCCAGCTCGCCGAAGCGCTCGAAGCCCTCGGGCGGACACTCTCAGCCGAGGACCTCGCCTCGATCGAGCGCGCGGTACCGCCCGGCGCCGTGGCGGGCGAGCGTTACGACCCCAGGCAAATGGCGGTGCTCGACAGTGAGCGGGGAAATCAGGGACGGGCGCATTGAAGGGCGAAAAGTGCTAATTAGCGTCTCGCCAGCGTGAATTGGCTGCATGGACGGCTTCCAACGCTTCGACCGATCTGCCAGGCCGAATTCCACTCGATTGCTGGTTGACAAAGGTGGTCGAATGAACCGGCGTGAGATCGTAGTCTTGTTGAGTGCCTCCGCGATCGCGTGGCCTCTCGCACCGCGCGCTCAAGCTCAGAAAACGCCAAGGGTGGGCATCCTCTCACTGGCGATCAGCGAGTTCCACTCCCGTGTTCGATGCCTTCCGTGCCAGGTTGAAAGAGCTTGGCTATGTCGAGGGACATTCGATCCAACTCGATTTCCGTCTCGCCAAAGGGCAGCCCGAACGGGTTCGGAGCCTGGCCAACGATCTTGTCGGGACGCCACCCGATGTCATCGTGGCTGACGGCGCCCTCATCGCTCGCACGCTCAAGGAATTGACGAAGTCGATCCCGATCGTTGGCATTCTCGGCCCAGATCCCGTCGCAACCGGTCTGATCGGCAGTCTCGCGAGGCCGGAAGCCAATATAACCGGCGTCACCACGCTCGGCCTCGATCTGCATCCGAAACGCATCGAGCTTTTTGAAAGAAGCGCTTCCGCGGCTTTCGCGGCTGGGTGTGCTCTGGGATCGCGGAAATGATCCACGCGGCCTCATGCTCGATGCCATGGAGGTTTACGCGCAGCACCTGGGTGTGACCATCGAAGTGCTGGAAGGTGGCAGGGCCGACGCGCTCGCGCAGGCGCTTGCGCCAGAGAGGCTGAAGAGCGTCGAGGCGGTGCTGGTTTCTTCCGGTCCGACGCATTATGCCAATCGCGAGCGGATCGTGAAGCTCATCGGCGCGGCGGCGAAGCCAGCGATCTATCCCGAACGAGATTACGTGATCGCAGATGGCCTCATGTCATACGGTCCGAGCGTGACGGAAGTTTTTCGCCGGCTGGCCGAACATGTCGATAGCATTCTTAAGGGTACGAGACCCAGCGATATCGCCGTCGAGCAGGTGACCCGCATCGAATTCGTCGTCAACACCAAAGCCGCAAGGGTCATCGGCATCGATATTCCTTCGTCTCTTCTCGGGCGCGCCGATGAGGTGATCGAATAAAGGGCACAACCCCGCGAGGCTAGTGGTCGAACTCTGACGCTTGGGTACCTCGCCGGCTTGGCCGCTTGAGACCCATAGCAGTCCCTCGGTTCGGCCGGCTGTTTTGGCGCGAGTTGACCCCAACCGGACCTTGGCTCTGTTTCTGAGTGCCTATTGATCCTTCCCAATTCTGGTTAGAACAGTTCCACCCGAGACAACTGGCATCAGGAGATGCGACGTGGCATGGTTGCGTCTGACGCCAATCTCGAGCCCACTGGGAATTCGATGGCGCAAGAGGAAGCCGAACCGCGAGCTGAGCGCCGCTTAGTCGCTATTCTGGCAGCCGACATTGCCGGCTACAGCAGACTCATGGGAATCGATGAAGAGGGAACCTTGCGAGCGCTCAAAGGGCATCGCAAGGCGCTGATCGATCCAGGTGTCGCCTCCCATCGCGGACGCATCGTCAAGACCACGGGCGACGGCATGCTGCTCGAGTTCGCGAGCGCCGTCGATGCGGTGCGATGTGCCGTCGAGGTGCAACGCGGCATGGTCGAACGCAATGCCGAAATGGCAGCCGAGAGGCGCATCGAGTTCCGCGTCGGCATCAATGTCGGCGACATCATCGTCGACGGCGGCGACATATTCGGTGACGGGGTGAACGTGGCGGCTCGCCTGGAGGCCCTTTGCGAACCCGGGGGACTTTGCATCTCGCGCGTTGCGCGCGACCACATCCGCGACAAGCTCGCCTTTCCTTTCGCCGATCTCGGCGAGCAGAAGGTGAAGAACATCGCCCGACCGATCCGTGCGTTCGGCCTTACGGCGGAGGCGATCGCCGCGCTGCCTGCGGAGACCCTCCCGCGTTCGATGACTTCGGCCGAACCGACGCCAATCGAAACGAAACTCACGCTGCCGGACAAGCCATCGATAGCGGTGCTGCCTTTCCAGAACATGAGCGGCGACCCTGAGCAGGAGTATTTCGCCGACGGAATGGTAGAGGAGATCATCACGGCGCTCAGCCGTATCCGCTGGCTCTTCGTGATCGCCCGCAATTCGAGCTTCATCTACAAGGGTCGCTCTGTTGATGTGAGGCAAGTGGGTCGCGAACTGGGTGTTCGCTATGTGCTCGAGGGTAGCGTGCGCAGGGCAGGGAACCGTGTTCGCATCACAGGCCAGCTCATCGATGCCACGTTAGACGCTCATCTCTGGGCTGACCGTTTTGACGGCTCGCTTGAAGACGTCTTCGAGTTGCAGGAAAAAGTGGCTATCAGTGTCGCCGGCGTCATCGAGCCCGCGCTGCAGGCGGCCGAGATTCGTCGTTCTGTCGAGCGCCCGACGAAGGACCCGACCGCTTATGATCTTTATCTACGCGCCCTGTCGCATGCTCTCACTTGGGGGAAGCAGGGAACCATCCAGGCGCTCGACCTCCTGGGAAAGGCGACCGAGCGCGATCCACACTACGGTCTCGCACTCGTTTTGGCGGCACGATGCCACCAAGATCTCCATGTCAATGGCTGGGATGACGATCCAGAAGCGAACCACCGCGAAGGCATCGATCTCGCTCGAAGAGCGCTTCACGGTGCTGGTGACGACCCATTTGTCCTCGGAAATTCGGCATACGTTCTCGCCTATTTTGGCGAAGACATCAATGTCGCCGTAGAGCTGGTTGACCGTGCTCTGGCGCTCAACCCGAGCTTTGCGCGCGGTTGGGTGATAAGCGGGTGGCTCAGGCTGTGGTCAGGCCAACCCGACCCCGCCATCATCAATTTCGAGACGTCGCTGCGGCTTAGCCCGCGGGCCGGCGGGGGGCAGCGTTTGTGGGGATCGGTGTCGGCCATTTCTTCGCTCGCCGTTTCGAGAAGGCCAGAGCGATGCTGCTGCGGTCGTTGCAAGAGCACCCCAGTTGGGCACCAACACATCGCTTTCTGGCTTCTTGCTATGCCCATATGGGGCGCCTCGACGAAGCGCGAGACATTGTCAAACGGCTGCGAGAAATCACGCCTCTCCTGGTTCCCAGAGCCGAACATTGGCGCAACCCCGAGGATCGAGAGTTCTACTTGCGGGGCCTGCGGTTGGCCGCTGGCGAAGCAGCGTGACGCTTGCGCGAGCGCCAATCGCATCACAGACGTGCAGCGTAGGGCTCGATCTGGTCGTGCAGCGCCCGCACGGCGTCTATCGTTCCATGTTTTACGCGTTGCCGTTGGTATGGTTTAGGCTGCGCTGGCGAATGACCGCTTTCCACCCCGAAGCGGACCTTATCCACTAGCGAGCTACCCCCCCATGCCCAGGTGACGGACGCTCCCTATGGGTGCGGGGTGCGCCGCGTGGCATCTCAATGCCGATGCGCCGCGCCGGAGGCGAAGGCCGCCTTCTGCGCGTCGGTTGCTTCCTTCTGATAACGCGCGCGCCATTCGTCATAGGGCATGCCGTAGACGAGCGCGCGGCTCTCCTCCTTCGAGAGCGGCCGGCCGGCGGCGTCGGCCGCCTCCTTGAGCCAATTCGACAGGCAATTGCGGCAAAAGCCCGCGAGATTCATCAGATCGATGTTCTGCACGTCGGTGCGCTCGCGCAGATGCGCGACGAGCCGGCGGTAGACGGCGGCTTCGAGCGAGGGCATGAGGTCGGCGGGGCGCTCGGCCGACGCGGCATCCGCACGGGACTTATCCGCGCCTCCGGAATGCGCTCTGCTCGCATGGTGTTCGACCCGATGAACGCTCGGATCGGCGAGGATCGGGCGCAACGCGGCGGCGAGGCGCTCGCCCCAGCGCTCGGCCTCGGGTTTCGCAGCGATCACATCCTGGCGAATTTCGACGAGCACATTGGCAAGCCCGCGTGCGCCGGCATGGCGGTCGAGCGTGTCTCCCTGGAGCGCGCCGTCATAAGGCTCGTTGGCGCCGACCACGACGCCCTTTATCCGCTGCCAACGCCGCGATCAGCGGCTTGGCGATGCGCTCGTCCACATCCCAGAGCAGCCCGCAATGCCAGGGCCGCGCCCGCCCCCTCATCATCGGCGTGAAGCTATGGATCGAGATCACGGCCGGCACGATGCCGGCCTCGAGGCTCGCCTCGATCGCGGCGGTGATCGCGCGATGGTAAGGCAGGTAGAAGCGCTCGACCCGCGCCTCGATTCCGGCTTCGTCGATGGCGGCGTTTCCCGGGACGACCGCTCCGTCGGCGATGCGCATCACCAGCGTCGGGTCGTCCCTGCCGCGATTGGGATCGATGAGGAGACGCGAGAAACGCGAGAGAACCGCCGGTGCGCCGAGCCTATGCGCCAGGGCGCGAGCGACATCGGCCGCCCCGATGTCATGCGCGATATGGCGTTCGAGCTCGGCCGCGGGAAGGCCAAGACGGTCGAACTCCGCCGGAATGGCGTTTGAGGCGTGATCGCACAGGACGAGCACGCCTGAACGAATGTCGCCTTCGATGATCTCAGGCGCTTCGGTCCTTGATTGAGCCATGGCGATCGAATTCCTAAAACCTGTTCTGAAGATGGGAATGGCGCTCGCCAAGCGAAAGCGCAAGGGGTCGAGAGCCGGTTCGCTGCTTCGCCGCGCGCCGCTCCTCAGTCAGGCGGCAATCCGTTCTCGAAGCAGTAGCGCAAGGTCGGGAAAGCGTGCCTCAGCGCGACCGCCTCGCGGACGCAGCCGCTCGGGCTCTTCCCCTTCGAGCACGACACGCGCGATCAGCTCGGCGATCCGTTCCATCTCGCTTCTCCCTCATGCCGTAGCGCGTCACCTCGATGGTGCCGATGCGCAAACCGCCGGGATAATCCCAATCTTCCTTGCGGTCGGAGGGCAGGAGATTCTTGTTGACGATGATGTTCGCGCGTTCGAGCGTCTGCGCGACCTTCAACCCGCGCCCGAAGGCGCTCACATCGGCGATCGCCTGATGCGTCGTGGTGAATCCCTTATGCGCTCCCAGCATGGGGATGCCCCGTTCGTGCAGCGCCCGCGCCAAGGCTCTGGCATTGGCGACGATCTGCGCTTGCAGCTTCTCGCCGAAGGCGATGGCCTCTGCCGTCGCGAGGGCCAGCGCCGCCACGCGATTGACCTGGTGCGTCGCCGCCCAGACGGGGAAGACCGCGGTCGTGACCGCTTCGGTGATCTCGGGATCGTCCCAGACGATGATGCCCGATTGCGGCCCGGAGAAGGTCTTGCCGGCCGAGCCGGTCATGATATCGGCGCCTTCGCGCAGCGGGTCCTGGAATTGGCGTCCTCCGACGAGCCCCAATTGATGGGCCGCATCGAAGAACAGCTTGCCTCCCCAGTCCGCGACGACGCCCTTCATGGCGGCGACGGGCTGAGGAAACAGCGTCATGGACAGGCCCAGCGCGACGAGCTTCGGTTGAACCAGAGGCGCGGCCTTGCGGAAGAGGTCGAGGTCGACGACGAGCTCCTGCGCGTCGAAGGGAATGTCGACGACCTTGCGCCCCATCGCGCCGGCCGGACCGTCGACGCGGTTCGAGGAATGGCCGCCGACGGGTTGAGCCGCCGACATGATCACGTCGCCCGGCGCGGTGAGAGCGGTGTAGACGACCGCGTTGCCGATCATCGAGGCGCACATGCGATGGTCCGCATAGTCGCAGCGGAAATGCTTCTTCAGAAGCTCGACGCAAAGCGCCTCGACCTCATCGATATGGCGCGTGCCGGCAAACCAGCGATTGACCTTGCCGATATGGCCTTCCGCCGCGCGGGTGCCGATCTCGGCAGCGAGAAGAGCGCGCACCGAGGGGCTCGTCGGAGCTTCGGGGGCGAGAAGATTGATGCAATCCTCACCGCGCCAGGCCGCGTTGCGCCGAACCGCCTCTTGCACCTTCTCGCCCATCTCGCGCGCATCGGCGCAAGCGTCGAGAATGGCACGCGCGGCGGCCAGAGCGTCGGCATCATGCACTTCTGTGCGATTGCGGCGATCTGCGCGATGCATCGAGGTTCTCCTTCGTCATCCCGTCATTCTACGCCGATCCACGTTGCATGAAATTTCTTATTGACGCGCCATTCATTTCGTTTGATTGCGTTCGAAGGTGCATCCAAGGAAATAAATGAAAAGCGATTCTCGGTTCAAGCCTTCGTCGAAGCGTTCCACCTTGCCGCTCGATGCCGCCGACCGGCGCATTCTCGACGTGCTCCAAGCCGACAACCAGATCACCAATCTGGCGCTCGCCGCGAAGATCGGCTTGTCGCCGCCAGCTTGCCTCAAGCGCGTTCGTCGGCTGCGCGACGACAAGGTCATCGTCAGGGATGTGGCCGTGCTCGACCCTGAGAGCGTCGGCCGCTCGATCGTGGCGTTCGTCGGGGTCGAGCTCGACCGTCAGCGCGAGGACGTCCTTGCCGCGTTCGAACGCAAGATCTCGGCCGAGCCGGAGGTGCAACAGTGCTATTTCGTCTCGGGCGAGATCGATTATCTTCTGACCGTCGTGTGCCGCGACATGGAGGCCTATAACGGCTTCGCGCGCCGGGTGCTCGCCAACGAGCACAACATCAAGCGCTTTCGCACAAGCTTCAGCCTGTCGCGCGTCAAATACGAAACGCGAATTCCGCTCGATTGAACCCGCCATGAGCGATGTCCTGCCTTTGCGCATGGGGCGCGCTCGGCTAAGCTCGATCGGCCGACGCCCCGCCGGCGCAAGATCCAGGAGCGCGTCATGTTCAATCTGTCCGAAATCATGCAGTCGGCCCAAGGGGGCCAGGCGATCCCCAATCTCGCCAAGCAATTCGGATTGACGCCAGAGCAAACCCAAGCGGCGATCAACGCACTTGCTTCCGGCCTTCTCCGTCGGATTGCAAAATCAAGCCCAGAACATGGGCTCGCTGTCCCAGATCATCGGCGCGATGCTGGGCGGGCAACATGCCACGACTTTCGACGATCCGAACTCTCATCTCAATCAGCAGACCATGAGCGCCGGCAACGATGTGCTCGGCCAGCTCTTCGGCCCGGGCCAGGCGACCTCGGCGATCGCGCAGCAAGTGTCGAAGGCGACGGGCGTCAATCCGGGCATCCTCATGGCGATGATGCCGATCATCGCCAGCATGCTGATGAGCGGCATGTTCAAATCGGCGTCGAATCAGGGTCTCGGCGGGCTCCTCGGACAGCTCGCCTCCGGCGCCTTCGGCGGGCGGCGGCGCGGGCGCGGCGCCGGCAGGCCAGATGCCCGGCCAGCCGGCAGGCGGAATTCTGGGCAACATCATCGGCAATGTCATGGGCAACATGATGCACGCAGGCGCGGCCGCCCCTCAGCCCGGCGGAGCGCCAGCCGCGCCGCAATCGGGCGGCTCCTCCGGCCGGCATGCCCGGCATGAGCCCGGCGATGCAAGCAGGGCTCGACGTGCTGACCGGCATGTTCCAGACGGGCGCCCAGGTGCAGAGCGCCCATGTCTCCGCGCTGCAGGACATTCTCAACGCCTACATGAAGGGCGCGCGCGGCAAGCCGAGCTGAGCGCGCTCAAATCTCCGCCTCGCTGAAGATCGGGTCGATCCGCTCGCCCCATCGGTTGCGATAGGCCTCGAGCCAGGCTTCGGCCGACGTGCGCTTGCCATCGACATAGGTTTCGAGCGGCGCGAGATAGCGCGTCTCGTCGAAGCTGTGGTGATCGCGGCAGCGCGCGCTGCTTCAGCCCGGCGCGCGACAAGTCGCAGCGCCTGGCGGGCAAGATCGTTGACGATGCCCGCCGCGGAACGGCGCGCGGAGCGCGAGCTTGGGAACGGCGTCGCGCAGCGCCTGGCGCTCCGACGTGCCGTCCAGTCCTTCACCATGTCGTAAGGCGGCGTCGAGGCTCGCCTCGTCATAGAGCAATCCCACCCAGAACGCCGGCAGCGCCAGGATATGCGCGGGCGAGCCGCAATCGGCGCCACGCATCTCGAGATAGCGCTTGAGGCGCACCTCGGGAAACAAGGTGCCGAGGTGATTGACCCAATCCGACATGGTGGCGCGTTCGCCCGGAAGCGCGGCGAGCTTGCCGGCGAGAAGGTCGCGGAAGGAGGAGCCCGCCACGTCGTGATAGGTGTCGCCACGCTTGACGAAATACAGGGGCACGTCGAGCGCGTAGTCGACATAGCGCTCGAATCCCATGCCGTCCTCGAAGACGAACGGGATCATGCCGGCGCGCTGATTGTCGGTGTCGCGCCAGATTTCCGAGCGCATCGACAGAATAGCCGTTGGGCCTTCCCTTCCGAAAAAGGCGAATTGGCGAAGAGCGCGGTCGCGACGGGCTGCAAGGCCACCGAGACTCTGAGCTTCTTCACCATGTCGGCTTCCGAGGAGAAGTCGAGATTGACCTGCACGGTCGAGGTGCGCAGCATCATGTCGAGACCGCGCGTGCCGACCTTCGGCATATAGGCGCGCATGATGTCGTAGCGGTGCTTGGGCATGACCGGCGTCTCGGCGCGCGTCCAGGTCGGGGAATGCCCAAGGCCGAGGAAGCCGACGTCGAGGGGGCGCGCGACCGCATGCAGCCGATCGAGATGGTCCTTGAGCTCGGCCTCGGTGTCGTGGATCGTCTCGAGCGGCGCGCCGGACAATTCGAATTGGCCGCCAGGCTCAAGCGAGATCGCGCCGAGCCCCGCTCCGTCGGCGAGGCCGATGAGATTGCCGCCATCGATGATCGGCTCCCAGCCCAGGCTTTTCTGCATGCCGGCGAGGAGGGCGCGAATGCCGCGCTCGCCTTGATAGGGCACGGGAGCGTGGTTGGCGCGATAAAAGGGAAATTTCTCGTGCTCCGTGCCGATGCGATAGGCGCTCTTCGGCTTGCAGCCTTTCTCGATCCAGGCGACGAGCTGGTCGCGGCTCTCGATCGGCGTCGTGTCCGAGACGTCGCGCGCCATGCCGAACTGCTCCTCTACCGGTGAAACGAATGGGGCGATGTCGCTCGGCAAGCCGCCGATGCGATCACCCGCTCGCTGCGGGGAAAAATCTACATATGTGCTTCGCGGGGAGGCCGCAATGTCGCCATGGAGCCGAAGTGCGAGAAACACACGATCTCGTGTTCGGCTTGCGCAAACTTCTCAGCATGCCGGCCGTCATCAGGCACTTACGTTCCAATCCCCGAGACAGGCCTGCACGAGAGCGAGGGCGGCCACGGCGGCGGTGTCGGCCCGCATGATGCGAGGCCCGAGCGAAAGGCGAAGCGTTGCCGGGCCTCGTCGAGGAGCGCAGCGCCGCTCCTCCTCGGCGAAGCCGCCTTCCGGGCCGATGAGCACCGCGAGCGCTGAGCGCTTCGCCCCGCGAAGAGCGCGAAGCGGATCGTCGCGTTCGGCGGCCTCGTCGCAGAAGATGAGGAGGCGATCGGGCTCGAGCGCGCCGAACGGCTTTCGCGAGGAGAAGCGGCGAGACCGTCATCGGGCAAGGAAAGATGCCGCACTGCTCGGCGGCCTCGATCGCATTGGCTCGCAAGCGCGCATCGATTGAGCCTTGCGACCTGCGTGTGGCGCGTGATCACCGGGACGAGGCGCGAGACGCCCATTTCCACGGCTTTTTGCGCCATGTAGTCGAAGCGCGCCTGCTTGAGTGGCGCAAAGAGAAGGTGAAGATCGCCCGGCGTCGTCTGCGGCCGCGTCATTTCCGATGAGCTCGAGCCTCGTCGCTCGCTTTGCCTTCGCCGGCGAGGCGCGCGAGCCATTCGCCGTCGCGTCCGTTGAAGACGCGAAGCCGGCGCCAGTCCCGAGGCGCAGCACGTGGCGAAGGTAATGGTCTTGCGGCTTCGAAAGCTCGACGCAGATCGGCCCCGGGCGAGATCGGCTCTCGACGAAGAGCCTGCAGGCGGCGAAGATCCTGTTTGGTCATGTCGTTCCGATCATGCAGGCTTTGCCGTCGGCGCTCGAGCCTTGCGTCATGGCGACAGGTTTAACCGGAAGCAAGTGTTGCCCGATGCAGGGACCTGCGCGCCTTCGGCACGGCGCGACCGCGTGAGGCCTTGGCCGGACAAGGGCGGATCGGGACGACCAAGGTCGATACCGCCCTCAATTGTGCCTTTTTTTCCTGCAACGTCCCACTTGGCGCGCTCGATTTCGACCGGATTTTCCGTCGATCGAGGTTGCGCTCCAGCGCCGCCGCCGTTATTGACCGCTCCGAGTTGGGGAGGACATTGATGCAAGCATCCAGGCTTTCGCCTCGCCGCCTGTCGTTCGTCGCCGCGACCCTTTTCGCGACGCTGGCGCTCGCGCCAGCGACCGTGTTCGCGCAGCAGCCCTCTTCCGATTGCGTGAAGGGAGGCGAGCTCTTCAAGGCGCGCATCGGCTGGATCCAGAAGATTCAGGCCCTGCCGAAGAAGAACGACCGATCCGCTTACCGCCTGCTCGCTTTTCAATGGCCTGAGCGGCGCGAATGCGAGTGTGCTCTCATGGGCGAAATCGAACAAGGATTGGTGCTCGATCGAGGACCAGCAGATCGCGGGCCTCGAAGCCGAATCCGCGAATGTCGGGAACATCCGCGCCAAGGCATGCGCGGCGGCCGCCCAATTCAGCAAGCTGAAGACGCAAGCCGAGAAGGCGGCAAAGAACCGCCAGGACGACGCCTTCAGCGTCGACATGCACTCCGATCCGCTTGGCGCCGCCGGTCAAGATACCCCCGAGCGCGCTGTGAGCGCGACGGGCGCGCCGGCCCGTCTTCCCGATACGGCGCCAGGCACGCTCGCCGATCGATTTGCGCCTGGCTGGGCGGGTCCCTATGTGCGGCTCGCCCGCCTCGACCGTCCCGATCGGCTGGCAGCTCTTGCTGCTGCCGTGCTGGTGGTCGGCCGCGCTTGCCGCCATCGCGGCCGAGAACCCTTGGCCCAATCCCTATCACCTCCTGCTCTTCCTGGTCGGCGCCATCGTCATGCGCGGCGCCGGTTCGGCCTGGAACGACATTCTCGATCGGGACATCGACGCGAAGGTCGAGCGCACCCGTGCGCGCCCGCTGCCCGCCGGCGAGATGCGGCGTGCGCGCGGCCTTCCTGTTCATGGGCCTCCTGACCCTGTCGGAGCCGCCGTGCTCGCGACCTTCAACGGCTTCAGCATCGGGCTCGGCCTCGCTTCGCTCGCCGTGGTCGCGATCTATCCCTTGATGAAGCGCATCACCTTCTGGCCGCAGGCCGTGCTCGGCCTCGCCTTCGCCTGGGGCGCGCTGATGGGCTGGGCGGCGGTCTTCGGCGGCCTCGATCTGCCGGCGCTCCTTCTCTACGCCGGCGCCATCGCCTGGACGATCGCCTACGACACCATCTACGCGCTGCAGGATCTGCGCGACGATTCGATCATCGGCGTGCGCTCGACCGCGCGGCTTTTCGGTGGACGCACGAGACTGGCGGTCGGCTCCTTCCAGGCTTTGGCGGTGCTTCTGGTGACCTTGTCGCTCGTTTTCGTGCGCGGCAACGTTTTCGGATATCTCGGCTGCGCCGGGTTTGCCGCGCATCTCGCTTGGCAGACGGCTTCGATCGACATCGACGATCCGGCAAAGGCGCTGATGTTGTTTCGCTCGAATTGGCCGGCGGGATTGATCCTGTTCGCCGGCCTTTTGGCCAATGCCTTCATCGCCAATGCGTGAGGCTCGCGCTCGCGGCGACGATCTCGCGTCCAAGCCTTCGCGGTCACCATGCACCCGCTCTTGCGACGCATCAGGAAGCGCGGGCGTCGATTGCCTGCGAGCCGCCTGCGCCGTCTCGCCTGCGGATGTCCGAGCGTGACGGCGCCGAGCTGCGGGTGAAGGAATTCCGTCTCGCCATTCGCGTGGCAGATCAGAGGCGGCAGGCAAAGCGAGGCGGCCAATCCGCGCCAGCGTGCGACGACATCCTCTTCGCCGAGATCATGTGCCAGCAAAACATCCTCGTTGCCGCATACCGCCGCGAGCACGATCGCATAGCCTCGGCTCGCCCCTGCGACCTGGCACCTTCAACATGAGGCCCTGGAATGCCGATCGTTTCTCGCGGCAAGTGATCCTCGTGCCGGCAAGTGGGCGCGTCACGACAATCTCGCCGGTCGCCCCGGCAAAGGCTCGTCCCACCTTGCAGTGGAGTTCCCGCGCTCGCTTGGATGTCTCGCCGGCCGGGGCGGAGCAGGCTTGCGCCGTCCGTCCCGGCCCGCGGCCTGGCTTCGTCCAACATTCGACGCCCCTGTAAAGGCTGCCGGGCCTCTTTTGGGTCCTCGGCGTTCGTTGAGACGATAATGCCCAGAAACCGCTGGCGAAAGCTTAAGGCGCGTGGTTAAGACACTCTGCTTGAGCCTTTTCCGGGCCGGTTCGTCGAGTCTTGCTTGACGAAGGATTATCGAGCTTTCTCGAAAGGGAGCGATATGTCCCCCAATGCGCCTCTCGGCGCGGCGATGCTTCACGCCGCCCTGTTGATGCTCATGGCCGTCGTGCTCGCCATTTCGGTGATCACGCGACGGCGCGCCGCCGGCGTCGGCATTGGGCGATGGAGGCAACAAGGCATTGGCACGAGCGATACGCGTGCACGCCAACTTCGCCGAATACGCCCCTTTCGCGATCGGAGCCTATATCCTGCTCGCGCTCGCCGGGGTGTCGGCCTGGTTCATCCATGCGCTCGGCAGCGTGTTTCTCATCGGCCGCGTCGCTCATGCGGCCGGCCTCGGGCAGCACGAAGGCGCGAGCGTCGGGCGCGTCATCGGCGTGGCCGCGACCATGCTGGTGCTGATCGCCGCGTCGCTGCGGCTTCTTGGTCGGTGCGCTCGGATGACGCGGGGCGTGCCTTCGCCTGCGGCCACAGGACTGCGCCCGGGCCTTCAGCATCTGCTCCGCGCCGCGGCGTTGGAAGCGGGCGCGCTGGCGATGCGCTGGTTCAGGCCCGGCGAGCGCACCCCCGCGCGCGTCTGGACGAAGGGCAAGGGCTCGCCGGTGACGGAGGCCGATGTCGAGGTCGACACCTTGTTGCGCCGCCGCCTCGCGGTCGCCGGCGACGAATTCGGCTGGCTCTCCGAGGAGACGGTCGATTCACCGGAGAGGCTCGAGCGCCGTTTGGTGTTCATCGTCGACCCGATCGACGGAACGCGCGCCTTCATCGAAGGCGATCCGCGTTGGTGCGTTTCGCTCGCCCTTGTCGCGGACGGCGCACCCATCGCGGCCATGGTGCATGCTCCGGCCCTCGATTTCACCCATGAGGCGACCTGCGACGGGCCGGCGCTCTTGAACGGTGCAGCCGATCGGCGTCTCGCATGCGTCCTCCCTCGCGCGGGCGCGCGTCGCGGGGCCACGTTTCCTTCTCGATGCGCTCACGAGCGCCGGAACGCGGATCGAGGCGATCGGGAAGATCCCGTCGCTGGCCCATCGCTTGTGCAAGGTCGCCGACGGCTCGCTCGACGTGGCGCTCGCTTCGGCGGATTCCAATGACTGGGACATCGCGGCGGCTCACCTCATCGTCGAGCGCGCCGGCGGAAAGCTCGCCGATCTCGATGGGGTCGTGCCGGCGTACAACCGCGCTTTCACCAACCATGGCCGTCTCGTCGCGGCTTCCGTCGGCGGGTTCGACGCATGTGCTTTCGCAGGTGAGGCGTGTTGTCGGCTTGCCCGAAAAGATGTTGACGGCTACCGAGCATGTTCCATCGAATCGGGAGTAGGCCCGGCATCAGGAGCGCCCCGAGGCTCCGATCGAGCGCGATGCGAAGAGACGGATCAAGCCCGGCATTGGCGTCGATGCCCCATCGCCCGATCGGAACACCGGGCCGATTCTTAAAGCGGGCGTAAGCGAGTGTGGAACGATGGCGGAGAAAGCGGCAAAAGGCGCTCCGGGGAAACAGCTCCTGCATCTCGTCTTCGGCGGCGAGCTGACGAGCATTCACGGGATCGAGTTCAAGGATCTCGCGACGCTCGACGTCGTGGGCATCTTTCCCGATTACGCGAGCGCCTTCGCGGCCTGGAAGGCGAAGGCGCAGTCGACGGTCGACAATGCTCAGATGCGCTACTTCATCGTGCATCTGCATCGCCTGCTCGATCCCGCAGCAAGGTTCCTGAGGACCTCTCGGAGCGAGCCCGGCCGCATCGCGACATGCTGAAGCGCATCGGACGAACACGCCCCGTGCTCGCCGCCCTCGGTTTTGGCCTTGCGAGCTATTTGCGACTGGTGCGGCGCACCACCCGCTTCACGCTCGATCCGCCCGATCTTTACGTCGACGTGGACAAGGACAAGCCCTTCATCGCCGCGCTCTGGCACGGTCAGCATCTGATGCTGCCTTTCATGATCCGCGATAGTCGACGACTGCACCTGCCTGATCTCGAAACATGAGACGGCGGAGATCAATGCGCGCGCCGTGCGCCATCTCGGCATCGGTGTGCTGCGCGGCTCGGGCGCCGGCAAGGGCGATCCGCGGCGCAAGGGGGGCGCGCGCGCGATGCGCGACATGCTCGACGCGCTGGCGGCTCGGGCTCATCGTCGGCGTGACGGCCGATATTCCGAAGACACGTCGCGTCGCCGGCAACGGCATTATTCTGCTCGCCAAGCTGTCGGGTCGTCCGATCCGCCCCTGCACCGTGGTCGCGAGCCGGCGCATCGATTTCGACACCTGGGACCATGCCAGCATGGGCCTGCCCTTCGGGCGCGGCGTGATCGCGCTCGGCGAGGCGATCCACGTCACGCCGGATGCTTCGCCGGACGCGATGGAGCAGGCGAGGCGGGCTCTCGAGAACGGGCTCGACAGATTGCACGAGCGGGCCTACGCCTTGATCGGCAGCAACGATCCCGGGGGGATGGGGGGAGAACGCGAATGAGAGGCGCCGCGATGCCGGCCACCTTGGCGCTCTACCGCGCCGCGACGACCGTGGCGCAGCCTTTCACCGGGGCCCTCCTGGCGCACCGGGCTCGCCGCGGCAAGGAGGACCTCGCCCGCGCCGGCGAGCGCAGGGGGCTTCCGGCCCGTCCGCGTCCGGAAGGCAGCCTCGTCTGGCTGCACGGCGCGAGCGTCGGCGAAACGGTCTCGCTCTTGCCCATCGTGACGCGGCTTTGCGAAAAATCGCTCAACGTGCTCGTCACCTCCGTCACCATGACCTCGGCCGACGTTCTGGCGCGACGGTTGCCGGCTCGCGCTTTGCATCAATACGCGCCCTTCGATACGCCCTTGTTCATGCGCCGTTTCCTCGACCATTGGCGTCCCGACCTCGCGCTGTTCGCCGAATCGGAACTGTGGCCGAACGCCATCATGGAGGCGCGCCGGCGCCACCTGCCGCTGGCCCTCGTCAATGCCCGCATGTCGGAGCGTTCACTCGCGCGCTGGCGACGCTTGCCGCGCACCATCGAGGCGCTCACCGGCAGTTTCGATCTGTGTCTCGCGCAAAGCGAGATCGACGCCGAGCGTTATCGCTTCCTCGGTGCGCATGCGGTGGTCACGGCCGGAAATCTGAAATACGACGTGCCCCCGCCGCCCGCCGACCAGATCGCACTGGCCTCGCTCCGGGGCATGACGGCGGGACGTCCGGTGCTGCTTGCCGCCAGCACGCATGCCGACGAGGAAGCGATCCTCGCCGACACGCATCGCATGCTCGCTCAACGCTTCCCGGACCTTCTGACGATCATCGTGCCTCGCCATCCCGAGCGGGGAAAGGAGATCGCGGCGACCGTCCAGGCGGCGGGCTTGCGTCCGGCGATGCGCTCGAGGCGGCTCGGCCCGGACAGCGCCTGCGACATCTATGTCGCCGACACCATGGGCGAGCTCGGCCTGTTCTATCGGCTGACGCCGATCGTGTTCATGGGCAAATCGCTCGTTCCCCATGGCGGTCAAAACCCGATCGAGCCGGCAAAGCTCGGCGCGGCCATCCTGCACGGCCCTCACGTCCATAACTTTCGCCAGCGTGTATGAGGCGCTCGACGAGGCGGGCGGCGCGCGCGAGGTCTCGGACAGCCGAACGCTCGCCATCGCCTTCGCCGAGATGATCGCGGATCCGAGAAGGTTGCGCGACATGGTGCGCGCCGCCGAGTACAGGCGGTCGAGCGGCTGACCGGAGCCGTCGATCGGACGATGCGGGCGATCGAGCCCTATCTCATGCACTTCGCCTTCGAGGCGCGCTGACGAGCGCCGCGCCCTGATGGCCTCTGCGAGCTCGTCCGCGAGATACCGTGAGGATTTTCGAGGGACGCTCGCCGTGATCGCCGCGCCGGCCGATTTTCACGAGCGGCACACCAAGCTCCGCTTCGCCGCGCCCGGTTGCCGGGTGGACAGGGCATGATGCGCGCGCCCGGCTTCTGGTGGCGCTCGCCGGGGCTCGGGGCAAGGCTTCTGCAGCCTTTGGGCGCGCTCTACGGCGCGGCGTCGTGGCACGGCGCATGTCAGCGCCACGGCCTGCGCTCGGCGCTTCCGGTCTTCTGCGTCGGCAACTTCGTCGCCGGAGGTTCCGGCAAGACGCCCTTTCGCGATCGAGCTCGCTCATCGGCTGATCCGGATGGGCGAGCGGCCGGCATTCTTGACGCGCGGCTATGGCGGAACGTAGCGCGGCCCCGTCTGGTCGATGCGGCCGAGGCATGGCGCCCGCGAGATCGGTGACGAGGCCGTGCTGCTCGCCCGTCATGCGCCGACCGTCGTGGCGCGGGCGCGTGACGCGGGCGCAAGGCTCGCCGAGAGCGCGGGCGCGACCGTCATCGTCATGGACGACGGCTGGCAAAATCCCTCGCTCGCGAAGGATTTCGTCCTTTGCGACGGTGGACGCCGAAACCGGCATCGGCAACGGACTCTGCCTGCCGGCCGGCCCATTGCGTGCGCCCTTGGCGGCGCAATGGCCCTTCGTGCAGGCGCTGGTGCCGGTCGGCTGTCCCGGGCCCCGCTGCCGAGCTCTCATCGACGAGGCCGCGCGACGCACTCACGGTGATCGGAGCAGAGCTTCGTCCCGGATCCCGGGAAGCCGTGGAAGCGCTTCGCGGGCGAGCCGTGGTGGCCTTCGCGGGCATCGGGCGGCCGGAGAAATTCTTCGCGAGCTTGCGGTCGCTCGGCGCCTCATCGTCGCGGAGCACGGCTTTGGCGACCATCATCGCTTCGAGGCGCGACGAGCTCGCCGCGCTTGCCGCGAAGGCGCGCGCACGGACGCGCATTCTCGTCACGACCGAGAAGGACATGGTGCGGATCAGGGAGATGAGATCGCGCGTATCGAGGACCCGGCTCGCGAGCGAGCTCGCGTCGCTTCGCGATCGGACGTCTTGCGATGTCGGGCCTGCTTTCGAGACGCGATTGCGTGAGTTCCCGGTGCGCTTGCAAATCGAAGGTGAGGAGGGGCTCGACAAGCTCGTTGCCCGGGCTCTCTTCATTCGGCGCGGCCTGGAGCGCGCCGAGCGGACAATTACGTCTTGAGGGTCCGGCAAGACGGACAAGTAAAGCACCTGGAAAACGAAAGACTCAGGAAGAGACCATCACCTTCTTGAAACAGCGTTGATTCGCCCGTTTTGATAGATTCGTTAAAGTATTCGATCTCGGTTTCGTCGATCCGCTGCGCCACTACTTCGTAAACGGAACCTTTCCAAAAATGGCGTCGCGACCCCCTTGGCGTGACAATCTTGCAACATCTCGGCGAAAACGCCCTTTCGAGGGGGCAAACCATCGCAAGAAGGTTGAACATGCCTTCGCCACGAGTATGGTGGTGGTGTGGCGGGAAGGTCCTGCCGCTTCCGTTATCGACTTCCTGTTCCTTTGGGAGCCTGAGGCGAGAGCGGGTCTAGGTTAGGGATGCCAAGGCAAGGTTCCTCCTTGGGAGCCTCGGCGACGGCGAACCCCGATCCTAATGGGTCTAAATTTTGGAGGTCTCAATGAAGCTCGCTAAGAGCCTTCTCCTCGGATCGGCCGCCGGTTTCGTCGCGGTTACCGGGGCACAGGCTGCTGATCTTCCCACCCGGAAGGCGGCTCCTGTCGACTACGTCCGGATCTGTAGCGTTTATGGTCCGGGCTTCTTCTACATCCCCGGCACCGACACCTGCCTCAAGATCGGCGGCAAGGCCGAGCTCGATCTCGAATGGGATGAGCCGCGCGCTCACGCCGATCCGACCTATGGCACGAACGCTGCTCGGCCGCGTCAATCTCGACGCTCGCACCGCGACCGATTGGGGTCTGCTGCGCACCTTCGTGCAGCTCGACATCCGTCGCCGCACCGGCGCTTGGTATGGTTCGGGCACCTCGATGCGCCAGGGCTTCGGCGTCGGTTACGGCGGCGGCGTCAACCCGAATGGCGGCTTCCCGAGCTATGGTGGCGTGAACTCCTACTCGGCGACCGGCGGCATCCAGCTCGAATCGAGCGTGAACGTCGACAAGGCCTTCATCCAATGGGGCGGGTTGACGGCAGGTCGCTTCCAGTCCTTCTTCGACTTCTATGCCGATAACGACAACTATCACGGCATGGGCGGTTCGGACGTCACGACCGAAGGCCTCGCCTATACCTACACCTTCGGGAACGGCTTCTCGGCGACCTTGGCGATCGAAGACGGCATCGAGCGCCGCAACGTCGTCGCGAGCGTCGGCACGGTCGCGGAGGGCAATATCTTCCCGAGCGTCTTCGCCAGCGCGGCCTTCGCGAATTACGCCATCACCTTCCCGGCGATCGCCAACCCGATCTTCGCTTCGCAAGTGGCCTTCCCGGGCGCCTTCAGCTCCTTCGACACCGGGCAGCGTCAGAACACGCCTGACGTCGTCGGTGCCTTGCGCGTCGATCAAGGCTTGGGGCTCGGCCCAGTTGTCCGGCGCCTGGCACCATGTGAGCATGCAAGGCTCCGTCATCAACAGCACGGTCCTGGGCGCGGCCAACTCTGGCGCTGGCACTGTCGCGGGCGGCTTCGGCGGCTCACGGAGCGAACGGCTGGGCCGTCCAGGGCGGCGTGAAGATCAACCTGCCGATGATCGCGCCCGGCGACGACATCTGGTTCCAGGCTGCCTACGCGCACGGGAGGCAGCACCTTCACGAACAGCGGCTATCCGGGCCAGGGCTCGGGTGGCGCCTATAACTACGGTGCGAGCACGCTCGAAGTCTATGACGGCGTCATCAACGCAACTGGGAAGCTCAAGCTGACGAATAGCTGGTCGGTCCTGGCCGATTACCTGCACTACTGGACGCCGACCATCCGTCAGGCGTTCTTCGGCAGCTATTGGACAAGAGAGCTTCGGCAGCTCGATCCGAATCCAAGCTGGCTTCGCCCAGGGCGCCGCCTGCCCGACTTGCATCGGAACGACGACCTTGGCCACCGGCGCGAACTTCAACCCGTTCTCGCCCTTCTACATGGACGGTGCGCAATGGCAGGTCGGCTCGAACATGACCTGGTCGCCGGTCAAGAACCTCGATATCGGCGTCGAGGTGATCTACGTCCGCAACGACGACGAGCATCGGCACTTTGATCCGAATCGGGGATATCCGTTCCTCGCGAGCGGCGACTCCGCAATGGCTCAGCCGCTTGAAAATCTCACGCGCGTTCTGATCTCCTCCTCCATCTGACGGAAGAGCCCCGGCCTCGTGCCGGGGCTTTTTCTTGAATTCGCGCATGACCGGAACAAGGCTCGCGCGGCGAAGCGCCATCGCGTTTCTTACGCGGCACCTTTATTCGCTCGCGACGCAAGCATCCAGATTTTCGATGAAGGCGGCGATGCGCGAGGCGAGGAGCGGCGCACCGACGTCGGGAACATGGCCCTCGCCCTCGATCGTCACGGTCTCGCAGTCGGGATGGCGGCGCGCCATCTCGGAGAGAGTCGCGGCGCGAGAGGATGTCGGAATTCCCGCCGCGAATCGCGAGAAGCGGCGCATGAGCCAGCGCTTCGAAGAAGGGCCAGAGCGTGGGCAAGGGGGCCTCGAGATCGATCGCGCCGAGCGTGCCGGCGAGCGCCGGATCGTAGTCGGGCAAGAGGCCCGATGGCGTTTGCCGGAAGCTGCGCCGTGCCATCAGGCTCCACTGAGCATCGCTCCAAGCGGGAAATTGCGCGGCGCCGAGGCGCTTCAGCAAGGCCGTCGCCTCCTCCATGTCGCGCACCCGCGGCAGCTTGCCGACATAGCCCTTGATGCGCGCGAGCCCCTTGCCTTCGATGACCGGGCCGATATCGACGAGCACGCCGCCGGCGATGACCGTCGGGCGCATCGCCGCGAGCACCATCATCTGAAGGCCGCCGCGCGAAGCGCCGACGAAAGCCGCCTTGACGACCCCCATCGCCGCCATCGATCGTGAGGATGTCGTCGGCCTCGACCGCGACATCGTAATTGGCGGGCTGCGCGTCGTATTCGGATCGGCCGCGTCCGCGCATGTCGCAGGCGACGACGCGGCGCGGGACTCGCGCATCGGTCGAGAGGCGCAGCGCCAGCTCGTGAAAATCGGCGCTCGTCCGCGCAAGTCCCGGCAGGCAGAGGACGGGCGTCGTGCTCCCAATGTCGCTTCGCCGTAATCGCGCGCATGAAGCCGCAGCCCGTCGGCGGCGCTCACGAAGACCGACCGGAACGCTGCCTGCTCGTCGCCGTCGTCCATCTCAGCCCACTCCCGGCGGCATCATCGCCGTCAAGCCGGCGAGAGCACGTGGATGACGCGGTTCGCGATCATAGTCCTTCGTCTTCGCGGCATAGGCGGCCATATGCGGCGGCCTTGGCATGCGCCTTGAGCGCCTCGGCGCTTTCCCACTTCTCGATGACGACGAAGGTGTCCGGCCCGAACGCGGTCTGGATCGCGCCCATCCCTGGCGTCGATCGCGGGCCCATATTCGATGCAACCGTCCTCGGCATGGACCGCCGGCATATTGGCGCGGAACTCCTTCAAGATCGCTTCGCGCTGCCCGGGCTTGGCGGTGATGACGGCAAGGACATGGATCATGGTCGGTTCACTCCCTTTGACATGCCCCCTTTGCCTCGTGGCCGCGCCGCTGTAAAGAATGCGTGTGGCGCGCCGCTCGCGCAACGTCCGGTCCCGGCTCGATGAATGTTCCGGCTTGGCGTTACGGCCCGGCCACAATTTTTTGAGTTCGTGGATGGACTTTGCCGAGGATGCGGCGACATCGCTCGGCGTCGATCCACCAGGAAAGACATCGGCCATGCGCTCCAAGCTCTCGCTGAAGGGATCGATCACCGCTCTCGTCACGCCGTTCAAGAATGGCGGGATCGACGAGGAGGCTTTTCGCGCGCATGTCGATTGGCAGATCAAGAGCGGCACCACCGGCCTCGTGCCCGTCGGCACCACGGGCGAGAGCCCGACGCTCTCCCATGACGAGCATCGGCGCGTCGTCGAGCTCTGCGTCGAGGAGGCGAAGGGGCGCGTGCCGGTCGATCGCGGGCGCCGGCTCGAACAACACCAAGGAGGCGGTGGAACTCGCCCGCCACGCCGAGAAGGCGGGAGCCGACGCGGTGCTCGTGGTCACGCCCTACTACAACAAGCCGACGCAGGAGGGGCTCTACCAGCATTTCAAGGCCGTGAACGACGCGATCGGCATCCCGATCATCATCTACAACATTCCGCCGCGCTCGGTGGTCGACATGTCGGTCGACACGATGAAGCGGCTCTACGAGCTCAAGAACATCGCCGGCGTCAAGGACTCGACCGCCAATCTGGCGCGCGTCTCCTTGCAGCGCCAGGCGATGGGGCCGGACTTCATCCAGCTTTCCGGCGAGGACATGATGGCGCTCGCCTCGATCGCGGCCGGCGGGCACGGCTGCGTCTCGGTCGTGGCCAACGTCGCGCCGCGTCCTTGCGCGGCGATGCATGAGGCGTGCGCCGGCGGCGACTATGCCGAAGCCTTGCGGCTCCAGGACCGGTTGACGCCGCTGCACGCCGCGATTTTCCTCGAGCCCGGCGTCAGCGGTGCCAAGCACGGGCTTTCGCTGCTCGGCCGCTGCGACGAGAAGGTGCGCCTGCCGCTCCTGCCGGTGAGCCGCGAGACGGGCGCCGCGATCAAGGCCGCCATGGTGCATGCCGGCGTCCTGAACGGCTGACGATGGCGGCGCGCGACGAAAACCGCTATCGCATCGCGGCCGACAACCGCAAGGCGCGCTTCAACTACGAGATCGGCCAGACCTTCGAGGCGGGCATCGCGCTCACCGGCACCGAGGTGAAGTCGCTGCGCGGCGGCAAGGCGACGATCGGGGACATCCTACGCCGGCGAGATGGGCGGAGAGATCTATCTCTTCAACGCCTATATCCCCGAATATCTCGAGGCCAACCGCTTCAATCACGAGACGCGCCGCCCGCGCAAATTGCTGCTGCACAAGCGCGAGGTGAACAGGCTTCTGGGCGCGGTGCAGCGCGAAGGCATGACCGTCGTGCCGCTCAAGGTCTATTTCAACGAGCGCGGCCGCGCCAAGGTCGAGGTCGCGCTCGCCAAGAGGCAAGAAGCTGCACGACAAGCGCGAAAGCGAGCGCGCGCGCGATTGGCAGCGCGAACAGGGAAGGCTGATGCGCGAGAAGGGTTGAGGCGGCTCGCCGCCGAGGCTCGCAAGAGCGGTTAGAGCTCCCTTGCGGTTTGCGCTCCGCGTGGCAAGAGCTGCCGTAGAAACCACCCTACGCGACGAGCTCGATCAGCTTTTCTTCGAGGGCTCGGTGTAGCGCTTGTTGTCGAAGAGCTTCGAGCCGTGCCGCGCCTGGCGAAGCTGGGCCTTCAAGGCCTCGCGACGCGGCTTGTCGCGGCACAGCTCGAGGACGAGCGTCTTGTAGTCGGCGGGGCTCGATGTCGAGAGCTCGGCCAAGCCGACGGCGTCGAGCAGGCTCGCGGCGACGGCGGATGCGAAGGTCGCGCCGCGACGGTGACCACCGGCACGCCCGCCCACAGCATGTCGCAGGTCGTCGTGTGCCCGCCATAGGGATAGGCTGTCGAGTGCGATATCGGCGAGGCTCGAGCGTTCGATATGCTCCGCGTAAGCGACAGGAGGGCGCGATGATGAAACGTTCCGCGACCCCTTGCCGCGTGCGAAGTCTTCGAGATTGCGCGCGGCCGGTGCCGTCTCTCGCGGCTTGCCAGAGCACGGCTTGCGGGAGCTCGCGCAAGATCTCGCACCACAGCGTCATCATCTCGGCATCGAGCTTCCAGCTGTTGTTCATCGAGGCGAGCACGAGCGCGTCCTCGCGGTAGCTCGAACTCGCCGCGGCTCGCGGCTCGGGCTCGTGCTTGCGATCGTCCGTCGGCATGTAGCAGTCGAGACGGATGAGCTTCTCGCTGAACCAGCGAGCGTTCGGGCGCGACGATCGCGTCCGCGATCATGTAATCGATGAAAGGGGCGCCCATCGTCGCCGGGCCAACCGAGAAAGCTGATCTGGATGGGCGCGGGCCGCCGCGCGACGATGGCGACGCGATTGCCTTTGAGATAGCCGTTGAGATCGAGCAGGATGTCGATCTCGAGCGCTCGTGATCCTGCGCGCGATCTCCTCATTGGGCGCCGCGCCGAGATGATGAAAGCGGTCGAAGGCGCCCTTGAGGCGCGCCCTCAAGGGGCCCTCGATCTCGGGGCCGAAGGAGAAGGCGTGCAGCTCGAAGCGTTCCCGATCGTGGTTCTCGATTGTCGAGGCGAGGAGCGACATGATGGCGGTGTCGTGGAATTCTCCTCCGAGATAGCCAAGCCTGATCTTTCGGCCCTCGACGCGACGTTCGGCGCCCGGCGGATGAAGATAGCGCGCCGGATATTTCGCGGCGAAAGCCTCGGCGAATGGGCGTTGCGCCTGCGGCGTCGCCGCCATGACGCCAAGGTCGCTGTTAGCGCTTGCGGCTTTGCGGGCGGGGTCGAAAAGAACGCGCTCGAGCTCCTCGATGCCGTTCCAGTCGCAAATGCTGCGCTTGACGTTGTAGAGACCGCCGTGAGTGGCGCGTGCTGCCGAGCGCGTCGGCTTTCTCGAAAGCGGCGATCGCCTCGCCAGCGGCTCGCCAATGAAAGCGCGTTCGCGAGATTGAGCCAGCCGCCCTCGAATTGCGCGGATTGAGCCGAACGGCCTCACGGCCTATGCTCGATGGCCTCGGCCCGACCCTTGATAGCGTAGATCCAGCACAAATGCGCATGCATCCGATAAAGCGCCGGATAATTTCCGCATGAATTGCAACACGCCGCGCAGGCAATTCTCGGCCTCGCCGAAATTTCCGACCTCGGCGAAGATCGACGCCCAATTGCTCCCACGCTTCCGCGGCGCCGGGATTGAGCTTGACGAAGCGGGAATAGAGCGGCCCGCCGCCATCAAATCCCCTTTGCGTTGCGCCTCGGCGGCCGCGCGGAACAATTCCTCCCGCTGAATATTGGGCATTCGAATCCTTTCGGTGTGGACGGGCGTCGAAATGCGTTTCGTCGCCGCACGAAGATCAGGTGAGGCGCAGACGAAAGCGCGACGACGATTGCAGAGAAAATTGCGCGTGACAAGCCCGGGTCCGAGATCGCGGCCCCTGAGACAATCGAGGAGCGGCGGAAGAGCCCCTTGACGGGCAAGGGAGAGTCGTTCGTTCGAGCTCGAATATAGCTCTTGCTATATTCTTTTGTCCGCACTATTATGAGGTCGATGGCAGAAGATGGGCCCGATGGAGGGTCGCAGATGACGGAGGTCTCGAACCGAATTTCGGCCGGGGGTTCGAGCGCGCGAACGCGGCGCGCGGCCGAGGCCGTCCTCGGCGGACAGCGGCGCGGGCCTCTGCGCGCTGCTGCCTTTCCTCGGGCCGGCCGTCATCGCCTCCGTCGCCTATATGGATCCCGGCAATTTCGCCACGAACATCCAGGGCGGTGCGAGCTTCGGCTATCGCCTGCTCTGGGTCGTGCTCTTCGCCAACCTCGTCGCCATGCTCTTCCAGGCGCTCTCGGCGAAGCTCGGCATCGTCACGGGCCGCAATCTCGCGGAGCTTTGCCGCAAGCACTTCTCAAAACCCGTGGTCATCTTCTATTGGATCGTGAGCGAGATCGCCGCCATGGCAACCGATCTCGCCGAGTTCCTGGGCGCGACCATCGGCTTCAATCTCCTCTTCGGCCTGCCGCTCTGGATCGGCGTCATCGTCACCGGCGCCATCACCTATTCGATCCTGCTGCTCGAGCGCCGCGGGTTTCAGGCCGATCGAGCTGGTCATCGGCGCGCTCGTCGGCGTGATGGCGCTGAGCTACCTCGTCGAGCTCGTCGACGCCCACCCCGCATGGCGCGAGATCGGTCGAGGTCTCGTCGTTCCGTGGATCGGAGGAAGCGACAGCCTGTTCCTCGCCATCGGCATCGTCGGCGCGACGGTCATGCCCCACGTGATTTATCTGCACTCCTACCTCACGCAAGGCCGCGTCGTGGCGAGCGGGCCCAAAGAGAAGCGCGCCATCATGCGCTGGTCGCATCGCGAGGTCATCGTCGCGCTCAGCCTCGCCGGCCTCGTCAACATCGCCATGATGGTGATGGCAGCGAGCGTCTTTCACGACGGGGTGCATAATGATGTCGCCAGCATCGAGACCGCCTATGCGACCTTGACGCCGCTCCTCGGCCGCGCGGCCGCCGGTGTCTTCCTGATCTCGCTCTTCGCCTCCGGCATTTCGAGCTCGGTCGTCGGCACCATGGCGGGTCAGGTCATCATGCAAGGCTTCGTCGGCTGGCGCATCCCGCTCTGGCTGCGGCGGCTCGTCACCATGGTGCCGGCCGTGATCGTGATCGCGGCGGGCTATGACACGACCAAGGTGCTCATCTTGAGCCAGGTGGTGCTGAGCTTCGCGCTCCCGCTGCCTCTCATCGCCTTGATGATCTTCACCAACAGGCGCGCGCTCATGGGAGAGTTCGCCAACGGCCGTGCCACGAAGGTCGCCGGCATCGTCGGGACGGCCGTGATTATCGCCCTCAACCTGGTGCTGCTCTCGCAAACACTGACGGGCGGCTGATCGAAGATCGTCTCTCGGGCGCAATGCCCCAAATGACTTGCCGTGCCTTGTTCGGCGCGGAGCGTCGCCCGAACGGGCAAGCCGAGCGCGACAGAGAATTCCCTTCTCGTCTTGCCCAAGGCGAGCGGGTAAGAAGTAAGACGCTCGTCTCCTTGCGGTGGCCCTCAGCACGCCGCATTTCCCAGCTTTTGTCCGGTTCAGGCCCTCGGTTTTCACCGCTTCGAAGCGAAGCGGCGAGGTAATTATGCGGGCTAAACACATAGATTTTAACGGCGTCATGCTCGAATTTCGGGTATACGAAGAAAAACGCGCGTGAAACTTGAGTCGATGGCGAATAGGCTTTGCATTCCTGTCGCCGGTTCTCTTGTCGCCGGTTCTTTTGTAGCCGGTTCTTTTGGAGGGGTCTCAGGATCTTGATATCGGTTTCTCGCCACGTCCCGCTCGCCGCCTCTGGCCTGGCGGCGCTGCTCGCGGCGATCTTGGCTCCTGTTCCAGCCGGGAACGGGGAGGACGCTCGCGTGGCCGAAGCCAACCGCGCGGTCGTCGCCATCCTCGCGAGCCTCGAAGAGCGGGATACTACACTCGCACCGACGGTGCCCGACGAGCTGAGCGGTTCAGGAAGGGCGGGTCGGCCGAGACGGCCGTGGCGCCGACTTCGCCGAGCCAGCCCGTGACCGGCCAAGCTCTGCCAGGCGCGGGCATCTCGCCAAGCCCCCAGCCAACCCTGCTCGCAAGCTGCAACGCCGCTTGCGGGCGCCGAGCCGATCCTGGCGCCGAGCCGATCGCCGGGTCTTGAACCGAACCTTGGTGCCATGGCGAGCCGAGCGCCCGCGCAAGGCACAAACGCAAGCTTTGGACAAGACGCACGCCTGGCCCAAAACTCGCAGCGCTGGCCGAAGGCCGCGCCGGCCGAGGCCGTCGCTCCTGTCCGAGAAGCCGCGACGTCGGGCCGGGAAGCTGGGCCGACCGCGGAGGTGGCGGCGGGTCGAGAGGCCGCGTCGGCCTCGGGCGTGCCAGTGCTGGAGGCGTCACCCTCCTCGTCTTCGCCGTCCTCCGCTGCACCGTCCTCCGCTGCACCATCGTCTTGGCCATTCTCACCCTCCGCGGCCATCGATTACCTGCTGGGAGGCGGTCAGCGCGCGGCGCCGGCCATTCCGGCGTCGGTCGACACCCGTCTCGCGCTGGCGCTTCCCTATGGCGAGGCTGACGCGAACGCCAACCAGACCCTGCCGAAATTCGTCGTTCCGGCTCCATCGAACGCGAACACCGATCATGACGGGGCGGGGCCGGGTCTGCTGCCGAAAGATCTGGAACCCGCAACCGTGATGCCGGGCGATTCCAATCCCGCGCTCGCCCCACTGCCGGCCTTCATCGCGCCTCCCGACGCGAATGCCGCGAAGCTCGCCATCGCCGCCTACCGCAAGGGCGACACGGCGCTGGGGATGCCTATGCGGCGACCGCCAAGACCGAGGTCGCGCGCGTCGCGCTCGATTGGGCGGCGATCCGCTTGGACCCGCACGGCACGGGCTTTGGCCGTCTCACCGCCTTCCTCAAGGACCATCCGGACATGGCCGTCCGCCCCTTGGCTTGCGCCGACGCAGTGAAGAAGCGCTCTTCGCCGACAAGCAGGGCTTTCCGCTGCTCGCCTCCTATTTCAGCAAGGCGCAGCCCGAGAGCGCGCCGGGCAAGCTCGCGCTCGCGAGGCTCGAGCGCGAGCAGGGTCGGATCGAGGAAGCCACGGCGCTGGTGCGCGACGTCTGGCGCGAAGGCGACATCAACCAGGGCTCGGAATCCAAGCTCCTCGAGGAGTTCGGCACGTCTCCTCACGCCGGCCGATCACAAATTCCGCGCCGACCTCGCCTTCTACAAGGAGGAGTCGGGCCGTTTGATGCGCTCCGCGAAGCTTGCGGGAGACGACGAGATCGCGCTCGCAAAGGCCCAGTTCGCCGTCCTCGACGAGGCGCACAACGCCGAGGCGCTGCTCGCCGCCGTGCCGGAGAAGGTCAAATCCGATCCGTCCTACATCTTCGCGCGCATCGAAATGCTGCGACGCGCGAACAAGCCCGACAAGCTTGCCGAGGCGGCCAAGCTGATGCTCTCCGCGCCGCGTGACCCGGCCGTTCTCATCGACGGTGATGCCTGGTGGATCGAGCGGCGGCTTGATCGCGCGCAAGCTTCTCGATGCGGGCGACGCGCAGACCGCCTATCAGATTTGCGCCGAGCACAGCGCGCAAAGCGCCGAGATGCGCATCGAAGCCGAATTTCACGCCGGCTGGATCGCGCTTCGCTTCCTTCAGCGACCCGACGCTCGCGGCCCCTCACTTCGCGACCGCCGCAGCGATCGCCGCCTTGCCCGCATCGGTCGCGCGCGCCGCCTACTGGCAGGGCCGAACGGCGCAGGTGCTCGGCGACGAAGCGGCGGCGACCGCCGCCTACATCGCAGGCCGCCGAACACGTCACGACCTATTACGGCCAGCTCGCGAGAAGCAAGCTCGGGCTTTCCGATCTGCCCTTGCGGCAAACCCGCAAGCTCGCGACCGGCGACGGACGCGATCTTTCGATCCGCGTCGCCGAGTTCTTCTACGCGCTCGGCGAGAGCGATTTCGCCTTGCCGATCGTCGCCGATGCCGCGAGACATTTCACCGACGAAGGGCCAGATCGCGGCGCTCGGCAAGGTGGTCGAGACCGGGCGTGACGCGCGCGCGGCGCTCATCCTCGGCAAGCTCGCCACGCAGCGCGGCATTCCGCTCGACGATTTCGCCTTCCCGATCTTCGGCGTGCCCTATTACCAACCGGTCGCGAATTCCGCCGACAAGACGATCGTCTACGCCATCGCCCGCCAGGAGAGCGCCTTCGCGCCGACCGCGACCTCGACCGCGGGCGCGAAGGGGCTGATGCAGTTGATGCCCGACACGGCGCGAAGGCGCCGCGCTCCATGCCGGCATCGCGCTCGACATGGCGAAGCTCAACAGCGACGCCGCGCTCAACGCGCGTATCGGTGCCGCTCATCTCGGCGAACTGTTCGCCGAGGAGGGCGGCTCCTACGTCCTGACCTTCGCGGCCTATAACGCCGGCGGCAAGAGAGTGAAGGAATGGATCGCGGCGCATGGCGATCCGCGTCGCGCGCGACGTCGATCCCGTGGACTGGATCGAGCTCATCCCGATCACCGAGACGCGCGATTACGTGCAGCGCATCATCGAGAACATGCAGGTCTATCGCACCCGCTTCGGCGAAGCATCGCGCCCGATCGACGAGGCCGACCTGCGCCGTCCCGGCGGCGGGTGAGCGCTTCGCCCTCGGGAATGACGAGACCCGCCTCGCGCCGCCGATGAGCCTCGGTCACGCGTCGGCGCGATCGAAGGCGAGGAGGGCCTCGAGAATCACGGCCGTTCCGGCGGCGATCTCCTGCGGCTCGGACCATTCCTGCGGGCAATGGCTCGCCCCTTCCTTGCAGGGAATGAACACCATCGCGGCCGGCGCGATCTGCGACAGGAAGGCGGTGTCGTGTCCCGCACCGCTCGCGATGTCGACCGATGAGAGGCCGAGCGTCGTCGGCGCCGCGCCTTGAGGAGGCCGCGCAGCCTCTCATCGCAGACGCTCGGCAGCGTGTCGGAGAGCGATCTCGCAGCGCGTCCGCTCGACGCTCGCCGTCTTCGCGAGCGCGAGGCTTTCCTTCTCGAGACGCTCGCGAAATTCGAGCAGCGTCTCGCGGCGCTCGCTGCGCGCGTCGATGACGAGGCGCGCCGAGCCGGGAATCACGTTCGAGGCGTTGGGCTTGGCTTCGATGATGCCGGTCGTCGCCACGAAATAACCCTTGCCGCGCCCGGCAAATTCATCGGCGATCAGCCGCACGCGATCGATCAGGCGGGCGGCGGCGACGAGCGCGTCGTGGCGGCGGTGCATGGGCGTTGCGCCCGCATGGCCGGCCGCGCCCCTCGAAGACGATCTCGATGCGCGTGATGCCGACGATCGCCGTGACGAGCCCGACATCGAGGCCGCCAGTCTCGAGGACCGTGCCTTGCTCGATGTGCAATTCGAAGGCCGCCTTGATGTCCGAGCGCTGCGCTTGCTCGAGACGGCTCGCATCGCCGCCGACACGGGCGAGGGCCGCGTCGAGCCGCTCGCCCTTGCGCATTCGAGAACTGAAGCTGCGCCGGCGAGAGCTTGCCGCACATGCCTCGACTGCCGACGCAGGACACGCCGTATTCGCTCGGTTCCTCGGCGAGGAAGTCGACGATCTCGAGCGCGTGCCTGAGCACGAGCCCGCGCTCGCGCAAGACGCGGGCGATCTCGAGCCCGGCGACGACGCCGGCGATCCCGTCGAAACGCCCGCCCGAAGGCACGGTGTCGCTATGCGAGCCGATGATCATGGTGCCGGCTCGCGGATCGCTTCCCTCGACGCGACCGATGAGATTGCCCGCCGTGTCGATCCGCGTCGTCAGGCCGGCCTCGCGCGAAACGTCCGGTCGAGCCATTGGCGCCCGTCGAGAAAGAGCTGCGAGAAGGAGCGTCGCGTATAGGGCGCGCGGGATCGGTGATGCGCGCGAGAGCCATGATGTCGGCCCAGAGCCGGGCGCCGTCGACGCCGAGATTGGTGCTCGCCCGTGCCCGTTTCGACCCTTCGCGGTCCGAGACCCTCAGGCGATCCGCACCACGGTCCGGCCGCGCAGCTTGCCGTCGAGGATCGCCTGTCCCGCGCCGATGACGTCCGCGAGCGGAATGGTGCTCGTCATCGCATCGAGCTTCGCGACGTCGAGGTCGCGCGCCAGGCGCTCCCAGGCCTCGACGCGGCGCGGCTTTCTTCGCCATCACGCTGTCGACGCCGAGAAGCGCGACGCCGCGCAAGATGAAAGGCGCGACGGAGGTCGGCAGATCCATGCCCTGCGCAAGACCGCAGGCGGCGACCGCGCCGCCGTATTTGGTCATCGACAGGACGTTCGCGAGCGTGTGCGAGCCGACGCTGTCGATGCCCGCGATCCAGCGTTCCTTGCCCAGAGGGCGGCCCTTCTCCGAGAGCTCCTTGCGATCGATGATCTCCGCCGCGCCGAGGCCCTTGAGGTAGTCCGTTTCCTCGACGCCGGCCGGTCGAGGCGATGACGTGCCAGCCGAGCTTGGCGAGAAGCGCGATCGCGACCGATCCGACGCCGCCGGCAGCGCCGGTGACGACGACCGGTCCGTCGGCGGGCGTGAGCCCGTGCTTTTCGAGCGCCAGCACGCAGAGCATCGCCGTGTATCCGGCCGTGCCGATCGCCATCGCATGGGCGGGGGTGAAGCTCTTCGGCAACGCGCACGAGCCATTCGCCCTTGACGCGCGCGTAGCCCGCATAGCCGCCGAAATGCGTCTCGCCGAGCCCCCAGCCGTTCAGGATGACCGCATCGCCCGGCGCGCCAATCGGGATGGCTCGAGGTCTCGACGACGCCCGCAGAGGTCGATGCCGGGGATCATCGGAAACCGCCGCACCACGGCGAGCCTTTCCGGTGAGCGCCAGCCCGTCCTTGTAGTTGACGGTCGAATGGCTGACGCGCACCAGCACGTCGCCCTCCATCAGGGCGTCGAGTGCCAAGCTCCTTCAAAGCGACGCTTTGGCCCGCGTCGGTCTTCTCGACCAGGATGGCCTTGAACTGCATTCGCTGCTCCTCGACATGCTGCGGCCGGGGCTTGGCGTCTTTCGTAACCGCGCATGCGATCGAAGACAACGCCGTCCTTGGATCAGACATGGAGAGATCATCAGATCGAAGGCACGAGGCCCGTGCGCACTCAAAGTCGTTGGTTCGCGTGATGCGGTGCCGAGACACCCCAGCTTGAGCACGGCACGCCCGCGGCGCCAGCCGGAGCCCGCTATCCGTCGGTGTCTCTCGGCTTGTAGAAGATGTGGTGGCCGATGACGCTGGTGCGCTGCAAATACCGCGCCCAGCCCGGACGGACATAATTCGCGTGGTAGTTCAAGGCGTCGCCGACATTGGCGAGATAGGTGTCGCCCTTGAGCACATTCGTGGCGATGCTTCGTGGCGCGTGCCCAGGCGTCCGGCTCCGTGACGCGCAGCGACTTGCCCTCGCAGGCGAAGGTGAATTGGCAGCCGAGGTAGCGGTCGCGGTTCTGATAGACGACGCCGCAGATCGATGTCGGGTAGAGCCCGCTCTTGACGCGATTCATCACGACCTGCGCGACGGCGGCCTGCCCGCCTCGGGCTCGCTGCGCGCCTCGAAATAGACGGCCTCGGCGAGGCAACGCTCCTCGCGGCCCATATGATCGGGAGCTGACGAGCTCGGCGTATTTCGGCTTCTCGCCCTCTTCCTTTCGAGCCGTCGTCACGCCCTTGTCCTTGGTGAGCTCGCGCGAGTTCAAAGCCACGAGCTCGGAGAAGGAGACCGGCACGGCGGCGATCTCGATCGGCGTCGAATCGGGGGGGGCGGGCGTGGTCGAGGAAAGCCGCACGGCGCGCGGCGCCGCCGGTGTCGAGCCGTCCGGGTTGCCGGCGGTCAATTTGGCGCGTGTCGTCGCCGAGACGATGTCGGCGGCCGAGGTGAAGGCGCCGCGTGGCGCGCGTGCCGTGGCGCCGTCCTCCATCGGACCAGCCGACGAAGCTGTTCGTGCCGACGACCTGGTTGGTCCAAGGGTCGCCCGGCTCGAAGGAGAGCGCGCTCGTCGGCGCGCGCAGGCCCGGTTCGGCCGAAGGTCGCCGCCGCGAGCTCGCCGTCATGGCCGGAGCCTTGCCCGAAAGCCGGCCTGAGCTGGATCAGGGGTCGCTCTTCGTCGCTCGCTCGACGCTCGGAAAATCGCTGCACGTCCCGCTTCAGATCGATGCGCGGCGCTGCTGCCCGGAACACCGTCTTCGGCTTCTTCGTTCGGACGGCGGCGTAAGCCAGGGCGCGCGCAGGCGGTTCACCGCGATCTCGGGCGCGATCAGCACGGCGAGATCGGCGGTGCCGGGTCCGGCCACGAAATAGGAGGGCCGCGGTCGGTTCGACCTCGCGGACGGCGCGGCTGCCGCCCGCGCTCGCCTCGACGTCCGCCGAGGCGGTGAAGGACATCAGGAGCCCGCTCGCGAGGCACCACGGCGCGATCGTCGCGCAGGCCCAACGCAAGCCCGAGAACTCACCACGCATACGACCGGGCCTCACGCTCTCCGACGAAAGCTCAAGGACGATCGCGACAATCGCCCAAGCGCCGCCCACGCCGCTGCGATGGGACGATAGGATAGCGAGCCACTATGGGCGAGACAGCGTTGATCCGCGGTTAACGGCGGCCGGGAAGGACAGCGCGAACGCAGCGAGGCTCGGCGTTACGTCGATTGGCTCGGCCTTCGTCTCCCGGTGGCAGACTTCGGCATTGCCGGGGATGTCGCGAACGGCGCCAAGCGTCCGCTCACGGGGCCGCGGAGGCCAAGAAGGAGCCGCCGTGCCGCCGGGGACACCGCTCGGCCCGCGTTTCGAGCCTTTCATAGACGATCGCGCGCATCGGGCTGCTCGGCCTTCGGGCACGGCGCCGGCGAGGCGACCCCGATTGTGGAAAGCCGAAATTTGACGTTCCAGCAAGGAGATAGGCGCGAGAACGGGGGCTTCTTCTTCCGCGCTGGCGCAGGTGAAGTCGGCGGCCCGCATGCGGGCCCGCGAAAGAATGCCGCGCCCATTGCGGATGAGCGCCGATCCACGCCATCTCCGTGCGGAATGAACGGCTCAGCGCTTCGCCTCAGCGTCCTCGATCAGGCGCCGATCCCGCAAGGGTCGAGTGGGGGCGACGCGCTTGCGCAACTCGCTCGACCTCGCAAGGCTCGCCGACAGGCCTCGGCTTTTATCGCTATTGGGTCGCCGAGCATCATGCGACGCCGATGCTCGCCTGCGCGAGCCCGGAGGTGCTCATCGGCCCGATCGCCGAAGCGACCGAAAGGATGCGCGTCGGCAGCGGCGGGGTGATGCTTCCCCATTACAGCCCGCTGAAGGTCGCCGAGAGCTTCAGCATGCTCGCCGGCATGCATCCCGGACGGATCGATCTCGGCCTCGGCAGGGCGCCGGGCAGCGATCAGCGCACGGCCTACGCCTTGCAGCGCGATCGACGCACGCTCGCTCCCGATGATTTTCCCCAGCAGCTCGCCGAGCTCATGGGGTATTTCGAGGGAACGTTGCCGGCCGACCATCCTTTCGCTCGCGCTCGCCGCGACGCTTCCCGGCAGGCCGGAGATGCCGCAGATGTGGCTCCTCGGCTCATCCCCGCAAAGCGGCATCTGGGCCGCCGATCAGGGCCTGCCCTATATGTTCGCGGACTTCATCAGCCCGCGCGGCGCGGGCATCATGGCTGCGCTACCGCTCGCAGTTTCAGCCATCGGCGCGCTGCCTGAGCCGCGTTCGGCGATCGCCGTATCGGCGATCTGCGCCCCTTCGGACGAAGAGGCCTGGCGCTTGTCGGCGAGCTGGCGCTTGGCGTCGCTCGCGCTCCGCTCGGGAGCACCGATCGCCGTGCCCCCTGTCGAGGAGGCGCTCGTCTCGCTCGAGGAGCGGGCGGGCTCCAAGGATGCCTCTCCGGCGGGCCGGCGCCTCGTCTTCGGCTCGCCCGAAACCGTGCGCGAGGGCATCGAAGCGGTGGCGCGCGAATATGGCGCGAGCGAAGTCATGATCGTGACGATCGTGCATGAGCATCGCGCGAGGCGAAGATCCTATGAGCTGATCGCCGAGGCCTTCGGACTCGCCGATGCGGCGCCGGAACCTGGCGCGGACCGCAAGCCGCACGAAATGCAGCGGCTCTAAAACTTCAGCACTCAGCCTCCGCCATACAGGTTGCGCACCTGGCGCGTGATGGAGACGCCTTCATCGCGAAAGCGCCGGATCAAGGCGCGCGCATTGTCGGTGCAGCGCGCATAGGTGGAGGCGAGGCCCCGATAGCCGCGGTTATAGGCGCCGGCGAATTCCTCGCGCCGTGGTGAGGCGTTGGCCTCCGCGTCGATGAGCGCCTGCATCTGCGCCCGGAAGGGATCCTTTCGGCGTCGTGTCGCAAATCGAGGTGAGATAGGACAAGGCGCCGAGAATCTCCGACAGGCGCAGGAGCTGGCCGTCGTAAGGTTGGGGCGGCGCCTGCGGGGGCGGCGGTGGCGGGGCGAGGGGCCGGGGCGGCCAGAGCGGCCACGCCTCCCGCGGGGAGAAGCACCGTCGAGCATCGAAAGGGCGGCGAGCAGCGACGGCCATGACGAGGCGTCCGCGACGTCCCGCGGTGTCGTAAAGCCTCTCGGCCCGCATCGGACATACGCGTGTTCATGCGCGGAACGGCCCGCCGAGATGTTGGCTTCCAGCACGCTGAAAGGCGCGCGCGGCGATGCGCGAAAGGCCAAGCGTCGTGGGCAGCTCGTCGATCTCATCTGGCCTCGCCCAGATCACCCGGCCGGCCTCGGAGCTCGGCGTGCCTTGGCCGCTCACCCAGCTGCGCCACGAAGGAGGCGATGACGAAGTGGCGCGCCACCTGCCCGTCCTCGTCACGGTCGATCACCTCGACATGATCGTTGAAGCCGACGATCGAGGCCGTGACGCCGACCTCCTCCTCGAGCTCGCGCAAGGCGGCTTGCTCGAGCGTTTCTCCGGCTTCGACGAGACCGCCGGGAAGCGAGAACAAGCCTTCGGCCGGCGGCCTGGTGCGCGTCGCGAGCAGGATGCGCCCGTCGCGGATGACGGCGAGGGACGCCGCGAGCAGCGGATGCTTCGGATAGGCGCGGCTCGGCACGTCATCGGCTCCGTCGCGGCAAGCGCAGACGCCGTTGGACGATCGCGTTGCCGCCGGCGCGATTTTCGCGGGGCTAAGGTCAGACATATTGGCCGCCATTGATATGCAGCTCGGCGCCGTTCACATAGGAACTCGCATCGGAGCACAGGAAATAGATCGCCTTTGCGACCTCGTCCGGCTGGCCCAGTCGATGCAACGGGATTTGCTCGATGAGCTTCTCGGTTCCCGGCGAGAGGATCGAGGTCTCGATCTCGCCGGGCGAGATGGCGTTGACGCGCACGCCGAGCGGGCCGAAATCCGTCGCCATCTCGCGCGTGAGCGCGGCGAGCGCGGCCTTGGACGTGGCATAGGCCGAGCCGGCGAAAGGATGCACGCGCGAGCCGGCGATCGAGGACACGTTGACGATCGATCCCTTCGCCGCCTGGAGCTCGCGCATCAAGCCGCGCGCGAGGAGCATCGGGCGCGAAGAAATTCACCTGGAAGACGGCTTGCCAATCCTCGAGGCTGGTGTCGAGCGTGCCCATCCGCGCGCCGCCCGGCTTCTTCGGCGAGATCGGCGGCATTGTTGACGAGCGCGTCGAGCTTTCCCATCGGCAGGCGCGTGCTGATCTCCTCGATCATCGCGCGCGTGTTCGCCGGCATCGCCGAGATCGATCTGCACATGATCCTCCGGGCCCCATCTCCCAAGGGCAGTCCTCGCCCGGAAAGGGATGGCGCGAGCAGGTGATGACCCGCCAGCCGGCGGCGGAGAAGCGCTTCACCGTCGCGTGCCCGATGCCGCGCGAGGCGCCGGTGAGCAAGAGAACCCTGCGGTCATTCTCGCGTGTCGCCATCTGCTGCTTGCGCTCTCGTGCCTCGTCCTTCGGCCCGAACCTTACACGAAATCGAGCGTCACGGATAAAGCCGCTGCCGCTTCCAGGGCTCGCCTGCGGCGGCGCGCGTGAATTGCACGCGGTCATGCAGGCGAAACGCGCCGTCCTGCCAGAACTCGATCGCCACCGGCACGATGCGATAACCCGACCAATGCGACGGGCGCGGCACCTTGCCGTCCGGATAGCGCGCGGCGATCTCCTTCACCCGGGCCTCGAGCGTCGCCCGGTCGTCGAGCGGTCGCGATTGATCGGAGGCGCAAGCGCCGAGGCGCGATTGCAGATGGCGGGAGTTGAAATAGGCGTCGGCTTCGGCCTCGCGTGACGCGGGACACGGGTCCGCGCACGCGCACCTGGCGGCGCAGGCTCTTCCAATGGAAGACGGCGGCGGCCTTGGCCTTGTGCCGACAACTCGCGGCCCTTGGCGCTCTCGAAATTGGTGTAGAAGACGAAGCCTCGCTCGTCATGTCCCTTCAGCAGGATCATGCGCACGTCGGGCAGGCCGTTCTCGTCGACCGAGGCGAGCGCCATCGCGGTCGGATCGTTGGGTTCGGTGTCCTCGGCCTCCTTCAGCCATTCGGCGAAAAGCGCAAAGGGATCGTCGCGCGAGCGTGAAGTCTGTGCTGGTCATCTCGATCTCTCGAAAGGCGTGATCGTCGCGGTCCGGCCCGGCATTATACATTCAAATCGCGCAGGCGAGGCCGTCGACCCCCGTGCCTCGCTCACCTCGCTCACCCGCGCAACGCCGCCTCGACCGCGCCCGCGATCGCGAACAGCTTGCGATCCTCGCCGTTGCGACCGACGAGCTGCAGGCCGCCGGCAGTCCGCCGGTCGGCATCGGCAGCGAAATGGCGCACATGTCGAAGAAGTTCACGAAAGCCGTGTTGCGCAGGCCGCGCGCGTTGTGCCTGAAGAAGGCCTCGTCATTGGCATTCGCCTCGGCGATCGTCGGCGCGACATTGGGCGTGGTCGGCAGGATCAAGGCATCGACTTCGGCCATCTCGGCGTCGAGCGCGGCGATGAGGCGCAAGCCGCTCTCTCGCGAGATGGACGTATTCCGTGGCCGACATGGCGCGGGCCGCAGCGATGCGTTGCCACACGCGCTGGTCGAAATCGCTCTTGCGCGTGTCGAAATAGGCCGCCGTGGATGGACAAGGCCTCGGCCGGCGAGAAGCCGCCCTTGGCGTTTGCCGCCTGCATTTCCGATCAGTCCCGGTCGTGCGAAATTCGCCAAGCCGCGCGCCGCGCGTCAGCAAGACGCTTTCGTGCGGCGTCGAAAGACTTGCCGACGGTCGCATCGAGATCGTCGAGCAAGCGGGCCGGTGAGAATGCCGAGCCGCAACCCGGCAGGCCCCGAGCGGCGCCGGCGCCGAGGGCTCGTGCCCGGCCATGCACCTCATGGGTAAGGGCGCAATCGGCGACCGATGTCGCCGAGGGGCCGATGGAATCGAGCGTGTAGGAGAGCGGCAACGCGCCCTCCTTCGGCACGAGGCGCGCGGTCGGCTTGTAGCCGACGATCGCCGCAGAAGCTCGCGGGGATGCGGCAGGAGCCGCCGGTGTCGGTGCCGATGGCGATGTCGCACATGCCGTCGGCGGCGGCGACCGCGGCGCCCGAGGAGGAGCCGCCCGGCACACGCGGCGCGATCGGCGGGATTGGCCGGGCGTGCCGTGATGCGGGATTGATGCCCATCGCCGAGAAGGCGAATTCGGTCATGTTGGTCTTGGCGACGATGACGGCGCCGGCGGCCCGCAACCGCCGCACGATCGGCGCGTCCTGCGTCGCCGGCGGGAAGCCCGCCCTGATCTTGGAGCCGGCGCGCGTCGGCTCGCCTTTGACATCGAACAAATCCTTGATCGTCACGATGCGCCCGTCGAGCGCGCCGAGCTCGCGGCCGAATTGCTTGCGTGCATCGGCGGCGTCGGCGGCGGCGCGCGCCTCCTCGCGCATAGACGGTCAGGCAAGCCCGCGCACCCTCGCCCTTCGGATCGGCAGATGCGCGAGAGAGCGGCCTCGAGCCGCTCGCGGTGGAAGGACTTCGTCATGCGACCTCGCTGTTCGGCGGCTTCGTTGAAGGGTGGGCTGTCTTGCCGAGCACGGCTTCGACCTCCGCGCGTCTCGGTATGGGCGCGACGGCGCCGAAGCCTCGCGTCGAGAGCGCCGCGGCGACGGCGGCGTAGCGGCCGGCGACGAAGGGATCGCGGGTCGCGAGATATTCGGCGAGAAAGGCACCATCGAAGCAATCGCCCGCGCCGGTCGCGTCGACGGGCTCGACCGCGATCGGAAGCGAACGCGCCTGCGCTCGCTCCGGCGTCGCGACGAGCGCGCCTTCGCGGCCGAGCGTCAGGCCACGATGCGGGCGCCGAGTCGCAGATAGAAATCGGCGATCGCATCGGGTTCGTCGAGGCCCGTGAGCTCGCGCGCATCCTCGAGTCCCGGCCGCGCGATGTCGCACAGGCCATGGCCGCATGAATGATGGCGCGCGCTCTCGCGAGCGGCCAAAGCTTGAGCCGCAGATTGCTGTCGTAGGAGACGAGCGCGCCGGCGCTTCGCGCCGCCTCGATCGCGGCGAAGACGGCGTCGCAGGCCGAAGTCGAGATCGCCTGGCTGATCCCCGAGACATGCAGCGCCTTGGCGCGGCGGAGGCGCTCGAAGGGGATGTCGCGCGACGTCAAGCCGGCTGGCCGCCGAGCCGGCGCGCAGATAGGAGAACGCATGGCCCACTCTTCGCCGTGAGTGACGAAGTAGACGCCGGTCGCGGCGTCCGGATCGGTGCGCACCGAGCTCGCATCGACGCCCTCGCGTGCCCAGAGAGCGCGAAAGGCGCGGCCCGCCTCGTCCTCGCCGACCGCCGTCACATAGCCGACGGAGGCGCCCTGGCGGGCGGCCGCGATGGCGGCGTTCGAGGTGTCGCCGCCGAAGCCGAAGAGATAGCCGCCATCGCCTCGCGTCGCGTTGAACTCGGCAAGCGGCTCGCCGATGCAGAGGATGTCGACGAACATCGGCGGATCGCGCTCCTTCGCCCTCGCCGGCGCTAGCGCGCTTGCCGTCGCGCCGAGGAGGGCCCAGGTCGCGCGGAAGGAGCGCGGCCGCGAGCGCGGCCTTGAGCGCATCGCCGAGCAGGAAGGGCGCGACGCCTTTCGACCAGGCCGCGGCCATGCCGATGCCATGCCCGCTCGCCCCGATATTCGCGCCGAAGGCGAGCCAGAGGAAGCCGCAGACGAGGATCATCGCGTCGGCGAGAAGGGCGCAAGGCAGCATCGTCGCGAAGCTGCGGTCGAGCTTCGCCTCGGCGATCAGCCCCATGAACGCGGCCGCCGGAATGTAGCCGAGGAGAAATCCGCCCGTCGGCCCGAGAAGATAGAGCAGGGCCGGCGAGCAGGGGAGGCGTATTGGCGAAGACAGGCAAGCCGCACATGCCGCAAACGAAGATAAGCGATCACCGTGATGCACCGAGAGCCGCGTCCCATAGGCGGCGCCGATGCACAGGACCGCGAGCGGCTGCAAGGTCATCGGCACCGGAAGAAGCGGCACGCTGACCTTCGACGACAGCGTAAGGAGCACGGCTCCCGCGAGGCAGAGCACGACGTCGCGGGCGAAGCGCGAGCTCGCCTTGACGCGTCCTCGCGCCCGCATCCGCCGTTCGGCCGGACGCGGCGGCCAGATCGTGCCGGCCAATGTGCTCTTCGATTCCCGTGCCGCTCATTGTTGTGCTCCCTCGTCAGCGGATCCGTGTGGGCGATCGTCTCTCGAAACGTCCGCGACTCCTTCGGCGGCTGGTGGATATCACGGGTTTGCCGGGCCCGCTTTCGACCTATATGACCCACCGGCACGCCTCAAGGGCGGTGGCAGAGAATTCCATGCAAGATCAGAATGCCTTCGGCTGCGGCTGCGATGCGCATTGGGCGGGGCTCGCCTCCGTGTCGCCGCCCAGCCCTTTGCGCTCGGCCCTCGCTCGGGGGCTGAGCCGATGAGCGGCGCTGACGAAAACGCTGCGGCGAGCCCGATCGAGGCGCGCCCCCGCGCCGGAGCTCACCGAGCTCTCCTCGCGATTGCGCCGTGTGATCGCCGACAATGGCGGGCCTTTCACCTTCACCGGCACCTGCAGCTACATCGTCGGGCGTGGCGAGGTGGCGATCGTCGATCCGGGTCCCGGCCGGCAAGGAGGCCCATCTCGCCGCGCTGCTCGACGCGGTGCGCGGCGAGACGGTGAGCCATATCGTGGTGACGCACACGCATCGCGACCATTCGCCCGCGGCACGCGCGCTGAAGGAGGCGACCGGCGCGCCGATCGTCGGTTGCGGACCGCACCGGCCGGCGCGGCCGGAGCGCGGCGGAGGCGAGGACCGGCTCGATTCCGGAGGCGACCGCGAGCACGTGCCGGATCTTCTCATGCGGGAAGGCGACGCGATCTCCGGTCCGGGCTGGACGCTTTCGGCCATCGCCACGCCCGGCCATACGGCCAATCATCTCGCCTTCACGCTCGAGGAGGAGAATGCGCTTTTGTCGGGCGATCACGTGATGGCCTGGTCGACCACGGTCGTCGCGCCGCCCGACGGCTCGATGGCCGATTACATGGCTTCGCTGCAGCATCTTTTGACCTTCGATCATGCCATCTATTGGCCGGGCCATGGGGGCCCGGTGCGCGAGCCCGCGCGTTATGTGCGTGGCCTCGCGGCCCACCGCCGCCGGCGCGAACGCATGATCCTCGAGTGCGGTGAAGAACGGGGCGCAGGATATCGACGCCATCGTCGAGGCCGCCTATCCCGCCATCGCGCCCGCGCTCGCAGGCGCCGCCGGCCTCTCGACGCTCGCCCATCTCGAATGGCTGATCGAGCGCGGCGAAGTTGTGTCGCAGAGCGGCCGCGCCAGTTTCGATGCCCGCTACCGCCCCGCGTGACCGGGCTTGCCCTGGATCAAGGCGCCGATGGTGTCGAAATAGGCAGCGATGTCGGCGTCGGAGCCATGCAGAAGCGACCAAGGCTGGCGTGCGATGAGGCGGACATCGACCCTGACCCCGTCTTCCGTCTTCAACAGACGCACGACCGCATCGCTCGGCCAGTGAAGGAGAACGCTCGGGACGGTCGCCATGAAACGCGCCTGATCATTGCGCGGAGGATGCGCGTATTCGACCGTCGTCACATGCCAGGCGCTCATGCCGGCGGCACGCAAGGCAAGCCTCAAAGCCTCGTTCAAGGGCTCGTCGATGAGCAGAGCGGAAATGGCTCTTTGCGCTCCGGCATCGGTCATGCTCGCCTCGACGGGCGGCCTCGAGGCATTCGCGAGCTGCTTCAGGGGTTGGAGCGGTTGTGGCGGATTGTCGGTGTCGGTGGTCAAGTCGAGCGCGGGCGCAGATAGGAGATCGCGCAGATAAAGCGCGCATGGGTAGGCGATGAGCGCAAGCCCGAGCACCAGGCCGGAAACGGCGCGCGGCATGCCCCGCGCACCGTTGCGCCAGCTTGAAGAAAAAGCGATGAGGGCGAGCAGCATCGCTGCGATCGCCAGCGTCGCGCAGGCGATGACGGCGGCGAGCGCCTCGTAGGGCTGGAGGCGCCCGAGCCAGGTCAGCAACAGGGCGAGCGCGAGCGACAGCCAGGCGAAGAAGCCGATCCTTCGGCTCCACAGCGCGGCACGCGATACGGGCTCTTCGATCAGCAGGCGGCGCATGGCTCATCGGCCTCGCGATTGATGGCGAGCCCCACTTACGGGAAGCGGCCGGAAAGGCAATGAGGCCCGCGAGAGAATGCGAGATCGATGGCCTCTCGAAAGGCGGTCTTGCGAGCCCCCGTCACGATCCGGTGCGTGCCGCCGCCTCTTGTATGCTCGGCAGAACGTAATTCTGGAAGCGATCGCGCAGCGCGGTCTTGAGGATCTTGCCCGTCGCCGTGTGCGGGATCTCGTCGACGAGAACCATGTCGTCGGGCATCCACCATTTCGCGATCTTGCCCTGCAGAAAGGCGAGCACGCTCTCTTTGCTGGGGGTGCGGTCCTTCTTCGGCACGACGATGAGGAGCGGCCGCTCGTCCCATTTCGGATGGCGCACCCCGATGACCGCGGCTTCCGCCACATCGGGATGGCCGACGGCGATGTTTTCGATGTCGATCGAGGAAATCCATTCGCCGCCGGACTTGATCACATCCTTCGAGCGATCGACGATCTGCATGTAGCCGAGCTCGTCGACCGTTCGCGACGTCGCCCGTGTCGAAGAAACCCTGCTCGTCGATGATCTTGCCGCCCGCTCCCTTGAAGTAGGATGAGGACACGGCGGGGCCACGCACCTTGAGGCGGCCGAAAGCCTTTCCGTCCCAGGGCAGTGGCCGGCCCTCGTCATCGGTGATCTTCATGTCGACGCCGAACGGGCGGATGGCCCTGCTTCATCTTCAGATCGAATTGCGCCTCCCTGTCGAGCTCCTTGGTCTCCGGCTTGAGCGAGCAGAAAGTGCCGAGCGGGCTCATCTCGGTCATTCCCCAGGCGTGAATGACGTCGACGCCGAAACGATCGGCGAAGGTCTTGGTCATGGCACGCGGGCAGGCGGAGCCGCCGATGATCACGCGCTCGAGGAGGGGCAGCTTGAGATCATTGGCCTCGAGATATTGCAGGAGCATCAACCAGACGGTCGGCACCGCGGCCGAAAAAGTGACCTTCTGCTGCTCGAGGAGCTCGTAGATGCTCGCCCCGTCGAGACTGCGGCCCGGGAAGGACGAGGCTCGCGCCCGTCATCGGGGCCGAGAAGGCGAGCGACCAGGAATTCGCATGGAACATCGGCACGACCATCAAGGCCGTGTCGCGCGAGGAGATGCGGAAATTATCCGTCATGCAGGCGATGAGCGAATGCAGCACATTCGAGCGGTGGCTGTAGACCACGCCCTTGGGCTCGCCGGTCGTGCCCGAGGTGTAGCACATGCCGCAGGCGTCGTTCTCGTCGACCTCGACCCAGGAGAAATTGCCGTCGGCCTCGCCGATCCAGTCCTCATAGGCGACCGCGCCCTTGAGGCCGGTCTTCGGCATATGGGCCTTGTCCGTGAGAATGACATAGCGTTCGATCGTCGGCAGCTTGGCGGCGATCTTCTCGAGGAGCGGCACGAAGGTGAGATCGACGAAGAGGAGACGATCCTCGGCATGATTGACGATGTAGGCGATCTGGTCCTCGAAAAGGCGCGGGTTCACCGTGTGATAGACGCCGCCGGCGCCCATGATCCCGTACCAGCATTCGAGATGTCGGGCGGTGTTCCAGGCGAGCGTCGCCACGCGATCGCCCGGCCGGACGCCCTCGGCCACGAGCCGCTGGGAGACCTTGAGCGCGCGCCAGCGGAGCTCGGCGTAGTTCGATCTCGACGATGGGGCCTTCGACGGAGCGCGACACGATCCGCCGCTTCGGATGCTGCTGCGCCGCATAGTCGATGACCTTATGCGCAAGAAGCGGCCAGTCCTGCATCAATCCGAGCATCGACGCTCCTCCCATCCCTGTTTCGCGGATCTTGGCATCCGCACATTCTTCGAGCCTGATATTAGCAAATCGACCGTTCGGCGAAAGTGCGAGCAAATTCAGCTTCTTGCCGGCGTCTTTCGGGGCTCGCGGCCAGCGACCCAAAAGGATGGCGGGCGGAGCCTCGGCAAGATCGACAGGAATGAAGAGGAGGGTCGAGAAGATGAGTGGCGCGTTCCATGGGCCTATCCCACCCCGCTTTGGCACGGGTCTTCGGCCTGATGAGAGCGGGCGAAGATGCGAGGGCTCGAGCGCGAAGCTTGCGCCGGCCGCGGCTCGGGCTCCACTCCACGGGCGAGCCCGGGAATGATGGCCTTTGCGCCGGGCTCTCCGAATGGGCCGCCTGACGCCTTTCGCGTCTGGCTGCGCTTCCTTCGGCTCGACCAGCGCTTGCGGCTCATGATGGCGCGCGCTTTGCGAGAGATCGGCCTCTCGATCCCGCAATTCGACGTGCTGTCGGCGCTCGACCAGGGCGCCGGCATCACCCAGCGCGAACTCGCCCAGACAGCTCTTCGTCACCAAGGGCAATGTCTCGGGCTTGATCGATCGTCTGGTCGAGGCAAAGCTCGTCGAACGACGTCGCGTGGCTCTGGATCGCCGATCCCACTCCCTTGTCTTGACGCACGAAGGCAAAAGCGGTCGCTGCCGCCGGTTTCGCCGTTCAAAAGACCTTTGTCGAGACGACCCTGGGCCGACTCGCCGCCAAGATCTCGAGACCTTCTGCATCTTCTTCTCGGACGATGGCGCGACGTGCCCGCGAGCCAGGCGGGACGAGGGAGAAAGGGCACGAAATCGCGCATGGCGCCGCGACGCGACGCCCCCGCGCCGAGCGACGGATGCGGTTAAAGCCCTGTTCACCATGGCGAAGCGAGGCTCAAATCTCTGCCATCGGCGCGTCGACATTTGGGCCATGATCGCCGCGCAAAATGTGTCACCGGCCGAGCGCGCCTTTCGCCGGCATCGCCGCACATGAAGAGAGCCTTGCCATGCGTGCATCAACAAACCTCGTCATCCCTCCAACGACGCCGCAAGCCCGAGGCGGCGATCCCGCAATTTCGCGAGCTTCGCCTTTCCGCCGTGGTTGCGGCTTGCGCCTGGCCGAAGCGGCCCGTGGCAGAGCCGCGCAAAAGCGCCGGCACGATCCCCGCGAGGCGGTTCGAGGAGGGCTGATCCCTCCCGTCAGGGGCGGCGTCCGCTTCGATTGGTGGCATCACACGACGGCAGGCGATTTTCGCGCCCGCTGATCGGCGGCATCGGCAGCGTTGCTCGTCAACGGCTACGCCTTTGCCTATGCGCCGGCGATCGAGCTCGATGTGACGCGCTATCGCATCGCGCCCGAGCCCTGGCGAAACGGTCCTGCGTTGCGCATTGCCGTGCTCACCGATCTGCATTTCGGGGAACCCTTCGTCTCGCTCGAACGCCTCGACGAAATCGTCGCCGCGACCAACGCGCTTTCAGCCGGATCTGATCTGCGTCCTGGGTGATTTCGAGCCCGGCCACCGCTTCGTCTCACGCCCCGTGCCGCGTGCCGATTGGGCGCGCTCGCTCGCCGCCCTCAAGGCGCCGCTCGGTGTGCACACCGTGCTCGGCAATCATGATTGGTGGTCGGATGCGCGAGGCGCAACTGAGATGCACCTCGGTTCCGCTTGCTGGCACGCGCGCTGATGAACGCCGGCCTTCCGGTGCTCGAAAACCAGGCCGTGCCTCTCGCCAAGGACGGCAATTCGGTTCTGGGTGGTCGGTCTCGGCGACCAGCTTGCCTATCATGTGAGAGGCCGGACATGGATCGGCCGCAACGATCTCGATCGCGCGCTCGCGCAACGTTCCGATGCGGCGCCGATCCTGCTCCTCGCGCACGAGCCGGATATTTTTCGCGACTGTTCCGGAGCGCGTCGCGCTCACGCTTTCCGGACATACGCATGGCGGACAGGTGCGGATTCTCGGCTATTCGCCGCTCGTGCCCTCCGATTACGGCAACCGCTATGCCTATGGCCATGTGGTCGAGGCGGCGTCGCCATCTCGTGGTCTCGGGCGGCATCGGTCCGGGCAAGCTTCCGGTGCGCCTCGGCGTGCCGCCCGAGATCGTTCTCGTCGAGGTCTCCCCGCCCGCGTGATGGCAGGCGGTCGCGATCGATCGTCCGCCGGCCAGCCTTGGCGAAGTGAACGAGCGGCCTTCTCGCCCTATTGTTCGATGACGCCCATCCTCTTGCCTGGCGATGCGAACCGCGCGAGGCCTCAGCTCGCGGCCGCCGCTTTCCCGTCTCGCTTCGAGGCGCATGCCCTTCGTCTCGATGAGGCGCGACAAATGCGATTTGCGCGCAATCAGGAAATCGAGGAGAAGCTGAGGATAATCTGCGCTCACCGCACCGCGACGGAGGCGCGCGCCGCAAGGTTCGAGCGCCAGTGCGCGACCTTCGGCTTTTGCGCCAGAGATGCCGAAATCGTCGATGGCGTCGAAGACGTCGAAATAGCGAAACACCGGTCCGAAAACGGCATCGACGAGCGAGAACTGCGCGCCGTCGAACCAGGGGCCGCCATCGAGGCGCTTCTCGATCCAGGCAGAAGCGCTCGGCAAGAAGCTGGCGCTTCGCCTCGAACGCGGCTTCGGCCGGAGCGGCGTAGAAGCCCCAGATGTCGCTGAGGATCGTCGAGCCGAACTCGATCGCGGCGCGGTGCTCGGCTCGCCTCAGCGGATCCTTCGGATGCAACGGCTTTTGCTGGGTCTCCTCGAGATATTCGAGGATAACGGCGGATTCGAAAATGGCGGAGGTGCCGACCTTGAGCACCGGCGTCTTGCCGAGAGGCGAGAGCGCCTTGAACCAATCGGGCTTGTCGGAAAGATCGATGTCGACGCGCTCGAAAGGAACTTGCCTTTCTCGGTGAGCGAGATCACCGCGCGCTGCACATAAGGGCAGAGCTTGTGGCTGACGAGGAGAAGAGAGCTGGACATGGTCTTACTCGAACCTTTCTTGCGCCTCGCAGAGTCGATCGACGCCGGACGTCTCGACGCAAGCTGCATCCGGCGGCCCGGAAGCAGCGACGCGCCGCTCTCTCGTTCGAAGCGAGAAGCTCGCGCGATCTTCGTTGATATCAATGCAGTTGCATCTATATATATGCAAATGCATCGATTTCGCAAGCTTGATATAAGCTTGATGCCTTTGCATGAACCGGTAATATTGCCGCATGCCGGAAAGCGCTCCGTCCGCAAGCCGTCGTCCAGGCCTGGGCGCGCCTGGTGAAGGCGCAGCACAAGGTGCTCGGCGCGGTCGAAGCCGATTTGAAGAAGGCGGGCTTCCCGCTCGCTCGCCTGGTACGACGTGCTGCTGGCGTTGCGGCGCTCGCCAAGCAAAGCGGCCTGCGGCACCTCGAGATCGAGGCCCAACTGCTGCTCGCTCAGCACAATGTCTCCCGCCTCGTCGACCGGCTCGAAAAGGTGGGGCTCGTCGAACGCCGAGCCGTCGCCGAGGATGGGCGCGGCCAGCTCGTCGTGATCACGTCGAGCGGTCGCGACCTGCTTGCGCCGAATGTGGCCCGCCTATCGAGACGGCGATCGCGCGCCATGTCGGACGAAAGCTCGGCGGGGAAGCGCAGGCGCAGACGCTCGCCGATCTGCTCGGCCGCCTCATCGACGACAGGGTCCGCCCCGAATGACCCTCCGTGAAGCCGCCGTTTTCACTCGGTCATCGCGTTGGGCCCCGCTCGATCATCCCCGGCCCTCCGCTGTTGACCGAGGGCCGGCCTGCCCTATAGGGCAGGGCGCAAGGAGACGTGGCCGAGAGGCTGAAGGCACTCGTTTGCTAAATGAGCAGACCTCGAAAGGGGTCTCGAGGGTTCGAATCCCTCCGTCTCCGCCAATTATTATACCCATACATTTGATAAATATGAATATTTTCAAACCTGACGCATATCGGACTTACAAATAGCCTTAACTTTGAACGCGCATTACGGCGATGAGAAGCGGATTGAAGCGGGGAAAGGGCGCTAGCTGGAAGATCGCCTATGATGGCAGGGCCAAACCTCCACCCATACGCCCGCTTTCTTCAATAGCTTGATCAGTTCGGGATCATCGGGATCATACCAGCTCTCGTTCTCTCTCAGGTGATCTCGCACGGCGAGACCGTTCTTATAGGGCGTCCGCTGTGATGCATCGCCAGGGAGCTTGCAAAGCTGCGCTATTTTGTCTGCTTTTTCTTGCTTGCTTTTGGCGCCGGATTTACCGACGCAGCGTCAACCGTAAATGTAATTGCCGGAGCACCTTCGGACGGCTGTGTAAGCTGAAGCCTATTCACGGCGATAAATGCAGTTGGCCGAGCATCGGCAGGCGATGGACCGGCAAGAGCCGCTCCCATGTTAAACTCGACACCAACAGTCCATTTACCTTCGTGAATCCCTTGATGCTTGATGAGAGCGGTCACGACTTCCGACAACTCAAAGGAATATTGCGTGCTTTCTGCCATTGATTGAGCCCCTACGTCAGCGCTGCGCTGACTTTTATTGCATTTTCCCCAAGCACTCCGGATTTAACGGTGACCACGTCGCGGTCGATAATCCCGGTCAATGTCTCAATCATGCCCGTGGCAGACGAAATCAGCGTTGCCGATTTAGGAAAGTTTACGCACAGGGTTTGATACTGATTGTATAGTGAATTGCCCATATATACGCTTCCAATATTGGCTAACGCGGAAAAATATTGGTCTGTGCGATGCATGGACGTGTGTCCATCGGAAAGGATGTACACGATTAAGTGGTTTAGACTTACGCCCTCGGCATCGGCGCTTCTCGCCAATTTGGCGTGGAGAGATTTTGGCATACGCACCAAAACCTTTCCGCTATAGCGCTCCCGGTCAGCCGGCTTTGATGGAGCAGGAATGGGGTTGCCGGCGGCCCGAGCGGCCTCTATCCAAGAGGCAATCGCGTCTTGAGCCTCGGCGATCGCCTTGGCTTGGGTTTCTCCGAATGCAGAGCATCCTGGAAGGTCCGTGGCGACGGCGATATAGCCGCCGTCCTCTTCGCTCCAGAACACGTTCAAGGGATACCGCTCGGTCTCGATCATATCTCGTCCTCGTACTTCTCGATCATGTCCACCAACTGGCGGCCCTGATAAGGCTTTATTCTCCCTCCATGGCTTTGAAAGTTCAAAATAGTGGGCTCTCCCTTGCGGGCGAAAGACCGATGAGAGCCCTTTCCGCCCTTCCAGACGAAGCCCAGCCATTCAGCCATCTTGCAAGCGTCATCGAACCGAACGTCCCTCGGATTGTTGCGGATTGCATCAATGAGCTTGGCTCTCGCATTCACGTCGTGATACCGTATATAGTATCACATCGCGTAGCGTGCTTCGCAAGAGCGCGCAAGGGAGCTACGACTTTTTTGGCACACACGAACACGTGTTCTACTTCTGCGCCGGCTCCCGTGACACGACCGCTACAACGTTCTCGGCAAGCATCGGTCCCCACATGAAGGATGCATGCAGGACGCATTGTGGCATGTGTATTTCCAAGAACTGAGAAATGGCGATATCGACGTCGGGGGTAGGTTCGGCCTCGTTCCGGGTCATCCCTCCCGCTTGGTCCTGGGCGAAACCGCCAATCCCAGGAAGACGAGCACGGCCTGGTTAAGCCGCAGCATGTCCTTGTCGTCTAAACGGCCGATGCGCAAGCCGACCCTGGCCTTCGGGACGGTAGTGATCTTGTCCACCATCAATCGGCAAGTAGCCCGCAACCGGTTGCGCTCATTCGGTTCCACGGCCAAGCGAAGTAATGGCGCTTCGGTCTCGTCGGTGGTAAAGGCGCAGACCGTGATGGAGTCCGTTCCGTCGAAGCTGTCATCCTGCACGATGACGGCAGGACGCGGATTCCCCGCATGGTCTTTGCCCGCATCGTCTTTGCCGCCGGCGATCGTCCAGATATCGCCCCGCCTCATTCTGCCGCCGTCTTCATTGACGATGGCCGAGACCGCGTCGATGAACGCCTGCTCCTCCTGTGCATGGGAACTCGCAGAAACGGCAAGCGACTGGCGATGCGCTTCCGAACGGAAGGCGGGGGCACGAACGTCCGGCACCCAAATCTGGATGGGACGCAAACCCTGCTTGCGCAGGCGCTCGCGGTGCGCGCGCACCTTCACGCGCGAGGGCCTGGGTTGGGGTACCGGGGCCATGACAATCTCCCGTGAGAAGTTACATGTAACCGATCACGATATTCCCGGCCTGGCCAGCCCCGTCCGCTGATCCGGCCCGCTTGCCACAAGCGTAATCGTGCCATGGTGCGTGATAGGATGGGGTCATCGGTTTCGGGGGAGGTTTCGGTGATGGTGTGGACGGCTCTGTCCGGGTCACGCGCACGGGTTCAGGCGCTAACTTCCGCTGAGGATCGAAAGTGGTCTTGGTCGGACCAGGCGACGCCACCCTTTGCCGCTCACCCCAGCGCGACGAAGCCCATTAGCCCGCCACCCGCGCCTCGCGTCGACCGGCCGCAAGCCATCGCGATCTCTCGGTGATGATGACCAACAGAATTATCTGCTCAAGAATTTAATCGTCTCCTTGAGCGAGCCCGGTGAGATGCGGAAAACCCCGGTATAGGGTTGGCGAAGGTCGAAAATTAAAAATATCGCGAGACCTATCGACACCGCGGCAAGAGCGAGCGCGATGACGATTGTCGCGTTATTCGGCGCGAACAGACCGTAACCGAAGAAAAGAGCGGCGGCCCAAAATGCGACGATCACGATGAGCTGCCAGGGCACCGATTGACCTGCGATCTGTAGAGACAGCAACAGTCGCGACTGCTCCATCGCCGTAGCATATTGCTGGGCCTTTGCTAGGGCCTGCTTCTGTGCTTGCGATGTCGGCTGCAGGGACGCGAGAAGGGCATTCATGGTGTCTTCTTGCACCAGGGGACGAGCAGCCGTGAGCGCCCCCGGGTCGACCTGTCTACGGCTCCAAAACACCTCGATAGCCTTGGAGAACAACCTCTTTCAGCTGCGCGCGGGCTCGGCTCGCCTCCGGACCATATTCGGCGAGCGCGTGATCGAACTGGAGAACCTGCGCGGACAGAGTATCCAGGTTAGCTTTCTGCGCGAAGAAGAAGGCAAAGCTTGTCCCAACGAGCCCACCTAGAACCATTGCAAGGAGAACGCTGAGCAGAGCCGAGATTTGCACAATGACCGCTCGACAAGAATCCGACCTCATCGAGTTCCGGAAGGAACCCTTGTAAATGCAGCGCTCCCATCCCGCTGGCAAACGTCACGCCGGCAGTGAGAATGGCGGTGAGAATGAGAGTCACCGGACCGTATCCTCCTCTATCATGCTTCGAGCCAATATCATTTCGCCGACCGACGGAGAAATCATTCTCGGGCGGCCAGATCTTCAAAACCCTGAAAGGATTTGACGATCCCCTTCGCGAACTGCTCCGTCAGTAGTATTTGCGTCCAATCGAAGCAGAAAAAAGGTATAGAAACACCAACGCGTATAGAAAGCGACAAGCAGAAGACTACCGCCAGCGACAATACCGCTGGCGATCTGAACGGAAACAGGGTCGACTACGCCGAGCAAATCGCACCACCAATTCAGAAACTCCTGAACCTAATGCATGGCGATCCATTACCCTTGATGGGTTCAGGCCAGGATTTCAATGACGACGACCCACAAAAGCACCGTCATGGCGCCCGTGACGATGGCTCCCGCAGCAACCTTCAACGAACTCATTGCAGCTCTGATGAGCGTGTCTTGGATCATCGAACACATCAAAGGTGGGTGTCGCCCCGCGCCATAAACACGCGATCTGCGCATATTATTCGCCAGCGCACGGACAGTTGGCTCAGGCGGCCAAGCTGTTGTGCTCGAAGATGTGCGCTGCTGTCCCAAGCTCTGCGCGGGGGGAGCGCGCTTCGGGCTGCTGCCGTGACCGGCTAGCCTTCTTGTGGCATGTCGCCGGTCTCGCCCTTCTCTGTTGCTGGTCTCGCAAGAATTCTCAGTCAACTGTGGCCTGGAAGACCTGGATCGGAAGACCTGGGATCGGAAGACATGGCACCGGAAGACTTGGCACCGGAAGACTTGGCACTGGAAGACTTGGGATCGGAAGTTATGGGCCAAGCCGACGCCGCTTCGGCCAGCCGTCAACGGATCGGCCCTTTCGATGAGCCGATCTCCAATCCTCGCCGTAAGATCGCGGCAACCCGCCGCCGGGCGGCCGTCGCAGCTACGGAGCCTTAAGTGCCGACGGCGTCGCTAACACATTTCTTGGTAAAGCTGGTCTTCGCCGCGCCGGCCAGTTTCTTTTCTGTAGCGGAACTTTCGCACGCACTGGTCGCGTCGGTCTGGCACTTCTTCATGAAGCTGCTCAGGGCCGCCCCAGCGAGCTTCTTGTCCCCGGCCTGGCTCTTGCAGCTGCCCTCTGCACCCAATGCGCCTGTCGCCCAGATTGCGATCACGCATGCAGACAGGATCACTTTCATTGTTGCGTCTCCCTTTGTCATTCGCCCGTCAAATGAAGCATTGCGTAACAAGCAAAATTGAAGCCGATACGAGGGGAGGGGTCAAGCTCGGGCCGGACAGAAGGAGGAGAAATACGTCCGAGTTTCTTGGCGGCTTCGGGATGCCGCCCTCCAACCAGCCTCGCCAAACTCGCGCCCAAAAGCAGCCGTGTTGGTCGCCTTCACGATGATCGTCAGGGAGTTCGCTTTTGCGCAACTTGAAAAGGCTGATCTCGACAAAGGCTCGCGATGGGCAGGGGCTTCGCGTCTGTGGCGCGCCTGATCTTGCGCGGCTTCGCTGGCTGCTTCGGCATATGATCTCCCCATCCCCTTGGCTGTGCTAGTTTGGAGAACACCAGGCGGAAGCCTCCGGCCCTCTGACCTCTGGGAGCAAATTGACCGTGACCCCGAATCTCAGCTTGTGCGAGGATGTCTTCTCGAATGACGCGGATGTCCTCCTTCCGGCGGCACCACGCATGGTCTTCGTCGTTCATGGCGCGATCTTGATTGACGGCGACAGCCTTGGAAACGGTGAGACTTGGCACGGCGAAGGTGAGGTCGTCGTCAAAGCTGGGGACTTCTGGCGCGACCATCTGGCGATGGGATCTTGCCACGAGCGCACCTGCATCCTTCGCCAGCAATAACTTGCGGTCTTTGGTGAAGCTTTCCGCGCCGCTCCTCACCTTGCCTGAGGGCGCACTCCTCATGCGGGGCGACAGCGTCACCTTCCCGCCCGGCGGCTGCGCCCTGACGCATGTCCATCAGGGTCCCGGTATACGCTGCCTCATCGAGGGCGGCATCCGCATCGACACGCACGGCCGCTCGACCTCTTACGGTCCTGGAGGCGCGTGGTTCGAGAGCGGACCCGATGAGGTGTTTGCGCAAGCCGCGCCGGATCGCCCGAGCCGGTTCATCCGGGTGATGATCCTTCCCCGCGCGCTGCTCGGAAAGAGTTCGATCCGATACGTGAACGAAGCGGACAAGGGCAGGTCGCACTCACAGACCTATGGGCGCTTCGTTGACGCTCCGATCGCCTTCGGGAGCGCGGGTTGAAATCATTCCTGGGCGGCATCGCCGATGCGTTCGGAGATAGCAATTTCCGACGATACTCCGTCGGGTCCATCGTATCTTGGCTCAGTTTCTTCGTTCAGGCCGTGGCCGTGTCCTGGACGACCTGGAATTTGACCCACTCGACCCGGTGGCTCGCAATCGTAGCGCTGATGGACGCGGCACCCAACATCGTGCTGATGCCTCTCGGTGGCGTGGTCGCCGATCGCTATGATCGCCTCCAAATTCTTCTGATCAGCTACGCGATGGCCACGCTGCAAGCCGCCACCCTGGCGTGGCTCGCCTTTGCGGGTCAGCTCACGATCGGCCTGCTATCGGCCCTCGCCTTCCTGCACGGCGCAATTCACGCATTCAGCATCCCGGCGCAATTTGGCCTTTTGCCACGCTTCATCGAACGCCGCCGCTTATCCTCGGCGATCGCCGTCGCCGCAGCCTATACCCAATTCGGAATTTTCGCTGGCCCCGCACTTGCCGGCTGGCTGATCCTACATTTCGGAACGGCAATCGCCTTTGCGACCAACGTCGTCGGATACGGTATCTTTTTCTGCTTCATCGCGCTCCTGCGCACGCCGGCCGGCTACGAACAACCTGGCGCGTCGGGCAACACCATTGCATCTGATTTTCTCGACGGCCTGCACGCGATGAGAGGGCATCGCGGCATCATGGCCATCCTGGCGTTGATGCTGTTCGCGGATGCTCTTGCCGCCGCTGTCCGGCAGATGGCACCCGCCTTCGCGGATAGCGCGCTGGGCACGGGTGTCGAGGGCCTTTCGACTCTGTTGGCCTGCGGAGGCGTTGGCGCGACCCTTTCGGCGCTTTGGCTCGCGCACGGTGGTGCCCGGCGCACGACGCCTCCGATCATTCTGTCCGGGTTTCTCGGCTTCCTGGTCGCATTGGTAACGCTGATGCTGGCCCAAAGCCTCACTTCGGCCGCGCTCGCGATGATCGGCCTCGGCTGCTTTTTCGAGATCTGTCGCACCGGAACCGTAGCCTTGCTGCAAATCTCGGTTCCCGATGCATTGCGCAGTCGCATCATGAGCACGCAGTTCCTGCTGATGCGGCTCGCGGGAATGCTTGGCGTCGTGCTCGTGGGTGTTGTCGCTGAAACCTGGGGCGTCCGAGCCCCAATGCTTTGCTTCGCGGCCGTCGCGCTCCTTGTTTGGGGCGGAGCGTTTCGGGTGCGAGAGCGGATCGTTTCGGCGTTCGCAGCGCGGGGCGGTTAGCGTAGGTCGACGCCCGAATCCAAGACGGCGAGCCCGCGAATTAAAGGTCGAGCGATGGGGCCGGCCTATTTGGCATGCCTCTTCTGCCAAGCCTCCATCTCCTTTATTTCTTTCTTCTGGCTGGAGATGATATTCTTCGCCATGCGCGTCAGCGTCGGGTCCTTGCCGTATTTCAAATAGGCTTGCGCCATTTCGACCGCGGCCTGGTGATGCGGCTCCATGGTCATCACGAAATCCATGCTCGGGTCACCCGAGGGCGTCATGTCCTTCATCTTGTCGGTCATGTCGCCCATGGCTTGCAGGTAGGCCTGCGTCGCAGGACTATTCTCCGCCGAGCCTTTCGTCTGAGCCGCGGCTCCCATTGCCAGCGCGGAACTGAACGCGATCGCCAAGATGGCCCGGTGCATGGGGAGCTCCTACCCGACGGTTGATGGGACGCTAGCCTACCACTCGCGAGGCCGCGGATGTCAACGGAACATCCGAAGGGGTCAGGGCCCGATCGGGGCTTGCGGGTTCGCACCCCGGTGGTCAATTGGGCCTCAGCGGCTCCAACGTCGCCTCTCTATGGGAGAGCCCGTCGTCGATGCTCGAACGCCGCGATTTCCGCGGGCGAGACGGCGGCCGGCGCGGCGCCAATCAATACAGCGGGCTTGAGAAAGGCTGCGTCAGCTTTGATGATCGTCAGACCGTCAACAGGCCCCACTGCTGGGCCGTGTTCAGCAAGCTGCCGATCGTCGTGTTGAGCGGAGCGCCCCGGCCATCGGAGAACAAAATATCATGGGTGATGAGATAGGGTGTATTCGGGTTGTTGGAGACCGAGTTCGACCTGGAGCTGAATGCTGTCGATGCCGGTGACGTTGAGCCCGTCGACCTGGAATGTGCCAGGGTGGTGATTGGCAACGGAAGAATCGAAGGCTTTTTCAATGCTCTGAAAATCGGCAATGAGGGCGTGCTCGGCATTGGGGATCTGATCGTTGATGATGAAACGGAGCGTGTCGCGCCCATCGCCGTCGATTGTCTGAACCCCGAATTTGAACGTGCCGTCGGGATTGACGAGGCTCGCATTCTCCTTGAGCACGAACAGGTCGTCGCCGGACCCTCCTTCCAGCGTGTTGGTGCCGCCGCGGTTGGCGATCAGGGCGTCATCGCCGCTGCCACCCTCGAGCAGGTTCGTGCGCAGGGAATTGGTGGCGAGCACATCGCTGCCCTGCCCGCCGTAAAGTGATGCATTTCCGGAGCCGGCGGCAATAAGGTCGTCCCCCGAACCGCCGTGCACCGTCACGTTCCCGGACCCAGCGAAGATGAGGTCGTCACCCGTGCCGCCATAGATCGTGTAATTGTCGTTGAGGCTCGGGTTCGTCGGGTCGATCGGTGTCGCAAATATGAAATTGCTTCCGCTTTGGGCGTGAACGACGGAGTGGGTGCCATCGAGGAACTGCGTATGATCTGACGTCAGAACGGCGTCCGCGAAAGCGGCCTGTATACCGTGACCCGCATAGGTGGGATGGATGCCGTCGAAGAACCCGATCTCATTGGGCGCAAATGCGGTGGTGCCCGACGCGATCAAATCGATCATCGGGACGGTCACGTCCGTCAAACCGAAACTCAGCGGGTCGGACGCGACGGCCTCCGAGAGCTGGAAGATGTCGACAAGCTGAACATTAGGGTGGCTCGCGGCCAGTTGGCCCAACACCGCATTGTTGAGCACGTCGAGCTCGCGAGCAAAGGCGACCGCGCTGGGTCCAAGCGCCTGAATTTCCGGCGTGACCCCCAGGTCGGGCAGCGTGAATAACGCGATCTTCTCTACGCCCGCACTGGTGAGAACACGAATTGCATTTGAGATGTTCTTCGTGACGTCCGAAACGAGCTCCAAGGCAGTCTGAGGATCTTTCGGAAGGTCACTCTCGAGGTAATTGATGTAATCGTTGTTGCCGATATAGATCACGGCCGTGGTATCCGCAGGTGCCCGGTGGCCGTGGAGTTGCGCAAGATAAAATCCAATCTGCTCGGGAAGGTTGATCGGCAAGGGCGTGCCGGTCAACGGGTCCAGCAGGACACCCGGCGAGGAGTTGCTCGCCGTTGCTCCCCCGAACGCGCGGTCATTGAGATGCGCGCCGAGCAGTTGGGCGAGCTGCTCGGCGTAGGTCGGCCCATTGGAAAAGCGACCCTCCCAATACGGGGGCGGCGGCTCGCCGGTCAGTTTGAACAGGTTTCCATTGTCGGACAAGCTGTCGCCGAACACCACGAGGCGAGAGATATCGAGGGATGCTTGGGACATGAGCAAACTCCGAAGCTGGGCGCGAGAATATAACTCGACCGGCCTATACGGAATTCAAGCCAAACCAGGATTGATCAGCAAAATACGTCAATTCGCCATGAAGAGTATATCAGATCGACCTATGGTCAACGGGCGTCGCAGCCAAAAGATGGAATTGTCACCGGATTTGCGATGGTCGGGAACACCAGCCGGTTCGCCTCTCTTGGTCGAGCCGTGATGGCGCCTTTTCGCCGACTTCTCTGCTCAGGTCAGTCAAGGGCGACGCCTGGGCACATTGGGAAGCTCGATTCCCGACGCCTTCGCATAGACCTTCACGACGGCGCTGTCGTCTTCGCGACCATGACCCATGTCGCTCGCGGCAACGAACATCTGACGGGCGGCGGTCGCGATCGGAAGAGGAAAGGTCAAGGCTTGCCCGGCATCGAGCACAATTCCCAGATCCTTGACGAAGATGTCGACGGCCGAGCGAGGTTGGTAGTCCCCTTCGAGGATGTGGGGAACCCGATTGGTGAACATCCATGAAGCGCCCGCGGAGCTCGAGATCACCTCGAACAGTTGTCGCGGGTCGATACCGGCACGTATGCCCAGGGCCATCGCTTCGCACGCGGCTGCGATATGCACTCCGGCCAGGTGCTGGTTGATCATCTTGACCCGTCGAGCCCTGGCCGATTTCAGGCCCGAGCTGAAAGACCTTGGCGGCCACGGCTTTCAGGAAAGGCTCCGCCCGTGCAAAAGCCTCGGGGGAACCAGACGCCATGATCGTCATTTCACCGCTCGCGGCCTTGGCTGCACCGCCCGAGACGGGTGCGTCGATCATAAGCAGGCCAGCTTCCGCGAGGCGACGGCCGAAGTCTTCGGCCTGCGTTGGGGGAACGGTCGCGCAGGCCAGCACGACTCCATCACGTTGGAGGGCGGAAACGAGGCCGTCCCTGCCGAAGAGCACTTCCTCGGTTTGAACGGCATTCACGACGAAGACGAACGCCGCCTTCGCGCCTTTCACGGCGTGGCGTGGCGTGGTCGCTTCCTCGCCGCCGTCCTCAACGAATTGACGACGGATGTCCTCGCGCACATCGCAGCCGACCACCTCATGGCCGGCGCGCAAAAGCGAGAGCGCTGCCCCATATCCCATCGCGCCAAGACCAATCACTGCAACCCGCGACATGGTTCCTTCCCTTGAATGAATAAATTCAAGCCTTGCAAGAATTGACCTCCTCGCAGTGCGGCGCAATAGCTCCCATGTCGACATTATATCGTATGAGTTGCACTTGGTATCGCATGAGCTGCACTTGGCGCTGCAAGTCTCGAGATGAACTGCCGGAGGATGCGGAGCCTGGCGCAACACCGCGTGCAGCGAGGACACTCTTTACCGGGAGCGGGCGATGTTCGATGCGATAGGGCAAGCGCTCAGCATGGCCTTCGCCATGGGTTGGGAAATCCTGTGGCCGTTGATCCTCGGCTTCACGCTTTCGGCCATCGTCCAGGCGGTCGTCTCCCGCCGCCAGATGAGCAGCCTGCTGCCCGATGACCGCCCGCGCTCGATCGCGACGGCGCTCGCGCTCGGAGCGGCATCCTCATCCTGCTCCTATGCGGCCGTGGCGCTCGCGCGCTCGATTTTTCGCAAGGGTGCCGACTTTACCGCAGCGATGGCCTTCGAGATGGCCTCGACCAATCTCGTCCTCGAGCTGAGCATCATCATGCTTGTCTTCCTCGGCTGGCAGTTCACCCTGGCCGAGTTCGTCGGCGCGCCGATCATGGTCGCCTTGCTCGTCATCCTGTTTCGAATCTTTCTGTCTCATCGCCTCATCGACCAGGCGAGGGAACAGGCCGAGAAGGGGATCGCGGGCCGGATGGAAGGACATGCCGAGATGGATATGTCCATCTCCGAAGACGGCTCCCTTTGGCGGCGCGTGACCTCCGCGCGAGGCCTGACGGCCATCAGCCACTATTTTGTCATGGAGTGGGCCTCGGTCTGGCTCGACATCGTCGGCGGGCTCCTGATCGCGGGCGCGCTCGCCGCCTGGGTGCCTCGCGAATTCTGGCAGTCGTTCTTCCTCATCGGCCACCCGATTCTCTCGAGCCTCTGGGGTCCGCTCGTGGGGCCGCTCGTCGCGGTCGTTTCGTTCGTCTGCTCGGTGGGGAATATTCCCCTCGCCGCGATACTGTGGAACGGCGGCATCAGCTTCGGCGGGGTCATTGCCTTCATTTTCGCCGACCTCATCGTCCTGCCGGTGATCAACATCTATCGAAAATACTACGGGCTGAAGATGGCCGCCTTCCTGTTTGTCACATTCTACGCCGCCATGGCCATGGCGGCGCTGATCGTCGAGTTGATCTTCGGCGCCGTGGGGCTCATTCCGTCGGAACACCAGGCGCGCGTGGTCGAGGCCTCGATCAGCTTCAACGACACGACGTTGCTCAACATCGTGTTCCTCGCGCTTGCCGGATTGCTCGTTTGGCGCTTCCTGCAGACCGGCGGCCCGCAGATGCTCCGGATGATGAACAGCCCAGCGAGAGCTGGCCATCCCCAGCATGTCCGATAGCGGGCCGCCAGACTGGCTTTTCCGCGGGGCCGGTCGGTGGAGAGGTCGTCGCTCATGTGCTCGTGCGAAGGGCGGAGCATCGGGATGAGCGGTGCCCGCACCGCTTCATCCATCGGCTCAGAGCGAAGCGTCTTTCGCCGGTAGCGCTGCCGCCCGTTCGCTGTAGAGACCCGGATAGATGCGCTTGAGGTTCGCGATCTTCGGCAAGTCGTTGATGACGATATACGGCGATTGCGGATTATGAATCAGATAGTCCTGATGATAGGCCTCTGCGGGATAAAAGCCCTTCAGCGCTTCGACGCGCGTGACGATCGGTTTGCTGAAGGCATGCGCCGCGTCGAGCTGCGCCATATAGGCGCGAGCGACGCGTTCCTGCGTCGGGCTGGCATAGAAGATCTCCGAGCGATAGCTCGGGCCGCTATCGGGACCCTGGCGGTTCAGCTGCGTCGGATCGTGAGCCACCGAGAAGAAGACCTGCAGGATCTGGCCATATGAGATCTGCCCGGGATCGAATGTAACTTCGATGGATTCGGCATGTCCGGTCGTCTCCGTGCTGACCTGCTCATAGGTGGCGGTGCTCTTGTCGCCGCCGGCATAACCGGCGACGACCCGCTGGACGCCTTTCACATGCTCGAAAACGCCTTGCTGTCCCCAGAAGCATCCGCCCGCCAAGACGGCGGTCTCGAGGCCCGCCGCCGAACCGGACGCGTCGGCGGCCGGCTGCGGCAGCAGCCTCGGCGCCTCGTCGGCGCGAGCCAGCCCGTATCCCGCGGCGGCGATCACGCCAAGGGATAGCAATGCGAAACCAAACCTGCGATTTGCAATGGATGCCATGGTCACCTCCCGAATACCAGAAATCGATAGCGGCCGACGCCTGATCAGCCGCTATCCTACACCGTTCAGCGGGCCGGCGCGTCCAATCTCTCGGTTCACAAGCGTACAATTCATCGTGTTCTACTTCGCGCATATGGCGGAATGCGGACCGCACGCTTCGCCGCATTCGCGCCGTCCACCGGCCTCCCGCCGATCTCGATCTCGTGATGGTCAGTTCGCGCCGTTGGGAAAACGGCCATCCGAAAAATCTTCCAGGCATTACCTTGTCCGAACGGGCATGCGCCGAGAATGTCGAAGGTCTGCTCTACGCCATGCGTTGTGGTCCCCCGCATCGCCCCGAGGCTCGGGGCCCCCGACCTCTGTCGGCGAGCTTCGCCTCCCGTCATTCGAACATCGGCATCGCGATCGATCACTCGGGAAACTTCAGAATGACCCGAGCGCCATGACGCAGTGTCAATCGCGTGCGGGGGTATTGCTCGACGGCCGCATGAAAAGCGGCATGGCCGACCATCACGAGGCTGGCGCTGGCGACGATTTCCTCGACATGCGCATCCCGCCAGTCCCAGCGCTCGACCTTGTATTTGGCGGGTTCCCCGGCATGCATGTTGGCATAGACCCGCAGCGCCTCGATCACGAGCGGAGCTGTCTGAGGCGAGACGCGGAAGCCTTTCTCCCTGCGAGCCTCCATTCCTTCAATCAGCCTGAGAACATGTGCGGGCAAAAACGTCATGTTCTCATTTTGTTCAAGACGGGGTATAGTGATATCCGGAAAAAGCGTCACTGCGCGTAGGTCGATAGAAAGGTTCGGGAATTATCGACATGGAGGAGAACCGAATACCGGCCAGCTAAGCGAAAAGGTCGGCGTCAAGGCCCAGCGCTCTGGAATGACGCCTTCCATTTTCGCCAGCTCGAGCGGTCCACGCCGAACGCGACCGCCAATGATCGTCGTCCACGCTTCTTGACGAGCGCCTCGAAGCGGTCCGAAAAAGCGCTCGAATCGAGCAAATAGCCCTAGCGATTTCCCGCTGAGAACAGGTCCCAAATTCGGGGGGTCCACATCACCCTTGAATAAGCCATCTGGAGTCGGCCTTTGAGTATTGGAGCCCTCGCCAACAACGGGGCGGACAATGCGCGGCGCTAGGCTGAAGCCACTTAGACCAGGCGCCTCTCTGACCAATCCGAACTTGTGTCGCCCCGATTGACCGTGATTTCCACTTGAAGGCAAGGTGGAAGCCATTGTGCGCCTCCGCCACGAAGTGAAGATGCTGTTTGACTGGTAGTGGGTGCATCCTTGGATAAGGCTGCCTGACGAAGCCGCGGACAGGGCGTTCAGGGACGATTGACGCGACGTGACAATTGCTCGCTCAGCGCGATGGCCATGGCCGCTCCGGTACAAATCTGTACGGATAGTTCGGCTCCACATAGCCATGAGGCTTTTGTCTCTTCGGCAGTACCGGCTTTTCCCGCGGGGCTTCCTCATAAGGGATCTGGCTCAAGACGTGAGAAATAACGTTCAACCGTGTCCGCTTCTTATCGTCCGAGCGCACGACGAACCATGGTGCCCACGAGGTGTCGGTGGCCTTGAACATATCATCACGCGCTCGGGAATAGTCGTACCAATGTCGGTAGGATCTGAGATCCATCGGTGACAGCTTCCAGATTTTCCGGTCGTCATCGATGCGCGACTCCAAGCGCCGCTGCTGCTCCGCTTCGCTCACCTCGAGCCAATACTTTAACAGGATGATCCCGGAGTTGACGACCGTCTTCTCGACGGCGGGCGTCATCTTGAGAAAGCGCTCGGTCTCCTTCGTCGAGCAAAACCCCATGACCCGCTCGACGCCGGCTCGATTGTACCAGCTCCGGTCGAAGATGACGATCTCGCCTGCGGCGGGCAAGTGGGGGATGTAACGTTGCACGTACATTTGCGATTTCTCGCGCTCGGTCGGAGTCGGGAGGGCAATGACGCGAAAGATCCGCGGGCTAACTCGCTCGACGATCGCCTTGATGACACCGCCCTTGCCCGCGCCATCGCGTCCCTCGAAGACGACGCAGACCTTCAGACCCTTATGCACGACCCATTGCTGCAGTTTGACCAACTCGGCATGCAGCTTAGCTAGCTCCTTCTCGTAGGTCTTCAACTTTAGCTTCTTTGGTTTCGTGTCAGCGAGTTGGAGTTCCTGCTCCTCACCATTTTCCTCGTTCGTCGGCGTTTCCGTGTCATCCATCGGATCGTCCTTCGATTGCGCCATCCCTCCGCAGTCAAGTATAGGAGTTAGGTAATGATATTAATCATAGCCATAATGTGTCGCCGTGCAATGCAACGATGATACGGATCAACCAAGCACCGAGTGCCGCTTCCCAAACGGTTAGGAGGCACGGTCGCTGTTCCGGAGGAGGTTCCTGATGCCTACCCGTGTAACGGTCGTCGCCCTTCTAGCGCTCGTCGTCATTTTCGGTGCCTTACCTCAGTCCATGTGGGATGCGTCTTCCTCGAAGGGGAGTTTGTTCATTCCGGCCGCGCAGGCGGAGTCGAAGGTGCGTACGCTGCTCAACCGGATCCTCGGCAAGCGAATGCCAGACGGCGTCGTCAAGACCAATGGCCGCATTGAAGCGACGCAAGTCAACGTCTCGGCGAAATACCCTGGCCGGTTGGCCGAGGTTACCATCGAGGAAGGAGATAGCGTTACGGAGGGGCAGACCGTCGGCCGCATCACCTCGCCCGAATACGAAGCTCAGCTCAGGGCGGCCAAATCCAACGTTCAGCGCGCCAAGGACACGATGGTTGGGGCGGAGGCCCTCATCTCCCAGCGCAACAGCGTGCTGGTTTCGGCCAAAGCCGATTTCGAACGCGGCCAGGAACTCATCAAGTCGCAGATCATCACCCAACAGACTTTCGATCAGCGCCGCCGCAACTACGAGGCGGCGCTCGCAGGCGTTCAAGAGACCACGGCCCAGCGGGACCAAGCCCAGTCCGCCATCAAGACCGCCGAAGCCGAGGTCGAGCGAATCGAGGCGGTGCTGCACGATATGGTGCTCGTCTCACCCAGAACCGGACGAGTGCAGTACCTGACCCTTCGAAAAGGCGAAGTGGCCGCCCCTGGCGGACGGATCATGACCATCCTCGACCTGAACGATGTCTACATGACCGTCTTCCTGCCCGCTGCGAGCGCCGGCAAACTCGAAATGGGCGGGGAGGCCCGCATCATTCTGGATCCGGTTCCGCAATATGTCATTCCCGCCTCCATAAGCTTTGTGGCAACGGACGCGCAGTTCACGCCCAAGACGGTCGAAACCGCCGACGAACGCCAGAAACTGATGTTTCGCGTCAAGCTCAAAGTGGACCCGAAAGTTCTGAAGCAATATGCCAGCAGGGTGAAAACAGGTGTGCGCGGCATCGGAATCGTGCGCACGGATCCGGCGGTCGCGTGGCCGGATGACCTTCAGGTCAAGCTCCCGAAATGAGCGAGACGGTCGCCCGGGTCGAGAACGTATCGCACCGCTACGGGGCGATAGTCGCGCTTGACAACGTGATGGTCGATGTTCCCGCGCGCGTGATGGTGGGCGTGATCGGGCCTGACGGTGTCGGCAAGTCGACTTTGCTCGCGCTCATCTCCGGCGTGCGCACAATCCAGAGCGGAAAAGTGGTGGTCTTCGACGGCGACATGGCCGATCCCGCCCACCTCAAAGGCGTTCGCCGTCGAATCGCCTATATGCCGCAGGGGCTGGGTCGCAATCTCTATCCGACGCTCAGCGTCTTCGAGAACATCGATTTCTTCGGTCGCCTGTTCGGGCAGGGGGCAGACGAGCGAAGGGCGCGCATCACCGAGCTTCTCAAATCCACCGCCCTCGATCCGTTCGAGGATCGTCCTGCCGGCAAGCTCTCCGGCGGAATGAAGCAGAAGCTCAGTCTTTGCTGCGCACTCATCAACGATCCTGATTTGCTCATTCTCGACGAGCCGACGACCGGCGTCGATCCGCTCTCGCGCGGTCAGTTCTGGGATCTCATCAACACGATCCGGGCGCGCCGCCCGCAAATGAGCGTGATCGTGGCGACAGCCTATATGGACGAGGCCGAGCAATTCGACTGGCTCCTGGCCATGGACGACGGGAAGATCATCGCTCAAGGCACGCTAAAGCAATTTTTGGAGAAGACGGGCGAGCCCAATCTCGACGAAGCCTTCATCGCACTTCTACCCGAGGCGAAGCGCGCCCTTCATCAAAAAGTGGTCGTGCGCCCGCGCGTGGTGTCGGCCGACGAGGTTCCAGCGATCGAGGCCGAAGGGCTCACGCGCCAGTTCGGCAATTTCGTTGCCGTGGATCACGTCAACTTTCGAATCGCCCGTGGCGAGATCTTCGGCTTCCTGGGCTCGAACGGTTGCGGCAAGTCAACCACAATGAAAATGTTGACGGGACTTCTGCCGGCAACCAGCGGCTGGGCCAAGCTGTTCGGCAGCCCGATGGGGTCGAACGACATGGAGATGCGCCGCAACGTCGGCTACATGTCGCAGGCCTTCTCCCTCTACAACGAGCTCACCGTGCGGCAGAATCTGGAACTGCACGCGCAGCTCTACCATTTGCCGCCAGACGAAATCGAAGGTCGCATCAAGGACCTTCTGCGGACGCTACGACCTGGAAAACGTTGTGCATGCGCGGCCGGAGAGCTTGCCGCTTGGCATCAAGCAAAGACTGCAACTCGCCGTGGCGGTGCTGCACCAGCCGGCCATCCTCATTCTGGACGAGCCGACCTCGGGCGTCGACCCGATTGCGCGGGACTCCTTTTGGCACACGCTGATCAATCTGTCGCGAGATGACGGCGTCACCATCTTTCTCTCAACCCATTTCATGAACGAGGCCGAACGATGCGATCGCATTTCGCTGATGCATGCGGGCAAGGTGCTCGCGGTCGGACCGCCGCTGGAACTGGTCCACGAACGCGGCAGCGATTCGCTCGAGGACACGTTCGTGGGCTATCTCGCCGATGCGGCCGGAATCGACCGCACGCAAAAGGTCGCACCACCGGCGCCGAGCGAAGCGCTGGCCGAGGCCGCGCCTATCACTCCGCCGAAGCGCTTCGATTTGGGTCGCCTGTGGGCCTATGCGCGACGCGAAAGCGTTGAGCTTCTGCGCGACCCGATCCGGCTCGCCTTCGCCTTTTTTGGCCCCATCATCCTGATGTTCGCCTTCGGCTACGGCATTTCCTTCGACATCGAAAACCTGAAATACGCAGCCTTCGACCAGGATAACACGTCGGAAAGCCGCTCGCTGCTCGATGGCTTTTCAAGCTCGCGCTATTTCTCGGAGCAACCCCCGGTCGGTTCCACGGCCGAAGCGGACAGCCGGATGCGAAGCGGAGCCGTGCAAGTCGTCGTCGAGGTTCCGAGCGGCTTCGGCCGCGATATCAAGATGGGTTCGCGAACAGAGGTCGACGCGTCCGTCGACGGCGCCATGACGTTCCGCGGCGAAACCGCGAGGAACTACGTCAACGGCGTCGTCAGGCGGCAGGGGCAGGAGATTGCCACACGGCTCCCAGGGTCGGATACCGCATGGAGCGATGAAAACATCGAAACGCGCTTTCGCTACAACCAGGCCTTCTTGAGCGTCAACGCCATGGTGCCGAGCGTCTTCATGCTGATGCTCTGTCTGATCCCCGCCATCATGTCGGCTATCGCCGTCGTGCGCGAGAAGGAGACCGGGTCCATTTCCAATTTCCGTTCGACGCCGATCACCAAGTTCGAATTCCTCTTCGGCAAGCAGCTTCCTTACATCGCCATCGCCATGGTGAACTTTGTCTTCTTGTGGTTGATGGCGGTTTTCGTGTTCCACGTGCCAGTCAAGGGGTCATTTGTCACGCTGGTGCTGGGAACGATCGTCTACGTGGTGTCGACGACAGGTTTCGGCCAGCTGATCTCATCCTTTACCCGCACGCAGGTCGCCGCGGTGTTCGCGACAGCCATCCTTTCGATTGTCCCGGCGGTGAATTTTTCCGGACTGTTCGCACCCGTGTCGTCGCTATCCGGCGGAGCGAGGATCATCGGCCTGTCGTTCCCGTCGGCCTGGTATCAGCCGATCACGGTGGGCGTGTTCGCCAAGGCGCTCGGCATGGCCGATCTGTGGCGCAACGTGGCGGCGATCGTTGCCATTGCCTTGGCCTATCTTATCATCTCGCTCTTGTTTCTGAAAAAGCAGGAGGCGTGACATGTCGCTGTCCACTTCGAAGACAGCAACGCCCCTGGTGGAGGCAAGACCGCTCACACTCCGCGATCACATAGCCAACATCTTTCGCCTGGTGATCAAGGAGCTCAGAAGCATCCGGGCCGATCCGACTATGCTGGTCCTCGTGGTCTATGCCTTCAGCATTTCCGTCAACACCGTGGCGACGCGGAGCCGTGACCGAAGCGACCAATCTCTCGGTCGGCATCGTGGACGAGGACGGTTCGGAACTCTCGAGACAAATCGCGGAAGCCCTCGTTCCACCGACGTTCCAGCGCGCGGTGCAGATCAGGGCGACCGATATCGACTCGGTCATGGATCAGGGAAGGCTTCTCTTCGTCGTCGAAATTCCCCCCAATTTCCAGGCCGACATTCTCGCGCAGCACAAAACGTCACTGCAAATCAATGTCGATGCGACGGCCGTGGCCCAAGCCGGCAATGGCGCAAGCTATCTCAAGAACGCTATCTCCAACGAGGTCCAGAGCTTCATCTCCGGACGCGAAGGCACCAAGAGCCTGCCGATCAATGTCGTCGTGCGAGCGATGTTCAATCCGAACCTAAAGACGGCCTGGTTCTCCGCGATGACGCAGGTCATAAACCAGATCACGCTTCTGACCGTGATCCTGACCGGCGCCGCGCTGATCCGCGAGCGCGAGCAAGGCACGGTGGAGCACCTCTTGGTCATGCCCGTCGTGCCTGCGGAGATCATGCTCGCGAAAATGCTGGCCAACGGCGTCGTCATTCTTGTCGCCGCGATGCTGTCGCTCAGATTCGTGGTCGGGTGGTGGCTCGGCGTGCCGATCACCGGGTCGCTTATCCTGTTCCTTTTCGGAGCCGCGCTTTACGCCCTCGCGGTGGCGGCGCTCGGCATCATGCTCGGCACGCTCGCGACGACCATGGGCCAGTTCGGACTGCTCGCCATGCCAGTCTTGATGGTGACGCAACTGCTTTCCGGCAGTAGCACGCCCATGGAAAGCATGCCCGTCTGGTTGCAATATGTAATGCAGACGATCAGCCCGACGCCGCATTTCGTCGCCTTCGCCCAGGCGGTGCTCTTCCGTGGCGCAGATCTCTCGATCGTCTCCCGGCCGCTCGTCGCGATGCTCATTATCGGCTCGGTCTATTTCGCCGTCGCCATGAGCCGTTTCCGCCGCGTCATTTTCGGGAGCTGAGCGAGATGCCGGGAGCTGAGTCGGACGGTCGCAATCTATCGCGAATTACGGCCGAACCGCTTTTATTCACCCCATATTCAGCCTGCATATACAGGTCAAAATTGTTCCTCCCTCTGGCTGGTTTCCTTGCCGATATGACCGATAAAAATTGCGTGCACATGCCGGCGCCGCATCGGTCCGCAATTTAGGGGTTCGACAGTCGAGAAATTTCGCCGGGTCCTCAATGGTTTTGATCCGACGCGCGGCATCATGCATGAGACACGGGAGGCTTCGTCGGCCTTCGTGTTTGACATGATGGAACCGGAGCGGCCGAAGATTGATCGGGCGGTGCTGGAATTTGTGAAGGCGAATGCGCTGCACCCGTCGGGTTTCACAATCCGAAAGGATGGTGTGTGCCGGCTCAATCCGGAGAAGGCGAGGAGGCTAGTTACGCTCGCCGCCGACGCTTGACTTTTGAGGGACTAGCGGCGACCGCGAGCCAATGCGCGGCGTCCAATCTAAAGGCACTCTTTGCTGTGCTCGAAGCATTAGCAGCTCGGAAATTTCCGTCTATTCGCAAGTTTAGCCACGCCGCGTTGCGGGGGACAAACACCATGAGCGAAATCTATCGGGTTCCGGTTCCGAAGGCCCAGCTCAAAGCCATTCCCCCCGACGAGCGAAACCTGCTGTTGCTCGCCAGCCATGCCGTCAAGCAGCTTAGTGTGCTCCGCAAGCTCTTGATCTTCTCGCTCAACTACTAATCCGACAATGAGATCGAGAACACTCTCAGCGCGGGACAGTCCCAGATGATCCTGCGTTTCCTATTCGGGGCAATTGCCGAGGCCTGGGAGATGGTGAAAAACGGCCCATTCATCAGAAGCTCGTAGGCCACTGCTACCTTCCGCTCCTGGATCCTGATGGGATCGTGGCCTACGAGGCGCTGAAGAACCATTTTGGCAGCTCGAACCTTCTTCACCGTCTCCGCAACACGCTCGTATTCCACATGCCGTCTTCCGCCGATCTCGACGCGGCCTTCGAAGATGTTCCGGAAGACGAGGATTGGGCCTGATATCCCTCGGATATGATCAACAACTCATTCTACCTTGCATCGGAGCTTGTGATCACGGCCGGCGTACTGCGAGTTACCGGCGAAGCCGATACCCGCAAGGCTTTCGAAAAAGTAATGGGCATTGTCGTTCCAATCTCGAACGAGATAACCGATTTCTTTCTCCATCTGATGCGCGCGATCATCGCCCGCCATCTCGGCGCGGCCGCCTTGAACCCCGTCATCGGCAGCGGGACTGCGATTAAAGACGCTCCCAATCTCTACAAGGCCGCGATCCCATTCTTTACGACGCGAAACGACGCGCCCCCATAGCCGCGCAAGCCACGAACCAGCCTAAGTCGGATCGTCACGGCGGGGACAAGGATGATGATGATAAATTGGGAGCAACCAAGGGGAGGCGGGCTCGGCAGGGCGGGGCTTCTTGAGATAGAACCACTGTCACGGCATGATGGTCTCCAGGCCCCCGTAGGAGGCGCCTTTGGACAATCGCCGCGTCGACCGAAGGCTTGCTGCAATTCTGGCCGCTGATGTGGCAGGATACAGCCGCCTGATGGGCGCCGACGAAGTCGGCACGTTGACGGCGTTAAAGGCGCATCGGCGCGAGCTGATCGATCCTAAGATCGAGGAGCATCGCGGACGCATCGTCAAGACGACCGGCGACGGAATGCTGGTCGAATTCGCAAGCGTTGTAGACGCCGTACGCTGCGCGATGGAAGTTAACCGCGACATGGTCGAGCGCAATGCCGAGGTGCCTCAAGAGAAGCGCATCGAGTTCCGCGTCGGCATCAATGTCGGTGATATTATCGTCGATGACGCCGACATCTTTGGGGATGGCGTCAATATCGCCGCACGCCTCGAAAGCCTTGCCGAACCTGGCGGGCTCTGCATCTCTCGCAAAGTTCGTGACGAGGTGCGCGACAAACTCGATCTCGCCTTCGAGGACCTGGGCGAGCAGGTGGTTAAGAACATCACCCGCCCGGTCCGCGTCTTTCGGGTCGCGGCGCCTTCAATTGGGCAACCAGCGGCATCGACCAAGCCAGCGCTTGCCCTTCCCGACAAGCCCTCGATCGCGGTGCTGCCCTTTCAGAACATGAGCGGCGATCCTGAGCAGGAGTATTTTGCCGACGGCATAGTCGAGGATATGATCACGGCGCTCTCACGGGTGAAATCATTCTTCGTGATCGCTCGGAATTCAAGTTTCACCTACAAAGGCAGAGCAATCGACGTGAAGCAGGTCTCTCGCGAACTCGGCGTGCGCTATGTCCTTGAAGGAAGCGTACGAAAGGCTGGAGATCGGATACGAATTACATGTCAGCTCATCGAGGGGCCAACGAACCACCACGTATGGGCCGATCGCTTCGAAGGCAATTTGGCCGACGTTTTCGATCTCCAAGATCGGACGACGGAAAGTGTGACTGCCGCCCTTGAGCCAAACTTGCAATTGGCCGAGATCAATCGGATCAAACGCAAGCCAACTATGAGCCTAAGCGCGTACGACTACTACCTGCGCGGCCTGGCGAGCATGCACCGATGGTCCCAGGAGAGTTGCATGGACGCCCTTCGGCAATTCGGTGAGGCAACCAAACTCGATCCTGAGTTCAGTATCGCCAATACGACGGCTGCTCGATGCCAACTCTGGCGATGGGCGAATGATTGGATGGCCAATCGAGATCAGGAGACAGCTGAAGCATTGCTGCTTGCTCGGCGAGGAGTGGAATTTGGCAAGGATGACCACGGCAGTGCTCTCAGCTTCAGGGTTTGTGATCGCGATTCTTGACCGGGACCTATGACGCAGTAGAACTAGAGACTGGTATCGCATTTATTGAACGAGCACTGGAAATTAATCCGAACTTGGCATCTGCCTGGCATTTTAGCTGCTGGGTAAGGATATCGCTCTGCCAACCAGACTTGGCACTGGAACACGAGTTACGCGCAATCCGTTTGAGCCCGCTTGATCCGCTTTTGGGTCAAATGGAAATAGCCGCGGCGTTTGCGCACTTTTTCGCGGGCCGACTTGAGGAAGCCTCGGTATGGGGCGGCAAGGCGGTACGCGATTTACCTACTTCGCTTATGGGGTTGGGAATTGCAGCGTCGAGTAGTGCGTCAGCTGGTCGGCTAGAGGAGGCTCAAAGGATCGTCGCGCGTATGCGTCAACAGAAACCAGCACTCAACGTGGATAACGCACGGATCTTGTTTCCGTTTAACCATCCGCAGTTTTTCGAGAAATGGATCGAGGGGCTTCGCCTTGCCGGCCTCCCCGAATGACGACACGCCGTCTCGCAGCCATCCTAGCAGCCGACGTGGTCGGCTTCAGCCGCCTGATTGGCGAGGTCGAGGCGGGGACGTTCCGTTCAAAACCGGGTCGCTGAATGTCCGCCTATGAATGCATAGTCCAGGCCCTGGGGTGGCACTTTTTCCCGATATCACTATACCCCATTTTGTTCAAGACCGGACCTTCGTCAAGTCCGCCTGAAGGATGACGATGTGCTAGCCTTTCGCGGAGGAACGGATTCGTCCAAGGTTGCCGCGAACGACGCAACCGCCGAGGTCTCACCGCTTTTCGCGGATGGGAACCTTGCTGTGAAAAGCGTGGCATCGTTGCGTTGAAGGACAACCGCCAGGGCGCTCATGATGGTCAAACTCGTCTTTCACAGCGACATCGATTACCCCGAAGATTGGCTCCCGCCTTTGCGGCGCCTCCTTCCCGGACTTGACGCCAAGAGATCGGCTGACGTTTCCGATCCGGCTTCGATCGACATAGCCCTCATCTGGAAGCCGCCGCCTCGGATCGAGCAGTATTGCAATCTGAAGGCGATCCTGTCTCTCGGTGCGGGCGTTGACCAGCTCGACCTGGAGGAACTGCCCAAAGAGGTACCGCTGGCCCGCCTCAAGGATCCCTCGCTCACCGAGGGAATGAAGGCGTATTGCATGTTGGCGGTCCTTCGCTATCACCGAGGCTTCCACATTTACGAACGCCTTTCTTGCGAGGGAGGGCCGTGGCGTTTCGAGCTTCCCAAACCCAACGCAAGGACACGGATAGGCATCCTTGGCTTGGGCGAACTCGGCACGGGCGTCGCGAGCCATCTTGCGAGCGCCGGATTTGCCGTTTCCGGCTGGGCTCGGACGTCGAAACAGCTCCCGGGAGTCACGACTTATTATGGATGGGAACGGCTCGACGATCTCGCTGCGGCCGCGGACATCCTGGTCAATCTACTGCCCTTGACCGCGGAAACGGAGGGCATCCTCAGCCGGAAAATATTCGATCGGATGCCGAAGGGCAGCTTTTTGATCAATGTGGGACGTGGCCGCCACCTGATCGAGGACGATTTGCTCATCGCATTGAGGTCCCGACAACTCTCGGGAGCTACCCTCGATGTTTTTCGAAACGAGCCGCTTCCGCCCGACCATCCGTTCTGGCGCGAGCCCAATATCTTGATCACGCCACATGTGGCGACGTCCGCAAACCCCGAAACCGCGGCACAGCAGGTCGTCCACAACATCGAGCGGGCAATGCGCGGCGAAAAGCTTCTCAATCAGGTCGATCGCGACCGCGGCTATTGAGGCCTGAAGCCGAACATCCTGTGCCGCAGCATGGTCCGCAAAATGGGCGCTTTGCCGATAAGATCATGCGTCACGTCAAGACAATAGAATCGAGAACATGTCGCTGATTTCATCGGAACGCATCGGCCCCAGGCCGGACAACACGATCAGCTTTTTCACCCGAAGCGGCAGCTCGAGCCGCTGCAGATGCAGCTTCATCCGATGAAATACCGTCAGGGCGCGATCATCGGATTGGTGGTCATGTCGGCGTTTTTGGTCCATGCCGAGCAGGTGACAAAGGCGGTCACGCCAACTCAATCAACGAAAGCCGGCTTGCCTCCAGATCACATCGTTGTCGTTGTGGAAGAAAATCACGGCTATTCACAGATCATCGGCAACTCGGACGCCGCCTACATCAATTCCTTGGCTGTCGCCGGCACGCTTTTCACGAATTACCATGGAATTGGCCACCCGAGCGCGCCGAATTATCTCGCGCTTTTTTCAGGCTCGACTCAAGGCGTCACCGAGGACGGCACCTACTTCTTCCCGAACGCACCGACGCTTGCCGGCGAGTTGCAGCAGGCCGGATATAGTTTCCTCGGTTACGCCGAACCGCCCATGGATCGGGATCATGCTCCGTGGTTGAGCTTTGGCGTCTCGCAACATGTGGGTCGGACATTCAGCCAATTTCCAACCGACTTCAGCCAATTGCCGACCGTCTCCTTCGTCGTTCCCAATCCGCAAAACGACATGCACGATGGCACAATCGCGGAGGGCGACAAGTGGCTGAAGGCCCATCTTGGTGCCTATGCCCGCTGGGCAGTGACCCACAACAGCCTGCTTGTGGTCACGTTCGATGAAGATCAGGGCACGGCTCAAAACCATGTTGCCACCATCATTTTCGGCGCCGGGGTCGGCGCTGGCCAGAACAACCAGCTGAGCGACCACTACGCCCTGCTCCATACGATCGAGACCGTGTACGGTCTGCCATTCCTCGGCGCGAGTGCGACCGCCAAGATGATGGGTTTTGCGCGTTGAACACTGCGCCAGAAGCATGCCCGTCGTGCTTGCGAGGCGTCGAATTGTAGCGGCAACGGCTCGAACGGCGCCTCGAGAAAAGCTAGTGGGTCGAATCTGGCACTTGGTGCCCATGTCTGACCGCAACGATGATTCGTCCGGATCGGCGGTCTGTTCCGCAGAGCGCGGGGATCATTCTCAGTCCCAGGAGTTGGCGTTCTTCGGGAAACCGGGACGCTGCACCCGTACGACGCAGAAGCGTTGGCCGGTCGGCGCCTGCATCACCACCCAGCGGTCCAGGCGATTTACCAGCTTGGCGCCCAGCTTGCCCAGGCGCGCCACTTCGGCAGGGATGTCATCAGTCTCGATGTCTAGGTGGACGCGACTTTCGTGGTCCACGCGCTGGATCTGCACGATAGGTTCGTCCGGCGGGGTGTCCAGCATCCGATAATTGCCGCGGCTGCCCGGATGGTCCTTGTCCACGGAGCGGCCCAGCGCTTCTCCCCAAAATCGGGCGGCCTCGTCCACATCGGAGATCTTACAGTCGATTAACACGGCGCATAAACGGGAACGGTGCATTTCGGTGCCTCTCATGCGAACCCATTGAAATTCATAACTAGAGAATTCCGGGAAGATGACGAGTTGACACCTCCTGGAGTCACTGCGGTTTTGGTTCCCACCCGTGCGGCCTATCAGCCCTGGGTACCATCTGTCAGATTTGAACCGCTGGAGCTTCCGCATGGCAGCAGCCAAAGCGCCAAAGCTTGGGTCACCGAGGCACGTCGCTGAACGAGGCTCCCGGTCCCAAGGTCACGCGGCTAGGCGTGCATCAGGCTTGGCTCGGGTGATCAGTGAGCTTGCGGCCTCACCGTGACCAACCGGGCATCGGCAAGCGTCTCCAAGATTGCCCGCAAGGCTGCAAATGGATGCTGTCGAAGCAGGTCGTGAGCCCTTTTTTAGGGGCGCATCGGGACATGGACCGAGACGGAAATTGCGAGCAGTTTGCTGCTGTCTCCTAACCCTTTTTTATCGAGACGCGTCGATGTTCGGCAGGTGTCGAGCCGCATCGCGGCAAGTCGTATCAGGTTCCTTTCAGGCCGAATAAATGGCGTCGACCTCTCAGGCCATCATGCCTCGCGCCAAATTGCAGCATCACGCCGGCGCGCGCGCCGAAAAGCTGCTCGTCAGCATGAAGCGAACGCAAATCATCATCGATCTCGCTTATCTCTACGATTGCCTGGTCCTGCTCGGGTTTTGGGCAGCCGGCTTCGTCGATATCGCGGTGCCGTTCGTGGTCTTCGCGCTCTTCGCGACGAGTTCAGCCCTGGTGTTTTGGGCGCACACCAGCAGATGGAGCCTGAAGCGCCGGGATCCCACGCTGTTTCTGCCGCAGCAGCTCTATGCGATCGCGGTCGCCTTGGGAGTGGCGCTGGCCGCTCCGCAGATAGGGTTTCAGCCGATCGCGACGCTGTTCGCCATCTGCGCCTTCAGCTTCATGGCGCCGAACGCGCGAAGTGTCGTGCTCTCCTGGGTGGTCACGGCGATCGGCGTGGTGATCGTCATTTTCATCTTGGGACCGCGCCTCGCGATGCCGACCTCCACGCTGGCGGGCCAGGCGTTGACAGGCGCCGTCGTCATCGGGCTGCTGGCACGCTGCATCTGGATCGCCATGTCGTTTCGGAGGCTGCAGCAGCGGATCAGCCATAAGAACGAGGCTCTTCGAAACGCGATGGAGCGCATTGAAGCGCTTGCGAGCCGGGATGATCTCACCGGCCTGCCCAATCGGCGCTCGATCTCCAATTGGCTCGCCGAGCAGATGACGATTTGCACGCGAACCGGCGCCCCGCTTTCGGTGGCGTTCTTGGACCTCGATCATTTCAAGCAGATCAACGACACCTACGGGCATTTGGCCGGCGATCGCACCCTGCAGCTTTTCGCCCAACAGGCACTGGGGGCGATCCGCCTGACCGATCGGCTCGGCCGCTACGGCGGAGAGGAGTTCTTGGTCATCTTGGTCGGGACGACGCTCGGAGACGCGAACGAACCGCTCGAGCGAATCCGCGAATGCATCGCCGGCTTCGACTGGTCGGTGATCGATCCAAAGCTGCGCGTCACGATAACGATCGGGGCGACTGAATTCGTGCCTGGTGAGAGCGTCGAGGAACTGATTTGCCGCGCCGACCTCGCTCTCTACCTTGGAAAGGAAGCGGGCCGCGATCGCGTGGTGCTCGATGCGGCCCCGGTCGAGCGGCTCAAGCTGCGTTCGCCCGTGGCGGCGGAATAATCGAGAGCCGGCGCCGGTCGCGGTGCGTTGCGACCGTCGCGCTGCGTCGCCATCGGTAATCCGAGCTCGATCGGCACCCGCGTGGGCGCCAAGCCTGCTCCTTCATCCCGGCGCTGGCGGGGTGCCAACGACGCTCAGCGGCACACGGCGAGATGATGCCTCGGGCGGTAATGCGCGCGCCAAACCCCTCTCACCCGATATGAGCGGCGCCCTTCGTAATATCCGTAAAACGGACCGCCGGGGTGATAGTACCAAAAATCATTGGCCGGCGCTTTGGAATAGCGCTGATAGCGCTCGTAGACTCCCGCCTCGCTCGGCCACGGCGCGGCGTGCGCGGGCGAAGACTGGATCATCCCTGCCGTGGTGACCGGAATGGCTGCGGCGAACAGGCCCAGAATTTTGGCGTTCATGGGTTTTCGTCCTCTGCTTCGTTGCTGGCTCTCGGCGATCGCACGCGAAAAGCAACACGCGCCCTATGGCTTCCATACGCGGATTCGCGTGAGATGGTTGCGGCAAGGCTGTGCGCCGAGGGGTAGGACCGCCCGCTTTTTCCTGCCGGCGACACCCGCGAGGCGAGGGGATATTGTTTTTCATCCGGAATTGGCCGTAACACCGCCGGGTATCCGAGGTTGCGGGGACATGCTTCAATTCCCCGGCAATCGAGGGCGTGGCGCGAAGGGAAAGTCGATGGGTTTCGAGGTCAATCCGCTCGTCATGGCGACCGAGGCGCCCCCGATACCGATCGCGCAGGCATGGAAGGCTCGCTACGAAGGCGGGTGCGGACCGCTCATCGACTTGTCGCAAGCCGTCCCGGGCCATCCGCCGCCTGACGCGCTCCTGCGCAGATTGGGAGAAGCGGCGGAAACGGCCGAGGCGAGCCGATACGGGCCCATCGTCGGCGATCTCGCTTTGCGCGAGGCGCTGGCCGCCGATATTTCCCAGCGCTACGGCGGTCGCGTCGCAGTGGAGCATGTGGCGATCACGGCCGGCTGCAATCAAGCATTTTGCGTGGCGATCCAGGCTTTGGCCAAAGCGGGCGACGCCGTCATTCTCCCTTCACCCTGGTATTTCAACCATAAGATGACGCTTGGGATGCTCGGCATCGAAACGAGGGCTCTCGCCTGCGATCCGGAAAACGGCTTTCTGCCCGATCCCGACACCGCCGAAGCCTTGATCGACAAGAGAGTGAAGGCGATCGCGCTCGTCACGCCGAACAATCCTTCGGGCGCCGTCTACCCTGAGGCTTTGATCGCGCGTTTTCATGCCATGGCGCGGCGGCACCGAGTAGCGCTCGTCCTCGATGAGACGTATCGCGACTTCTTGCCGGCTCACCTTTCCCGCGCGCATGGCCTGTTCGGCGAGGCCGGGTGGGACGCAGATCTCGTCCATCTTTACAGTTTCTCGAAGGCTTACGCGATCCCCGGTCAGCGGCTCGGCGCGATCGTCGCAGCCCCAAGCTTCGTTGCGCAAGTCGCCAAGATTCTCGACTGCCTGCAAATCTGTCCGCCGCGTCCGGTGCAGATGGCGATCGCCGCTTCTATCGCGGACACCCGCGATTGGCGCGAGGCGGTGCGCCGCGAGCTTGCCGGGCGGGAGAACGCCTGTCGCGCCGCCTTCGCGCGGGCGGGGCATTGGCGGCTCGCCTCCATCGGAGCGTATTTTGCCTTCGTCGCCCATCCCTGCCCGGGAGAAGGCGCCACGGCGGTCGCGGAGAGGCTCGTCGTCGAAGCCGGCGTGCTCGGCCTTCCCGGTCCTTATTTCGGGCCAGGTCTTGAAGGCTATCTGCGGCTCGCTTTCGCGAATGTCGACAAGACGATGCTGGAAGGCCTGGGCGACAGGCTGGCGCGGTTCCCCTGAGAGCACGCCCTTCGTCGCTCCCTGCAACGAAATCGGCAAAGCACGCCGCGAAGCCGCCGCCGCTCGCTCCGCCTTCTCGCCGTGGCGGAGGATGCGCGCCGGGCGGAGCCTCCGGTCTCCTCGAATTCAGAGCGTGGTGCTGCGCCCGGCGATCATGTGATAGACGACGAGCACGACGACCGCGCCCACCACCGCGACGAACATGCTGTAGAGGTTGAAGCCGGTGATCCCGGTCGCACCGAGCCGGGTGAAGAGAAACCCGCCGACGAGAGCGCCCACAACTCCGAGCACGATGTCCAGCAAGAACCCTTCACCGCGCCGGTTCACGATCTTGCTGGCGATGAAACCTGCGATGAGACCGAGCACGATCCATCCTATGATCGACATGTGAGTTCCTCACCTCGTCCGAGTTGTCTTAAGCGAGTTCGGCATTGCTTGGAACGCGGCCAAGCGGCGTGAGCTTATCCACCACTCCTGGAAGAACGCGTGACAGTTCCGCAAGGAGCTGATCGCGCGGAATGCCGGACCGCTGCGAGAGCTGATCGATCATGTCCGGGCCGAGAGCCTGGTGGACCTGTTGTGGAGAGACCGGCTGATTTTCGCCGGGCCCGACCCATGACCCGACGATGCCGCCGAGCCCCTTTTGCTTGAATTGGTCGAGCAGCCCGCCAAGGCCGCCGATCAGCCCACCATCGAACGGGGCCTGGCTCGGCGACGCGCCGGGTTGCGCCGGAGAGGCGGATCGTTGTCCGCCGGGAGCCCCGCCGGGCGCGCTGCCCGATCCACCGGGGGACATGGCCCGGTAGGCCAGGAGAGCACCGAGCGCAATCATCAGCGGCTTCGAGATATTGCCGCCGGGAACGCCCGCCCCGAGTTCATCGAATAATCCCATGTCACGCTCCGCTTTTTTCAGGAACGTGAGAACAACGGGGAGTTGGGCGGGTCGTTCCAGAAACTCCGATCACGAGAGCTGACGACGCGTTCGCTTCTCTTACATTCCGTTTCTTTGGATCCAGCGGGTCGTGGTGCGCCGGAGCGATGATGTTTCTCTTGGGGCATGCTCGCCGAAGCGCTAGGTTGATGGGGCGTCGGGGGAGCCTCAGGAGCGACCGGTGTCATTTGCGGCCGAGCCTGTCACCATCGCGGTCGAGGACGGGGTTCGCGTCTCGGCTTTGCTGCAAGTGCCGCCACGCGCGCGCGCTTGCTACGTGCTCGCCCACGGGGCAGGCGCGGGGATGTCGCATCCCTTCCTGGCGGCCGTCGCCGATGAGCTCGCCGAGCGTCGGGTCGCCACCTTGCGCTACCAATTTCCGTATATGCAGCGGGGCAGCAAGCGCCCCGATCCGCCGAAAACGGCGCACGCGACAGTTCGAGCGGCGGTCGGCGAGGCCCGGCGCCGCACACCCGCGCTGCCCCTGCTTGCCGGGGGCAAATCCTTCGGCGGCCGCATGACCTCGCAGGCCCAAGCCGCGGCTCCGCTCGACGGCGTGCGCGGATTGGCTTTCCTCGCCTTTCCGCTGCACCCGGCGGGACGGCCATCGCAGGATCGGGCGAGGCATCTCTTCGATGTGCAAATCCCGATGCTGTTTCTGCAGGGGACGCGTGACGCGCTGGCAATTCTCGATCAGCTCGAGCCGTTATGCGCCGCGCTCGGGCGGCGCGCGACCTTGAAGCTGGTGGAAGAGGCGGACCATTCCTTTCACGTCCCGGCACGGACGGGGTTGAAGGACCCGCAGGTTCGAAGCGACATGCTCGATGTGCTCGCCGCCTGGATCGATGCGGTGATCGCCTCGCCGAATACCTAAAAATTCGAGCAGGGATGAGGCGAGAAAACCGGTTCGTGCGCCCAGAGAACAAAAATCGGCGCAATCGGTTAATGCCCTCTGGTTCGCAAAGTATACGTTCTCTTTGTGTTCTAAAAGCGATCGCGATTACCTCGTAATTCAGCAAGAGACCTCAGATTGACTCGGCGGGCCAGAAGTTGAATCGTCAAATTGTAACGGGTTGAGTGGAGTGACAGTATCATGGCGCCGAGGAGTAACTGGAAGGGCTTCTTGAAGTTGTCCCTCGTCTCTTGCTCGATCGCGCTCTATCCGGCCTCGAGCTCATCCTCTCGTGTCAGGTTCAATACGCTCAATCGCCACACGGGCAACCGCCTCAAGCGGCAATTCATCGACGCCGGCACGGGCGAGGTCGTCGAGACGGAAGACCAGATCAAGGGATTTCAGGTCGACCGCGACAATTACCTCGCCATCGAGGAAAGCGATCTCGACGAAATCCGCATCGAGAGCACGCATACGCTCGAGATCGAAAAATTCGTGCCGCGTGCCGAGATCGATCCACGCTACATGGACGTGCCGTACTACATCGCTCCGACGGAAAAGGTCGGCGAGGAGGCCTTCGCGGTCATCCGCGATTCCATGCGGGAAGAAGGCGTCGTCGGGCTTGGCCGCGTGGTGATGTCGCGGCGCGAGCGCATCATCATGCTCGAGCCCTGGGAAAAGGGGTTGCTCGGGACGATGCTGCGCTACGGCTACGAGGTTCGCGGGGAGGAGCCCTATTTCGAGGACGTGCCCGAGTTGAAGCTCGACAAGGATCTCAAGGAGATGGCGAAGCTGATCATCAAGCGCAAGTTCGGCCATTTCGACCCGTCCGAGTTCAACGACCGCTACGAGGATGCGGTGGTGGAAATGGTGCGGGACAAGCAAGCCGGCGCCAAGCCGAGACCGGCGAAGAGCGCGCCGGCGAGCGGCAATGTCATCAACCTCATGGACGCCTTGAAGCGAAGTCTCTCGGCGGGAGAGCGGACGCCTCCGGAACAGGTCGCTGCGGCGCCCAAGAAGCGGGCGAGCGCCAAGGCGAGCCAGCGCGATCAGCCGCAGTTCAAGCTTCCGATCGCCGGAGGCAAGTCGAAGGCGGCCGCGGCGCCGAAGGAAAGCCGCCGCGAAGCCTTCGCGGAGGAAGGCGTCGTGAGCGCCAGCGCGACCGATCACGCTGTTGTGCTGTGGATGCAGCACGAAGCGCGACATCTACTCGCCGGAAATGAGCTTGGGCCGAAGCTCCGAAGCGGCGATCGAACGTGACCTGTGGGAGGGCGCCTACCCGGGCGTTTGCCAGAGGATCTACAGCTACGGGACACATGCCAATGGCGGGAGCTATTGCCGAGAAATCACCCAGGACGTCGCGGCACGGCTCGGACGGCTGAGCCTTGCGACGAGGCGCAGGCCCGCGGAATCGGTGCGCGCCTTTCTCGAAGCCTTCGGCATCGAATATTTCGGAGAAACGGTGGGAGCACGGCGGGCGCGAATTGGGGGCTCCTCCACCCTTCGAGATGCAGCCGCCTCGGTCGGACGAGCGCGCACGCAAAATGCTCGTCGGAAACGGCGCGCCAAACCCCTCTCCGCGCAGGAATTGCGGGCTCAACCTCAGTTCAAGCTGCCCATCGCGGGAGGAAAGGAAGGGGAGGGTTCACGCAGCGACGACGCTGCCGAGCGCGGATCGCCGGCAGCCGTCCGCAGCGATGAGCATGCCGGTGTCGACGAGCTCTCGCTGAAGGACGAAAGGCCCCTCGCGGAGCAAGAGGCCGCATGGCGAGCGGTTCGACGAAAAGCTGCGCGAGATGGGCATCGCGGCGGCCGATGATGGTGGCCATCGCTCGAAGCTGGAGGAGGGCCGAGCGAACCCTCACCGCAAATCGGCCTCGTCGCGCTCCTGAGCCGAGCGGCTCTTTCGGGGCCGATCAGCAGCCTTGCCCGGATGTCGAGGCGTCGGTGCTCGTGCCCATCGCCTGCCGAGCCGCCGTGGGCTGTCGCTTGCCTTCCTGGCGCTGCGCATCTTCCGACGAGGTCGCCTTGCCTTGCGCCGCGCTATGCGCCGGGCGAGCCGTCTCGTTCCGAGGACGACGAGGCTCGCGTTCTCGTTCGGCACTCGCGCCGAGGCGCTCATTTCCGCAAGATCGCCTGCAGGGCGGTCGCCAGGAGCAGTTGCACCGCGGCAGGTCACCAGCGGCTGAGCCGCGGGAGAGCCGGGGATCTTCGAAAGCCATCCCTCGAGGCTGCGCTCGACCGCATCGCTCACTCGATCGGTGGTCGCGGCGACCTGGGTCTCCGCCACCTTGAGAAGGCGCTCACTGTTTCGTCTTGCCCGTTCGCGAATGACGGTTGCGACCGTGTCCCCCAATTGAGTGACCGATTGCTCAAGCTTTCACGCAAGTTCGGCCGTCCCGGGGCGAGGAGGACGCTGCGCGCCGCGTCGTGGCGAACGCAAACAAGCCAAGACCGATGCCGCAAAGCGTGATCGCCACCGGATGACGCCGGTAGGCGAGCTCGATCGTCTCGGCGGGGGTCTTGTCGCTGAAGCCCGAACTCTGGGCCCACTCGCTGGCGAGGCTTTTCGGGTGCAAATTGAGCAGCAGCTCATCGACCGTCGAGCCGAGACGCTCCCGCGCCCGGTCCGCTTCTGCTTCGAGTTGATCGGCGGTGAGGGTTTCGCTTCGATCGGTCATTTCAGCCTCAGCGTGGAAAGCTGTCGAAGGGTACGCGGCGTGCCGATCTTGCTCGACAGAAAATGCCGCGCGGCGAGGACAAGCCCACCGCCCACGGCGATCCCCACCACCGCCACGATGACGCAGGCGAGGTCGGGCGCAACACGCAACCTGATGAGGAAGAGCGCGGCGGCGGCGAGCAGGGCGAGCAGGCCGCCGAGCGCGAGGACGAAGCCGCATGCGACCATCCCGGCGGCCGATACGAGCTTCGAGGATGTCTCCTTGAGCTCGGCTCGAAAGAGCCGAGCCTCGATCGACACCAGCTCGGATATTTGCCTGCTTAGCTCTGCAAGCAACTGCCGGGTGGACGTGGAGGGAGGAGTGTCGAGCATCGGTCGCCCCAAAGTTCAGAACCGCTGGCCGCCTCGTTTCAGGTCATCTTCCCGATCAGAAGGCCGATACCCAAAGCCACGCCGACGGCCGCGAGCGGATTTTTTTGGATCTGCGATTCCATCTCCGACTCCAGAGACATGAAGCGATCCTGAGCCATGGCGGCGGTCTGTGTGAGGTTGTCGCCCGCGGTCCCGACCGCGTTTCTCACCTGCTGCCCGGCCGTGTTGGCTTGATTTTGCACAAGCTGTCCGACGGTCTGGGCGAGCTTCGTGACGTCGGAGCGCAACGATTCGAAATCAGTTTTCGCGATGCTGTCCCAAGCGTCGCCCGCGGCCTTCGACGCAGCCGAGGCGCCTGAGTTGATGGCGTCCTTGGTCTGCCCAAGAGCGCTCTGCGCGCTTCCGGCGGCCTGGTCGTAGAGCCCTTCACCCGTCATCTGCTTGTTTTTCGTGGCGCGGCCTGCGAATTCCTCCATTTGTCCGGTGGTTTTGCGCAAGCCGCCTTCGATGTTGTCTTTATTCATGGCCATACCTCCAAAGAATACGTCGTGAAAACGCCGCTGCTCGCGAATTCGTTCAGTCCGGCCGCGATTATTTTAAACGACGCGGCCTCCACACCTCTCTCCCAAATTCGGTGACAGCTTACATTTTCCCTAAATTCGGTGCATCTCGGAATAAGGGAACAAGTAAACTGTCCCCGAAAATACTTCAGATCGAAGCGGTCACGACCGAGGTCGTTCTGAGGAACGGGCCCTGAGGAAACACCATCCGCGTGAGCGCCGCCCGGCGGACGTTCTCACGCGTCCGCCATCTTGACGATAATCCCTTCACCGCCTCGAACAACCGATGGACATCCGGGGAGCTCCCGTTGCTCTGCCGCATGGGTCGAGAGCATCAAGACGCCGGCCTTGCTCGTTTCCCGAAGTTCATATGTCTCATCCAATTGGTGCTTCTCCCGCGCAAGGTTCAGAAAAATCCGGAAACGACAATCTTCGTCGGAGCGTTCGTAGGCAAGAATGTCGCCACCCTCGGAGATCAGGCGGAAGGCGCCCGTGCTGAGCGCGGCAAAGCGTCGCCTCAAATCGATGAGGGCGCGGTAAAGGCCGAGGATGGAGCCCTTGTTGGAGGCGAGCTTCGCGACATTGCGAGTGCCATAATCGCTCGATAGCGGAAGCCAGGGCTTCCCTGTCGTAAATCCCGCGTTTGCGCTCTCGTTCCACTGCATCGGCGTGCGTTGCGGGTCGCGTCCGAGCCCCAATCCCGGCTCTCTCAACTCCCAGGGGTCGCGAACGGAGGCGGTCGGGATCGGCACATCGGTCATGCCGATCTCATCGCCGTAATACAATGTCGGCGTGCCCCGGAGCGTCAGCAGGAGCATGGCCGCAACCCTCGCCTGGTCAAGGCCTACTCGTGTCGCGACGCGGCGCTGGTCGTGGTTGCCGAGAACCCAGTTCGGCCAGCCGCCCGGCGGAAGCGTCGCCTCATATTCATGAATCATCGAAGCCAGGGTTCTCGCGTTCCAGCCGGCATGGATGAGCTGAAAATTGAAGGGGAGATGCGCGCCCGAGAGCTGCTCCCCGTAATAGGCCATCAAACGATTGAGCGGCAGGTAGATTTCGCCGATGAGGACACGGCCGGGGTAGCGCTCGACCAGGCGTCGCATCTGCGCGATCACCTCATGCACCTCGGGCTGATCGGCGGAATGCACTTGCAGCAGCCGCTCGATTTCCGGGCGCCCCTGCTGGTACGCGGGATTGACGGGGTTGTCGCGAAATCCTGCGTCCTTGATCAGGTGCCAGATGACGTCGACGCGAAAGCCATCGACACCGCGGTCGAGCCAGAACCGCATCACATCGTGCATGGCGTCGCGGACCTCGGGATTGCGCCAGTTGAGGTCGGGCTGCTCCTTGAGGAAGGCATGGTAGTAATATTGCCCCGTGGCCGGATCACGCTCCCATGCGCTGCCGCCGAAATTGCTGAGCCAGTTGTTGGGCGGGCTGCCGTCCGGTTTCGGATCGCGCCAGATGTACCAGTCGCGTTTTGCGCTGCGGAGATGCGTCCGGCTTTCGACGAACCAGGGATGCCGGTCGGAGGTGTGATTGGGCACGAGATCGAGAATGACCTTGATGTTCAAGGCGTGCGCCCTCTCCACCAGGGCGTCGAACTGGGCGAGGGTCCCGAAGCGGAAATCGACATCGCAATAATCCGAAACGTCATAGCCGAAATCCGCCATCGGTGAAGGGTAGATGGGGGATATCCATAAGGCGTCGATCCCAAGCCAGCTCAGATAATCGAGCCGGCTTCGGATTCCGGCGAGGTCGCCGATGCCGTCGCCGTCGCTATCCTGAAAGGAGCGGGGATAAACCTGATAGATGACTCCGCGCTTCCACCAATCTGTCGCGAGCGTCATGCTAAGCCTTTCAATCTCCGGCGACGGGCCGGTTCAAGGGAACTCACGGGGCCATGAAACGTTCACGCGAGCGACTTTAGCGGGCTTGGACGCACTCTGCGCGACATATCGAAGATACGGCGCTGCGATCGGCAGCGTGGACACGGCATCGGTGGTGCCGCCGGCTTGTCGAGCGCGCGACGCGAAAGTGGTAGGGCTCGGCCCGACCCGACCGGGAGGCAAAGCGTCGATCAAGTGCTCGGCCCGAGCCCATCGTGTCCGGCCTCGGGCGCAACGTCGATCCGCACAGGGAAGGCACTCATGTATTTCGTTGCGCTTGTCACCGATTACGACGGGACGCTTGCCGCCGACGGTCGTGTGGAGGCTTCGACGATTCGAGTCCTTGCGTCGATTCAAGGAAAGTGGGCGAAAGCTCGTCCTGGCGACGGGGCGCGAGCTGCCCGATCTGAGGGAGGTGTTTCCGGAGCTTGATGTCTTCGAGCTCGTGGTCGCGGAGAATGGCGCGCTGCTCCATGTCCCATCGACCGGGGAGGAGGAGGCGATCGCCGGGCCGCCGGACCCGGCTTTCGTCGAACGGCTGCGAGCGCGCAAGATCGAGCCCCTCTCGGTCGGCCGCTCGATCGTGGCAACCTGGGAGCCTCATGAGACCGAAGTGCTCGAAGCCATCCGCGAGTTGGGCCTCGACCTGCAACTGACCTTCAACAAGGGCGCGGTCATGGTGCTTCCGGCGGGAGTGAACAAGGGTTCCGGCGTCACGGCGGCGCTTGAGAAGCTCGCGATTTCCCCGCGCAACGTCATCGGCATAGGGGACGCCGAAAACGATGAGGCTTTCCTGCGCCTCTGCGGCCACGCGGTCGCGGTCGCCAACGCGTTGGAATCGGTGAAGAAGAGCGCCGACTTCGTCACCAAGGGCGCGCGCGGAGACGGGGTGAGGGAACTCATCGACCTCGTGCTCAAATCGGAGAGCGCGGTCTTTTCGCGATGTCATCAAGGATGAGGACCTGGCGACAGCCGTTGCCGAAATAGAAGCGATGCGAAGACAGGAGCTCCGCAAGATGCGCGCCGATATTCGAGCCGCGGTCGAGGCCCGGTATACTGCACCGGCAAGACCGTGAATTCATGGAAAAGAGGCGGAGGTTCGGCCGGCGCCGAGGTTATCGCGGGCGTCGCCTCGGCATGAAACGGTAGAGAATGGCGCCGGCGGCCAGGAGAATCACCGCCGTCGCGACCGCCCAGGCGATAAGCCCGATACCGAGCGTAGAGAGGAAAGCGGGGAGCGTGGGCGCGTGCTCATCCGGCTTGCGGTACATCACCACGATGCCGGCGGCGAGCGAGAAGCTGAGGATGAAGGCGATCATGATCACACGCCCGGTGAAGTAGGCGGTAATCTTTCCGCCGCGCGTCACGACGGCGGTCGAGGAGGAAGCACCGTCATTTCCCGGACGCACGCGGGGGACCAACACTTCCTGCAAGGGATTGTGCATGCAACGCCTCCGCCGACGCAACGTGTGCGGTCAAGCTTCGGTTCCCATAGGTAGCGGCTTCGATCGAAGCGCCGGACGCTGAACCATGCCGGACGCTGAACCATTTCGTGCAAGCGGCGTTCAATGACCTGCCGCGAGCAGGAGCGCGGCTTCGCACACCGCATGATTTCCGTCATTGGCCTGAGCGTGGCGCCTGTCGCCACGTTCTTGAATTGAGGAGCTGCGCCCTGGGACCTCGCATGTACAGCAACTGGCTGAAATTGGCCTTCGATGCGAATTTGCTCGCGCTCGAGGCGCAGCAGGTGATCGCGCTTCGCCTGATGAAGTTGTCTTTGGGCGGACCCACGGGCTCGCGGGAGGCCCGACGAATGCTGAGCGAGAAGGTGCTCGCGGCAGGACAGGCCGGGATCAAGATCGCAAGCGGAGGGTCCGGTCATTCAGTCGTCAAGCACTATCGCCGGAAAGTACGCGCGAACCGCCGGCGGCTCACGAAATGACGCTTTTCACGGAGCAGCCAGTTCGGGAACCCGAGACTCGCGCCTGCAGTTAACCATGAAGGCCGAGTGGAGAAACATCATGAGCACCGACAATCCCGAAAAATCACCCAGACGGGGCCAGCAACCGGAAGCCCTGGCGACTTTTGCCGAAGCATCGCGGCATGGCGGCAAGAAGCCCGACGATATCGGCCTCGAGGCGACCGGCGCATCGGGTCCGCTGCCGGGAAACCTCGAAAAGGAAGAGGAGACGGCCGCCAAGATCCTGAACGAGGATGCGACCGGACAGGACAAGGGAGGAAAGAAAGCCGCCAAGGATCTTCCCGATCGCACGCGAACGGCGAGAAAATAGGGCTTGCGCCGACCGCCTTTTCCTCCTTGCAAAAAGAAGCTGTCGGAACCGGTTTCCGTTTTGTCGCGTTGCGACAGACGTGCTCTGGCGATCGAGATCATCGCCTCAAACCTTAACCAGGAGCTAGATATGGATAAGAAAATAGCCCTTTTGCTCGGCGTAGTGGCCACGCTAGCCTCAGCGGAGGGCGCACAGGCGGCCACCCCGACAGCTCCGAATTCAGGCGAGATCCTCCAGGCGCGGTCTTTCGGGGATCTTCTCACCCCGATCCCGAACGCTGGGGCGGTTCTGAGAGCGATTGAGGCGCAGGCCGCGGCGCAGCCGGTCCAAGCGGCAGCTTCGAGCAATGGCGTGGAAGTGGCGCAATATCATCATCACCACCATCATCACCATCACAGCATGATGCGGCGGCTCATGCCCCGGCCGTATCATCACCATCACCATCACCACCATCACCATCATCACTATCGCGCTTATTGAGAGAGCGCTCGCGCTCGGCGGCGGGTCGCCTGCCCGCCGCCGGTCGCCGCCAACAACCCTCCTGATTTCATTCGGCGCAATTCCGCCCGCATCGCATTTCTCGTCGCCCTTCAACCGCTTCGCGCCCTTCCGACAGCCGAGCTGCAAGTGTACGGCGCGGCGGGCGGGAGCGGCCAGCCTTGAGACGCGTGGGTGCGAATGCCGCGGGGTCACCTATGGCTGAGCGCTAGTCGTAGCCCAGCCAGTATCGGGGACGGCCGCAATATAAGGGACCGTTGGGGTAGCGACCGGTCGCGAACTCGGATCCGGGGCATTGGCGGCCGAGGTCGTATGGTCGGCCCGCGAGGCCCTGACCCTCCCGCCGCACAAGGTAGATGCCGTCGTGATCGACGCGAAGGGCCGTCGCCTGAGTTGCTGTTGGCCTGCCGTCGCGCCGAGGCGGGACTTGAAAGCAAGGCCATGGTGACAGCGGCCGCCAAAAGCGTCGCGCGAGATACTGCCTTTCGCGGAACCATCGGGGCTTTCATGATGAACTCCACTTTATTTTCTGGGTGAGTACTTCCAAAGCTTCGCAAACCGATCCTTTGTTCGTGCGGCGGTTCCAGGGACGAATCAAAAAGACGTTCGGGACAAGGGCCGCCCGGCGCCTGATTTTCACCACGCCGATGCCTTTACCTGACGAGGGGATCACCCGAACCGGGAACGCTTTCGCAACTTCAACCACGGTAGCCAGATGGTCGAGGACATGTCCGAAACGAAACAGAGCCAAGGAGCGACACCGCTGACGCTCGCCATCGACATCGGCGGTAGTCATTTCAAGGCGGCCGTCTTGAACGCGGAGGGAGCCGTGCAAGGCAATCCCGTCCGGGTCGAGACCCCCGATCCGGCAAGCCCCGAGCAGACCGTCGCCGCCCTGGTGAGCCTCGTTGAACCGCTCGGGAATTTCGATCGCGTCTCGATCGGCTTTCCCGGCATCGTGCGCTCGGGATGCATATTCGCCGCACCTACCTTGCGCGACAAGAATTGGAATGGCTTCGACCTTGCCGCCGCCCTCGCCAAACGTTGGAAACGTCCGGTCCGCATTCTCAACGACGCCAGCGTTCAGGGGCTCGGCGTGATCGACGGCAAAGGGCTCGAATGCGTGATCACCATGGGTACGGGGATGGGTTTCGCGCTTTTCGATCAGGGGAGGCTCGCGCCGCATCTCGAGCTCAGCCAGCACCCGGTTCGCAAGGAGAAGACCTATAACGAATACGTCGGGCATGCCGCTCTCGAATCGATCGGCAAGTCGCATTGGAACAGGCGAATGCGCAAGGTGATCCGCATCCTCGACGCCGTGGTCAACTACGACGTCCTGTACATCGGGGGCGGCAACGCTCGGCTGATCACGCTTTCCCTGCCGGACAACGTGAAGATCGTGCCCAACAAAGCTGGAATTACCGGCGGCGTTCGCCTTTGGGATGAGCGCTGGGGCAATGCCTTTGGCGACGCCCTTCCTCTTGCCGCCCCCGAGCACCAGCACGAAACCTCGTGAAGGAGGATCGAGCAGCGGCTCGCGAAGCGATCGCAAGCAAAGCCTCTTTGCGCCCATCCCATTGGCGCTTCCCTTGCCGCGCAAGATCGATCGAAGGCCCGTCTTGCCGGGTGGCTCGGTCTTGATCAGTTTGCCTGCCGCTTCGGGGCGATTACTGTAAGCCTCCGGACCAAGGCCTGGAGGAGGAGCGTATGAACGCGGTTCGATCGGCCTCCATCATCGCTTGCCTCGCTTGCGCTACGCCGGCGCTCGGGCAAATCCCGGGGAACACCATCAAGATCGGCGTTCTCACCGATATGAGCGGGCCATTCTCGGATCAGGTGGGCAAGGGGTCCGTGGTTGCTGCCGAGCTCGCGGCCGAGGATTTCGCTGGAGAGAGCAACGGGCTGAATGTCCAAATCCTTTCCGCCGATCATCAGAACAAGCCTGATGTCGGGCTTGGCATCGCGCGCCGCTGGGTGGATGAGGACGGGGTCGCGGCCATCGTCGATCTGCCGAACTCGGGAATTGCGCTCGCCGTCGCCAATCTCATGCGCGACAAGCATCGCACCGCGCTCGCCTCAAGCTCCCTTACCTCCGATCTGACGGGGAAGGCCTGCGCGCCGACCACGGTGCAATGGGTCACGGACACTTTCGTGCAGGGCAACGGCACGGTGCACGCCCTGGCGCAACGCAATTTGATGAGCTGGTATTTTCTGGTCGTCGACTACGCGCTCGGCCAGGCGCTCGAGCGTGATGCGACGGCGGCGCTCATTGCGACGGGCGGCACGGCCGTGGGCGAGGTGCGGTCTCCGCTCGGGACGACTGAATTCAGCTCGCCACTGCTTTCGGCGCAAGCCTCGGGCGCCTCGGTTCTGGCGCTTGCGAGCACGGGCGCCGACATGATCAATGCGATCAAGCAGGCGGGCGAGTTCGGCATCACGCCGCAAATGAAGATCGCTCCGCTCTTCATCCAGCTTTCCGATGTCAACGCGCTCGGCCTTTCCGTCGCCAAGGGATTGCAATTCGTCGAGGCTTTCTACTGGGACCTGAACGACAAGACGCGGGCCTGGAGCCGGCGCTTCGGCGCGAGGATGGACGGGCGCATGCCGACCGAGGATCACGCCGGCACATATTCCGCGACGCTCGCCTATCTCCGGGCCGCGCGCGACGCCGCCACGATCGAGGGGGTGAAGGTGGTCGAGCGCATGAAGATGGCGCCCATCGACGACGAACTCTTCGGCAAGGTCGCGATCCGCCGCGACGGGCGGGCCGTGCACGATGTCCATCTCTTCGAGGTCAAGGCGCCTGAGGAAAGCAAGGGGCCTTATGACTTTTACAAACTCGTGGCGACGATACCTGGCGAGAAGGCGTTCCGTCCGCTCGATGCCGGCGGCTGTTCTTTCGAGGGGTGGAAATAGGCGCGCCGGATAGCCGCGATGCGCCATCGACGCTGCGGCGATGGAGCTGGATGATCCCGCCCGAGCTTTGCAGCCTTCAGCGCTTGCGCTGAGAAGGGCGCCACGTCAGCACCGTTTTCTCGAAGAGCGTCACCGCGCCGATCCCGGCCGTGGTGAAGGCCGTGATCGAAAGCAGAGCGGCGAAGACGAGCGGGGTGTCGAGATCGAACTGACCCGAGAGAATGAGATGGCCGATGCCGGTGTTGCCGCCGATGAATTCGCCTACGATCGAGCCCACGAGCGCCAGGGGAAAGGCCACCTTCAACGCGTCGGTAATGTAGGGCACGGCGTTCATGAGCCGCACTTTCGCAAAAATGCGCCAGCTTGTGCCTCCCGCGAGCATCGAAAGATCGAGGAGATCCGGCTCGATCTCGCCGAGGCCCGTCAGCGAATTCACGAAGATCGGAAACAAGGCGAGCAGGAAGGCCAGGATGATCTTCAATTCGAGGCCAAGCCCGAACCAGATCACGAAGAGCGGCGCCACCGCGATTTTCGGAATGCTGTTGAAGGCGGCCAAAAGCGGCATGGCGATCGCCCTCAGCATCGGAAAATAGATCACGAGCAAGGCGAGCAGCACGCCGGTCACGAGTGCGAGCGCGAGGCCGACGAGCGTGGTGAGCGCCGTCATCGAAAGATCCTGCATCTGGACGGCGAATGTCTCGCCAAAGCGTGCCAGGATCGTCGAGGGGAGGGGGAGCACATAGGAAGGAATGCCGGCAAGCGGCGCGCAAAATTGCCAGGCCGCGACCAGGAGGACGAAACCGAGGACCGGGTTCAACGTCGGTGAGACGCGGCGCCAGCTCCGCATCATTGCACGCCTTCCTGCGCCGCACAGGTCTCGATCTCGTCCCGGATGCGTGCCGAAAGCGCGACGAAGCGCGGCTCGCGCAGGCTCTCGTTCGTTCGCGGACGCGGCAAGTCGATCGCCACGATGTCGCGAATCCGCCCGGGCCGCGGCGTCATGACGATCACCGTGTCCGACAGCAGCACGGCCTCGCTGATGCTGTGGGTGACGAAGAGCACGGTGTTGCGGCTCTCGTCCCAAAGGGCCTGCAGCGCAAAGCCCATGCGCTCGCGAGTGATGACGTCGAGAGCCCCGAAGGGTTCATCCATCAAGATGAGCTTCGGCTTGAGCAGCATGGCACGGCAGATCGAGGCGCGCTGCTGCATGCCGCCCGAGAGCTCATGAGGATAGCTCGCCTCGAAGCCGGTGAGCCCGGCGACCGCCATCAGCTCCAGGGCGCGCGCCTGATATTTCGAGGCCTTCTCGCCTCCCATCTCGGCGACGAAGAGGATGTTGCCGAGCGTGGTTCGCCACGGCAAGAGCACGGGGGATTGAAAAACCATGCCGACATCCCGGATCGGCCCGGTCACTTCGCGCCCGTTCACGACGACCCGCCCGCCGCTCGGTCGGACGAGGCCGGCCACAATCCTCAACAGGGTCGACTTGCCGCACCCGCTCGGGCCCACGATGGAAACGAAGCTGCGCTCGGGAACCGCGCAGGAAATCGCGTCGACGGCGAGCGTCGTGCCGAAGGACTTCGAGAGCTTCTCGATCGATGCCGTATTCATTTCGCTGGGAAGAACGCCCGCTGCCCGGGCCGGACGCCGACGACCTCGCGATCGCCGGAAAAGAAAGGACCCGGGTTTTGTTCAATTTTCACCAGGGTCCCCGAAAGCCGGCGAGCTTGCATCGGGATCGAGGTTGCCGGCCCGGCGCCATCCCGCTTCAACGCACGTCCTTGGCGAACACATCCTCCGGCCGTAACGGTGCCTCGAGCTTGAGCGATTTCTTCACGAGATCGATCGAGCGCTGGACCCTGTCTTCCGTCATGGAGCCATAGCCGTGCTGGGCGACGAAGGGCGTGTTCATGGATTTGATCGTCTCGGTCCACTGTTGCAGCACCGTGTCGTAATTCATGGTCGGGTTCGCCTTCACCATGATCCGGGCCGTCTCGTCGGGATGATCGATCGCATAGCGGACCGCCTTCTTGGTGGCATCCGCGAAATGTTGCGCATCAGCGGGATTGGCGCCGAGGCTCGCCTTGGGCCCGACCAGCACATAGCCGAAGATGTCGTATCCCCAATTGGCGAATGACGCGAAATTCACCGTCTTGCCTTGCGGCGCGGCCACTTTCGTCAAGGCCGGGACGTCGCTGTCGCTCGAGGCCGTGATCAGGTCGACCTGGCCCGACAACAACAGGGAAAAATAGACGCCGGGATCGGCCGCCTGCCAGACGATGCTCGAAGGATCGAGATTGTGGCCGGCGAATATGATCGGCAAGATCACGCGCACGCTGTCCGTCGCGGAGGCGGCGATCTTCTTGCCGACGACGTTCTCCGGCTGAGGGTAAGGAACCAGCGAGGCAAGCCCGTTCGTGGTGACATCCGTATACACCATGAAGGCTTGCACCTTCGCGCCCTTGGCGATCGCTTGCACCACCGAGCTCACATCGGCCATCCCGTAATCGGCCTTGCCGCCGTCGAGCGCGGCGACGACGAATCCGCTGCCCGTCGCGGGCACGATGTCGACGTTGAAGCCGGCTTCCTTGTAGAAGCCCTTTTCGACGCCGACGAAGAAGGGCGCGTGACGGCCGTTGAACACGTAGTTCGTGAGGAAAGTGATTTTCTTCGCCTCTTCCGCCCGCGGCGTGCCGACGCCGCTCGCGAAAGCCGCAAGGGCAAGGATCGCCGTGATCAGCAGGTTTGCTCGTTTCATGACCGTCTCCTTCTGTGGCGGAATCATATCGGGTTGGGCAATCAGCTCTGATCGAAGTAGTCCGCAAGCTTGACGCTGCGCGCGCCCGGGATTTTCTTGCGCTCGTATTCGTGCCGGCGCTGGAAGGGAACGGTCGCGTCGATGCCGATCCTTCCCCAATGCTCCTTATGCGGGTCACGATAGAACGACGGCGTCTCCTTGATGATCATGACGTCCTTGTCCGGCCTTGACCGAGTGAGGACGGCCCACATGACGTCATCCATGTCGTAGATGTCGACATCCTCATCGACCACGGTGCAAACCTTGGCCCAGGTCGGTTCGGCGCCGAACACCGCGAGCAGCACCTGCCGGCCGTGCCCCTCGTATTGCTGGGCGATCTTCACCACGGTGTGCAGCACGAAGGGCTGGCATGTGACATCGATGATACCCGGCAACACGGCGCTGATGCGCTGATAAATATTGGCCGCCACCGAGAGCTCGAGCGTCAGCACCTCCTCGGAGGAGCCGCAGAGGATCGAGTGGAAGACCGCATCTTCACGGCAGGTGACGCCGAGCACTTCAAACACGGCATTCTGCCCGACAGGCGTGTAATAGCCCATGAACTCGCCGAACGGGCCTTCGTCGCGTCGCTCGTTCGGCAGGAACCGCCCTTCGATGACGATTTCGGTGGAGGCCGGCACCATGAGATCGACATGCTTGCAAGGCCGCATGGGGATGGGGGCGCCTTGAAGCTTCGCTGCGACCTCCATCTCGTCGGCATCGTAGGCGAGAGGAGCCGCGGCGGTGAGGAACGTCGCCGGGGGCGGACCGATCAGCATCGCGGCTTCAAGATATTGCCCCGAGCGCTCCGCCTTCTCGTGATAGAGGGTGAGATGATGGCGCGGCGCCAGACGGCAGCGCAGCTCCTTGTCGCTCACATACATCGAACGATGGAAGGAGAGGTTCTGCACCCCCGTTTCCGGCTCCTTCGCAAGGAACATGGCCGAGGTGAAATACGGCGCCGCGTCGCGTTCCGAATAGGTGATGAGCGGGAGCTCGCTCAGCTTGCGCTCGACATACCCGATGGGTTTGGTCGCCAAAACGGAGGGCGGCGCGCCGCGCGTGCTGGCGACCGTCGCAAGATTCGTCCATTGCTTGCAGAACTCGTCCGCTCCGATGCCGATGATTTCGGCGAGGCGCTCACGTGAGCCGTAGATGTTTGTCAGCACGGGCAATCTCGTTCCGGCGACTTTGTGGAACAGGATCGGCTTGCCCCAGCGACGGTGGGCCGCGTCGGTGACGGCGGCGAGCTCGTGCTTGGGGTTCACCTCGCGGCGCACCTCGAGCAGCTCGCCCCGCGCCTTCAGCTTCTCCATATACTCGCGCATCGTTCCCTCACGGTGGCTGATGCCGAAGACCGGCTGCGCTCTTCGGATGGGTTCACGTCGCCATTTTAGAAAAATCCGACCTCGTGCGTATTCATTCCGAAGCTGCTTTCTCATGTGCCCTAGAGCTGGGAGCGGTCCGAAAGGACGGTTTCGCGACGGGCCGCATCGGTGGCAAGCGCCAGGTTTTCGAGCGCCGCACGAATGTCCGGGTCACCGAGAGAAACCTCGCAGCGGCCCGAGAAACAGAGGGCGACCCGGAAGAGGACCGCGTCCGCGTCCTCCGTCGCCATCGCTATCGGCTGCGCCCTTCGCCGGCCGAGCCAATCGCCGAGCATCGCGAGCTCGATCCGCTCCGCTTGCAGCTCAATGGATTTGATATTGTCACGCAGCTCGACCGTCGCGGGGGAGGGGGCGGGGCTCGGTCCCGATTTCAAGCGCCTGCGCAGATGACGAAGTCCTTGGACGATCTCCCGATCCCAGTCGTCGACGAGGCCGCGCGCGGCGCTCAAATCGTCGCTCTTTAGGGAAACCCCGCGCTCGAGCAAGGCGTAGAGACTCAACAGCAAGATGTTGACGTTGACCGCGAGCCGATCCTGCAACAGGAGGCAGGCCGCCGCCACGCCTTCGCGACCATAGAACGAGGTCGCGAATTTCCATAGCTCGCGAGCGTGGTCATTCGATGCGGGATCGTCCGCGGCTTGCATCACCGGGCCTTGCCGCGCAGCGGCTTCGGATTGGAGGCGGCTTCCCCGGCCGCCGGACTCTCCCCCCAGCGGCGAACCTCGCCGCACTCGAGGCCGAACAGGTCGAGCGCGCGCCCCACGCTGTGCCGGATGATATCGTCGACCGACGATGGGCGCGCATAGAGGGACGGCACCGGCGGCATGACCACCGCTCCCGCTTCGGTCGCCTGCGCCATGGCGCGGAGGTGGCCGAGATGCAGCGGCGTTTCGCGCACCATGAGCACGAGGCGCCGACGCTCCTTGAGAACGACATCGGCCGCGCGGGTGAGAAGGTTCGACGTCATCCCGTAGGCGATCTCAGACAAGCTGCGGATCGAGCAGGGAGCGACGAGCATTCCCATCGTCTGGAAGGATCCGCTTGCGATCGAGGCGCCGATATCCTCGAGGCGGTGGACGACGCTCGCAAGCGCATGAATGTCGCGCAACTTCATCGGCAGTTCATGGGCGAGCGTCACCGTGGCCGAGCGCGTCATCACGAGATGCGTCTCGATGCCGAGGCCTCGCAGCATGTCGAGGGCAGCGACCCCGTACGCCGTTCCGGACGCCCCGCTGATACCGACAATGAAACGGCGAGGCCGCGAGCCGCTCTTGTGAAGCATGCGTGACGCCCGCCTGTTTCCCTGCGTTGCGGTAAGGCGCCGAGCCGTGAAAGGAACGACGCCCGAGTTCGGCCCTTCTCCTGTGAGGGACTTAGGGGTCTTTCCGCGACCAACTCTTCCGAGTGTTGCGCATTGCGCAACGCTGTTGCGTCACTTATACTGCGGGCAGCCTTGCCGCCAGTCAAGTCCAAAGCCGCGGCTCGAGATGCCCGAGATGACGAGCAACACCGCGACCAAGCACCGGAAAAATCGTCCTCCACAAGGGTCGATCAGGGCCGTCCGTCATACGGTGGATGTTCTGCGGCGGATTTCCGAATCGCGAAAGCCGCTCGGAATCAACGAGCTGGCGCGCCGCGTCGGAATCGACAAGAGCTCGGTGTCGCGCCTCGTCGCAACGCTCGAGGGCGAATACCTGGTTTGCCGGGATCCGGGCACCGGGGGTGTTTCGCTCGGGCTCGGCCTCGTCGCCATCGTGGCTCCCGCGCTCGTCGGTCTCGGAATCGAGCAGGCGGTGCGCCCTCTGCTTGCCGAACTGGCGCGGGAAACCGGGGAGACATCAAGCTTCAGCGTTTGGGACGGCATGCAGGCCGTGAGCGTCGAACAGGTCCCTGGCGCTGGCGCCGTGAGGACGTTTTCCGAACCGGGAAGGCGCGATCATGGGCACAGCAGCGCGGCCGGCAAGATGCTGCTCGCGCATGCGGGAAAAGAAGCCATCGCTGCCTATTGCGCGAGGCCCCTCGAGCGTCTCACCGCGCGCACGATCACGGATTCGGCCAAGCTGAGGGCGGAACTCGCATTGATTCGCGCGCGCGGCTACGCGATCAACACGGGCGAATCGGAGATCGATGTGGGTGCCGTATCCTGCGTGGTCCAAGACCGGAATGGGCGAACCGTCGGCACCCTGACCGTCACGGTTCCGATCTATCGTTTCGGCGCCGAGCGGCAGGCGAAACTAGCCGTCCTCGCGCGGCGGGCCGCGAGGAGGCTTGGACAGTTGCTGCCTTTCGTTTAGCAATAGGCCGGTAAGGCATGTGGGTCCTGAAGCGGCGGGGTAGGGTGAGCACCGTGGAGCGTTTCCGAAATTCGCAGAGCGACAGTCCTCGCTCCATGTTAAAGTCCGTGTCTCGCACACTGGGGAGATCGAATTCGGCCGCGGGCCGCAGGAACTCTCACGGGACGAGGCCAACGCGCTTTCTTGCGGCAGCCTTCCTCGTCGCCCTGCTCGCCGGATGCGGAGACAAGCCGCAGGCGCAGACCTCGGCGGCGCCGCCGCCGCCCGCCGTCGGCGTCCGGGCGGCAGAAATGAAAGGCGTCGCGCCGCTCCTACGCGTTCGTCGGTCGCATCAAGGCCATCGACACGGTGCAGCTGCGCGCGCGGGTCGAGGGCTTCCTCGAGAAGGTGCTCTTCACGGAAGGCCAGGACGTCAAATCCGGCGACCTGCTCTATCAGATCGAGAAGACGCAGTACCAGGCGCGGCTCGACCAGGCGAACGCCAATCTCGCCGCGGCCGAGGCGCAAGAGCTCAACGCCGCAACTGCAGTTCAATCGCGCGTCTGAGTTGGTGAAGAACCAGACCGTCGCGCAGGCGACGCTCGATCAGGACCGCGCCAACCTCGACAGCGCCAAGGCCAGCGTTCTCCAGAACGAGGCCGCGTTGACCATCGCGCAGGAGAATCTCGGCTACACCGACATCAAGGCGCCGATCGACGGTCGCATCGGTCTCACCGCCTATACGCAAGGCAATCTCGTCAATCCCGTCGAGCGGCGTGCTGGCGACGATCGTCAGCCAGGATCCGATCTATGTGCAATTTCCGGTGAGCGTGCGCGAGCTCGAGGACATCAGAGCAGCGCGCAAGCAGGAGAACGGCAGCCCTGATCAAGATCGAGGTTCTCGTTCGACTCGTCCAACTGGCAGGAATATGCGCATCCGGGCGTGTGGAACTACACCGACACGCAGGTCGATCAGCAGACCGACACGCTCATCATGCGCGCCACGCTGCCCAATCCCGAGCGGCAGTTGGTCGACGGCGCGTTCGTGACGGTCGAGGTCAAGGAGCGCGCAGGAGCAGCCGCGTCTCGTCGATTCCGCAGGCGGCGCTGCAGGTCGACCAGGCCGGCAACTACGTGCTCGTCGTCGAACGATGAGCACAAGGTCGAGCTCAAGCGCGTGAAGACCGGGCGAGGCGGTCGATACCGACATCGTCGATCGAGCTCGGGCCTGCAGGAGGGCGAGGCGGTGATCGTCGACGGCGTGCAGAAGGTGCGGCCCGGCCAGGTCGTCGAGGCGACGCTGCTCGCGCCGAGCAATGGAGGCTGAGCGGTGATCTCCGCCATCTTCGTCGATCGGCCGCGCCTCGCCTTCGTCATCTCGATCGTCATCACGCTGGCCGGCCTGATCGCCATCACGGCGATTCCGGTCGCGCAATTTCCCGAGATCGTGCCGCCGCAGGTGACGCTGACCGCGAACTATCCCGGCGCCGACGCGGAAGTCGTCGAAACCACCGTCGCCCAGCCGATCGAGCAGCAGATCAACGGCGTCGACAACGCGCTCTACTACCAGTCGACCAGCGGCGCCGACGGCAGCTACACGCTCAACGTCACCTTCGCGCTCGGCACCAATCCCGACATCGACACCGTCAACGTGCAAAACCGCGCCACGCTCGCCGAGCCGCAACTGCCCGCCGGAGGTGATCGCGGCAAGGGCTCACGATCCGCAAGAAATCCGCGGCGCTGCTGCAGGTGCTGCTGCTCTATTCGCCCAAGGGCACCTACGACTCGCTCTATCTCAGCAACTACGCGACGATCAACGTCATCGACGCGCTGTCGCGGCATCAACGGCGTCGGCCAGGCCAGCCTGTTCGGGCCGCTCGACTATTCCTTGCGCGTCTGGCTCGATCCCGACCAGCTGACCGCGCTCAACCTGACGCCGAACGACGTCGATCGCCGCGGTGCAGGCCCAGAACGTGCAGGCGGCGCTGGGTCGGATCGGCGCCGCGCCGGTCTCGCAGGATCAGCAGTTCCAATTCACCATCAAGACGCAAGGACGACTGACCAGGCCCGACGAATTCGCGAACATCGTGCTGCGCACCAATCCCGGCGGCTCGGTCGTACGCGTCAAGGACGTGGCGCGGGTCGAGATGGGCGCCAAGTCCTCCGACCGCTATCACGCGTTTCAACGGCGCGCCGACGGCGGCGATCGGCATCTATCAGTCGCCCGGGGCCAACGCCGTCGAGGTGACGAAAGCCGTGCAGGCAAGCGATGGACGCGCTGGCCAAGCGCTTCCCGAACGACCTCGCCTATTCGGTGTTCTTCGACACCACCGTCTTCGTCAACGCGACGATCGACGAGGTCGTGCGCACGCTGGGCGAGGCCTTCGTGCTGGTCGGCATCGTCGTGTTCCTGTTCCTCGGCAAGCTCCGCACGACGCTCATTCCGCTTGATCGCCGTGCCGGTCTCGATCATCGGCACCTTCGCCGTCATGCTGGCGATCGGCTACTCCGCCAACACCGTCTCGCTGCTGGCGCTGGTGCTCGCCATCGGCATCGTGGTCGACGACGCGATCGTCGTCATCGAGAATGTCGAGCGCGTGGTCGAGGAGGAGCCGGATCTTTCGGTCGCCGAGGCCACCAAGAAGGCGATGGCCGAGATCACCGCGCCGATCATCGCCATCACGCTGGTGCTGCTCTCGGTGTTCGTGCCCGGTGGCCTTCATTCCCGGCATCAGCGGCCAATTGTTCCGCCAATTCGCCGTCGCCGTGTCGGTCTCGATGCTGATCTCGGCGCTCAACGCGCTGACGCTGAGCCCGGCGCTGTGCTCGGTCCTGATCAAGCGCGGCCAGACGAGCCGCGGGCCGATGCGCTATGTGCTCGGCGGCATCGATCGGGTGCGCGACGGCTACGCCGCGATCGTGCGCCGTCTCGTGCGCGTCGCGATGCATCGGCGTCGTCGTCGTCGTCGGCGTCCTGGCGGCATCGGCGTTTCTGTTCGGCAGGACGCCGCAGAGCTTCCTGCCCGAGGAGGATCAGGGCGCGCTTTTTCGCCGCCATGCGACTGCCGGAGGGCGCCTCGATCAATCGGACCGAAGCGGTCGTCGAGCAGGTCGGAGAACATCATCCGGCCCATCCCGGGTGTCGAAGGCGTGCTGTCGGTCGTCGGCTTCGACTTCATCGACGGTCTTGCCGCCTCGAACCAGGCCTTCTTCGTCATCCGCCTCAAACCCTACGAGCAGCGCACCGACCCGTCGCAGAGCGTCGGCGCGATCATCCAAAAGCTTCGGCCCGAATTGGCCGCGATGCAGCAGGCGATCGTCTTTCCCTTCAACCTGCCGCCCGATCCTCGGCCTCGGCAACACCGGCGGGTTCCAATATGTGCTCGAGGCGCTTGCAAGGCCAGCCGCCGGCCGACATCGCCGCGACGATGCGCGGCCTGCTGGTCGCGGCCAACCAGCAGCCGGAACTCGCCGGCGTGTTCAGCACCTTCGCCGCCGACACGCCGCAGGTCTATCTCGACATCGACCGCGACAAGGCGCAGGTGCTCGGCGTCAAGATCAGCGACATCTTCAACGCGCTGCAATCGACGCTCGGCGGTTTCTACGTCAACGACTTCAACGTTTTCGGCCGCACCTGGCAAGTCAATGTCCAGGCCGAGACGCCGTTTCGCAAATCGATCGACGACATCTTCGAACATCTACGTGCGCAATGCCGCGGGCGCCGATGGTGCCGATGCGCGCGCTGGCGCAGCCGCGCCTCGTGCAAGGTCCGCAGCTGCTCGTGCGCTACAACGGCTTTCGCGCCGCCATCATCAACGGCGCGCCGAAGCCCGGCTTCAGCTCGGGCCAGGCGCTCGACGCGATGGAGCGCATCTCGGCGACGACCCTGCCCGCCGGCTACAGCTACGAATGGACCGGCACCGCGCTCCAGGAGAAGGCGGCGGCCGGCGGCGCGTCCCGTCGTGCTCGGGCTCGCGCTCCTCTTCGCCTATCTCTTCCTCGTGGCCCTCTACGAGAGCTGGAACATTCCGATTCCCGGTTCTGCTGTCGGTCAGCGTCGGCGTCCTCGGCGCCATCGCCGCGGTGGTGTTCAGCCGGGCGCAGCTTCGACGTCTATTCCGCAGATCGGGCTCGTGGTGCTGATCGCGCTCGCGGCCAAGAACGGCATCCTCATCGTCGACTTCGCCGTGGACCAGCGGCGCGAGGGCAAGTCGATCCTCGAATCGGCGATCGCCGGCGCGCGGCTGCGCTTCCGCCCGGTGATGATGACGAGCTTCGCCTTCATCCTCGGCCTGCTGCCGCTCGTGATCGCCGCCGGCGCCGGCGCGACCAGCCGGCGCGCCGTCGGCACGCCCGTGTTCGGCGGCATGCTCGCGGCCTCGATCTTCGGCATCTTCATCGATCCCGATGCTCTACGTGGTCTTCCAATGGTTGCGCGAGACACACGAGCGGTGCCGCGCGACCCGCTTGCCGGCGAGCGGCTCCGGATGTCTTGAGTGCGGCCGAAGAGCGCCGCGCCTGAGGCGATGCGCGTGAAGTCCTCGATGCGATCCGAGGGCCGAGCGCATCGGGCTCCTGGCTTTTCGCCGAGCTCGACCCCGAAGTGGCGCGCGCCAGGTGTTTGCGCGAACAAATAATTCCTTTTCAAACGCTAGCCGGTTCAATCCCACAGTCTTCTCGATCCCATTCAAAGCGAATCCTCAATAAATCCTGGGATTCGCGGTCATCGAAGATGAAGCAGCTTCATTTCATCGTGCAAATCGATAAAATTTGTTATAAACTTGCACGATTGTTCGCTGATCTTGCAACCCCAGGATGGGGTCGATACCTTCAAGCTTTGCGGGATCGAAATAGGGCGCAAGCGATGGATGAAGCCGTCAAGCGACCTGCCGTGAGAGACATCATGGAGAGAGGCGGGCGCTCGATCGATTTCCGGCGAATCGCCCCCGCGCACCGATGTCGGCACGCTCACCCTCCATTGGGTCACCGCGATCGCATTCATCGTCAGCCTGTTCACCGGGCGTTCGCATCGCGGCCGATGCGCTCAAGGCGCCGGTCTCGAAATGGCTTTCACCCGTCTTGCCGCAGGGCGAAATCTGGAGCTGGCATTTTCTCGCGGGCCTCACCCTTTTCTTCTGCGCCTCGGCCTACATCGTCTATGTGATGCGAAGCGGGCTTGCGCCGCGCAACAGCCTGAAGAAAACCCGCGTCTTGAGGATGCCGGCGCCCGCGTCGATGAAATGGGGCGCGGTGAATGTCGCGCTGCACTGGTTTGTCTACGCGCTCATCGCCTTCCTGACCGGCACAGGGGCCGTCCTCTATCTCGGCTACGGTGGCTGGTGGGTTTATCTGCATTCGACCGCGGCCTTCGTGGGCTTGGGCTACATCTTCGCGCATGTGCTGGCGCATTACCTGCAAGGAGGGTGGTGGCAGGTGTTTCGGGTGTTTCGCCCGCAGCGCCTCCACATCGACGAAAGCGGTGCGGCCAAAGCCGCTTCTCATCGCGCTTGGCGTCGGTGTGCTGTTCGCGGCGCTCGTCGCCGGCCTCGATTGGCTCACGCGCGACACCTTGGTGGTCGCCCATGTGAGCAAGGGGCCTCGGCTCGAGGCGCTTCTTGATGACCCCGTGTGGGCGCGCGCGAGACCCGTGTTCATCCAGACGCAGCAAGGCGCCAATCTCGGCGGAACCGGTGAATCGCTGGTCGAGGTGCGTGCCGTGCACGACGGCGACAAGGTCTATTTCGCCTTCCGTTGGGAGGACCCGACGCGCTCCTTGCGCCGCATCCCGATCATCAAGCGGGAGGACGGCTGGTACCCGCTCGACCCGAATACCGCGAATCAGGACGCCGTCGATTTCTACGAGGACAAGATCGCCGTCATCTTCTCCGACAATCCCTCACTCGGCGGTTCTGGTGCGACTTCGCTCGGGCCCCATCCGCTTCCCGCCCGACAAGCCCTCGCCTCTGAACGGGCGCGGCTTCCACTTCACGACGGATGGCAGCTACATCAGCATGTGGCAATGGAAAGCCTCGCGCGGCGGGCTTTCTGGGCTGGGTCGACAATCAATACATCGGCCCACCCTATGAGCCGAGCAAGGACGAGGCGAACTACGATGCCCGCTATCAGGGCGGCTATTGGAACGCGCCGGGGCGCTCGTCCTATTCCTACAACTACAAATTCATCCGCAAGGATCACCAAGGCCCCGCGACCATCCTTCGCCTTCCCAAGGACTGGAAGGCGCAGGTCGCCGCGCTCGGCAAATACGACCTCGATCCCAACAGCAGCGATGACGAGAACGGGCGCTGGTACATGTTCGAGGAGGAGAGCGAGCCTTATACGCCGGAGGCCGACGCGAAGATTCCCGTCGGCACCGTGCTGCCGGGCGTGATCATCTCGGGCGAATACGAAGGTGAGCGCGGCGTCATTCACGGCGCGGCGAAATGGAAGGATGGGCATTGGACGCTGATCACCGCGCGCAAGCTCAAGACCGGCGGAAAATACGACAAGGATTTCGTGCCGGGGCACGACCTCTACATGTGGGTCGCCGTCTTCGACCACACGCAGACACGCCACACCGTGCATTCGCGCGCGGTGCGCGTCACGACCCAGGAATAAGCAGCATGCCCAGGCGCTAGGGCCTAGATCGAGTATGCGTATGCGTTGTCAGCTCGCGTTCAACGGCAAGCCCGTCGAGGCCAATATCGGTGAGACCCTCATCGATGCGGCGCTCGGGGGCTCGATGCTCATCCCGCATGATTGTCGCTCGGGCCAATGCCAAAGCTGCCGGGTGACGGTCGTCTCGGGTTCGGTCGACGATCACGGCACGGCTTACGGGCGCACCGTTCTCGCCTGCCAGGCGACCGTGTCCGGCGATGCGAAGATCGAGTTCGAGGAGTTGCCGCTGCCGGTGAAGCGGATGGGCATCATCACCGAGATCAACGCACTCTCGCCTCGAGATCGTCGAAGTGGTGATGGCGACGAGCGTGCCTCTCGAGTTCCGGCCGGGCCAATATGTCCGCCTGAAGCTTTCCGGATTTCCGGCGCGCGAATTCAGTCCGACCTGTCGGCTCGACGGGTCGAGCAAGGACACCGAGCTCGTCTTTCACGTCAGGCGCTTTCCCGACGGCCTCGTGTCGCGCGAGCTCGGCCTCGCGATCAAGCCCGGGCACGCCGCCCATGTGCAGGGCCCCTTCGGCCAGGCCTATCTTCGCGAGGGAGACGGCCCGCTCGTCCTCATCTCGGGCGGGGCCGGCTGGGCGCCCATCTGGGCCTTGGCACGGACGGCGCGCATCAACCAGCGCGAGCGCGAGCTCATCGTCATCGCCGGCAGCCGCGACGCTGAGAATCTCTACATGCGTCCTGCCCTCGATTGGCTCGTGGATGACGGCGTGCGCGAAGTGATCGCGACCTCCGCGACGGAGCTTCAGACAATGTGAAGCGCGGCCTTCCGACGCATTACGTGCCGCTGCTCGGTCTCGAGGACACGGTCCATGTCGCTGGCCCGATCGGGCTTGTCGACGCGATAAAGTCGAAGGCGCTCGACGCCCATGCGCGCTGCTTCGCCGACCCGTTCCTGGCAAGCCCGCGAACCGCGTCGCTTGCCGACAGGATCATGCGCAAATGGCGGAGCCTCGATGTGCTTCCTCGGCAGCATGCCTGATGCTGCCATGCGCGCCCCGAGCGCACGCGAGCCTTCTCCGTGATCGAGCTCCCGGCGGTCGGAAACGCAGCGCCGGCCTTTCATTCCACCTGGACAGCCGGTCTCGCTCGTCGGGGATCAGGTCGCGGGTCTACGGCGTGGCGGGAACGCTGCCGAGGCTCGCGATGGCGTCGCGAGCCTTCGGGCTCTCCACGAATTTGATGAAGTCGAAGGCGTCGGGGTCCTGCAGGCTCTTCATGTAGATCAGCGCCAGCACCACGCTCGAGGGATAGTCGGGGTCGGTCGGATAGCGGCCGTCGATTCGCAGCACGATCAGCCCCTGCTCGAGCGGCTTCGAGAACGGCCCGAAACCGATCGCGCCCGTGACTTCGCGCACCGTCTCGACCGCCTCCTGCGTGGTCGTCGCCGTCTTCGACTTCTCGGTGATCTCGAGATCGTGCCAGCCCGGCATGCTGGCGCGCAAGACCGTCAACGTGCTGTCCGCATCCTCCCGCCGCACGACGCGAATCCGCTGATCGGCGCCGCCGAGCTCGCGCCAATTGGTGACGCGGCCGGCGTAAATGTCGAGAAGCTGCTCATGCGTCAGCGAGGAGACTCCGGCGGCGGGATTGACGAAAAAGGCCGACGGCAATCGCGCGATCGGCTTGTAGACGATGCCGGACGCGATTTCGGCTCGCGGTCAGCTCGCGGGCGACGCGGCCGAGCACCGCCTTGCCTGAGCCGACCGCCGCGATGCCGCCACCCGATCCGATGCTCGGTGAAACCTCGATGCGGACGGATTTCTCCTGCTCCATGAAGCTCGAGCCGACGGTGCGAAGAACGTCGATGCCGTCACCGGTTCCGACGATCTCCATCACGCGCGGCTGCGCATGAGCGCCTTGCGCGAAACAAAGCGCGAGCGCGAAGGAGAGGAGAGCGGCCAGCGGCGTGCCTGGTAAAGGTCATGTGCCTTCCTGAAGATCGTTCGGACGGCCATGATCAAGATAAAGTTTGAATTATTTCTTGCTTCATCCCGCTCGTTTTGAAAGCAATTACCTGGAGTTGCAGCTTCGGTGCTGTCGCACAATTCGACCCATTGCAAGAAGAATTGGAGAACGAAGCCAACGTAATATGGACGCGGTCTGAAGAGCTGTTCCCGAGCACTCACGCCAAGGTAAGCTCTTTCCCGTGAATTTCGGCGTCGGCGAGGACGGCCGGAAAGAGCGTTCACATCGACTGAATTTCCGCGGGGCCGAGGATTCGGTTCGATGGTGGCAATGGCCGATACCGAAGCAGGGCGAATTCTCCGAAATCCACTCGGGCAAGGCCCACGTTGGGTCAGGCAATTCATCGCCGCCCGACCTTTCTCGTCGATCGCCATGCGTCTCGTCCTCGTCGTGCTGGGAACGGGCGTGCTGGGCTTCGGCATGATCGGCGGCTCGACGGCTCTGCGGCTGAACGAGCAGCTCGGGCAGCAGGCGACGCGCTCGGCCAATTGTCCGAGGAGCAACTTGCCCATCGGCTCGACGGTGAGGCTTATCTGGCGCGCGCCCGCCTCGAGGAGCTCGGCGCGGCGACGGCGACGGGTCTGCGCCAGCTCGCGCAGCGCGCCGATGTCGCCAAGGCCGTCGGCTCCGGCAACGACGTGACCATCCGCGAATTGCTGGCCGTCGTCGCCAAGACCGCCGGCTTTGAAAGGTTGATCGCCTTCGACGACAAGGGCCGCGTTCTCGGCGCCAACGCGCCGCTCGATCTTCTCGCGCTCAACGTCGCGCTCCAGGGCACCGAGATCGTCGCCGATCTGAGGCCTCTCCTGCAAGACAACGACCGCGCCCATCCGCGCGGCCATGAGGATACGCTCGAGCTCGAGCCCGGCCTCATGCGCGCGCTCAGGCTGCCGATCCGCCCCACGCTCGCCCATATCGCGGTCGAGCCGGTATTCGACGATTTCGGCGATCTCATCGGCGCGCTCGTCGGCCATCAGGCCGCTCAACCGAACGCGAGCTGACGCTTGAGAAATTCACCTCGCTCGCCGATGCCGGCGTCGTGATCCTGCAAGGCGGACGAGATCCTCTCGTCCGCCGGCCCGCAGGGCGTCACCTTCCGAGCCCTGCAGCCGCAAGGCAGCGGGCTTATGCGCTCGGATGACGGCGAATATGTCGCGCGCTGCGTCGATTACCAAGCCGGCGACCAAGGTCTGCACCTTCACCCATGCGGCGGTGATCAGCACCACGCGCGACCAGATGGTTCGGATCGGCGCCAGCGAGACGCGTGCCCTGATGCGGCAATTCCTGGTGAGCGCCGCGCTCGCGCTCAGCGCTCTCGTCATCTCGCTCCTCCTCGTGGTGCGCCATACGACGAAGGGCCTCTCCACATCTGGCCTCCGCCGCCCAGGAGATCGCGAGCGGCAATCTCGAGGTGCCGTTTCGCGCCATGGGCGTCGGGGAGGTGCGAAGCCTCGGTGCAGCCTTCGAGCGGATGCTCGCCAATTTGCGCGCGAGCACGGGCAAGATACGTCAGCTCGCCTTCTACGACACGGTCAGCCAGCTTCCCAATCGGGAGAAGCTCAGCCGCGACGCTCCCGCCCTGATCGCGTCGGCGAAGCGTGGCGCCTTGATGTTCCTCGATCTCGACGGCTTCAAATCCATCAACGACACCTTCGGCCACAAGGCGGGCGACGCGCTGTTGCGCAAGGTCGCCGAACGGCTGGACAGCCTGCTGAAGGAGGCGACTTGCCTCCGGCGCCAAGGCGCTTCTGGGCCGCCTCGGTGGGGATGAGTTCGCGGCGATCCTGCCCGGGAATCGAACGGGTGAGGCGCCGTCGAGCCAGGTGGCGCGCGCGATGATCGAGTGCTTGCGCGCGCCGTTCAGCTTCGATGGCGACAACGCCAATGTCGGCGTCAGCATCGGCATTGCGCTCTACCCGATGACGGCACCACGCTACGAGGACCTCCTGGTCAATGCCGACCTCGCCATGTACGCGGCGAAAAGCTCGGGGCGAAACACCTACGCCTTCTTCGTGCCCGAGCTCGCCCAGGCCGCAAGGGAGAGGCACGCGCTCGAGAACGACCTCACCTTGGCGGTACACAATGAACAATTGACCGTCCAATACCAGCCGAAGATTTCCTGTGCCGACGGCCGGATTCGCGGCGTCGAGGCGCTGGCGCGCTGGTCGCATCCGACTTCCGGGGAAATGCCGCACGGGCGATTTCATCGAGCTTGCCGAAGAGATCGGCTTGATCGCCGAAATCGACCGCTTCGTGCTCAAGCGCGCTCTTGCAGGAGGTCGGCGATTTGATCCGCCGGCATTCCGACATCGTGCTCGCCGTCAATGTCACGGCTGCCGAGATCGAGGATCCGCACTTCATCAAGGAGATCGTGCACGCCGTTCGCAAGGCGCAATTTCCGCCCGTCGCGCCTCGAGCTCGAAATCACCGAATCGGTCGCGATGCGCGATCCGGATCGCGTCTGCGAGCGCATCAGCCTGCTGCGGCAATTGGGGATCCGCTTCGCCATCGATGATTTCGGTGCCGGCTACTCGAATCTCGCGACCATGGCGCGCTTGCCCTTCGACACGCTGAAGCTCGACCGCTCGCTCGTCTCGGGCGTCGCGCGGACCTCGAAAAACAGTCGATCGTGCGCATCGCCATCGGCTTGCGAAGGAGCTCGGCTTCGAGACCGTGGCGGAAGGCGTCGAATGCCTGGAAGATCTCAATTTCGTCGCCGAGAACGGCGCGACCATGGCGCAGGGCTTCGCGCTCAGTCCGGCGCTCCCCTTGGACGAGCTCTCGGCGCTGCTTCAACCGGAGCGCATGGTCGCCGGGAGGATCCGTTCCTTGTCGAAGAGGCTCCGCTGCCACGTCAACGCGCAGGCTAGCCCGTGCCTGTTCGTGTCGTCGCGCTTCGGCGCTAAAAGCCAGGGAACGTCCGATCCACCGCAGCTTTCGTCGACACGCTGGCATCGGACCCCGGTGCGCCAAGGCTCTTGCGGGCTCGCCTCGACAAGGGATAGAGGCGGGCACGCGCTCTTCGCCCGGCATGGCGGACAAAGTCATGGCCTGCTTCGATCGGCATGCGTCTTGCGGGCGAGGCGCAAGGATGGCACCTATCGGGTAGCTTTCCCTTCGGAGCCACCGCCGATGATCGACCCTCGCTGATGGCATCGCGCTCGCAACCCGCCGACACCGCGGCCGATTTTCCGCTGCCCGATATCTCGCGACTGCGGATCGTCAGGCGCTGGCATCTCGGCCGTTGGTTCGCCGCGGGGTCATCATTGCCGTCTTGGCGCTCATCGGGCGCGCCTTCGCGCAAGGTCAGATCGAATGGGCTTATGTCCTTCGCTTCTTCGCCGTGCCGGCGATCCTCAGCGGCGTCGCGAACACGGTCATCATGTCGATTCTGGCGATGGCGCTCGGCATCGTGCTCGGCGTTCTCTGTCGCCATCATGCGCATGTCGGACAATCCCGTGCTGCGCGGCGTCTGCGATCGGCTATGCCTGGCTTTTCCGGGGCACGCCGGTCATCCTGCAATTGCTGCTTTGGTTCAATCTCGCGCTGGTCTTTCCGGTGATGGGCGTGCCCGGCCTCTTCGAGGCCCGCACCGTCGACGTGATGACGCCTTTCGCGGCCGCGCTTCTCGGGCTCGGCATCAACCAGGGCGCCTACACCTCCGAGGTGGTGCGCGCCGGGCTTGATCTCGGTCGATGCCGGGCAATATGAGGCGGCGCAGTCGATCGGCATGACGCGCTTGCGCTCGCTCAAGCGCATCATCCTGCCGCAGGCCATGCGCGTCATCCTCCCGCCGCTCGGCAACGAATTCATCGGCATGATCAAGCTCACATCGCTCGCGAGCGTGATCCAATACGCCGAGGTCTTGCACAACGCCGAAAACATCTATTACGCCAACTCCCGCGTCATCGAGCTCCTGATCGTCGCCGGCCTCTGGTACCTCGTCATCGTCTCCATCCTCACGCCTTTGCAGATGCTGCTCGAGCGCCGCTTCGCGCGGGGCGCGGCCAAAAGGAGATGAAGAGGAGATGACCGACACGCCTCTCGTCTCGATCCGGGACGTGCGCAAGAGCTTCGGTGCCTTCGAGGCGCTTGCCGGCGTCTCGCTCGACGTGGCGGCCGGCGAGGTGCTCTGCATCATCGGCGCCTCCGGCTCCGGCAAGACGACCTTGCTTCGCTGCATCAACCAGCTCGTCGAGATCGATTCCGGTGCGATCTTCGTCGACGGCGAGCTCATCGGCTATCGCCGCGTCAAGGAGCGGCTCTATCCGCTGGCCGAGCATGAGATCGCCCGCCAACGCCTGAAGACCGGCATGGTGTTCCAGCGCTTCAACCTCTTTCCGCATATGACGGCGCTCGAAAACCTGATCGAAGGACCGGTGCAGGTGCTGCGGCGTGACCGGGGCGAGGCCATGCGCGAGGCACGCGAGCTCTTGGCGCGCGTCGGCCTCTCGGGAAAGGCGGATGCCTTCCCGGCCGATCTTTCCGGTGGCCAGCAGCAGCGCGTCGCGATCGCCCGCGCGCTCGCCATGCGGCCGAAGCTCATGCTCTTCGACGAGCCGACGAGCGCGCTCGATCCCGAGCTCGTCGGCGAGGTGCTCGCCGTGATGAAGGAGCTTGCCCGCAGCGGCATGACGATGATCGTGGTGACGCATGAGCTGGGCTTCGCGCGCGAGGTGGCGGACCGCGTCGTCTTCATGGATCACGGCAGCATCGTCGAATCGGGCGCTGCGTCGGACAAGTCCTGAATTCGCCGCGCGAAGCGCGCACGCGGGCTTTCCTCGCCGCGGTTCGTTGAGGCGTTTCCCTGATTTCTCCTCGGTTCTCCTCGCGGCCTCGCGGTCATTTTATCGCTTGCCGCGCTCGCGGAAAGCGAGGATGAACGGTTCGCCACGCGAAGAACGAAACCCGGAGGCTCCTGATGAAGAAACTCGTGCTTGCGACCTTTATGCTCACTGGCCGCCGTGCCCTTTCCGCGCGGGCCGTCGGTCGGCGCGGCCGAACTGCCTTCCGCGATCAAGGCGCGCGGCACGCTCATCGCCGCCATCGTGCCGAATTATCCGCCGCTCGATTTGCGCGATCCCGCCACCAATGAATTATCCGGCCTCGATGTCGATCTCGGCAACGCCATCGCGGCGAAGCTCGGCGTCAAGATGGATTGGCAGGAGACGAGCTTCGAGCAGATGATCTCGGCCGTCGACACAGGACGCGTCGATGTGATCCTCTCGGGCATGACCGATCTCGCGAGCCGCCACGACAAGGTGAGCTTCGTCGATTATCTGAGGTCGGGTCCGCAGTTCTTCGTGCAGGCCGCGCGCGCCAAGGAATTTCCCGACATGCTCGCGCTGTGCGGCAAATCGGTCGGCACCAGCCGGCGCACCTCTTTTCCGGGCGAGATCGCCGAGTGGAGCGACGCAGCATTGCAAGCCGGCGGGCAAGCCGGCGATCAACGTCGTCGGCACGGAGGGTTCGCCCGACGCGCGCACCCAATTGAAGCAGGCGACGAGTCGATGCCGCGATGCAGGGCAACGAGACCTTGCCCTATGTCATGAAGCTCGAGCCCGACACCTATGCGATGGTCGGTGAACGGATCTCGAGCCAGCTCACCGGTGTCGGCGTCGCCAAGAACGCGACCGAATTGCAGCAAGCCATCGCCGAGGCGCTGCGGGCGCTCGTCGCGGACGGGAGCTACAAGAAGATCCTCGACAAATGGGGGCTCTCCGCCGACGCGGTCGACGAGGTGACGATCAATGCCGGAAAGTAAGAGCTGGGAGAACGTGCCGCTCGCGCCGGCGAACAAGGCGCCGCCGGCGCCGCTGTTTCCGTGGTCCGGCAGGTTCCGCGCCGCGATGTTTCTTTCCTTCGACGTCGATGCCGAGAGCGCCTGGACCAGCAAGGATCCGGCGCATGCCGAACGCCTCGTCACCATGTCGTTTGGCGGATACGAGGCACGTGTCGGAACGCCGAAGCTGCTCGAGCTTTTGCGCGATCTCGGGCTCAAGGCGACGTTCTTCGTCACCGGCTGGTCGGTCGAGGCTCACCCTTCGATGGCGGAAGCCATTCTGAAGGAGGGCCACGAGATCGGTCATCACGGCTTCCATCATCTTTTGCCCGACCCCGGCGATCCCTTCATCCAGGAGGAGCTGCGAGCGGGGCTTCGATACCTTGAAGCGGCGGCTCGGCCTCGTTCCGGTCGGCTATCGGGCACCCTTCGGCGAGAGCTGCGAGGAGTTGCGCGCGAGCCTCAAGCGGCACGGCATGCTTTATTCCTCCTCATGGCGCGACGATGTGCGGCCCTATCGCCAGGTGCTTGCCGACGGCAGCGCCGGCGTGATCGAGCTCCCGGTGACCTCGAGCTACGACGACTGGATGCACGGCTTGAGCGCGCGCTTCTCGCCGCGCTCGATCTTTCCGCGCGAGCACGTCCTCTCGATGTGGAAGGACGAGCTCGACGAGGTGCGCGACTGGGGCGCCATGGTGACCACCGTGCTGCATCCGCAGGTGAGCGGGCGTCCGATGCGCTTTCGCCTCCTGCGTGAATTCCTCGAATACGCGCTCGCTTTAGGCGACGTCTGGATCGCGACCGGGCGCGAGATCGCGGACCATTTCGCGAGATGCGAAGGCAGCGACAAGGAGAGGCGGCGTGAAGGAGCAGGAGGTGAAGGAGGGGGCTCGCGGAACGACGCTGATCCGGCGCGCCGATCGCGTCGTCGCCTGGGACGATGCGGAACGTGCGCATGTCTATCTCACCGACGCCGACGTGGCCTTCGCCGACGGCAAGCTCAGCTTCGTCGGACGCGGCTATGAGGGTGCCTCGGAGAAGGTGATCGACGGGCGCGGCCTCATGGTCATGCCCGGTCTCGTCGATATCCATTCCCATCCCTCGACGGAGCCGATGTATCGCGGGCTCAACGAGGAATTGGGAAGTCCCGGCCTCTACAACTCCTCCCTTTACGAGTTCATGCCGATCTTCCGCGCGGACCCGCAGGCGAAGCCCGCCTGCACGCGCGTCGCCTATAGCGAGATGCTGCTGTCGGGCGTCACGACCGTCGCCGATCTTTCCATGCCGCATGAGGGCTGGGTCGAGCTTGCCGCCGAGAGCGGCTTGCGCGTGTGCCTCGCGCCGATGTTCCGCTCCGCGAGCTGGCGCACCGCCAACGGCCATGTCGTCGAATACGACTGGGACGAGCCCGCGGGCGAAAGGGCGATGGCCGAAGCGCTCATCCTCATCGAGAAGGCCATCGCGCACCCGAGTGGGCGCCTTTTCGGCATGGTGATCCCGGCCCAGATCGACACTTGCGCCGAGGGCCTGATGCGCGACAGCTTCGCGGAAGCGAGACGGCGCGATCTTCCCTGGCAGACGCACGCGGCCCAATCCGTCGTCGAGGTGCACGAGATCACGAGGCGCCATGGTCTCACCCCGATCGGCTGGCTCGATCATTTGGGCCTGCTTTCGGAGCGCTCGATCATCGGCCACGCCATCTTTCTCGACGATCACCCCTCGACGCGCTGGTCGACCGAGACCGATCTCGAGCGTCTCGCCGAGACCGGCACGATGGTGGCGCATTGTCCGACGGTGTTCGCGCGCCGCGGCATCGCGATGCGCGATCTCGGCCGTTATCTGCGGCGCGGCGTCTAAGGTCGGCATCGGCACCGACACCTATCCGCACAACATGCTCTCCGAGCTTCGGCTCGCGGCCTATGTGGCGCGCCTTCAGGGCGGCTCTCCGCGCGCCGCCCGCGCGACCGATATCTTCAACGCGGCGACCGTCGCGGGTGCCCGCGCCTTGAGGCGCGACGACATCGGCCGCCTCGCGCCGGGATGTCGCGCCGATCTCGTGCTCGTCGATCTCAAGCATCCCGCCATGCGCCCCGCCCATGACGCGATCCGCACGCTGATCTTCGCGGCCGATGATCGCGCCATTCGCTGCCGTCTATGTCGATGGCCGCAAGGTGGTCGAGAACGGCAAGGTTCTGACCATCGACTACGCGGCCGCCTGCGCGGCCCTCGAGGAAGCGCAAAAGCGCATCGTGGCGCAAGCGCCCGGCCTCGATTGGGCAAAGCGCGCGGTCGACCAGATGGTGCCGCCGACCTTCGCGACGAGGTGAGGGCGGGGTGAAAACCCTCTCCCGCTCTTCGCGCGAGAGACGGAGTGCTCGCCGCGAAGCGGTGGGCGGATGAGGGATCGCCGGGGACACTCGACGAATTCGCGCATGCCCGACCTTGGAATTACGGTGACAGTGCACTTAATTCTGGCATCGCCCGGAGGCGAAGGGAGATCCTGGAATTAAGTGCACTGTCACCGATTCCGCCTGCGGCCCGTAGCCTGATACGCCTTGATCTCGCGAAAGCGGATCGAGGGCCAGCGGTCCATCTGATAGGTGAGGTCGAAGTTCGAGGCCGCCATGAAGACCGGCGCGCCGTCGAGGTCGCGCGCCATCGACGAGGCGTGCGCTTGCGCGAAACGCTCGAGCTCGGGATCGTCGTCGATCCAGCGGCAGAGCTGGAAGCGCGTTTCCTCGTAAGCGATCGGCAAGCCGTATTCGCCGCGCATGCGCTCGACGAGCACGTCGAGCTGCAAGGCGCCGACGACGCCGACGATGGCGGCCGAGCCGTCGTAAGGAAGGAAGAGCTGCACCACGCCTTCCTCCGCCATCTGCCTGAGCGCTTCGCGCAGCTTCTTGCCCTTCATCGCGTCCTGAAGCTTGATGCGGCGCAAGATCTCGGGCGCGAAGCTCGGCACGCCCTGAAAGGCGATCTCCTCGCCTTCGGTCAAGGTGTCGCCGATCCGCAGCGTGCCGTGATTGGGAATGCCGACGATGTCGCCGGCGTAGGCCTCATCGGCGATGGCGCGGTCCTGCGCGAAGAAGAATTGCGGGGTCGAGAGGCTGAGCGGGCGGCCGGTGCGCACGAGCTTGGCCTTCATGCCGCGCGCGAGGCGCCCGGAACAGACGCGCAGGAAGGCGATGCGGTCGCGGTGGTTCGGATCCATATTCGCCTGGATCTTGAAGACGAAGCCCGTCATCTTCGCTTCGTCAGGCGCGACGACGCGCGTGTTCGCGCTCTGGCCGCGCGGCGTCTGGGCGAATTCGACCAAGGCATCGATGAGATCGCGCACGCCGAAATTGCGCAAGCGCGCTGCCGAACAGCACCGGGGTCAAATGCCCTTCGTGAAAGGCCGCAAGGTCGAAGGGCTTCAACGCCTCTTGTGCCAGCGAGAGCTCCTCGCGCCATGGAGCCGATCTCGTCGGCCGCGAGCAAGGCGCGAGATCGCCGGATCCTCCGGCCCCGACACCGGGACGGCCGATCCCTTCGGCGTCGAGGCGCCTCAACGCGTTCTTGCGCAGATCATAGGTGCCCGAGAAGGACTTGCCGCGCCCGATCGGCCAATTTATCGGGCGCGACATCGAGTGCGAGCGTCTTCTCGATCTCGTCGAGGAGGTCGAAAGGATCGCGGCTCTCCCGGTCCATCTTGTTGATGAAGGTGACGATCGGAATGTCGCGCAGCCGGCAGACCTCGAAGAGCTTGCGGGTGCGCGCCTCGATGCCGCGCGCCGCATCGATCACCATGACGGCCGAATCGACCGCGGTGAGCGTGCGGTAGGTGTCCTCCGAGAAATCCTCATGGCCCGGCGTGTCGAGGAGATTGAAGACGCAGCCGCCATATTCGAAGGTCATCACGGAGGTGACGACCGAGATGCCGCGCTCACGCTCGATCCCCATCCAGTCGGAGCGGGTCTGGACCCGGTTGCGCTTCGCCTTGACCTCGCCCGCGAGCTGGATCGCGCCGCCGAACAAGAGAAGCTTCTCGGTCAAGCGTGGTCTTGCCCGCGTCGGGGTGCGAGATGATGGCAAAGGTTCGCCGGCGGCTCACCGAGGCCGCGATGTCGTCCGTCACTGAAGGAGCTCGTTATCTGCCGAGAGGCGATGAGATTGGGGTTTGGCCCTTTAACATCAAGGGCCGGCGAAATCGACCTCTTGGTTTTCCGGGTCCCTGCGGTCGACGCTCAGCCATCGGCGGGTTACGGAGCCGATAAGCGACGCCGCCGAGGTGGCCGAGCCGTGCCGGCATTGCCAAGGCCGAGGCCGCTTCTATAGGCTCGCCGGCTCATTCCCAAACGAGGGGGCGTTTCCATTGAACGACATGAAAACGGGGTTCGGGACGGTCATCCTCGACAGTCGCGAGGTGAGGCTCAAGGCGACACGTCACGGCCTGATGCTGTTACAATTCGAAGGACTCCCATATCGGGCGCTCCTTCGACCTTTACGGTGAATTCTCCGAAGGCGAAGTCAAAATCTTCCAGCCAGCTCGTGCGGCCGGGTACGGTGGTGCTCGATATCGGCGCCAATATCGGTGCCCACACTCTATATTTCTCGGCCGCGGTCGGCCCGCGCGGCCGCGTCATCGCCTATGAGCCGCAGCGCGTGATCCACCAGATGCTGTGCGCCAATCTCGCGCTCAACAGCGTCACCAATGTCCAGGCGCTCCATGCGGGGGCGGGTCGTGAGCGCGGCATCACCCGCGTGCCCTGTCCTCGATTACAGCACGCACAATAATTTCGGCCGCGTGTCGCTCGGCACGGATGGGGCTTCGGAACCGGTGGACGTCATTCCCGTCGACGCGCTTGGGCTCGAGAGATGCCATTTCATGAAGATCGACGTCGAGGGCATGGAAGGCGAGGTGCTGGCCGGCGCCAGCTCGACGATCGCCCGGTTTCGCCCTCAGCTCTATGTCGAGAATGACCGGCGCGAAAAATCGGCGGCGCTCATCGAGCAGCTTTTTTCGCTGAATTATGAGCTTTTTTGGCATACGCCTTTGCTCTTCAGATCCGGATAATTTCTTTCGCCAGCAAACGAATGTGTTCGGCAACTACGCGTCGCTCAACATGCTGTGCCTGCCGCGTGAGGGGCGGAACAATGTTTCCGGCCTTCGCGCCGTCACCGGCCCCCAAGACTGGCCACTCTCGAAGTGATGACGGAGCCGCTCACGAGGGCGGTGCTGGACCGCCCGACACGGAGCTCCTCTTGAAGGTGCAGCGGCCTGGATTGCCAAAGCCGAGGCCCGCTCTATACGGTCCTTGGCTCAATCCCAAGCGAGGGGGCATTTCCTTTGGACGACACGAGCATCGGGATTGGGAGCGACCATTCTCGACAATCGTGAGGTGAGGCTCAAGGCGACGCGCCATGGCCTGATGCTCTACCATTCCAAGGACGCCTATGTCGGGCGCTCCTTCGATCTTTACGGTGAATTCTCCGAAGGCGAGGTCGGGCTCTTCCGCCAGCTCTTGCGCCCCGGCGACGGTGGTGCTCGACATCGGCGCCAATATCGGCGCGCACACCCTCTATTTCGCGCAAGCGGTCGGTCGCGGCGGCGTGCGTCATCGCCTACGAGCCGCAGCGCGTGATCCACCAGATGCTGTGCGCCAACCTCGCCCTCAACGGCATCGTCAATATGCGCACGCTCCTGGCGGGCGCCGGGCGTGAGCGCGGCCTCGCGCAAGTGCCTGTCCTCGATTACACGGCCGCCAATAATTTCGGCGGCGTCTCGCTTGGAGTCGGCGAAGCGTCGGAGCCTGTCGACATCATCCCCGTCGACGCGTTGGGCCTTGCGCGATGCGAGCTCATCAAGATCGATGTCGAAGGCATGGAAGGGGAGGTCCTGGCCGGCGCTGCGTCCACCATCGCCCGCCATCGCCCCGTGCTCTACGTCGAGAACGACCGGCGGGAAAAATCGGCGGCGCTCATCGCTCGGCTGCTTTCGACTCGACTACGAGCTCTTCTGGCACGTTCCCCGGCTTTTCAACCCCGAGAACTTCTTTCACCATCCCACCAACGTCTTCGGAGCATCGTGTCCTTCAACATGCTGGGCGTGTCGCGTGAGGCCGATGCGCAGCGTCCTCGGGCTTCGCCCGTCGCCGGCCCACAGGATTGGCCTTTTTCAGACGGTGCTTGAGGACGCGCCCGAGCGACCCCTGGAATGGGGAGCTCGGCGGTTGCAAGGCTGGCGGCTCGGTTTTTCGCGGCGGCCACTTGCGTCACCTGCCCGGCATGATGTCTCTTTGCCATGCGCCTTGGATGCGCCTTGCAGGAGGAACAGGATGAGGAGCTTCAAGGTCACAGCGTTTTCGGCACCGCTCGCCGAGGTCGAGGCACCGACGCCCGAGCCCTCAGGCACGCAAGTGCTGCTCAAGGTCAAGGCCGCGGGCGTTTGCCACAGCGACCTGCACATCTGGGAAGGCGGATATCAGCTCGGCCATGGGCGCGGGCAGCTGTCGCTCAAGGACAGGGGCGTCGCACTCCCGCTCGCCATGGGGCATGAGACGGTGGGTGAAGTGCTCGCGCTCGGACCGCAGGCGGAGGGGGTCGCGATCGGCGAGGTGCGGCTCATCTATCCCTGGATCGGCTGCGGAGTCTGTGCGGTTTGCCGCGCGGGTGACGAAAACCTGTGCCTCAAGCCTCGCTGTCTCGGCGTGCATTGCGATGGCGGCTACGCGGATCACATCACCGTGCCGCACCCGCGCTACCTTCTCGATTTGCATGGCCTCGATCCGGTGACGGCCGCGCCCTATGCATGCTCGGGCGTCACCACCTACAGTGCGCTCAAGAAAGTGGAGTTCGCGCTTCGTGAGCCGATCCTGATCTTCGGCGCCGGCGGTCTCGGTCTCATGGCGCTCTCCTTGTTGAAGGCGATGGGCGGCAAAGGCGCGATCGTCGTCGACATCGACGCGAAAAAGCGCGAGGCGGCGATGAGCGCCGGCGCGCTCGCCACGGTGGACGGTTCGGCGGCCGACGCGGCGCGCCAGATCGCGGAAAAGGCGGGGCAGCCGTTGCGCGCGGCGATCGATCTCGTCGGCAATGCGCAGACGGCGCAGCTCGGCTTCGATGGCCTCACGCGGGGCGGCAAGCTCGTCATGGTGGGGCTTTACGGCGGCGGCGCGCCTTGGGCCTTGCCGCTCATTCCGATCAAGGCGATCACGATCCAGGGCAGCTACGTCGGCAATCTCAGGGAGACGCAGGAGCTCCTCGACCTGGTGCGTGCCAGGAAAGTCGAGCCCATTCCCGTGACGAGGCGCCCGCTCGAGGAGGCGAACGCGGCGCTCGAGGACTTGCGCGCGGGCAAGCTTGTCGGACGAGCGGTGCTGACGCCTTAGCTTTCGTCGGGAGGCTGCGGTCCGACGCCGAGCCGACCGTCGGAGGTGCGCCGCTTCACGAGCTTGGCAAGAAGCTCGGCGGGCTAAGGATAAGAGGGTGGGGGGCTCGGCGTCTTTGCTGCTTGGCTTTTCGCCGCAGCGCTTTGCGCCTGCGGAACCACGCTTTGCACCTGGTTGGTCTGGAATTTGTTCCGCGCTACGCCGCCTCCGGCGCTGAACACGGAGGTGTATCCGAGCGGATCGGCTGCGGGCGGGCGAGCGGGGCTCGGAAGATTGGCGGTGCCGAAACCCGGCGGTGGCGAAAAGGAAGGGGGAGCCGGCCCATTGCCCGAACGGCCCCCGAAGCCGCCGTTTTGCCCGGCGCGGCTCGTCTGCGTGCGCATGATCTGCCGCAGGAGTGCGTCGGACGCCTTGAAGGGCACGCCGATCGGTTGACTGGCCGAGCAGATCACGGCGGCGTAGCCGGGCCTGAGCGTGACCTGGCTCACATTGTTCTTGATCGCGGTAGAACCGAAGTGATTGATGACAAGCTCGTTGCCGTGCTGGCAATCGAGATGGGGGTCCGATTCGGCCAATCTTTCCGACAGCGACAGCATGAGCGTCGCGATTCCGCCCCGGATGCCGAGCACGGCCGAGGGCGTCGTGATCGTGACCCCTGAGCTGTGGCTGATCTGGCCACCGACATAGCGCAGCACGCCCTTCGTGGCGGAAGCCACCATCGAGCCGGTTTTGGCATCCGGATTGTAGTAATATTCGTCGATGACCATGTCGCTGTTGGCGCCAAGGTTCAAGGTCGACTGATCGGGAAAGAGAAGCTGGGTCGAGCCCGCATCGGTGGTTCGCACGCGTTCCTTGACGACGATGCTCGAGCCGATGGTCAGGACGCGGCTGGCACCCCCTGGCGGGGTGCCCATGGCTTCCGGATTGACCGCGCCCACCTTGGCAAAACTCTGCGCCTGGGCATGGGTCAGCGGAGCGACGCTCGACAGCAGAAGGGCCCCGAGGCGGGCCAGTCGCGTTTGCTTAAGCCAGTCCATATGTCACCATCTCAGAACCGGACCGTAGGTCCGGACATGATCGAAAGATTGTTCTGGCGATAATTCGGAAGCGGCGAATAGGTGCGGTCGTACTGAATCGTCGTCGCGATGCCGAAGGTCGCGGTGATCGGCGTGTCCAAGGTGACGCCGGCCACCCATTCGTTCACGGAATTGGTGGTCAAGGGATCGATGAACGGGTTTGAAGCATCGAAGCTCGTCCTGATCAGCCGCGCAAAGGGAGAAATCGTCCAGTTTTGCGCAATTGAGCCGAGCGGTGGGGCAAATTCGTAGGACAGGGCTCCTTCGACGCCCCATTGATCGAACGACTGGAAATTCATCGAGGCATCGCCGCGGCGATAATAGGCGCGCGCGTCGAGCTTGAGCCGGTCGTTGATGGGCAAGGTCGACCCGAGCGCCACCGTAAACCAATCGCCCGAATTGAATTCCGCCAACACGGGGTTGCCCGTGACGTAGTTCACCCGACGCCATTCGAAGCTCGGCTCGAGTGTTGCGCCCCAACGGGTCGGGATGCTGAGCGAGAGGCCGGCGCCGCCGGATGAAAGATAGCGCGTGCCGTCAACCCAGGCGCTGCCGCCGACCACATAAGGCTTGATCGTCGCTCCAGGAATCCACTCGGAGGCGAAGGTCAGGCGCGGACCGAAGCTCACGTCGAAAAGGCCGACATCGAGATCGCGCAGGCGAAACTGTTGCGTGAGATATCCGATGAACCGGGTCTCGAGCACCGTCCCGCCCTGGTCCTCAAGGTCGTAATCATGGCTGAGCCCGACCAATCCGAACCAATTCGTGTCGCTTTTGCCGCCGTTCGTCGGCGGCAGTCCGAAATCGATGCCGTTGAACCGAACCGTATTGCTCGAAGGCGCGAAGCTCGCATTCGTCTGGTATCGCAAGCCGGTCTGGGCGAAGCCCGAGAAGCGGCTCGGCTGCGATTGCTTGTCCACGGTTTGAAGCGAGGCTTCGATGCGCGCTTTCGTCGCCGCGTCGACATCGGGGGTTGCCAGGGCCTCGAGAAAATAGCGCTTGGCCAATGCGTACGACCCGAGCCGATAATAAAGCGTGCCCAGCTCGTATTTCACCAGCGACTGATCGGGATTGTAAAAGAGGAGGCGCTCCAGCGCGCCGATCGCGGCTTCGTAATCCCCATGCTCCGTGGCCACTCTCACGAAGGCGAAAGTGGCTTCATAATCCGTTGGCCGGCGCACCATCTGCTCGTAGAGTCGCTGCTGCTCGCTCGCGCCGTCCTGCGCCTCGGCGGCGGCGCCATTCGCGAGCCACAAGGCGAGGGTAGCGGCAAGGATACGGCTCGGCCGACCTCGCCTTGCGAGAGGCCACGGCGCTGCGAGCCTCGGGTCCCATGCGGATCCCCATTCAAGTCAAACCTTTGTCAAGCGCGTGGGAAAGGGCAGGAGAACGGAAGGCTTGGCCCGAGCCAGGGGAGGATCGCTCAGCATTCGGCGGCGCCCCGCGGGCGTCCGCACAAAGGCTTATTAGATACATTTGCCCCGACCCTGTTTTTCAAAACGAAGCTAAATAGAGCTTGTCGAAAGCCATATCTTCGAAGAGGCCGCCCTGGCAAGGGGGAGAGGCGAAAGACGCAATCTTTTTCAAGAGACGTCGGCGAATGCGAAGGAGAGGGGAAGGCCATGGCTTTCGCGTCGCCCGGATTTTCCCGTCACGGGTCGGAAACGCGTCGCGGGCGCGCGGAATCATACATATGGGTCAGCCAGCGTCTGACATCGCCGAATTCCATGTCGGCGGCGAAGGTCAGGCCGAAGTCGTGCCGCTGGAATAGCCGGTCGAGAAAGGATCCGCGCGGGGGACCGAGGAAATCGGGCACTCCGGCGCGCAGCCAGACCTCCTGGTGGAGATCGAGGAAGCGCTCACCGTCGAGCTCCTTCGCCAGGGCATCGGCCTGAGACGGATCGAAAAGGCGAGGCACGTCGGACGAGGGCAGCGGACAAGCTCCATGATCGGCGTGACGGGCGACCGTCACGCCCATCGCGGCGAGGGAATTCGTGAGAAGGAGAGCGCCGGCCTTGCCCCAGTCCTCGATCTGCTCTTCGAAAGAGGGCGCCTGGACGAGCGCCTCCGTCAAGACGGGATGCCCGGCCGGAAACTTCAGGGCGGCGGTGGAGATCGCTCCGGATTCGAAGGCAGGGCTGAACCAGAGGTCGGTCGCGGGCAGCTCTGCCCTGAGCAGGACCACGTCGGGATCGATCCACCAGCCGCCCAGACGGTGCAGCAAGGCGAGGCGGAAGAGATCCGCATGAACCGCAAATCGCCTCTGCTCGGGAAGGTAGCGCAACACGCGCTCCCGGGGGAGAATCTCGGCCGCGTCCCTGAGCGTGATCCAATCGGGAAGATCGAGCTTGGGCTCGAACGAGAACAGCTCGATGCGATGGCCTCGATCGAGGAAGCTTCGCAGGCAAAGGAGCTGGTAGGTTCCGATCGCCTCGCCATGCCAGAAGGTGCGCAGCGTCTGCTGAGCTCGTGCCGCGCGTACTGGCCTGGCGTCTCTCCCGGATCGATCTTGCGAAAGCGAATAGACGAGGCGCGGCCTCTCTCCTTGCTCCTGCTCGATCACCTGATCGATTGCGTTGGCGGGGAGAAGCTCGGTTCGCAAGCGCCAGCGAAGGTGATCCAGCAGATTGCGCTCGCGGAACCAGACCGTGATCGTCTCGATCGAGAGGCGCGCCTCGTCGGCAAAGCCCATTCCGAAGCGGCGGAAGAGACCGTCGAGAAAGCTGCCCTCCGGGGGCCCGTAATGTTTCGGGAGGCGAACGCGACCCCAGATTTCGTTCCACAGATGGATGAAATCGCTGTCGGCGGTCCGTTCCTCGAGCTCCGTGCGATGCGCGGGGTCGAACATCGCGGGAATTTCGTCGTATCCGATCTCGTAAGCGCTCGATCGGGGGCGCACGACATGGTCGAGCGCATACTCCCGCACGAGCCGCGTCACGAGCTCGGGGCCGAGCGATATGCGCTTGCTCAGGGGCGCTCCGGGTCCGGCCTCCGGAAGAAGCTTCCAGGCCTCCTCGATCGCGGCGGCAATGAAGGGCGAGCCTTCAGGAAAGGTCATCACCGCGCCATTCACGAGTTTCTCGGATTCGCGCGCGAGATAGACCTTGCGGCGCGGCAACTCCTTGCCGAGGAGGATGATGTCGAGGTCGACGTACCAGCCGCCGAATTGCCGGATTGCGAGATAGCGGAAAAGATCCGAATGCAGCGCCGGCGAGCGCACGCCATCGGCGAAAGCGAAGCGATGCACCTCCCCGGAAAGGATCTCGCGTGCGTCGACAAGCTCGACACCCTCCGGAACCCTCAGCTCCCGGTTCGTGGAATAGAGCAGGGTGCGGGCGCCGCCGGCAACCAGGCTTCGCAGCGACAGCTCCTCATAGGGGCTGAGCTGAGGGCCCGTCCAGAAGGCGCGAACTTCCTGGCGCGGCAAGGCGCCCCGCGAAATTTCGTTTGAGATCGGCAAGCCGGCTTGCATCGTTTGTGGCGTCGCGTCCGAAATGATGAGATGGGTCCAAGTCCAACCGAGGTCTCACTCGTGGACCGCAGGCGGGGTCGGTTAGCCTCGTTCGAGCCAATTCGCAATACGAGAGGTGAAGGATCAGCAAGCCATGAGCGATCCCGTCTGCTCCTTGGTCGCGAGCGAGTGGTGCTTGCCCTCCATGAGGACATCGCCGCGATGAAGACCGTCGTGTTCGCCTGGGAGCTGGGGCGCGGCCTCGGCCACCTCATGAACATGTGCCGCATCGCGCAGCGCCTGACGCCACATGGCGTTCGAGCGATCGCGGCCATCGTCGATCCATCCTCGGCCGAACCTTTTCGCAAGGCGTTCGGCGAGATCATCCGCGCGCCTCAATGGCCGCTTCATTCGCGTCCCCCCGCGCAGCGCGCGGCCCTTTCCTCCGCGACCCTCAACGACATCTTGTCCGGCGCCGGCCTCTCCGACGGCGCCGCGGTCGATCGGCTGCTCGGCACCTGGGATGAGCTGTTCAGGACAGCGCGGCCCGATCTCGTGATCGCGGATTTTGCTCCGCTCGCGGCGCTCGCGGCGCGCGGCCGCATTCCGCTCGCGCTCATCGGCAATGGCTATACCCTGCCACCGCAAGAAATGCCGCGCTTTCCCCTCCTGCATCGGCACGCGCCGCCAGTGTGGAACGAGGAGCAAACGCTCGCGACGATCAACGCTCAAGCACGGCGGCGAGGGTGGACGACGCTGGAGCGCCTCCCCCAGCTCTTCTCGGGCGATGCCTGCCTCGTCCAGAGCTTCCCCTTGCTCGATCCCTACGACACGCAGCGAACGCAAGGCTTGGACGGGCCGATCTTCGATCGAATGCCAGCGCCGAGGGCGGCCGGCGCAAGCTCCATCTTCGCCTATCTGTCCGGGGGCTACGTGCCGCATCCCTCGATCTTCGATGCGTTGAGGCCAGTCGCGCGGCATCTGCGGATCCATGCGCCGCGAGCGCCGGCAGCCGAGCTCGACGATCTTCGTCGCGCGGGAGCGCACATCAGTGTCGAACCCTCGCCGCTCGCCGACGTGCTGCCCGCGACCCGGCTTCTCGTGCACAACGGGGGAAGCGGCGTCGCGTCCGAGGCGCTGGTCGCGGGAGTTCCGCAACTCGTTCTGAGCGCGCAGCTCGAACAGGACCTCAATGGGGAGGCGCTGCAACAAGCGGGCGCGGGAAGGCTCGTCAAAACCTATGAGCCGGGTGCGAGCGTTACCTGCGAGCTCATCGCCGGCATGTTGGAGGATGAGGCCCTGGCGATCAAGGCGGCGGAGCTCGCCGAAGAACATCGCGACTATCTCGCGACCAGGGATGCTCTTTCGATCTGCGAAAGCACGTGCTTGCAGCTTCTCGTAAAATAGATCGGCCTTCGCAGTTCCGGCTCGCTCCGGCCTTTCGATCGCGTGGCGATAGCCGATCTCGATCGCGCTGTGGCCGCCGGCGTTGGAAGTCCCGACCTCCGCTCAGGTCCTGAGGCGCGAGATGATGTTGTCCAAAGCCTTGATCGCCCTTCCCCTATCGAGCCTTTGCAAGTCGAGGAGGACGCGCAAGCCCTCTTGCTCTTCGCGGATCACCTTGCCTTGACCGACCATGTCATCGATGCGCTCGAGGACCTTGTAGTTTCGCACCGGCTTGGCGATGCCCTTGGCGTGGATGGGATCTCGCTCCTCGGCCAGGACCATGTCCTTGACCAGGGAATAGGTTTCATGGCTCATGAGAATGCTGCCGAGTTCGGCATGCGACTGCAACCGGGAGGCGAGATTCACCTGGCTGCCGATGATGGTGTAGTCCATACGGTCCTCGCTGCCGAAATTGCCGACGGTGCAATAGCCCGTGTTGATGCCGATCCGAAGCTGGAACGGCTTCTGCAAGCCGGCATCGCGCCACTCCGACTGCAACTCTTGCATCCGCCGCTGCATCGCGATGGCCATGTTGACGCAGGCTATCGCATCCTCCTTGACGCCCTTCGTGTCCGGATCCCCAAAGAAGGCAAGGAACGCGTCGCCGATATACTTGTCGACGGTCGCGCCGTGCTCCTGGGCGATCTTCGACATCTCGGTTAGGTAATGGTTGAGGAGCCCGGTGAGCTCTTCCGATTCGAGATCGTCCGTCGTCGCCGTGAAATCCGCGATGTCGGAAAAGAATACGGTCAGCTTCTTGCGGGTCGAGGCGATTTCCACGCTTTTCGAGCCCGAGAATATCGATGAGTAGACCTGGGGTGACAGGTATTTCGACAGCTTCGTCGATAGGACCTCCAGCGCCTTATTCTTCTCGGTCACGAGTTCTTTGGCCAGCTCCGCCTCGCGCCCGGCCTCGCGGACCTTTTCTTCGGCGCGCTTGATTTTCGTGATGTTGGTGTAGACGGCGACCGTTCCGCCCTCTGTGGTCTTGCGCTCGTTGATTTGAACCCAGCGACCGTCGGCACGGCGCTGGACGTGGGGCTTGCCGGGTTGCCTGTGCTTTGCCAACCGCTCGGCAACCCACTCGTCGACCCGTCCTTTCGCGTCCTCGACAAGGCCTTGTTCCGCCGTCCTACGGATGAGCATTTCGTATGGGGTGCCCGGCACCGGCGTGCCCATTCCCGGATGGAGAAGCTCGCCGTAGGTGCTGTTGCAGACGACTAGCCGGTCCTCCGCGTCGTACAATGAAAACCCTTCCGAGATCGACTCGATTGCATCCGTCAGGCGCTGCTCACTGCGCCGGAAAGCATTCTCCGCCCCTTTGAGCGCGGTCACGTCGCTCCACGAGCCAACGACTTCGAGCGGCTGGCCGTCTTTGTCGCGGATCAATTGCTGCGCGTCGTTTACCCAACAATAGGTGCCATCCTTCTTGAGAAATCGGTACTCGACAGTGTGACGGCCATGCTTGAACAGGTGAACCAACTCAGCTTCCACTGCGGCGAGGTCGTCGGGATGCACCCGCTCACGCCAAAAATCGGCGTTCTCCAAGTATTCGCGAGGCTCGTATCCGAGCAGGCTTTTGATGTTCTCGCTCACGATATTCGGCGCGAAATCTCCTGTAGCCTTGTAGCTGTAGATCACCGCGGGCGCGGAAGACAAAACGCGCACGAGGCGATCTTGCGCCGCGACCAGGGCTTCGCCGATCTGCTTGCGCGCAGTGATGTCGTTCCACGCGCCGATGATCTCGACCGGCTCGCCCGCCGCATCGCGGAGAAGCTGCAGATCGTCGCTGATCCAGCAATAGCTGCCGTCCTTCTTGCGGAACCTGTACTCGTTGGCGAAACGTCCATCCTCGAATAGCCGCGCAAAGTCTTTCTCGATGCGCGGCAGATCCTCGGGATGGACGCGGTCGCGCCAGAAATCCGGGCTCTCGAGATATTCCGCGCGATCGTAGCCCAGCAGCTCCTTGACGTTCTGGCTTATGAACGTCGGCCCGTAATCGCCGCTCACCTTGAAGCTGTAGATCACCGCCGGCGAGCGAGCGAGAAGGTGCTCGACCCGATCGCGCGCCGCCACCGCCGCTTCCTCGGCCTGCTTGCGCTCGGTTATGTCGCTCCATGAGCCAACCACCTCGGCCGGCTGACCCTCCTCGTCCCGGATCAATTGCTGCGCGTCATTCACCCAGCAAAAGCTGCCGTCCTTCTTGAGAAAAAGGTACTCGACCGTATGGCGGCCTTTCTTGAAGAGGTGGACGGATTCGGCTTCCACCGCCGCGAGATGGTCGGGATGCACGCAACGCCGCCAAAAATCCGCATCCTCGAGGTATTCCCGCGGCTCATAGCCCAGCCAGTCCCTGATGTTCTCACTGACGAAGCTCGGCGCGAAATCTCCCGTCGCCTTGTAGCTGTAGATCACCGCGGGCGAGCTGGTCAGCAATGTGGACAGACGGCGATGCGCCGCATCTTTCGCTTCCTCTGCCGCCTTGCGCGCCGTGATGTCGCTCCATGACCCGACGATCTCCAACGGTTTGCCGCCGACGCCGCGGATCAGACGCTGTTCGTCGTTCACCCAGCAATAGGAGCCGTCCTTGCGGCGAAAGCGATACTCCACCGCCTGGACGCCATTTTGGAAGAATGCGGAGATGGCGTCGTCGACGCGGGCGAGGTCATCGGGATGGACGCGGTCACGCCAGAAGGACGGATCCTCCAGGTACTCGGCTGGCGCGTAGCCGAACACGGCGTTGATATTGTCACTGACAAAGGTCGGCGCAAAATTGCCGGTAGCCTTGAAGCTGTAGATCACCGCGGGTGACGAGCTTAGCAATCGCGCCACACGCTCTTGCGCCGCAGCCTCCGCCGCCTTCAATTGCCGGCGGACCCTGGTTTGGCGCTCACGCGTGGCGTTCGATATGGCCTGCTCGATGACGGCGGCGGCGCGCTCGGCATCGAAATCGCCCGGCGAGATGCGCAGGACCTGATGCAAGGCCGCCGTGGCGCTCTTGGCGTATTCGCTTGTTGTCGTCATCGCGTCTGACCCCATGCACGGAATTCGCAGAATGCGCTCACTGTCTCTAACAACGCAAGGGAAAGTACAGGTGTCGGAATTCCGACATCTGGTGAGATCGTTACTTTGGATAAAGCCGCCGGCAAGCGACCAGCTTCGTCACGGAATCCTTGAAATTGCTGGAGCACCTCGTGGCAATTGCTCAGCAAGTCACCCTGCCATCACGCTCGCGTCACGAGGCGTATGTGAATGATCCTGGCTAGGGCTCAGCGTTCCTTTTGCGGGCACCTGGACCGGAGCGGAGGAAAACCATGAATATGTCCCTTTCCGAGAAAATCGTCTCAGGCTTGACCATCGCCCTGCTGATGACCGGCCTCGCGTCGCGCGTATTTCCCTCGACCAACATGAGCCTGTTCAGTTCTTCCTCAGTCAGCCATGTGCGGTCCTCGTCACTCAACCATGGATCTGGAAACGCGTCATGGTGAGATTTATCCTGAGCTTCGGCATCGTGATCCCTGTAATCCTGGCCGCCGTAAGCGTCCTTCGGAGCATGTCGCGATCGAGCGCGCTCGACCGGAAGTGAGCAGAACCGGGTCGCAAGCGGCCACTGCGGACCCTCAAGCTCACTTCTCTCGCCGCCGATGTTTCGTCAACGCCGATACCGGCAATGGGCTCAGATGGCCGGCGCCCTCGTCCATGAGCTGCGGCTCGGCAACAGGACCGGAGGAGACGCGGAACTCAAGAAGATCGAGGTTGTCGACCGAGCAACGGGAAAGATTTTGCTTGAGCCAGGGCGGGTACTCAAAAATCGAAACAGTGCAACTCTTGGGCTGATGTCCGCGTAGCCCCCGATAGCGGTGCAAAGGCGGAGCGCCGCGAGGTCCGAGAGGGGCCAACAGCGGAAGTCGTGCTGGCTTTCGAACAAAATACCTCACTGATCGTTGCGACCGTAGGCCGTGTAGGCACCTCCTCCAACATTTGTCATCTGGTTCGTCACCACTAATAATGGGCCACCAGGAGCAGCAATCCCGCGCCGGCCGCAAACACGCTCGACGGCAAGGAGGTTGTCCACGAGGTCGTTTTTGAGCGGGCGTTTCGCCCTGATCGATAGACTTGTGAATGTGCCGCAAAAGAGCGGCGAAATATGCCGAACCGGAGACTCATGAGCGAACAACCCGGGACTCCAGAGCAAACCTTGGACGGTGTGAGAGGAACGCCCGTCAAGAGCGAGCAAAGAAAAGTCGCGCCTCGCACGATCCCGTGGCTCGGCACAAGTATTCGTCTGTTTATTCTGCTCCTGGTCGGCGGCCTCATCGCATTCGTCGCGCATGAATGGGATTGGTGGGTAGGATCATCCTTGCACCAAAGCACCGATGACGCCTATCTCCAGGCAGACCTAACGCCGCTCGCTGCCAAGGTCCCGGGTTATGTCCGCCGTGTGCCTGTGCAGGACTTCCAGAGGGTCAAGGCCGGCGATTTGCTGGTGGAGATCGTCGACGACGATTACCGCGCCCAACTCGATCAGGCCCAAGCGAATGTTACTGCGGCCAAGGCTGCGATCCAAAATGTCGAACAGCAAAAGCTGCTTCAGGATGCTCTGATCAAGCAGGCGCAAGCAACGATCGCGGCAACCGAAGCTGACGTCACACGCTATCACTTGGAGACCGTGCGCCAGCAGACCCTGCTTTCCGAGGGTCGGGCCGGTACGCCCCAGATCACTGAACAGGCGGTCGACAACGAGAAACGGGCCGAAGCCACGCTCGCTTTGAACCGGGCGCAGCTCGAGCAACAGCGCCAGCAGCTCAATGTGCTCGAGAGTCAAGAGAAACAAGCCCACGCAAGCCTCAATGCGCAGCAAGCCGCGCGCGAGCTCGCGGAGATCAGTCTTGGGTACACTCGCATCACGGCGCCGGTGGACGGCATGGTCGGCCAGCGCCAGGTGCGTGCCGGCCAGTACGTCAGCGCGGGGACAGAGGTGATCTCCTTGGTGCCATTGCCCAATATTTGGGTCATCGCCAACTTCAAGGAGACACAGATGACTCGGGTCCGAGTTGGTCAGCCCGCGAGCGTGACGGTGGATGCCTTCCCGGGCGCTGTGCTGCGTGGCCGGGTCGATAGCTGGTCACCCGCTTCCGGCGCACAGTTCTCATTGTTGCCCCCGGACAACGCCACCGGCAACTTCACCAAGGTCGTGCAGCGTATCCCCGTGAAGATCGTGTTCGAGCCTGACCACTCGATCGCCGATCTATTGCGGCCGGGCATGTCGGTGATCGCCACGATCCATACGAGTTCAATCTCGGCTGAGCCGGCCGTCGGCAGACGGTAAGCGGCGGCATGGTGAATACGTTCCAGGGTATTGGGCACGGTTGGGCCGCGCGGACCCACTCCCTCTGTCATCCCGCCGATCGGGAGGCCCAGCTGCCGCCGGTCATCAGCACGCGCCCCTATATCGGCGTGCTGGCGGTGCTTTTGGGCTCGATCATATCGACGCTGGACAGCCGCATTACCACCTTCGGCCTCGCTGACGTTCGGGGCGCCGTTCATGCTGGCTTTGATGAGGGTGCCTGGATTACGACCGCCTTCACCGTCGGTCAGATGTTGGTAGGACCGATTTCGGTCTGGCTTGGGGCGGTCTTCGGCCCTCGCCGGGTGCTGACGATCTCGGGTTTCATATTCGCGATCTCGAACTCGCTGCTGCCATTCTCGCCGGACCTGCGCTTCATCTTGGCGTTCCAGATGATAAGCGGTCTTGCTTCCGGCACCTTCATTCCGCTCACCATCAGCTTCATCGTACAAAACCTCCCGCTCCGATTGGTCGTATACGGTATCGCGGCCTATTCGATGAACCTCGAGCTGTCGCTCAACATCGCCGCCTCTATCGAAGGGTGGTTCAGCGACAACTGGTCCTGGAAATGGATCTTCTGGGACACGGCGCTGCTCATGCCTCTCATGCTGATCTGCATCCACTTCGGCATGCCGCGACAGCCGGTAAACCGCGAGCTGCTCAAGAATGCCGACTGGGCTGGGATACTCTACGCAAGCCTCGGATTCAGCCTCCTCTATGCGGCGCTCGACCAAGGAAACCGCCTCGATTGGCTGAATTCTGGACTTATAAATGCCCTTCTGCTGGGCGGCGGCCTTCTGCTCGTCGCTTTCGTTCTGCAAGAGCTATTCCACGATCGGCCGTGGATCAATCTCCGCTTTGCGGCCAGTGGAAATATCCCCCTGCTGTTCCTTCTCATCACCTTCTTCCGGTTCGTCATCCTCTCGACCGCATACATCATCCCGCAGTTTCTAACGACGATTCAGAACTATCGTGCGATGGAGATTGGCGGCGTTCTGATGTGGATCGCACTGCCGCAATTGCTGCTTGCGCCAGTGGTCGCGACCCTTCTGCGCTTTGTCGACGCGCGTCTACCGATGGCTTTTGGTTTCGCGCTCATCGGCTGCGCATGCTTCATGGCCGGGCAACTGACGCAGGATTGGGCCGGTGACGACTTTCTGCCCTCGCAGATCGTGCAGGCGGTGGGTCAGTCGGTTGGGCTCACCTCACTTGTTTGGTTCTTCCTGAAACATCTGCAGCCGAGCGAGGCATTGACCTTCGGTGCAGTCCTGCAGACGGGGCGACTGTTCGGCGCCCAGCTCGGCGCGGCCTTCGTGCAGACCTTCTTGCGAGTACGCGAACAAGTCTATTCGAATCTGGTCGGGCAGCATGTCGCGATCGGCACGTCGCTCACGAGCGAGCGGTTGCAGAATTACGCACGGCTCGTGAAGGGGCGCTCGGTCGGCCAAGTCGAGGCCAATGCGCGCGCCGCGGCCCTCTTGGCCGATGCGGTTCAAAAGCAAGCCTATGTGCTGGCCTATATCGACGGCTTCATGGTGCTGGGCTTCTCGGTCATCGGCGTGCTATTGCTCATGCTGTTGCTGCGCACGCCTCCGGCCCAGCCGGGCCCCGCCGCCGAGCCAAGCTTACACTTGCCAACGAGATAGCGGGCGAGAGAGACCGTATCAATCGGCAGCTCCGAGCGAGCGAGCGGCAGATGGCCATCCATACGGCGGCCATGGTTTCAGGGCATCCGCTCGACCCATTGCGCACGCGAAGGCCCCGGCTCGAACGGGTCGCCGAAATACTGGGTCTCTCGGGCCACCTTCCCATCGAGGAACTCCATGATGCTCACGGTGTAAGACGGCCGCCCGTCATAGGTGAGGACATATTCAGTGACCCAGAGGTCGCCCGCGCCGATCATTCGCCGCACTGTGAAGCGTTTCCGGCTCGGCTGCGCGGCGCGAGACGACTGAATCTTCCGCCGCCCGCGGATGCGCTCGCCCGATTGCGGATATTCGAGCACCGCGTCCTCTCGGTAAATCTGGTGCTCCCCCTCGAAGTCGTTCGCATCGGAGGCGGCCCAGTGGCGATCTAGAGCCGCTCGAATCTCTCGGTCTTCCATATCAAATCTCCTTGACCATCGGCGTCGATGTCGAGCCCTTGTACCATGCGCTTCCAGACGGGCAGGAGGGCCATTCCCGACGCGAAGACTATACGCCGGCCGAAAAGGGTCGATCGTCCGCTGCGCCGCCGCCCTGAATGTCTGTTTCGTCCCGTTCGCCGCCCATGGACTGCCGGTCTGCTCTCAGCCAATGCAAGCCATCGGCAGAACGTGCGCTTCTCTCGCCGGCGCAGGGGAAGCTGACCGGCAGCTCTCCACCGAAGCGGACCAAAGCCAAGGGCAGGAAGCGTCAGATTTTATCCACTAGGGGCCTCTCATACGATCTAGCCCCGCCCTACTTCGCCTCGGCCGTGTAAACACCGTCCCAATCGCTCGGCGGAGGAACCTCGCGGAAGGTGCGAATTCGGAAAGCGTAGAGATCGAAGAAGGCCGTCAACTCGAATTCGGTCTCGAAAGTGCGGCACGCATCGAGCGCTTCGAGCGCCTTTTTCCAGTCCTGCCTGCGGTAGCAGGTGAGCATTTGCCGTGTGAGCCGGCAAAGATCACGAAAGCTCTCGCTCGTCGCGACATCGGACGCGCCGAAGAGGCCGTGCACGACTTCAGGTTCCGTCTTTCCCTTCACGCGGATCACGTCGAGCTCGATTGCCGCGAAATCGTCGCCTGCCGATGCCAGGGTCTGCGCGCCCGCCATGATGGTGACGCCATAGGCTTTCGTCTGGCCTTCGATGCGCGAGGTGAGGTTCACCGCGTCGCCGAGGACGGTGTAGTTGAAGCGCAGATCCGATCCCATGTTCCCCACGACGCAATTGCCCGTGTTGATGCCGATGCCGATTTTCAGCGGGAGGAATGTCTCGCCGCGGGCTCGCGCCTCCTGCTCGCGCTCGCTGTTCAACACGGCGATCCGCTTTTTCATCTCGAGCGCGGCGAAACAGGCGTTCCTCGCGTGATGAGTGTCGGCGAGCGGCGCGTTCCAGAACGCCATCACGGCATCGCCCATATATTTATCGATCGTGCCCTTGTGAGAGATGATGGCGTCCGTGAGCGGCGTCAGCAGGCGATTGATCAGCGAGGTGAGCCCCTGCGGATCATGCTTGTAAGCCTCGGAAATCGACGTGAAGCCGCGCACATCGGAGAACATGAAGGTCATTTCACGCTCTTCGCCGCCGAGCACGAGTCTTTCGGGCGTGTGTACCAGCTGCTCCACGAGATCGGGCGCGAGGTACTGGCCGAAAGCGGAGCGGACCTGAGCCCGCTGCGCCTGTTCGCGCAGATAGTTCGTGAACACGAGCACGAGATAGACCGCGAGAGCCGAGGAGAGCGGGTAGGTGAAGTCGAAAAGCAGCCCTTGCCGCGTATAGAAATACCAGGAGGCTCCGCCGAGTGATGCGGCGATGAAGATGCCGAGAAAAGCAACCGGCGCGGCGCCGAGCGCGGGCGCGACGAGGATGATCGCGAGCGAGGCCAACAGGGCCGCCGCGAGCTCCGCCGCCGTCGCGTAGTCGGGATAGGAGATCCAGGTGCCGGAAAGGGCGTTCTCGAGGATCTGGGCGTGCACCTCGACCCCCGGCATCGAGGGGTCGACCGGCGTCGTCTGGCGATCGAGGAGGCCGGTCGCCGAGGTGCCGATGAGCACGAGCTTTTGCTCGATCTTCTCGCGCGGAACCCTTCCTGCGAGCACATCCGCCGCCGAGACGTAACGGGCGCCATCATGCCTGCCGAAATGAACCCAAATCTGCCCGTTGCGGTCGGTCGGCAATTCCAATTCGCGAATCCCGATGCTCTGGATTCCTGACGGGGCGCCGCGCACGATCACCTGGCCGGCCGCGCTCACGGCGCGCAACATGGCGAGGCTGAGCGAGGAAAGGATCAGCCCTTGTGCCCGCATGGCGAGCGGCACCCGCCGCACGATGCCGTCGCGCTCGGGATGAATGGTGAGCATTCCGGTTGCCGCGGCCGCGTCCTCGAGGATCGGAATGTTCCGCAGGATTCCCGGATAGGCGATGAGGAAGGGGGCGGGATCGGCGCCCATGCTGGCGATGCCGATCTGGCGCCTTGCCGGGCCGCCGCCTGTGCCGGGCCCGGCCACGGCGGATTCGCCGAGCACCACCTTCGAGCGGCGAAAGGCATCCGCCAGGATCCGATCATTGCTCGGCAAGCCGCGGATGCGTTCGCGGCTCTGCTCGTCGAGATCGGGGACGAGATCGATGATGGAGCCCGGTGAATATCGATCGGGCTCGGCGAAGATGACGTCGAAGCCGATGGCGGCCGCCCCGAGCCCGGTGAGCCGGTCCACGAGATCGGCAATCACGGTGCGGGGCCACGGCCATTGGCCCAAGACCTTCAGGCTTTCTTCGTCGATGTCGACGATGACCGCGGGGTGAAGGGACGCTTCGCGGGGTTCGGCAAGCTGGAAGAAATCGAAAGTCCGTAACCGCAGTTCCTCGAGCGGCGCCGGATCGACCACCCTCAACGCGGCGAGCGCGATCATCAGGGCGAAGGCGACGGCCCGCCCAAGGCCGAGCCTTGAAGCCGATCGCGTCAGCGCGCGCAGGCGCATGGCTATTTTCGGCTCGGCATCACGTCGCGGCGAAAGATCGGAAATCTGATGGCCCCCCGAACTTGAAGTGAGGATCGCGATCCATCTTGGACGTTAGCCGTTGCAGCAGGCCATGACCATCCCGCCCTGCGCCTCGAGCTCGAAGCGAATCATGAGACTTAGAGGTTGGAGCCGTGCGCCGCCGATGGAGCGTTCGCCTCACCAGGCCAGTGGATCGAACCCGACGGAGGCACCATCCGACGGCAAAATCTATCCACAACTCACTCATGTTGTGGTCAGGCCTTTTCCGACAAAGGGGAACCATTTGTCGGGGCTGGACCACTTTGGGATCGTGCAAGCCTGCTGCGCGCCGCCGTGCAAATCGGTAAGAGGGGCGGCGGTCATGATTTGGAGTGCTCCTTGCTCGACTGGTTCTGGCTTACGCTCGCGGCCAAGATGGCGGCGAGCGCAGGCATCGTCGTCACGGCTTCATTCCTGGTGGAACGCTCCGGTCCCTTTCTCGGAGCGATGATCGCCACATTGCCGATCTCGGCGGGTCCCGCCTATGTCGTGCTCGCGCTGGAGCATGGGCCGGGCTTCATCGCGCAAAGCAGTCTCGCGAGCCTCTCCGTCAATGCCGGGACGATTCTGTTCCTCACGCTTTACGCGCAGGCTCGCTCCGCATCATGGCCCGCTGGCGAGCCTCGCGCATCTGCTTTGCGCTGTGGATCGCATGCGCGACCGCCATCATCGGGTTGAGCCCACCGCTCGCCGGTGTCCTCGCGCTGAATGCCGCCGCCTTCACGATCGGCTTCATCGCGCTGCGGCACGGCACGAACCGGCCGGTGGCGCCGCGCAAGCCGGCGCCGCGCTGGTGGGACGTGCCCGCGCGCGCGCTCGCGGTGATGGGCATCGTCGTCACCGTGCTGATCGTCGGACGCTTGCTCGGGCCGCGCGCCGCCGGCATCGCGGCGCTCATGCCGGTCGTGCTCACGAGCCTCGCCGTGATCCTGCATCCCGCGGATCGGCGGGGCAGCGACCTCCGTGGTGTTCGCCCATTCATTGCCCGGCATGGTCGGTTTCGCGCTCTCGCTCCTCGTGCTGCACTTGAGCGTCGTTCCGCTGGGCTCGCCCGCCGCGCTCACCCTCGCCTTGGCCACTTGCCTTGCCTGGAACGGAATGCTCATCCTCGAACGTCGCTGGAAAATGCGCTAGACGATCTCATGGATTTTGCCGCTCCCGTTTCTATTGGCCAGCGCGCCTTGCGTGCGCGGCACGTCTCTTTTGGATCGCTCGCATGAGAGCTTCCCGCCGACGGATCATGCGCGAGCCTCGCTCCGGCGGGCGCGGGACGCGCGCCAGCGCGGCGGGCGCGCGCGGTGCCGGGAGCCGCTCGCGGCCGCCCGGAACACGATGCGAAGGAAGCGGGCGGCGAGAGCTCACGCGCCAAAGCCGCCGCCGCTCCTCCCCAGCGACGAAGGCTGGCGCAAGCTCGGCGTGCGAAACTTGATCGTGACCGGGGACGAATCAGGGATGCGCGTCGATCGCTTTCTCGAAGCGCGTCATCCCGGGCCTCTCCTTCAGCCATATTCAGCGCGTCGTGCGTAAGGGCGAATTGCGGGTCGACGGCCGTCGCGTCGAGACCAAGGACAGGCTCGAGGCCGGGCAGAAGGTGCGCGTGCCGCCGCTCTCGCTCGCCGCGCCGGCAGCGCCGCGCCAAGGCTCGAGCGAGACCGAGAAGGCGCGAAAATTCCTTGAAGGGATCACGCTCTACGAGGATGACGACGTGCTCGTCCTCAACAAGCCCATGGGGCTCGCGGTGCAGGGCGGCTCCGGCACGATGCGCCATGTGGACGGCATGCTCGAAGCGCTTCGCGGCCGCGACGGCGAGCGCGCCCGCCTCGTGCATCGTCTCGACAAGGACACCTCGGGTTGCCTTCTGGTGGCGAAGACGCGCTTTGCGGCCGCGGCACTGGCGAAAACCTTCCGGTCGCGCTCGGCGCGCAAGATCTATTGGGCGCTCGTCGCCGGCGTGCCCCGGGTGAGGCACGGGAGAATCTCGACCTACCTCTCGAAAGAAGAGGTGACCGATCGCGACAGCCGCATGCGGATCGCCGCTGCACGGCGACGAGGGCGCGATGCATGCCGTCACCTATTACGCGGTCGTCGAGACGGCGGCCCAGAAGCTCGCCTGGCTATCGATGAAGCCCGTCACCGGGCGCACTCATCAGCTGCGAGCGCACGCCGCCCATATGGGTCATCCGATCGTCGGCGACCCCAAATATTTCGACATCGAGAATTGGGAGTTCCCGCGCGGCTTGCAGAACAGGCTGCATCTCCTGGCGCGCCGCATCGTGGTGCCGCATCCGCGCGGCGGCGAGAGCGATCGACGTTTCCGCGCCCTTGCCGCCGCATATGGTCCAGAGCTTCAACCTCCTCGGCTTCGACGTCGCGCGCTACGATCCGATCGTCGAGGCGCCGGAGGAATGATGAGCGATAACCCGAAAGCCAATGAGCGGGCGGATTTCCTCGAGAGCCTGCTCGGCCCGGCAACGAGTGCGCTCGACCCGCGCGAAGCGGTGCGACGCGGCGCGAAGCGCTCGCTCCCGAAGCGCTTCTGGCGCGAGGTCGCCGTCGACGCCGCCATTGGGAACTTTCGCGCTCACGCTCGACGGCAAGCTCGCGCGCACGCCGTCCCGGCACGTCGCTCGCCGTTCCGAACAGGGCGCTCGCCGAAGCTCTGGCCGAGGAATGGCGGGCCATCGAGGTCGTCGTCGATCCCGCCAAGATGCCGCTCACGCGGCTCGTCTACGCCGCGCTCGATGCGGTCGCTGCCGCGCCGTTGCCTGTCGCCGCGCGAGATCGTGAAATATGCCGGGCAGCGACCTTCTCTGCTATCGCGAGGCAAAACGAGCGACTCGCCGCACGCCAGGCCGCGCATTGGGATCCCCCGCTCGCCTATATGCGCGAAGCTTTCGGCGCGCGCTTCACTGGGGCGCAAGGCGTCATCTTCGTCGAGCAAGAGAGCGGCGCGATCGAAGCCATCCGACGCGCCGTCTCGCATGTGCCGGCGCCGTTCGGGCTCGCGGCTTGCATAGTCGTCACGACGCTCACCGGCTCGGCGATCCTCGCGCTCGCGCTCGCCGAATGGGCGGCTGTCGCCCGACGAGGTTTGGGCGGCGGCTCATGTCGATGAGGATTTCCAGATCGAGGCCTGGGGCGAAGGACGCGGAAGCCGCGGAACGCCGGGCCGCGCGCCGCGCCGAATTCGACGCGGCGGCGCTGGTGCTCGCCAGCGTGCGCTGAGGCCGTGCGACGCCAGCCGATCGTGAAGCCTCCACATTGGATCATGCCGACGAGCCTCGCGGCCCCGCTTTCGACGCAGGGATCTCGCGTTCCTCAAAACCCGGTTTGACTAAGCTTCGCGGGTGCGTTAGCGCCGCCCCTCCCTCAAAGCCCGTTCCGCACCAAGGCGAATAAGCCGCCTCGGGAGCGGAACCAGCGAGCCCCGAATGAACATCTTCAACGAGTTCGAGCGCAGGATCACGGCCGCCCTGGCGGCGATGGCCGCCGACGGCGAACTGCCGCAAGGGCTCGATCTCTCGCGTGTCGTCTGCGAGCCGCCGCGCGATCGCAGCCATGGCGACATTTCCACCAACGCCGCGATGGTGCTCGCCAAGGAGGCGAGAATGCCTCCACGCGCGCTCGCGGAGAAGATCGCGCCGCAGCCTCCATTCGCAAGGTGTCGCCAAGGTCGAGGTCGCGGGACCGGGCTTCATCAATCTTTCGCTCGAGCCCTGCGTCTTCGAGCGAAGTGTCTGCGGGCGAGCCTCGCGCAGGGCAGCCGCTTCGGCGCCTCCGCGTCAGGCGCCGGCGCCAAGGTCAATGTCGAATATGTCTCGGCAAATCCCACGGGGCCGATGCATGTCGGCCATGGGCGCGGCGCCGTCGTCGGCGATGCGATCGCGAGCCTGCTCGCCTTCACCGGGCCATGAGGTGGCGCGCGAATACTACATCAACGACGCCGGAGCTCCAGGTCGACGCGCTGGCACGCTCGGCGCATCTGCGCTATCGCGAGGCGCTCGGCGAGACGATCGGAGAGATACCGGCGGGCCTCTATCCGGGGGATTATCTCAAGCCCGTCGGCGAGAAGCTCGCGCGCCTCCACGGCGCCAAATACGCAAAGGCGCCGGAGGCCGAGTGGCTGCCCTCCATTCGGGACGCGGCCATCGGCGCCATGATGGAGCTGATCCGCGAGGATCTCGCGGCGCTCGGCATCAGGCATGACGTTTTCTTTTCGGAGCGCGGCCTCTCGCCCGGCAAGGTCGGCCGCTGTCATCGCCGATCTCGCGGCGCGCGGCTTCGTCTACCAGGGCCGGTTGCCGCCTCCCAAAGGGCCAGATCGATGCCGATTGGGAGGACCGCGAGCAGACCCTGTTCCGCTCGACGCCAATTCGGCGACGACGTCGACCGGCCGTTGCGGAAATCGGACGGCAGTCTCACCTACTTCGCGGCCGACATCGCCTATCACGCGTCGAAATTCGAGCGCGGCTTCAACCAGATGATCGACGTGCTCGGCGCCGATCACGGCGGCTATGTGAAGCGCATGCAGGCCGCCGTGCGCGCCGTGAGCGCCGGTGCCGCCTCCCTCGACGTGCGGCTCTGCCAGCTCGTCCGATTGCTGCGGGATGGGGAGCCGGTGAAGATGTCGAAACGCGCCGGCGACTTCGTCACCTTGCGCGAGGTGGTGGACGAGGTCGGCGCCGATGCGGTGCGCTTCATGATGCTGATGCGCAAGAACGACGCGCCGCTCGACTTCGACCTCGCCAAGGTCATCGAGCAATCGAAAGACAATCCGGTCTTCTACGTCCAATACGCGCATGCCCGCTGCGAGAGCGTGCGACGCCAGGCAAAAGAGGTAATGCCAACGGCTCGACCGCTGCGCCGCCGCGCTCGCGCAAAGCCGATCTCGAGCTCTTGTCCGACCCATCGGAGCGCTCAATTCTCAAGCTGATCGCCCAATACCCGCGCGTCGTGGAACAAGCGGCCGCGGCCAGGGAACCGCACCGCACCACCTTCTACCTCTTTGATCTGGCGAGTGAATTTCACGCCCATTGGAACAAGGGCAAGGATATTCCCGACTTACGCTTTGTTAATCAAAATTCGACAAGTTTAACCAGCGCGCGCCTCGCCTTGGTGACGGGGGTGCGCAACGTGCTGGCGTCGGGATTGGCGCTCATAGGGGTATCCGCACCTCAGGAAATGCGGTAGGTTTCAGGAAATGCGTTAAGTTGAAACGTCTTGCAATCTGCACTTGCGGATCAACTTAACGCCACATTCGCGGTGCTTTCGAATACACAAATTTTGCAGCCGCGAAGCTGGGGATAGGTGTGAGGGCCGAAATGACCTTATCGAAAACCTCGGTGCAGCCTCTCGATCTCGACGATCTCGAACGGCAATTGCGTGAAGTCGCCGCCTCCTCGCTTCCGAGGAAGAGCGATGATCCCCTTGCCGAGCTCGCGAGGATCGTCGGACGAGACGGCTCGTCGCTGCGCGGCGATTCCGGCCGCGGCCCGTCGATGGGCGGCTCCTCCTATCGGGCCGCCGGCGAGAAGGGCCGGGCCGGCGAAGGGAGCGGCCAGGACCCCCACGCGGATCCGGCGTTCGACCTCGAGGCCTCGATCAAGGAGGCGCTTCGGGCAGATCACTCCCATGAGCTCGCGGAAGACCATGCCGACGCGGCTTTCGTCGAAGATGGGCACGAAGCTCACGACGAGCTGGCGTCCGAGGACGAAGCTCACGCGTCTTCCGAAGAGTGGGAGGAGCAGAATTACGAGGACGACGATGCCCCCTATGCCGCGGACACGGGCAGCTTCGCCGCCGTCGAGGATGTTCCGGGCATGCCGGACGAGACGGCGCCCGGGGACTCGGTGCGACGACGCGGTATCTCGCCGCGCGCGCTCGCGCTTGCCGTGCCGCTGATCCTCATCGGGGTCGGTGTCGGCGCGGCGGTCGTGATGCGCTCGGGCCCGCTCAGCCGGGTGAGCGGCGAAGCTCCGGTGATCAAGGCCGACGATACGCCGGTCAAGGTGCTGCCCGCCAAGGCCGCGGGCGACCAGCAGACACCCTCCGAGACGGCACTCGGCGCTGCCGACCCCTCGGGCAAGCCGAGCCAGGTCGTGCTGACGGGCGCCGAGCAGCCCGTCGACGTGGTGGCGGCCGCGAAGGCTGCCCAGCCGCGCGATTTGGCGGCGGCCCAGCCCCCGGCTTCCTCCGGCGTCGTCATTCTTTCAGGACCGGGAGCGGGGAATGCACCGGCCGATGGCGCTTCCCTGCCTGGGCCTTCCCGGCTGGGCCGCTGCCCTCGCCGAGCGCGGCCTCCGCGCAGCCCATGCCGACCGCCGCCGCGAATGTGCCGCTTCCGGAACCGCCGCAGCCCGCCGCCCAGCCTTCGGTCTTCGGCACCCCGCATCGTGTCTCGACGGTTTCGGTGAAGCCCGACGGCACGATGGTGTCGAACGGCAAGCCCAAGGCCGATGCCAAGGTCGACACCAGGAGCGATGCCAAGGCCGAGGCGAAGGCCGAACTCCAGAACCGATGTCGCTCCACCGGCAAAGCCGTTGACCATGGCGTCGGCGGAGACCACGCCTTCCGCGAGTCGCGCCCACGGCCACGAACAGCGCCACGCCCGCGGCGAAGAAGCCGGCCGACACCACCCGCGCCAAGCCGTCCGCGGTCGTCGCCGCCGACGATCAGCAGGCCACCAAGACCGACGAAGCCGGCAGCGAAGCCGACGAAGGCCAAGGTGGCCGAAGCCACGCCGGCCGCTCAGGAGGGGGATACCGGGGCGCCGTTGTCGATCACGCCGCAAGGACATCGCGGCCGAACGGCGGTCGCCAGCGCCGCGGCCCAGCCGCAAAATCCCGAACCTGCGGCGACCGCGAGCGGCGAAAATGCCTCCTCGAGCGGGGCGTTCGCGGTCCAGCTCGCCTCGAGCCCCTCGGAGAGCGATGCGCGCGCGACCCTGGCGCGCCTGCAAAAGCAGTTCCCGAACGAGCTCGGAGGTGGTGCGGTCCATCGCGCCGACCTCGGCAGCAAGGGTGTCTTCTATCGCGTGCGCGTCGGCCCCTTGTCACGGGAAGCCGCGGACAAGATCTGCACCCAGCTCAAGGCCGGCGGCGCGGTCTGCATTCTGACGCGGGGTTGAACCGGAAAGAGTAGGTCCAGCCCGGCTCGCCGGGCTGACTTGCACGACCATTCGGGACGCTCTTGCATGTCCCATACGCTCCGAAATTGCCATTCGGCGAGGAGCACGTCGCCCTTCAGCAGGCTCTCAGCGATGGCCGTTCAAGCACTGATCCTCGGCTGCGCCGGGACGACGCTCAGCGCCGAGGAGCGCGCCTTCTTCAAGGAGGCGCAGCCCTGGGGCCTGATCCTCTTCAAGCGCAATGTCGCCGATCACGAGCAGCTGCGCGCGCCTCATCGAAGAATTTCGCGACACCGTGGGCCGCGACGACGCACCGGTGCTCATCGATCAGGAAGGCGGGCGGGTGCAGAGGCTGGGGCCGCCGCTCTGGCCGGCCTATCCCTCGGCCGCGAGCTTTGCCCGCATCGACGACCTCTTGCTGCGCCGCGCCGCCATCAGGCTCGGCGCGCGCCTCATCGCGCATGACCTGAGAGCGCTCGGCATCACGGTCGATTGCCTTCCGGTGCTCGATGTTCCCGTTCCCGGCGCCGATGCGGTGATCTCGGACCGCGCCTACGGGCACGACGCCCGACGCGGTCGCGATCGGCGGCCGGGCGGCCGCGGAGGGGCTCATCGCCGGCGGCGTGCTTCCCGTCATCAAGCATATTCCCGGCCATGGCCGTGCCACTGCCGACAGCCATCTGGAATTGCCGCGCGTCGGCGCGCCGCGCGAGGTGCTCGCCGCCCATGATTTTGCCCCGTTTCGCGCATTGTCCGACATGCCGCTCGCGATGACGGCCCATGTCGTCTTCGCCACGATCGACGACCGCCATCCGGCGACGCTGTCGCGACGTCGTGTTCGAGGAAATCATTCGTGGCGACATCGGCTATGAGGGGCTCGTCATGACCGACGACCTCTCCATGAAGGCGCTTTCCGGCTCGTTCGCCGAGCGGGCGCGGCGTGCCTACGCCGCCGGTTGCGATATCGTGTTGCACTGCAACGGGGAGCGTGAGGAGATGGAGGCCGTCGCCTGCGCGGCGAGGCCGCTCGCCGGGAAGGCTCGCCGCCGGGCCGAAGCGGCACTCGCGCGAATTCGGCACGCGCCGGAGCCTTTCGATCCTGTGGATGGACGGCGCCAGTTCGATGCTCTGCTTGCGGGAACCGGCTGACAGGTCCAGATTCGTTGAACGATTCGGGCGTGCGGGTGAGTGGATGAGCGAAGATCTTTTCGATGAGGATGTGGCCGAGCTCGACCGGGCGAGAGCGACCCGGCATTCGTGGTCGATCGTCGGCGGCTTCGAGGGGCCGCTCGACCTTCTGCTCGAGCTCGCGCGTCGACAAACCGTCGATCTTGCCGGGATCTCGATCCTCAAGCTCGCCGAGCAATATCTCGCCTTCATCGAGGGCGCGCGGCGCATCAGGCTGGAGCTCGCCGCCGATTATCTCGTGATGGCGGCCTGGCTCGCCTATCTCAAATCGCGCCTGCTCCTGCCCGGGCGAACCGAAAGCGGACGAGCCCGCGGCCGCCGATCTCGCCGCGGCGCTCGCGCTGCGGCTTCGCCGCTCGAGGCGATGCGCGAGGCGGCGAAACGTCTCGTCGGAGGGTCGCTTCTCGGGCGCGACGTGTTTTCGCGCGGCGATCCGGAGCCGCTGGCGCCGCCGCCCGAACGGCCCTATGCCGACAATCTCTACGAGCTCTTGCGCGCCTATGCGTCGCGTCGCGAGCGGCAGGCGCTGGCGCGCGTGACGATCGCCAAGCGCTTCGTCTGGACGCTCGCCGAAGCGCGAGAGGCGCTCGACCGCCTTGCTCGGCGAGATCCAGGACTGGGCCGTGCTCGACGCCTTTCTCGAGCGCTACGTCACGCAGCCGCGCATGCGTCCGACGATCCGCGCCTCGGCGCTCGCGGCCGCGCTCGAAATGGCGCGCGACGGCAGCCTGGCCTTGCATCAGGACAGGGCATTCGGGCCGATCCATGTGCGGCGCGGCATGGCCGCGGCCGCCTTGGCGGCCGCACAATCTGGAGCATCGGCATGAACGAACTCATCCGTTTCGCGCGGCGGGTCGAGGCCCCTTTCGAAGCGCGCCCGGCCTCGAGGAAGCCGTGCGGATCGCCGAGGCGCTGATATTCGCGGCTCGCGCGCCGCTGGCCCTCGAGGAGATCGCCGCCAAGCTGCCCGCCGATTGCGACGCCTCGGCCGTCATCGACGAGCTGCGCAAGCTTTATGAGAGGCGCGGCGTCAATCTGGTGCAGCGCGCGGGCGGCTTCGCCTTTCGCACCGCTCCCGACCTCGCCTATCTCCTCGCGAAGGAGGATGCTGCGCCGCGCCGGCTTTCGCGCGCCGGGCTCGAGACGCTCGCGATCGTCGCCTATCACCAGCCGGTGACCCGCGCCGAGATCGAGGATATTCGCGGCGTGGCCGTTGCCAAGGGCACGCTCGACGCGCTCCTCGAGGCGGGGTTCGTGCGCATGCGCGGGCGGCGCAAGACGCCGGGCCGGCCGATCACCTACGGGACGACGCCGGCCTTCCTCGATCATTTCGGCCTCGACCAGCTCTCCGACCTGCCCGGCCTCGACGAGTTGAAGGGCGCGGGCCTGATCGAGGGCCGCGTGACCAAGGGCTTCACCATTCCGACCCCGCGCGACGATGATGCGCTGCGCGACGACGAAGAGCCGCTCGAAGAAGAGGTTGGCGGCCGAGGTCATGCCCTTGCCCGAGGCTGACGATCCCGACTGACGCGAACGCCTCCGCAAGGATCTGATGCGTCGTTTCTTGTTTTCGCCGCGGCCTCGGCCTACCTTCAAGAGGAATGGTTGCCTTGCGAGCATGCGGGCGCTAGAGCATGATCGTGAAAAGTGACGTCACTTTTCGGGTGAGATCATGCCTTAAAGCAAAGATATACGAGTGCCGCACCGAATCCGCTTCAGGCGTGCGCGCGGCGCGGTACGAGGAGAGTTTCCATGGGCTCATTGAGCATATGGCACTGGCTGATCGTGATCGTCGTGGTCATGCTGGTGTTCGGCAAGGGCCGTATTTCCGATGTGATGGGTGATTTCGCCAAGGGCATCAAGTCCTTCAAGAAGGGCATGGCCGAGGACGATCAGGCGGCGGAAGCCGCGAAGGCGGCGCCGCGCCCGGTCGAGCATCAGCCCTCCGAGCCGGCATCCGTCTCGCCGGTGGCGCGCGACACCAAGACCGGCTGATCCGGCCGCACTCTTGGCTTCGCCATTGCGGCAGGGTTCACATGTTCGACATCGCCTGGAGCGAGATGGTGGTCATTGGCGCGGTGGCGTTGATCGCCATCGGCCCGAAGGATTTGCCCAAGGCGCTGCGCGCCGTCGGCGCCATGACGGCGAAGGCGCGTCGCATGGCCGCCGAGTTCCAGGACCATTTCCGCGAAGCGATGCGGGAAGCCGAGCTCGAGAGCGTCAGGCAGGAAGTCGCGAACATCAATCAGGATCTCTCCGCCGCGACGAGCGGCCTGCAAAGCGAGTTCAATTCGATCGGCTCGCAATTGCCGAGCGCGTCGGAACCGGTGGTCCAGCCGGCGCCGGAACTCCCGAAAGCGGACACGGCTCTCCCCGGCGCCCAGCCCGCGCCCGCGGCCGCCTCGCCTGAGGCGAGCTCGCCCGAGCCGGGAAGGACGGAACCCATCGATTCCGATCCCGTGAAGCCTTCGGAATCCGGGAAGGGCGCGACGCTGAGCGTCGAAGCTAGCCCCACGGCGGTGATCGTCACGGAAACGGCGGCATCCTCGCCGGTCCCGAAGCCGGCACGGAAGAAGCGTGCCGCGGGAAAGCCTAAGGCGAAGTCCGACGCGCCCGCGCAAGCAAGTCTCGAGATCGGCCCGGCCGCTTCGGCCGAGCCGCAGCCCGAGTCCAGCCTCAACTCCGCCCCGTCGCCCAAGGACTCCCCGCCTCAAGCCGCGCAAGCGCGCCGCCAAAAGCCTCCCATCGGGAGATGACCGGGCCGCATGACCGACGCCGTCGATGAGCCGCATATAGAGGCGTCGCGCGCGCCTCTGATCGAGCATCTGATCGAGCTGCGCACGAGGCTGATCCGTTCGCTGATCGCCTTCGTGCTCTTGTTCGTCGGCTCCTTCGTCTTCGCGACCCAGATCTACAACATCCTGCTGCTGCCCTATGTGTGGGCCGCGACGCCAGCATGGCTACCCTCTGCCGCATCTCGTCTTCACCGAGCCGCTCGGCTTCCTCATCACCAAGATCAAGCTTGCGGCTTTCGCTGCCGCCTTCCTCGCTTTTCCGGTCATCGCGACGCAGATCTACAAATTCGTCGCACCGGGCCTCTACAGGAAGGAGCAGCGCGCCTTCTTTCCCTATCTGGTCGCGACCCCGATCCTTTTTCTGATCGGTTCGGGAGTAGTGTTCTTTCTCGGGATGCCGGCCGTGATGTATTATTCCCTGTCGATGCAGCAGACGGGAGGTGACGGCACGCCTTCCATCGAGCTCCTCGCCAAGGTCGATTCCTACCTCTCCCTCCTGATGACGCTGATCTTCGCTTTCGGCATCTGCTTCCAGACGCCGGTGATCTTGACGATTCTCGCGCGCGTCGGCTTCATCGATTCGGCTTTTCTCAAGCGCCAGCGCCGCTACGCCGTCGTCATCATCTTCTGCATCGCGGCCGTGCTCGCTCCGCCCGACGCCTTCTCGATGCTCGCCCTCGCCTTGCCGACGCTGATCCTCTACGAGGGCAGCATCCTCGCGGTCAGCCATGATCGAAAAGAAGAGCGCCGAGGCGAGGGAGCAAGCCTCGAAGGCTTGAGCCGGATGCGTTCAAATCAAGTCGGCGACATGCTGTCGATCCCTTGTTTTGACGCATGATCCTATCGCAAAAATAGTTCCCATTTTTGCGGATCATGCTCTGGAGCAAGCTCCAACCGCCTTCCTGTCGAACCGGAAGCCGACATGGGCCAAAAACGGCTTGGCGCCGGCCTCTACGGTTCCCGATCCTTGACAAGCCGTCAAAGCCGAACACCGAAGGAGGCTTGCGGTGGTGCCGAGGGGTGATGCTGCCTCCGCGCTGTCCCTAGCGGGTATAAGGCTTCGACCTCGATGCACGACATCCGGTGGATCAGGGACAATGCGGCGGCCTTCGACGAGGGTCTTGCGTCGCGCGGATTGCCGCCGGAGGCAGAGCGCCTCGTGGCGCTCGACGACGAGCGGCGTGCCGCCATCGGCGTGGTGCAGGCCGCGCAAGAGCGACGCAACGCGCTTTCGAAGGAGATCGGCCAGGCCAAGGGCCGAAAGGACGAGGCGCGCGCCCAGAAGCCTGATGGCCGAGGTCGCGGGCTTGCGCGACAGCATCGCTCAGGGCGAGGTGAACGAGAAGCTCGCGAGCGCCGAGCTGAACAAGGCTCTCGCCGAAATCCCGAATCTGCCGCTGCCCGACGTCCCGGTCGGAGAGGACGAACGCGGCAATGTGGAATACCGACGCCATGGCACGCCCCGCGGCATCAATTCGGCAAGACAGCATTTCGAGCTCGGCGAAGCGCTCGGCCTCATGGACTTCGCGACGGCGGCCAAGCTTTCGGGCGCGCGCTTCGTCGTGTTGAGGAAATCGCTCGCGCGCCTGCAGCGTGCGATCGGCCAGTTCATGCTCGACCTGCACATCACCGAGCATGGCTATGCCGAGATCCAGCCGCCGCTGCTCGTCAAGGACGAGGTGATGTTCGGCACCGCGCAACTGCCGAAATTCGCCGACGATCAATTCATGGCGTCGCGCACCAAGACGCGCGAAGAGCTGCTGCACGAGGCGCTCGAATTCGTCTCGGAAATTGACAAGCAGCGCTACGTCAACGGCGCCATCACGTTGCAGGAGCTCGTCGACACGGTGGTCGGCAGAGCGCCGGCCAAGGAGGATTTCTGGCTGATCCCGACCGCCGAGGTGCCGCTCACCAATCTCGTGCGCGAGACGATCACGCCGCAGGCCGAGCTGCCGCTGCGCTTCACGGCGCTGACGCCGTGCTTTCGCGCCGAGGCGGGTGCCGCCGGGCGCGACACGCGCGGCATGCTGCGCCAGCATCAGTTCGACAAGGTGGAGCTCGTTTCGATCACCACGCCCGAAGCCTCGATCGAAGAACATGAGCGCATGCTGAGCTGCGCCGAGGAGGTGCTGAAGCGGCTCGATCTGCATTATCGCGTCATGACCTTGTGCACGGGCGACATGGGCTTTCGCGGCGCAGCAAGACCTATGACATCGAGGTCTGGCTGCCGGGGCAGGGCGCCTATCGCGAGATCTCTTCCTGTTCGGTCTGCGGCGACTTCCAGGCAAGGCGGATGAATGCGCGATATCGTCCGGCGCCGGCGGAGGGAAAGCCTGCCGCGCCTCGTCTCGTGCATACGCTCAACGGCTCGGGCGTGGCGGTCGGCCGTGCGCTCATCGCCGTCATGGAGAATTATCAGAACCCGGATTCCTCGATCGACGTGCCCGCGGCGCTGCAGCCTTACATGGGCGGCTTGAAGCGAATCGAGTAAGGCGCTTGACAAGAGACTCATCGTGTTTCTCACCTGCACAAGCGGCTCGCGCCCTCAGTCTCCGACATCGCCGGGTGAACAGGAAATTGGCGGTTGCTCGATGCGCATTCTGATCACCAATGATGACGGCGTTCACGCCGAGGGCCTCGAGATTTGCGCCGAGGTCGCCGCCGCGATTTCCGACGATGTGTGGATCGTCGCGCCCGAGACCGATCAGAGCGGCGTCGCGCACGCCCTTGTCGCTCTCCGACCCGCTGCGACTGCGCAAGATCGATGAGCGGCGCTTCGCCGTGAAGGGCACGCCGACCGACTGCGTCATCCTCGCCACGCGCCATGTGTTCAAGGGTGAGAAGCCGGGCCTCGTCCTCTCCGGCGTCAACCGCGGGCAGAACGTCGCCGAGGACGTGCTTTATTCGGGCACCGTCGCCGGCGCGATGGAAGGCGCGATGCTCGGTGTTCCGGCCGTCGCCCTGTCGCAAGCCTATGGCCCGGAGGGACGCGGTCACATTCACTGGGATTGCGCGCGCAAGCATGCCGTGCCGGTGCTGCGCAAGCTGCTCGAGGCCGGCATTCCGCGCGGCACGCTTGTTCAATATCAACTTCCCGCATTGCGAGGCCGGCGGCGTCACTGGAACGGAGGCGACCTCGCAAGGTCAGCGCGACCAGACGCTGCTCTCGATCGACGAGCGCAAGGACGGGCGCGGCAATGCCTATTTCTGGCTCGGCTTCGCGCGCGGCATCACCAAGCCGAGGCTCGGCACCGATATGGCCGCGCTCGATCACAAGCGCATCTCGGTCACCCCGCTGCAGCTCAACCTGACCCATCAGGGGCTGCTCGAGGATTTGGCGCGGACGCTCGCGTGACGGGCGCGCGGCCGATCGTGACCGACGCCGCCCGCTCCGTTCCTTCGCCCCGCTGCCGCCGAAACCCTGCATCTCCTCATGCGGCTTCGCGCGCGCGGCGTGAACGACAAGAACGTGCTGCGCGCCTTCGAGGCGGTGCCGCGGGACTTCTTCGCCGCTTCCGCCTATCGCGATCTCGCAGGCCGTGATGTCGCCTTGCCGATGGGTTGTGGCCAGATCATCGGCGCCCCTTCCGATCTCGCGCTCGCGCTCGCCGCGCTCGATCTTGCGCAAGGAGCATCGCGTGCTCGATATCGGCACGGGCTCCGGCTACGCGGCCGCCGTCATCGGCGCATCTCGCGGGCGCGGTGATCTCGGTCGAACGCTTTCGCACGCTCGCCATCGAAGCGAAACGGCGTCTCGAAGGCTGCGGTCTCGCCAATGTGCAGGTCTTGCAAGGCGACGCGCTCGCCGAGGTGCCGACGCAAGCCCAATGCGAACGCGCCTTCATCGATTTCGCGGTCGCGGAGCCGCCCGAGGCCGTGGTGCGCCGGCTTGGCGGAGGGAGCGATCTGCGTCTTTGCCCGGCCGACGGACCACATGTGCCACCTCGTGCGGGCCGAGAGGCTTGCGGGCGGCGGCTGGCGAGAGGAGCTGGTCGGCCTCACGCGGGTCGGGCCGCCGATCGCGGGGCTGTCGCAATATCTGTGAGGCCCGTGTGCGAGACTTCTCGGGAAGATGACCGATCGGAAGCCCATCGCTTAAAATTCTACGCATCTCAACCACCCCTTAACCTGAATCATGTTTTCATCCGTGGGGTTGGGTAGCGTGTGAAGTGGGTAGTCCGATGTGTTGTGACGCCATCAGGGGGTCTTCGAAGCACTTTCGTCTCTCGGGCGCGGTGCCACGTTTGGCGCTCGCGATCCTCATCGGGACGCTCGCAGCAGCCTGCAGCTCGGAGGCGACGCGGCTCTCCGAGAATCCGTTCGGGAGCCCGTTCGGCGGAAAAACGGCCGATGCCACTCCGCCCGTGCCGGCCGTGCCGACCGGCAAGGTTCAGTCGCGCGCCCTGCCGCCCCCCGGCCAGCAGTCGAGAGCGGGATCCCTTGCCGAACCCGACACCGGCATCGTCACCGGGTCGATCCAATCGCATCCGGCCTCGCCGCACCCGGTGAAAACCGCGGACGTCGGAAATTGGTCGACCACGGGAGGCACCTCCCTCACTCTCGGCGCGGGCGAGACCATCGCGACGCTGTCGTCGCGCTACGGCGTGCCGGAGACGGCGCTGCGGGCCGCGAACAACCTCGCGCCGGGCGCCAATCCGCCACCCGGATCGCAGGTCATCATTCCGGTTTATCGCTACGGACCGGCAATCGGGCATCCGTCCCCGACCAAAACCGCCTCCGACAGCTCGAAGCTCGCGACGCACAAGGCGCGAGGCTGCGCGCCTCGCGACGGCCTCCGCGCCGAAGAAGTCGAACAACGAGATGACGAAGACCTCCGCTGCACCTGCGGCGGAGCCGGCGAAGCCGAAAACGGCCGCCGCGAGCACCCGCCCAGCCGCAGCCGACGAAGGCGAAGTCGCAGGAGCAGGCAAAGGCCGAGCCCGCCGAAGAGACTGACGCCTCGCTCTCGACGGGCGCGGTCAAATCGGATGCGCCGCAGTTTCGTTGGCCCGCCCGAGGTCGCGTCATCAGCCGCTTCGGTGGTGACGGAAACGACGGCATCAACATCTCCGTGCCCGAAGGCACGTCGGTGCGTGCCGCGGAGGATGGCACGGTCGCCTATGTCGGAGACGAGATCAAAGGCTATGGCAAGCTCGTGCTTGTGCGCCACGCCAACGGCTGGGTCTCGGCCTATGCGAACAACGCCGATCTGCTCGTCAAGAAAGGCGACAGCGTGAAGCGCGGACAGGTTCTGGCGAAATCGGGCCAGACCGGCAACGTCGCCTCCCCGCAACTTCATTTCGAGCTGCGCAAGGGAAAGACGCCCGTCGACCCTCAGCAATATCTCGCGGGCGGCTGAGCCGCAAAAGCCTAATTCCGGCCGACGCGAGACATCCGGCCGGTTCGTGCGGAAGGCGACCGGGCGAGATTCCCCGGTCGCCTTTCGGCGCCTTTCAATGCGCGTCGGTCTTTCTTTCCACGGCTCCGATGATCGGTCCCATCGGCGCGAGACCGTCGGAGCGGTCGAGCGAAGGCGCGTAGAGGCTCGACACCGAGCCGTCGAGAAACAGCGCGTCGCGGCACGACATCGCGTCCTTGAACAGATGCGCGAATTCCATGAAGGTGACCGGCGTGTCGGAAATGGCGAAAATCACGATCCGCCCTTGGCGCACGCAAACACCGTTGCGGATCTTGCGCGAGATGCTCTCTTCCGAAAATCCGGGGTGGATCTGCCCGTCGATGACGAGCATCGGTCCCGATTGCGTGGCGAACTCGGCGCGCGGCCTTGTCGCGAGATAGCGCCCGGTCTCGAGAACGCCCGCCGTCTCGCCGGACGCATAGAACACGCCATTCGGTTTCAGATGGAAATTGCCGGTCCCGTTCGTGGTGTTGGCACGCTTCATCAGCCGACCGTTCTCGACGTAGAGCCCGACCGGCAGGCGATTTTCGTCATACATGCCACCGTTCATGGCGAAGGCGAGCTTGCGGCCTTCGGGGGACTGGATGAGGCGCGCGAAGCTGCCGTATGGCTGGCCGTCGATGCCGCGCAAGAACATCCGCAGCTCGTAGCGGGCAAGATCGATCGTGCAGACGACGTAGCTCGCTTCGCCATGGTCGAGCGGGCGGCACGGCTCGGCGGGTGGAGCGGCGGACTCGGCCCGCGCCAGGTCGGGATCGCAGGCGAATGGCGCGATCACCATGAGAGCGCCAAGAAGACGTCTCCGCGCGCGCCACGTCTTTCCGATCATCGGTGGCAACCCGGCGCGATCGGAGCGGATGCAGCTCGAGCGGGAAGCCTCCCGCCCGATTTCCCGGCGAAGCGGGTAACCCTCGTCTGATTCCGGAGGCGAGCGGAATTTCGCAAGCTAGGCCGCGAGCGCGCTGTCGGCGGGCTTTCGCAAGCGCACCACCTTGAAGAAGCCTCCCGGAAAGGCATCCTTCGCGGAGACGTGCTCGATCATGCCGCTCGCCAGGGCCCAGTTCTCGATGCGCGAAAGCTTGAATTCGGTCGACCATCCGATGCGCTTGGCAATGCCGGCGCATTTTTCTTCGATCGCGGCTTGCAAGCCCTCCTCGGCGCCGAGATGATTCGCGAGAATGATCTCGCCGCCGCGGCGCAGCACACGGGCCATCTCCTCGAGCGCGGCCTCGGGTTCCGGCACCAGCGTGATCACGAATTGCGCGACGACGGCATCGAAGCTCTCGTCGGGGAAGCCGAGCCGACACGCATCCATCGCCGCGATCAGCTTCACGTGGCGTAACCGCCGCCGCTCGATCTTCTCGCGCGCTCGCATCAGCATGCCGTAGGAGAGGTCGACGCCGTAAATCTCGGTCTCGCGTGGATAATTGCGCAGGGAGAGACCGGTTCCGACGCCGACTTCGAGGATGCGTCGGCCATTGGTGAGCGCTGCCCTCACCGCCGAGCGGCGCGCCGGCGCGGTCAGTCCGTCATAGACGAGGTCGTAGATCGGGGCCCATTTGTCATAGGCCTTGCGCATATACTCGAGTTGACCGGACATAACGCCTCCCGCCGCGCGTTTCATCCATCACAACGCCAATGCCCGCTCGCGCGGCTTTGCGCAAGCGTAGGAACTCGTCGACGCAATGACACCACCGCCGAGCAGGCGCGCGCGGGGCGAGGGGCTGTCATAGATCACGCACGCCTGTCCGGGCGCCACCGCCTCTTCCGCCGTCGCGAGCTCGACGACGCACTTCGTCCCTTCCATGCGAACGGTGGCCGATCGAGGAGGGCGCGTGGAGCGCACCTTGACCGCGACCTCGAGCCCGTCGCGAGGCCAGGCGTCGACCGGAAGATCGCCGAGCCAGTTGAGCTCGCTGAGCACGATGGCGCCGACCTCGAGCGCCGAGCGCGGTCCGACGATCACCTCGGCGTCTTCCGCATCGAGGCGCAACACGTAAAGGGGTTCGCCATCCGCGATGCCGAGCCCTTTGCGCTGGCCGACCGTGTAATGCATGACGCCGCGGTGACGGCCGAGCACCCGGCCATCCACATGGATGATCTTCCCGGGCCGGCTGGCGCCGGGTCGCAGCTTCTCGATCACATCGGCGTAGCGGCCCGTGGGAACGAAGCAGATGTCCTGGCTGTCCGGCTTTTCGGCCACCGCAAGCCCAAAGCGCGCCGCAAGCTCGCGCGTTTCCACCTTCGAGCTGTCACCGAGAGGAAAGCGAAGCATGGCCAACTGCGAGGGTGTCGTGGCGTAGAGGAAATAGCTCTGGTCGCGGCTCGCGTCGAACGCCTGGTAAAGCGCACGACGCCCATCGGGAAGGAGACGAGAGGAGAGATAGTGGCCGGTCGCGAGCGCGGCCGCGCCGAGGTCGCGCGCGGTGCCGAGGAGGTCGCGAAACTTGATCGAACGGTTGCATTCGACGCAGGGAATCGGGGTCCTGCCGGCGAGATAGTCGTCGGCAAAACGGTCGACGACTTGCGTGCGAAACCTGTCTTCGTAATCGAGCACGTAATGGGGAATGTCGATCTTGGCCGCGACCCTTCTCGCGTCGTGAATGTCCTGCCCGGCGCAACAGGCACCCGCGCGATGCGTCGCCTCGCCATGGTCGTAAAGCTGGAGCGTCACGCCGACGACGTCGTAGCCTTCCTCCTTCAGCAAGGCGGCCACGACCGACGAATCGACGCCGCCGGACATGGCGACGACGACGCGGGTGTCTGACGGCTTGGTCGGAAGATCGAGCGAATTCATCGTCATCTTGTGTGAAAAGGCGGACGCGACGGTGCCCGCGGCGAAACATCAACTGTTTTATTTATATGTTCGTGCCGTTCCGCGCCAGGGCGGAGGTGCCGACCTCGGAGCCGAAGCTCCCTCGAGGGCTCAAGCACGAGGATCGATGGGGGTGAGCCTTCCGCAGCGGCCCTCGATGACCTCGCCCGCCACCAATAAGCGCTCTTCTTCATAACGGCCTGCGATCAAATGAACGCCCATGGGCACTCCCTCGACCGTTCCGGTCGGCACGGAGAGGCCCGGCAACCCCAGCAGCGGCAGCACGAAAAGGGGACTGTTGGCTTCGAAGATTTCTCGCATGCCTCCCACACCTTGCTGGTCGGCGTCGATTGCAAAGGGTTTCCGCCAAGAGGTCGGCGTCAAAACCAGGGGATAGCGCTCGAAAAACAGCATCCACTCCCGCAGCAGGGTCGAACGGCGAGCCATTCCGGCGCGGAAACCCTCAAAATCGATCTTCGGCGTCACCTCCATCATGGCACGCGCGGCGCGCTTGATCGCCTCGTCTCCATGGGTCTCGATCGAGGGGAGCATTGAAAAACGGGTCTCGTTCATCACGAGCAGAGCCCAGAGCTCGGCGGCCTCCTTCCAATGCGGGGGAGCGACCTCCTCGACGCGATAGCCGGCATCTTCGAGCCAGGTCGCGGACAGGCGTACCGCGTCGCAAACGGCCTGGTCACGGGCAACCCCCGGCAGCTCGGCCAGCATGGCGACGCGGCAGGGGCGCTGTTCTCCGCCATGTTCATGCGCGGCGGGCACCCACCAGGGGTCGCGCGCATCGCGCGCCGCCATGGTCCGCAATCCGACCCGCAGATCGCCCACCGAGCGTGCGAGCGGTCCTTGCACCGAGGCGAGCTGCGCGATCACCGGTCGCTCTTCCTTGCCCGAAGCGTTGAAGGCCGGAACGCGGCCGAGCGTCGGCCGTATTCCGGCGATGCCGCAGGCATAGGCCGGGTAGCGGACCGAACCGCCGATATCGTTGCCATGGGCGAGAGGGCCGATGCCCGCGGCCACCGCCGCGGCCGCTCCGCCGCTCGAGCCACCGGGCGTGACGGCACGGTTCCAGGGGCTGAAAGTGCGCCCGTGCAGATCGTTGTCGGTGAACCAGCGCCAGGAGAATGCGGGCGTATTCGTGCGTCCGATGATGATGGCACCCGCCTTGCGCCAATTGGAGATGACCGGCGCGTCGCTCGGCGCGATGACGTCCTTGAAGGCGACGACGCCGTTCGTGGTAGGCCGCCCGGCATAGTCGATGTTGATCTTCACCGTCACCGGAACGCCGTGCAGCTCCGCAAGCTCCTCGCCTCGTGTCACCGCGCCGTCCGCCTCCTCCGCGCTCTCGAGCGCCTGATCGGCCAGGATATCGACGACGGCGTTCAGCCGAGGATTGACGGCATCGAGGCGCCGGAGGCAGCTCTCGACGGCCTCTCGGCTCGAAATGGCGCGCGTCCTGATGGCATGGGCGAGGCCAAGCGCGTCCCAGCGCCAAAGTTCATCGCTCATTTGGGTGTTTCCTTGAGAGGGATCGAAGGGATCGGGAAAAATTCAATGCATCGGCTATGCAAATCATTAACCCAGCTCGGATAGAAGCTTAAATCGTTGGTCTGTTTTGTGTGAGCGTATCATGACCGATGCCCATCGACCGCGGGTAAAATATGTTATCGGCCCCGACGGAAGCCCCTTGACGATAGCCGACCTGCCCTCGGTAGCCACGAGAAGGTGGGTGATCAGGCGCAAGGCCGAAGTGGTCGCTGCGGTGCGCGGCGGGTTGCTCAGCCTCGAGGAAGCGTGCCGGCGCTACGCGCTCACCGTCGAGGAATTCTTGAGCTGGCAAGCCTCCATCGACGAGCACGGGCTCGCGGGCCTGCGCACGACCCGTATCCAGCAATATCGGGCATAAGACGGGGCCAGTCGGAAACGGCCGACGCCCGGCGGAAACGGCGAGTCGCGACGCCGATCATTTTCTGGATCGGCAAACGGGGGCGAGGTCCCCTGATCGCTGCAATCAATTGCCGAAGCTCTTGTGGTGGCGTGCCACCAGGCTCGCCATGGCGCGGCCCTCTTGTGTTTCGCTCGCGCAGAGACCGTCGATCACGCCTTTGCGGTCGGCCTCGGGGCGGTTCTGGCTTGCCTTGACCTTGCCCTCGATGCGGGTGATCGGCACCTCGATGCCGACGATCCCCTTGATCTGCGCGGTGACGAATTCCGCCGGAGCATCCGTCACGGCCCAGGGCGCGGCGCGACCGGCCTCGTGCAGGCTGGTGAGCGCGCCGACCTGCTCGCGCAACCATTCGGGATCGTCGAAGACCTCGAGCGGTCCAAAGGCATGCACGGCGACGTAGTTCCAGGTCGGCACGACCTTGCCGGTTTCCCGTTTCGTCGCATACCAGGAAGGGGTGATGTAATGGTCGATCCCGGCGAAGATGACGAGAGCCTCCTGATCGCGGGGATGAGTGCGCCAGAGCGGGTTTGCCCGGGCCACATGGGCGCGCAAGACGCCTTTGTCACCGCGCTTTTCGTCGATCATGAAGGGGATATGGTCGGCGACCACGCCTTGTCCCGATCTCGTGATCAGGGTCGCGAAAGGATGCCGTCGCATGGCCTCATGCTGATCGGCGAGTGCGTCGAGCCTGAAGGCGGGAGGCAGATACATGATGGCCGCTCCGCGGTGATGGCCCGCCACATCGCACAAACGAGAGGCTGACGGAAGCCAGGCATGATCCGCAAAGAGGGGGTCATGCTTGTGCCGGGGGTCACGTCTCGACACGGCGGACGAGCGGCGTGCAGCCGACAGTCCGAATCCGGCGCCCGCCGTCACGCACGCTTGCCGGTCATGCTTGAGTGCCGCCGCCCTTTCGAGCCCTGCGCGCCGCTTCGTCGAGATGCACGATATTGGAATTGGACGGGGCCTGCGCGTTGGGGGCCACCTCGTCCGCGTGCGACCGCCGATCGGGAGCGAAGGGCCTCGGCGAGACGTCCCTTCTCGAACACCATGACCACCACGAGCCCTAGCGCGAGAGGGACGATGAGATAGAGAAGCCGGAAAACCAGAAGCGCCACGAGCACTTCTGCCTTGGGCACCTCCGGCATGGCCTTGATGAAGAGGAATTCGAGCACCCCCAAACCGCCCGGCGCATGGGAGATCAGCGCCACGGAAAAAGAGGCGAGAAAGACGCCGAGCACGACGAAGTAGCCGGGATTTCCATGGGCCGGCATGGCGAAATAGATGATCGCGGCCGCTCCGAGCAGCTCGAGAGGCGCGGCGACCAATTGGCGTAGCACGATCGGCAGGCGAGGATAGACTGAGCTTGCATGACCCCGATCTTCAGCGACCGGGAATTCGAACAACGAGCCGATCACGTAAAGCGCGACGGCGCCGAGCATGACGTAGCCGACCCCGCGCGCGAGCCTTTCACTGACGTGCAGCAGCCTCGCGACGAGTTGCGGCTCGCCGACGAGCACCAGCCCGCCGAGCAAGATGGTGCCGAGCGCGAAGGTGAAGGCGGTGAGCAAGACGAGCACGCCGACATCGGTCGCGGTAAGCCCCTTCGTCGAATAGGCGCGGTACCGGACGGCCGCGCCCGAGAATACCGAGGCGCCGATGTTGTGGGAGAGCGCGTAGGTCGTGAACGAGGTGAGCGAGATGAAGAGCCAGTTCAGCGGCTTGCCGAGGTGCAGAAGAGCGATCCGGTCATACCAGGCGAGCGCCGCATAGGCGACGAGGGTGCCGCAGATCGCCAGCACCCATCGTTCCGGCGGAATATGGGCGAAAGCGCGCGAGATGTCTCGCGGAGAGATGCCGGCGAGCTCCTTGTAGAGCATGTAGCCGGCGCCCAGGACGGCAAGGATCCCGACCGCCGACCAGACATAGTCGGTCCAGGCCTTCGCCTTGCGCAAGGGCGCGATCTCCACCCCGGCCTCCTCGGCGAGGCTCACCTCAAGCGACATCGAGGGGCCTTTCGAGGCGGAGGCGGTGCGGCGGTCGCGCGGCGTTTCGGGCATCAGATCGGGTCGGTGCGAAACGGTCTTGGGCGAAGCTCGAGAGAGGCTGCATGGCGTTCCTCATGCCACAGCCTTGCATGGGATCGCAAAATCGCTGCACCAGGTTCGAGGGGCCCCGGGTCGGGAAGGGGTGATTGCGGTCGCGATAGCACCCCTGAAGCGGGCCGGCTGCCTCTCGGCCTCTCGGTGCATCAAACAGGCCAAACTCATCTCCGGGCGCGAAGGAACGAATGCAGAAATTGGCGACCGAATGATGACGCTCGCGCGTCACGGCCGCCCAAATTCCAGGAGCGCGGGGACGGTGCCCCGATGAAGCCATGGCTTCATCGGGACCACAAGAGCCGGTCGGCATCGTTCGCCGGTTCGGCGCAAGCGCGAGTGTTTGGCCTATTCCGCCGGTAACGCGTGCCCTGCCATCTCGAGCTTCTTGTCGTGGCCGATGATCAGCGTGAGGAAACCCGCGATGATCGGGAAGGCCGCGAGCGCGATGAGCGAGGCTCCATCCGCGCCGGTGATCTGCTTGACATGGCCGACGATGGAAGGACCGACGAAACCGCCGAGATTTCCGATCGAATTGATCAAGGCGATGCCGCCCGCCGCCGCGGCCCCCGTCAGGAACCCGGTCGGCAAGGCCCAGAAGGTGCAAACCGATGTATAGATGCCGATCGCGGCGAGCGAGAAAGCGAGCAACGCCAGGCTGAGCGAGCCGGCGTAGCCTGCGCCGATGAAAGCGAGGCCCGCGAGGATGAGCGGCGCCGCTACATGCCAGACCCGCTCACCGGTGACATCGGAGTGGCGGCTCCAAAGCACCATCGTCACCATTCCAAGGAGATAGGGGATGGCGACATACCAGCCGACATCGGCGGTCGGAATACCGAAGCGCTGCAAAATCTGCGGCATGAAAAAGCCAAGCCCGTAATTGCAGGTCACATTGCCGAAATAAATGGCTGAAAGCGCAAGAACGCGCGGGTTGGAGAGCGCTTGGCCGAGGCTGTAATGGCGCATGGCCTCGCGCTCGGTCTTTTCCGCGGTGAGGCTCTGCGCCAGCGCTTCGCGTTCGGGCGGCGTCAGCCAATGGGCCTTCTCCGGCTTGTCGGTGAGATAGCCGAATGCGACGAAGCCGAGCACGACGGTCGGCACCGCTTCGAGGATGAAGAGCCATTTCCAGCCGGCAAGCCCCATCAGCCCGTCGACATGGGCGAGGATCTGCGAGGAAACCGGCGCGCCGATGACCGAGGAAAGCGGGATCGCGGCCATGAAGATGCCGACCATCTTGGCGCGATCCTTCGCCGTGAACCAATAGGTCAGGAACAAGATGATGCCGGGGAAAAAACCCGCCTCGGCGAGGCCGAGCAGGAAGCGGGTCAAAATCAGCATCGCCGAGTTCGGCGTGAGCTCGACGAAATTGCTCGGCGTGCCGATGAGCGACAAGATGGCGCGATAGAAGGCGGCGATCGGCGCCGCGATCGGCACCAGCGCGCTGTTCCAGCTCGCGTCCTGGAAGATCATGCACACTGAGATGATGCCCCAGGTGATCATGATGCGCGCGATCCAGATGCGTGCACCGACCTTATCGAGAATGAGGTTGCTCGGAACCTCGAAGAGGAAGTAGCCGATGAAGAAGATTCCGGAGCCGAAGCCGAAAATCTCGGCATTGTAGCCGAGCGCCTTGTTCATGCTGAGCGCCGCGAAGGACATGTTCAGGCGATCGAGATAGGCGAAGAAGTAGCACAGGATCAAAAACGGCATCAGCCGCCAGAACGCCTTGCGTGATGCTGCCTTTGCGAGCTCGTCCATCGCTTTCCTCCCCGGCCCACTGCCGTCCCATGTTGATAGGCAGGCTTGCTCGCCGCCTTTGGCGCGAAGCTTATGCGGATTTGATCAGGGGTGGCAATCTCGGTTTCGAGCACGATCTCGTGCCCGCTGGCCCGGCCCGGTCGCCCGGGCCGCGCGCAGGACGATCAGCGCTCGGATGAGGGGCCAGCTGCGAGCGAGGTGCCGGCGCCTCGTCAGGCCCGCGCCATGGCGAGGCCGCCGCCCGTTTCGCCACGCGGCGCTTCGAGCGCGCGCTCACGCTCGTCGAGCGCCTCCATCTTCTTGAGGTCGGCGAGCGCGTCTTCATGCTCCGCGCGCGCCTCCTCGAGCTGGAGCTTCAGGTCTTCGACCGAGCGGCGCAGATTGTCGCGGCGCTGCGCCGCCGCCTTGGCGTAGGTCGGATAGGCGAAATGCTTCGGGTCCGTGATGCCGGCGCGCGTCTCTTCGGCCGCGATTTCCCGATCGAGCTCGGCGGAGTCCTTCGAGAATTCGCGGATCATCATTTCGATCCGCGAGAGGTTGCGGCGCTTCTCCTCGGCCGCGAAGCGCTTGAGGCGGATGAGGGATCCTCGCGTTTTCATCGGTTATGCTACTCCTGACACATGAAAGGCGCGCCCAAGCATGGGCCGAAGCGCGAATGAACGGCCGCGAGACGAAGTAACCTTACCGGCTCGAGGTTGCCGCTTCGTTACCCGTTTAGGTTGCTGTATCGTTACAGTTTCGGAAAAGGTCCCAAATGCGGCCGTGCCGGCTTCCTCCGCGAATCAGTTTTTGTTAACCAATGGTGCGTAGGGTCGCGAATCAGGTGAGATGGTGTGAGGTTTGCGCCGTCCGCCAAGAGGTTGCGGTCCGGTAAATCCGCGCGCGGGCGGAGCTGGCTAAGGTCGAGGTTGGGGATACTTCATGCGCATTCTGCTCATCGAAGACGACAGCGCCACCGCTCAGAGCATCGAGCTGATGCTGAAATCTGAGAATTTCAATACCTATACCACCGATCTCGGCGAGGAAGGCGTGGATCTCGGCAAGATCTACGATTACGACATCATCCTTCTCGACCTCAACCTTCCCGACATGTCGGGCTATGACGTGTTGCGTTCGCTCAGGGTCGCCAAGGTCAAGACGCCCATCCTGATCCTTTCGGGCCTCGCCGATACCGACGACAAGGTGAGAGGCCTAGGCTATGGGGCCGACGATTACCTGACCAAGCCGTTTCACAAGGACGAGCTCGTGGCGCGCATTCACGCCATCGTGCGCCGCTCCAAGGGCCACGCACAATCGGTGATCAACACCGGCGATCTCACGGTCAATCTCGATCAGAAGACCGTCGAGGTCGGGGGCGCGAGAGTGCACCTCACCGGCAAGGAATATCAGATGCTCGAGCTGCTCTCCTTGCGGAAGGGCACGACGCTGACGAAGGAGATGTTCCTCAACCATCTCTATGGCGGGATGGACGAGCCGGAGCTCAAGATCATCGACGTGTTCATTTGCAAGCTTCGCAAGAAGCTCGCCAATGCGTCGAGCGGCAAGAACTACATCGAGACGGTATGGGGACGCGGCTATGTGCTGCGCGAGCCGAACGAAGGCGAAGCGCGCCTGACCGCTTGAGCGAAGAAGGCGCCCGGGGACGCGCGCCTCGCCGACACCTGCCGATGATCAGCCGTGTGAATGACGCGCAGGCGGCGGCGCCGCCGAAATCTCGCGGATCAGCTTGGCCACGATCGACCGCCCGAAACTCTCGAAATTCTCGGCGGCCATGACGAAGGCGTTCGTGCCTCCGATCACATTTTCGCGGTAGTAGTTGTCGAGGCCGCCCGGCGGGTTCGTGTGCTCGGGATTGTAGGGTATCGGCGCGTCGCTGAAGATGACGAGACCGTTGATGGTCGTCACCTCGTTGCTGACCGCTTCGTCGCGCGCCGAGCGAACATCGCGACCGCTGTTGTTCGTGCCGTCGCCCGAGACGTCGATGACATGCCGGTCGCTGACATAGGGTGACTCTGCGCGAATTGCGCGCGGGCGAAATCGATGCCTGCCCCGATCGCGGTGCGGTCCGCGAAGGAACGTGGCTGCTCGAGCAGGCGGCTCGTGAAAACCTTGGTGTCCTCGGCGTTCCTGACCAAGGTCCAATCGATGAGAGCTTTTGCGAATTGGCGCCGGCCCATTCGACGAAAGCGATGGCGATGCGCCCCTGGGGCCCCGCGGCAGATCGCCTGCAGCACCTTCGGATCGCTCAGCGCTGCCGCGTAGCCGCGACGTTCGAGCTCGAATTTCTGATCGTCGATGCTGCGCGACACGTCGGCCGCGAGCACCAGCAGCAAATCGACCTGCTCGGCCGCGCGGCGCGGCGGAAGAACTGCGCGAGCCGCCGAACGTGAGCGAAAGCGCAACGAGGACGGAGGCTGCCCATCGCGACATGGTGCCAACTCCCTGAAAGCCTCATTCGGGTTCAAGTCATGACCGACAGGATAGATGGGCGTCGTTGCCGGCGTCGAGCAATAAGCTCGCCAGGGTCTTGGCAAGTCACAGGATCAAGTCACAAGATCACGTCACAGGATGATCCAGGACAAGTCACAGGATCAAGTCATAGGATCAAGTCACAGCGTGTTGCAGCTCTTTACGGCTGCGTGCCGGGAACGCGGTGCCGCTGCGTGCTGGACTTCCGCCCGGCGCTGATCCAATAAGCGCGCCGTTGCCGGAACCAAACGGAAGTTTTGCCATCCATGTCCAACGGACGCCTCGAGGCGCTGCGGCGTTTTCTCGATCATGTGCATCGTATCTTCGCGCTGCAATTCGGCTTTTCGCTGTGGGATCGATCCGTCGTGCCGGCAAATTGGCCGCACGACGCGCTTTGCGTCCACATCGCCGACGAGGGCGTGGTCGCGAGCCTCGTGCGACGCCCGAACGTGCAGACGCTCGCCAATCTCTGGGCCGCGGCGCGCCTCGACATCCGCAACGGCACGATCTTCGACCTTGTGGAGCGTCGTCCCTCGGTGCGCACGCGCGACATGCGCAAGATGCTGAGCAAGACGCTGCTCTTGCGCACGGCTTCCAAATTTCTGTTTGCCTCGCGCGGCGGCCCCTGGCCTCTCGAAGAGGTGGGCGAAGAGCATCAGAGCGACGGCAGCGCAGCCGAAAACAAGAAGAACATCTCCTATCACTACGACGTCTCGAATGCCTTCTACGAGCTCTGGCTCGACCCCGAGATGGTCTACACCTGTTCCTATTTCACCAAATGGGACAACGGCTTGGCTCAATCCCAGCTCGACAAGCTCGAAATGTGCTGCCGAAAATTGCGCCTCCAGCCGGGCGAGACGGTGCTCGATCTCGGCTGCGGGTGGGGCGCTTTCTCGATCTATGCGGCCCAGCACTACGGCGTGAAGGCCTACGGCGTCACGCTGTCCGAGCAGCAGGTGTCCTACGCCAACGAGAAGATCAAGCGGCTCGGCCTTCAGGACCGGGTGCGGATCGAGCTCAAGGATTATGCGACGGTCGAGGGCGTGTATGACAAGGTCGCGGCGATCGGCATGCTGGAGCATGTCGGCATCGACAATTTCCCGACCTATTTCAAGACGGTGCATCGCTCCCTCAGGCCGGGCGGCCTGTTCCTGCATCACGCCATCACGCGCCCCGGCAAGAGCCACCAGGCCCGCAAGCGCCAGAAGCGGCCCGAGTTCGCGGCGCTCACCAAATACATCTTTCCGGGCGGCGAGCTCGATTACATCGGCCGCACCGTGACCAATCTCGAGCGCTTCGGCTTCGAAATCCACGATGTCGAAGGCTGGCGCGAGCATTATCAGCGCACCTGCCGCCATTGGCACGACCGGCTCTTGGCCAATATGGACGCGGCGAATCGCGAGGTGGGCTCGGTCAAGGCGCGAATCTGGCTCATGTATCTCGCGGCCTGCTCGATCTCCTTCGAGCGCAACAGCGTCGGCTTGCATCAGACGCTCGCCTCGAAGCGCATCAAGGGCACGACCGGCTTGCCGCCGACGCGCGCCGATCTTTATCGGTGAGCTTGCCCGACGCCATGGGCGCGCGGCTATCACTGTCGCGATCGGGGTCCTCTCGTCGCAAGTGAGGCGCCACGAGCCACGGCTTGCGAAGGCCTGTTCGCCTTGCGAACAGTCAGGAACAAGCACGAGACGTGTCGGCGTCACCATTCGCGCGTCCGCGCTCATTCGCGCAAAGCGTCCTGACCCGCGGGAGAGGCACCCTTAAATGACCTGGTCGATCATCGCGCGCGATACGCGCACGGGAGAGATCGCGATCGCCGTCGCGACCAAGTTCTTCGCGGTCGGCAGCCGCGTTCCTTATCTCCGCGCCGGCGTCGGTGCGCTCGGCGACGCAGGCCCTGACGAACCCGCTCTACGGCCGGCGCGGGCTCGCCTTGCTCGAGGCCGGCGTGCCGGCCGAGGACGTCGTTCGCCTGCTCACCGGCGCCGATCGAGGGCAAGCTTCGCGCCAGCTTCATGTGATGGACGCCGAAGGGCCGGATCGGCGCGCATACCGGGAAGCGATTGCGTCGATTGGGCCGGCCATCTCGCCGGCCGCGATTGCTCCTGTGCCGGAAACATGCTCGCCGGGCCGCGGGTCGTCGCCGACACGGTCGCATCCTTCGAGCGAAACGCCGCCCTGCCGATGGCGCGGCGCATGATCGAGGCCATGAAGGCGGGAGAAGCGGCCGGGGGAGACAAGCGCGGCAAGCAATCGGCATGTCTGGTGATCGTCTCGACGGAAGAATATTCCGATCTCGATCTGCGGGTCGACGATCACTCAGATCCGCTCGCCGAGCTCGAGCGGCTCGAGGCGGTGAGCCGCGAACGCTGGGTGCACTACCGGAAATTCCTGCCGCGCAAGCAGGATCCCGTGGGCGAGCTCGATCGCGATGTGATCAATGCCGGCATCGAGGATGCGATCGCGAAGGCGAGGCGCCAGAGCGGAACGGTTTAGGCACCCACAATCAAACCAAGTCGCTCCGAACCGGCATTCCAAAAAATACCTGTTGTCGATCCCGGAGCAGTTTGCTTTTTATTGGCGCATAATTCGCGTTATGTTAGGACTCCTGACAAGAGCGCTAATCATGCGCGGTGTTCTTATTCGCGTGCATGCGCTATCGAACATGCCTTGCACATGCGGGCAAAGGGGCAAATAAGGAATGGGGTTTCGATCGCAAGTCGCGCTCGCGGCAGTCGCCATTGTAGGCGCTGTCTCGGTCTTCGTCGGTCCAAGCGCCCGCGCGGAGACGCCGCTCGAGCGTGGCACCTATCTCGTCCGCGGCATCGCGGCTTGCGGGAACTGCCACACACCCAAGGACGCGGGCTGGAACGCCGCGCGCCGACATGGAACTCGCCGGAGGGCGCGAGTTTGACCTGCCCGTCGGGAAGCCCATCGCGCCCAACATCACGCCCGACATGGAAACGGGAATCGGCGCCTGGACCGATGCGCAGATCATCGCCGCAATTCGCGAGGGAAAGCGTCCTGACGGCGCCATCATAGGGCCGCCGATGCCGATCGCGTTGTACCGTGGTATGTCAGACGGCGACGTTGAGGCAATCGTTGCTTATCTTCGCACGGTAAAACCGGCCAACCACAAGGTCGGTAAATCCGTCTATAAAATTCCGCTGCCGTCCGCCTATGGCCCGCCAGTGACAAAGGTGGCCGAGGTTTCCCGCGACGACAAGCTTGCCTACGGCGCCTATCTCGCTGGACCAGTGGGGCACTGCATCGAATGCCATACGCCCTTCAGATCGCCGGGCGTGCTCGACATGAGCAAGATCGGCGCAGGGAGGGCGCGAATTGGAGGCCTTCAGTCCCGATGGTGGGAGCGCGATCGTCATCAGCGCCAATATTACGTCCGACCGCGAAAGCGGGCTCGGCCTGTGGAGCGACGACGAGATAAAGACGGCGATCAGGCTCGGAGAGAGCAAGGACGGCCGTGAATTGGTGCGCACAATGCCGTTTGATTGGTATGCGCAGATCAGCGACGCCGACCTCGATTCCATCGTCGTCTATTTGCGTTCGCTGAAACCGGTGGCGACGTTGAGATAGCGCATTTCGCTCCGCAAGTAGCGGACCGCGGCGACGCTTGGCGGTTGAGTAGGGTCGGTGAAACACGGCGATGATATGCGTAGACCAGGCCGCGCGTTTCGCGAGCGCCTCAGGACTGGCCGGCTGCAACGCCTCGACCACGGCCTTCGGATTGCGAGCGATCACCATGAGATAGGCGCGGGCCGCCGCATCCGGGTCTTTGCGCGCCTGTTCCCAATCCCGCAGCGTGCCGAGCGGAATGTGAAACCGCGCCGAGAAATCCTCTTGCGAGAGACCAAGGGCGCGGCGGATGACCCGCACTTGCGGTGTCCGCTTCATGCGCGTGAGCCGTTCCGGCGACAGGGGTCGCGCATCGGGATCGGCAAGTGCCGCCGCATGGATCTGCGCATCGGTCATCGCATCCGCGCGGCGCCTGAAAAGTGAAGAGTGAGGAGTGAGGAGTGAATACGGCCTAAGTCGCTCCCAAAATGATCTCACTGTTTCTCTATCTCACCTCTCAACTCTACCACTTCTCACTTCTCACTTCTCACGCTCACGCCGGATTCTCCAGGCTGAAGGTGCCGGTCTGATCGTCATAGGCGAAGACCTCGCCGAAGCGGCCCCAGGCCACCACCGCGTGCAGCGTGTCGCCGGCGAATTCCGGCGACATATAGTCCTCGAGCTCTTCCTGGAAGCGCGTCGCCGGGGCGTGGTGGCTCGGCCGTTCGTCGAGCACGCGCCGGATATGGCCGGCGATCGGCACATAGGTCACGAGGTGCTCGCCGAACAGGCGCTTGCGCTCGTCGACCTCGCCTCGGGCGAAGCGCCTTCCGTCCGGGGTGAGGCGAATATCGCCTTCCTCCATTTCGGCGAAGCGCAGGAGCTGCAAGCGTCTCGGCGATGGGGAAGAGATCGTCGATCTCCATCTGCAAGCCTTGCGCGAGATGAGGCAGGTCGGCCTTGCCGTCATAGGGAGCGGCATCGACCGTCTCGAGGAGGCCGGCGAGCGTGTTGCTCGAAACATATTTGAGCGCCATGCCGAGGCCGGTGCCGGGAAAGACGCCTTCGCGAGACGGCTTGCCCACGTGGCGTTTCGTCATGATCGCGTAGACGCGGTCGACGAGCTCGCGGAACACCGGCTCCGTTCGGCTTCGAGGCCGCGGCAGATCGATCTTGATGTCCGCATCGATCCGTCCGGGATTGGAGGAGAACACCAGCACCCGGTCGCACATCAGCACGGCTTCCTCGATGTTGTGCGTGACCATGAGGATCGACTTGATCGGCATGCGCCCTTCCGACCACAGATCGATCAGGTCGGTGCGCAGGGTCTCCGCGGTGAGCACGTCGAGCGCCGAGAAGGGCTCGTCCATCAGCAGAACCTTGGGATGCACGACGAGCGCGCGCGCGAGGCCCACGCGCTGGCGCATGCCGCCGGACAGCTCCTTCGGATAGGCGTTCTCGAAACCGTCGAGACCGATGAGATCGATCGCCGCGAGCGCGCTCTTGCGCCGCTCGGCCGCCGACACGCCTCGCGCCTCGAGCCCGATCTCCACATTCTCGAGCACGGTGAGCCAGGGAAACAGCGCGAAGGACTGGAACACCATGGCGACGCCTTCGGAGCAGCCGACGACCGGCGCGCCGCCGAAGGTGATGCTGCCGGCGGTCGGCGGATGAGGCCCGCGATCGAACGCAGCAGCGTCGATTTGCCGGAACCCGAGCGCCCGAGAAGGCCGACGATCTCGCCTTCGCGCAAGGTCATTTCGACCCCGTCGAGGACGACGAGATCGGGTGTCGAGCCCTTGTGGTAGAGATGGCGCAGTCCCTTCACCTCGATCAGGGGCGCGCGCGAGACGGTCTGCGGGTTCATCAGCATGGGGACCTCTTTCGAACGATGCGCGGAGGAAACGTTGAAGCCTCTTCGCCTGCGCGAAGAGGCCTGATCAGTCGAGCCGGGTACGCTCGGCTGCGAAGGCGTAGAGCTTTCGCCAGACGAGCCGATTGAAGACGATGACGAAGACCGACATCGCCGTGATGCCGAGCACGACGCGCGGATAGTCGCCATCCGTGGTCGCTTGCGCGATATAGGCGCCGATGCCCTTGGCCTTCAACGTCGTGTCGCCCCATTTGACGATCTCGGCGACGATGCTGGCATTCCAGGCGCCGCCGGACGCCGTCAGCGCGCCCGTGACGTAATACGGGAAAATGCCCGGCAGGATGACGCGGCGCCACCAATGCCAGGAGCGCAGCCGCAGGACCGCGGCCGCCTCCTTGAGATCGTTCGGGAAGACGCTGGCGCCGGCGATCACATTGAAGAGGATGTACCATTGGGCGCCGAGCATGATGAGGAAGGTCAGCCAGATGTTGGGGTCGAGGTTGAAGCGCACGATCACGATCACGGCGATCGGGTAGAGCACATTGGCCGGAAAGGCCGCGAGGAATTGCGCCAAGGGCTGGATGCGCTCCGTCCAGGCGGGCCGTAATCCGACCCAGACGCCGATCGGCACCCAGATCAGCGTCGACAGCGCGATGAGCGAGATCACCCGCAAGAGCGTGATGCAGGCGAGCCCGAGGGCCGTCGCCGCGTCCGCGAAGCGTCAGCGTCTCGCGCACGTAACCGTAGATCGTCCAAAACCCCCAGGCGGCGGCGGCCAGCACGATCGCGATCCAGAGAAGGTCGAGCGCCTTGGCGAGCGCCGGGCGCGGCAGGACGCGTCTCGATCTTCGCGCGCGCGGTCGAGCGGAAGCTTCGGCAAGCGCGCCATGGCGAAGCGCGCCGAGCGCGGCGCCGACGGGCTCGGTCACCGTCTGGACGAGCCGAGTGCGCCGCGCGAGGTCATAGACCCAGGACTTCGGCCGCGCCTGGCTCGCCGTGGTCTCGACGCGGAACTTGTCCGCCCAGGCGACGATCGGGCGAAAGATGAACTGGTCGTAGAGGAGAATGACGATCGCCATCGCGCCAACCGCATAGAGCACGGCCCGCACATCGGCCTGATCGATGGCGAGCGCAGAGATAAGCGCCGATGCCCGGGAGCTTGATCGTGGTGTCGCCGACCGAGATCGCTTCGGAGGCGACGATGAAGAACCAGGCGCCGGACATCGAGAGCATCGTGTTCCAGACGAGGCCCGGCGTCGCGAAGGGCACCTCGAGCCGCCAGAAGCGCTGCCAGCCGGACATGTGGAACGACGAGGTCACATCCTCGAGGTCGCGCGGCACCGAGCGCAGCGATTGGTAGAAGCTGAAGGCCATGTTCCAGGCTTGGGCCGTGAAGATCGCGAAGATCACGGCGAGTTCCGCGCCGAGCTGGCTCGACGGGAAAAGCCCGAGGAAGAAGGTCACCGTGAAGGTCAGGAAGCCGAGCACCGGGATCGACTGCAGGATGTCGAGCGTCGGGATGATGACGATCTCGGCCTTGCGGCTCTTCGCCGCGAGCGTCGCGAAGACGAAGGTGAAGATCAGCGAGGCGATGACGCCGGCGAACATGCGCAAGGTCGTGCGCAGCGCATAGCTCGGCAAATTGGCGGGATCGAGCGAGATCGGCGAGCGGTCGCAAGACCCGTCATCGGCGCCGTCATCTGCCGACCGCCGGTGACGACGAGAACGAGCGCGGCGAGGACGAGAGCAATCGCTGCGAGGTCGTATTGGTTCGGGAAGAAGCCGCCGCGCTCGACGGCTCCGGTCGCGCGATATTCCGACAATCCGGCGGCTTTGGAGAACAGTCTCATGCCGATGCCCATCCGCTGGCCGCTCGCGACCGGTTGCGTCTGCGCTGAACCAAAGCTCCGGCAATTGCAAGCGTGTCCGGAGAGGCGAGCATGCGGCAGCACGCGCGTCAGAAAGCCGCAAACGGGCGCGGTTCGAAGCTCGCCGATCTCACGCAGGCTGTCCGTTCGTCTGGACATGGAACGCCGGAATGGGAGCGTTTTCCGCGTTGAGACCATGCGTCGGCAAGAAGGTGGAAGCGTCGCGGGTTCCAGCGAATTCCATCCCGTCTAGCTCTTACGCATGTCACGAGGGTGACAGGCCGGGCTCGTTGAGACGCAGCGCGTGGCCGCGCCGGAGGCCAAGCCCTTCCCAAGCCCCAAGCCAGCTCGAACCCTCTTGACCAAGATCGATACGTATCTTAAGATATACATCGTAAAATACATCTAACGAACAGGAAGAGCCATGTACCACCATTATTATCGTGAATGGATTCACCGCGCCGCTTGCGGCTTCGGACCGCGTTATCTCGGCCGGCAGGGATACGGACGTTTTGCCGGTGGGTTCGCGGACGAAGGCGACATGGGAGGGCGCGGCTTTCGCACCGGGCGCAAGCTCTCCGGCAGCAATCTTCAGCTCGTCATCCTGGCCTTGATCGCGGAGAAGCCGAGGCATGGCTACGAAATCATCAAGGAGCTCGAGGAACGCTCGAGCGGCTTCTACGCGCCGAGCCCCGGCGTCATCTATCCGGCGCTCACCTATCTCGAAGAGATCGGCTATGCGACGGTCACGACGGATGCCTCGCGCAAGCTTTACAGCCCGACCGAAGCCGGCCTTGCCTTCCTGAAGGAACGCAAGGAAGTCGCCGATGCCATCCTTTCGCAGATCGAAAGGGTGGGACAGAAGATGGAGGGGGTGCGCCGCGCCTTCTCGAGGGAGGATTGGCGTTCGCCCGAGATGATGGCGGCGCGGCGCCTGCTGCGTTCGGCGCTCGACGACAAGCGCGAAGCCTCTCTCGAAGAGCAGCGGCGTATTGCCGAGATCCTGGCACGCGCGGCAAGAGACATCAGCGGCAACTGAGAGCCGCGCAGCAGCGCCGCATCTCGTTGGCCTCGCGGGAGTCGCATGGCGATCCCGTCTGATCCATGGCACTTCGTTGACGCCACTCTCGGTCCGCCCTACTCAGCGCGCGCGACAGCACCGAAGACTGAACCGGGAATTGTCGCGCAAGGGCTGAAGGGGAGAACATGATGCGGTCGACGATGCTCGTCGAGTTTGGTTGCGCGGCGGGCTTGACGCTTGCGGCGATGCTTTCGGGCGCGTTCACCGTCGAGGCGAGAGGCGCCGAGGCACCGGTGAAGATCGGCGTCCTCACCGACCTCTCCGGCTTTGCCGCGGATTCGGGTGGGGCGGGTGTGGTCGCTTCGGTCAAGCTGGCGGTAAGAGATGCCGGCGGCACGGTTCTCGGGCAGCCGATCGAGGTCGTGCAGGCGGACACCTTGAACAAACCCGACAGCGCCGCTCAGACGGCGCGTCGCTGGTTCGAGGTCGAGGGGGTGGACGCGATCGTCGGGTTGCCGGTGACGCCCGTGGCGCTCGCCGTGCAGAACGTGGCCCGCACCCAGAAGAAAATCCTGCTGATCAACGAGGGCGCGTCGACCGAGCTCACGGGCAGGCAATGTTCCCCTTACACGGTGCATTTCGCCGACGACACCAACGCGCTCGCGGCCGGCACGGCGCGCGCCTTGGTGCAGGAGGGCGGCAAGGATTGGTTCTTCGTCACGGCCGATTTCGCCTTTGGCCACACGATGGAAGAGGCGGCGAGCAAGGTCGTGACGGAATTGGGCGGACATGTCGTCGGTCGGGTCTTGCATCCGCTCAACGCCACCGATTACGCCTCTCCCTTGCTGCAGGCGCAGCAATCGAGCGCCAATGTGATCGCGTTCGCGAATTCGGGCGGCGACACCATCAACTCGATCAAGCAGGCCGCCGAGTTCGGCGTGGGCCACGACGGGCGCCAGAAGCTAGCGGGCCTCCTGTTGTTCATCAGCGATGTGCATTCGCTCGGGCTGCAGGTAGCGCAAGGACTTTTCGTCACCACCGGATTCTATTGGGATGAGGACGAAGAGACCCGCGCCTTCGCCAAGCGCTTCGCCGCCGAGTTCGAAGGACGCATGCCGACCAAGGCTCAGGCCAACGCCTATGCGGAAGTGAAGCATTACCTTGCGAGCATCGCTGCCGCGAAGACCAAGGCGCCCGAAGCGGTCATGGAAGCGATGCGGAAGATGCCGATCGATTATTTCGGCCGCCAAGCGAGCCTGCGCGAGGACGGCCGGGTGATGTACGATGTAGCTCTTTATCAGGTGAAGAGCCCCGCCGAGAGCAAGGCGCCTTGGGACTACTACAAGAAAATCCACCCGATCGCGGCGAAGGACGCTTTCCTGCCGGCCGATCCGCAAGCCTGCGCCTATTTGAAGCAATGATCCGGGCGGTGCCTTGTCGTCCTGGCCTCATTTGGCGCGGGCACCCACGCCTTCCTTCGTTAGACCGCTATCAAGGCGTGGATACGCGGGCTGATCCTCGAAAATGCGAGGGCGCATACGTACGTATTTTTCGATTGGGGTGAGGGCCATGCCGGGAGCCGCAGCGAGATCCCGGCCCAAAAAGAAAAGCAGAGCCTCGGCTCTGCTTTCAGGGTCTTTTTTATTCGCCGATTCATCTGCCGGCTGGCGGAAGACGACGGCGTTCCTCCCAAGACTTGGGCTACTGGCTCGCTGAATGCATAGCCAGTCTGCACAAATGCATAGCACCGCCCGTTGGCCTTGTCACTCGAATGCAAGCGATCCGACAAAAAATTTTTCTTGAGCCCGCGAGGGTGAGCCTAAAGCGGCATTGCGTGTCGAAGGCGCGCTCGTGCCGGCTCGTGGAACGAGCGGCTTGTGTTTGAGCGTCGCTTGGGCTTTGTGAATGCGGCGCCTCGCCGCCGATCGCGGCTCGATTCCCAAGCATCAGGCCAACCATGCTTCTTTCTCGCTATTTCCTGCCGATCTTGCGCGAAACTCCCAAGGATGCCGAGATCATCTCGCATCGGCTGATGTTGCGTGCGGGCCTCGTGCGCCAGGAGAGCGCCGGCATCTATGCCTGGCTGCCCTTCGGCCATCGCGTTCTCGCGAAAATGACGCAGATCGTGCGCGAGGAGCAGGATCGCTCAGGCGCCCTCGAGCTGTTGATGCCGACCATCCAATCGGCCGATCTGTGGCGTGAGAGCGGCCGCTATGATGCCTACGGCAAGGAGATGTTGCGCATCACCGATCGGCACGAGCGCGACATGCTCTACGGGCCGACCAATGAGGAGATGATCACCGAGATCTTCCGCGGCTATATCCGCTCGTACAAGCATCTCCCGCTCAATCTCTATCATATCCAGTGGAAATTCCGCGACGAGATCAGGCCGCGCTTCGGCACGATGCGCTCGCGCGAATTCCTGATGAAGGACGCCTACTCCTTCGACCTCGATCAGGAAGGAGCGCGCCACTCCTACAACAAGATGTTCGTCGCCTATCTGCGGACTTTCGAACGGCTCGGCCTCAAATCGATTCCGATGCGGGCCGAATCGGGTCCCATCGGCGGCGACATGAGCCATGAGTTCATCATCCTCGCCTCGACCGGAGAAAGCGAGGTCTATTGCCACAAGGACTATCTCGACTTCGCCGTGCCCGGCCCGGGCACGAATTTCGACGACGCCTCGGCGCTTGCCGACATCGTGGCGAAATGGACCTCGCTCTACGCGGCGACCTCCGAGAAGCATGACCGCGACGCCTTCTCGGCGGTGCCCACGGAGAAGCAGGTGACGGCGCGCGGCATCGAGGTCGGGCACATCTTCTATTTCGGCACGAAATATTCCGAGCCGATGAAGGCCGTGGTCGCGGGGCCGGACGGGACGGAACGGCCCGTGCATATGGGCTCCTACGGCATCGGACCTTCACGTCTCGTCGCGGCGGTGATCGAAGCTTCCCATGACGATCGAGGCATCGTCTGGCCGGACGCCGTCGCGCCTTTCGACGCCTCGATCCTCAATCTGCGTCCGGGCGACAGCGGCTGCGACGCAAGCTTGCGCGATGCTCGACCGCGCGCTCGAGGCGAAGGGCAAGGAAGCGCTCGTCGACGACACGGAAGAGCGGCCCGGCGCGAAATTCGCGACCGCCGATCTCATCGGCCTTCCCTGGCAGATCATCGTGGGGCCGAAAGGCTTGGCTGAGGGCAAGGTCGAGGTGAAGCGTCGCGCCACGGGCGAGCGCTCGTCCGTCTCGATCGAGGATGCCGCACGGATGGTGGCCGGTGATTGAGGCCCGCGATCACGTCATGGCCGTTGCCTTCGCGGACCCGTTCCGAGGATCGCACGAGCGATCCTGAGAGAGTGACGAGAAGCGCATGCCCGCCGACGCCGTAAGCCCCCCGCGCGCCTTCTCGGCCATCGAGCGCATGCTGGCCTTTCGCTATCTGCGCGCGCAGAGGCAAGGACAGCTTCATCTCCGTCATCGCCATTTTTTCCTTCATCGGCGTGATGCTCGGCGTTGCGACCTTGATCATCGTCATGTCGGTGATGAACGGTTTCCGCAAGGAGCTCGTCTCGAAGCTTCTCGGCCTCAACGGCCATGTGCTCATCCAGCCGATCGAGTCGCCGCTCACCGACTATAAGGACGTGGTCCAGCGCCTCCTGAAGGTGCCCGGCGTGGTCTCGGCGAAAGGCTTCATCGAAGGCCAGGCGCTCGCTTCATCGCCGGTCGGCTCATCGGGCGTGCTCGTGCGCGGCATGGCCGGCGCCGATCTCGCGAAGGTGCCTGGCGTCGCCGACAACATTCGCGCCGGCGGGCTCGAGGATTTCGACGATGCGGCAAACGCCGTGATCGGCACGCGTCTTGCCACGCAGCTCGGCCTCAATGTCGGCGACAAGATCACCCTGATCCAGCCGCGCGGCTCGGCGACGCCGATGGGCGTCGTGCCGCGCCTGAAGTCCTTCACGATCGTCGCCGAATTCGAGATCGGCATGTCGGTGCTCGATTCATCCTCGGTCTTCATTCCCTTCGAGCAAGCCGACAGCTTCTTCGACAAGCATGGCGAGGCGAGCGTCATCGAGGTGTTCATCGACGATCCCGATCGCATCGACGAGATGCGCCCGCTCATCGAGAAGGCCGCCGGCAGGCCGGTGCTTGCTCACCGATTGGCGGCAGACGAACCGCACCTTCTTCAGCGCGCTCGAGGTCGAGCGCAACGTCATGTTCCTGATCTTGATGCTGATCGTCCTCGTCGCCGCTCTCAACATCGTCTCCGGCATGATCATGCTGGTGAAGGACAAAGGCTCGGCCATCGCGATCCTGAGGACGATGGGCGCGACGCAAGGCACGATCATGCGCGTCTTCCTCATCACCGGGGGCGCGATCGGCGTGGTGGGCACGCTCGCGGGCTTCGCGCTCGGGCTCCTGATCACCTTGAATGTCGAGACGATCCGGCAATTCCTGTCGCGTCTCACCAGCACCAATCTGTTTCCGCCGGAGCTCTATTTCCTCTCGCAATTGCCCGCCGAGCTCGATTGGCGCGAGGTGACGACCATCACGCGTGACCGCGCTCGTCGCTTTCCGTGCTGGCGACGCTCTACCCGGCCTGGAAGGCGGCCGCGCTCGATCCCGTGGAACAGTTGCGCCGTGGGTGAAGCAGCGGCGGGGGAGGGGGCGCCGCTCGCGCTCGTCGGCGTCGAGCGCCACTATTCCCAGGGCGACGCGAAGCTGCACATCCTCACCGGTGCCGATCTCGTGCTCGCCGCGGGCGAGATGGTGGCGCTCGTCGCCCCGTCCGGCGCCGGCAAATCGACGCTTCTGCACATCGCCGGCCTGTTGGAGCGACCGGACGGCGGCGACGTTGATCGTCGACGGGCTCGCCTCGGCCAAGCTCGACGATGCGGCCCGCACGCGGCTTCGCCGCGAGACCATCGGCTTCGTCTATCAATCGCATTATCTTCTCGGGCGAATTCTCGGCGATCGAGAACGTCATGCTGCCGCAGATGATCAGGGGCTTGCCGCGCTCCGAGGCACGCATGCGCGCCTCGGAGCTTTTGCGCGTGCTCGGCCTCAAGGAGCGCGAGAGCCACCGTCCGGCCGCGCTTTCGGGCGGCGAGCAGCAGCGTGTCGCCATCGCGCGCGCCATCGCCAATGCGCCGCGCGTACTGCTTGCCGACGAGCCGACCGGCAATCTCGACCCGCCGACCGCCGAGCGCGTCTTCGCCATGCTCGGCGCGATCGTGCGCGCGACGGGGCTCGCGGCGCTCGTCGCGACGCACAACACCGAGCTTGCCGCGCGCATGGACCGGCGCGTCACGCTTGCTCGAGGGGAAGATCGTCGAATAGTGAATAGTGAGCAAATGGCGAGTAGCGAGTAGCGAGTAGGTAGCGAGTAGTTCAAAAGGCGATTCTATCTCCTCACTTCTCACTTCTCACTCTCTCACTCGCTATTCGCTACTCGCTACTCGCTACTCGCTCACTCACCACTCGCAACAAGCGCTCCCCCTCGGCAACCTGCTGGCCGGCGCGGCCGCGATCTCGGAAACGGTACCGGCCGATCGGGGACGTAAGCGCGTGCTCCATCTTCATCGCCTCGACCACGGCAAGGAGCTGGCCCTTCGCTACCGCCTCGCCTTCGCTCACGAGGAGCGCGACGAGCTTTCCATGCATGGGCGATTTCACGAGCCCACCACCATCCCCTTCGAGATGGTCGACATCGACGTCGAGCGGATCGACCAGCGCGACCGTCGTCTGACGCCCTTTGCGGATGACGAAGACCTTGTCCGTGCCGCGCGCCACGGCGCCGCTGCCGTCGCCGAGCTCGGCGAGCCGAAGCGTCGGGTTCCAGGCAACGTCGGGCCAGGTCTCGGCCGTCTGTCCCGGCGCCAGGAGGTGCGGGCCGTGCTCGTCGAAGAAGAGATCGACATTCACGCGACCGCTCTCGGCCGCGACGGGAACGATCGTGTGCCGGCGGCCGGCGAGCTCGAATCCCTGGCGAACGGCCCATGGGTCGTAGAGCCATTCGCGCGAGCCGAGCCTGCCGCGCACGAGGAGCGAGGGATTCGAACTTCTCATAGTCCATGCGCAGGAGCTGGGCCGTGCCGGCGACGAGCGCCTGCGCGTCGAGCGGTTGTGCCACCGCCCCGAGACCTTCGAGATTGCGCTCGATGAAGCCGGTGTCGACCGCGCCTTCGCGGAATTCCTCCGCGTCGACGAGCGCCTTGAGGAAGGCGACATTGCATTTCGGCCCCGCGACGATGGTGGACGAAAGCGCGCCGGAAAGCCGCTCGAGCGCCTCCTCGCGCGAGGCTCCATGCGCGATCATCTTGGCGATCATCGGATCGTAGAAGGGCGTGACCTCGTCGCCCTCCTCGACGCCGGCATCGACGCGCACGCCTGCTCCCGACGGCAGCTTGAGCGCGACGAGCTTGCCCGGTCGAGGGCAGGAAGCCCTTCTCCGGATCCTCGGCATAGAGCCTCGCCTCGATCGCATGGCCGTCGATGACGAGATCTCTCCTGGTCGAAGGGCAAGGCTTCGCCGGCCGCGACCCGCAACTGCCATTCGACGAGATCGAGCCCGGTGATCGCCTCGGTCACCGGGTGCTCGACCTGCAGGCGCGTGTTCATCTCCATGAAGTAGAAGCCGTCGGGCCGCAGCGCGCCGCGGCCGTCGGCGATGAACTCGACGGTGCCGGCGCCGACATATGCCGGCGGCGCGCGCCGCCTCGACCGCGGCCTCGCCCATGGCGGCGCGCACTTCGGGCGTCATGCCGGGCGCGGGCGCCTCCTCGATCACCTTCTGATGGCGGCGCTGCAGCGAGCAGTCGCGCTCGAAGAGATGCACGACATGGCCATGCGCATCGGCGAACACCTGCATCTCGATATGGCGCGGCGAGGGCGATGTATTTCTCGATGCAGCACGCGCGGATCGCCGAAGGCGCTCGTCGCCTCGCGCTGCGCGGAGGCGAGCGCCGCGTCGAAATCCTGCTGCCGGTCGACGCGCCGCATGCCCTTGCCGCCGCCGCCCGCGACCGCCTTGATCAGCACCGGATAGCCCGTCTCATAGGCCTTCTGCGCGCAGGAAATCGGGCATCCTGGCGCGCGCCGTGATAGCCGGGCACGACCGGGACGCCGGCCTTCTCCATAAGCGCCTTCGCGGCGTCCTTGAGGCCCATGGCGCGGATCGCCGCCGGCGGCGGCCCGATGAAGATGATGCCCGGCGTCGGCGCAGGCCTCGGCGAACTCGGCGTTCTCGGAAAGGAAGCCGTAGCCCGGATGGATGGCCGCCGCGCCGCGCCGCTTGCGCGACCTCGATGATCCTGTCGCCGCGCAGATAGCTCTCGCGCGGCCGGGGCCGGGCCGATGTCATGCGCCTCGTCGGCGAGGCGCACATGCGGCGCGCTTCGGCGTCGGCCTCGGAATAGACCGCGATCGTGCGCAGACCCATGCGCCTCGCCGTGCGGATGACGCGGCAGGCGATCTCGCCCCGGTTGGCGATGAGGACGGAGGGGAACATCGGGCCTGTCCTTGGGTGCGCGTGTCCTTCGAGGCGGTGAAACGAATTCTGATCCTTCAGCCACACCATCAAGGCGCGGAGGCGGCGTCAAGTGCGGGTTGGAGGATGGTCAGGCCGGTGCTCGGCGATAAGCACATTTGCGGTCGCCGCGACGCGTCATACGCGTCCTCGGATTTATTCTTGAGGATCGGCCCGCATATCCGCGCTTTCCTTTTGCCAACCTTTGCGTATTCACGCCTGTCCCTCACGTCGCAAAAAAGGCGTGGATGACCGGGCCGATGCCCGGTCATGACGAGGGAGGCAGATGAGCGCGGGAGAAGGAAGGCGCGAATTAGCGTCGCGCTTTACGCCTTCTCGCCCGCTTGCTATGGAAGTCTAAGAGAGAAATGAAAGAATCACTTCATTTTCCCCAAAAAATAGGGGGCCCGAGTGCCGATAGCTTTCTTGCGCGCCCCGAGGCCTCGCACCTCACTTCTCACTCCTCACGCTTCATCTCTCACGCTTCACTCCTCGCCACCACCTCGCTCGCGGTTCTTCTCGCCGCTCCGGCGCCGGCGTGGGCGGGCGGCCTGTCGATCAACGGTCAGACGGTCGCGACCGTCACGAACCCAGCGGGCCAGACCCTCACCTCGATCGTGATCATCGCCTCGACCGTGACCGGCGCGGTCACGAACGCCGGGACGATCGCGCCCGGAAAGGCGGGCGTGGGTCCGCTCGGATCGACAGCGGCTCTTTTCATCAGCGGTAGCTCGGTCGGCGGCGGCATCCTCAACACCGGAGCGATCACGGCTTCGAGCGGTGGCGCCGCTGACGCTATCGACGTTGAAAGGGGTACGATCGGCGGCGGCATCTTGAACACGGGCACGATCAACGCGACGGGAACGTCGAAAGCGACCGGCATGTCACTCGATGTCAGCATCGTCGCGGGCGGCATCGTCAACAATGATTCGATCACGGCCACGAGCACATCCGGCAACGCCGCGGCCGGCATCACGGTTGTTGACAGCGCCGTCACGGGCGGCATCGTCAACAAGGGCTCGATCACGGCCACGAGCGGCTCGGCGGCCCGTGGGATCACCATCGCGCAAAGCACGCTGAACGGCGCGATCACGAACGCCGGCACGCTCACCGAGACGAGCACTTTGGGAGGCTTCGCGACCGGCATCTCGGTTAGTCGCAGCATCGGCATCAGGGTCGGCACCTCGGTCAACACTTTGGTGCAAGCGGCGTCTTCACCGGCGCGATCACGAATTCCGGCACGATCACCGCGTCCGGCACGGGCGGCGCCTCCGGCGTGGGCATCAAGGTGCTGAACGCCATCCCGGGCGGCATCACGAATACGGGGACGATCACGGGCTCGACCGCGTCGATCGATTTGACGCAAGAGACCGGCGGCTCGACGGTCGTGACCCAGGCGGGCGGCAAAGGCGCCAAGGCCGCTTCCCTTCGCCGAAATCGTGATCGTGCCGGTGTTGGTGATGCTCCCTGAGAAGGAGCGTGAACGGCACGGATACGAACTCCTTCCAGACGACGCTCGGGGTGCGCCTCACCTCGCGCATCGCGCTTGCGAATTACGGCGCGCTCATCCCCGAGCTTCTCCTCGGCTGGAACCATGAGTTCCTCGACGCGTCGCAAACGCTCAGTGCTTCGCTTGTCGGCGTGCCCGGAAGCTCATTCTCCGCAACCGGCATCAACTTCGGCCGCGACGCCGCGCTCGTCGGGGCCGGCTTGAGCATGGAGCTTTCCCCCGAGGCGAAGGTGTTCGTGGATTACGATGGCAAGCTCAGCCAACGCTTCCAGGAGCACCCGATTTCGGGTGGCTTGCGGATAAGGTTTTAGCTGCGTCGAGCCACTGCCGAGCTCTTGCGAGGCGGATGAGGGCTCGATCGCATTCGGGCATCTCCCCGGTCGTCAGGCGCGTCCTCGGACTTTGCTCCGAGGATTGGCCCGCGTATCCACCTTGTCCTTCGCGTGGCAAAAAGACGTGGATGGATGGACCGGGCGAAGCCCAGTCAGGACTTAACGACGTGGCTCGTAAAACCTCCTGCGCGGGCCCTCGTCCTGGCTGCGTCCCCCGTATCACGCCTGGCCGGCAAAGGCGTGGACGGGCGCCTCCGAGCGAACGCCCGCGCTTCCCTAGAGATTGTCGCCCTCGAGCGCCGCGATGACGGCGTCGGTGACCTCCGCGTCGTCGCCTTGCCGCCGAGATCGGGTGTGTGCATGCGCGGGATCGGCGGTGACGCGCTCGATGGCGCGCATCAGCCTTTCGGCCGCGCGCGGCTCGCCGAGATGGTCGAGCATCATCACGCCGGTCCAGAAGGTGCCGATCGGATTGGCGATGCCCTTGCCCGACGATATCGAAGGCCGAGCCGTGGATCGGCTCGAACATCGACGGGAACTTGCGCTCGGGGTTGAGGTTCGCCGTCGGAGCGATGCCGAGGGAGCCGGCGAGCGCCGCCGCGAGGTCCGAGAGGATGTCGGCATGGAGATTGGTGGCGACGATGGTGTCGAGCGTTTCGGGTTTCAGCACCATGCGCATCGTCATCGCGTCGACAAGCATCTTGTCGGTGGCCACCTCGGGGAATTCCGCCGCGATCTCGGCGGCGACCTCGTCCCAGAGCACCATGCCGTGGCGCTGCGCATTCGACTTCGTGACCACGGTGAGGAGCCGGCGCGGACGCGAGCTCGCGAGCGCGAAGGCGAAACGCATGATGCGCGCCACGCCCGCGCGCGTGAAGATCGAGACTTCCGTCGCCACTTCCTCGGGCAGTCCCTTGTGCGAGCGACCTCCCTGGCCCGCATATTCGCCTTCGGAATTCTCGCGCACGATCACCCAGTCGAGCTCACCCGCCGATACGTCGCGAAGCGGTCCGGTGATCCCGGGGAGAATGCGTGTCGGGCGCACATTGGCGTATTGGTCGAGGCCCTGGCAGATGGCGAGGCGCAGGCCCCACAGCGTGACATGGTCGGGCACATCCGGCGCGCCGACGGCGCCGAAATAGATGGCGTCGAAGGCGCGAAGCTCGTCGACGCCGTTCTCCGGCATCATCACGCCATGGCGTCGGTAATGGTCGGAACCCCAGTCGAATGCCTCGACGTCGAAACGAAAGCCGCCATCGCGCCTCGCGCAGACCTCGAGCGCCTCGAGGCCCGCGGCGATGACTTCGGGACCGATGCCGTCACCACCGATCGCGGCGATGCGATAGCTCTTCATGATCTGCTCCTTGAGGTCCGGGAAATCGCCTTGACGCTTCGACGGCCGCCTTCCTACCATCTCTCCACCCGCTCGATGCAAGGCCGAAATTTCAAGACCCGTCCAGGGCCGGGAAGCGGCAGGAGAAAGCGAATGCGCGAGCGCACGCAGGTCGGCATCGTCGGCGCGGGTCCGGCGGGACTGCTTCTCGCGCATCTTCTGCATCTGCAAGGCATCGAGACGATCGTGATCGAGGCGCGAAGCCGCGCCTATGTCGAGAACCGCGTGCGGGCCGGCGTGCTCGAGCAAGGCAGCGTCGACACCTTGCGGGAAGCCGGCCTCGACGCGCGGCTTGCGCGCGAAGGCCTGGTGCATGAAGGCATCCAGATCCAGATCGGCGAGCATCGGCACCGGCTCGACCTCAAGGAGTTGACGGGCGGCAAGGTGATCACCGTCTACGGGCAGCAGGAAGTCGTGAAGGACCTCATCGCGCGGCGCCTCGCCGACAAGGAAGCGATCCTGTTCGAGGCCGAGAATGCGGCGATCCATGATTTCGACGGAGAAAAGCCGCGCATCACCTTCACGCGCGGGGGCCAACGTGGCGAGATCGCCTGCGACTTCATCGCCGGCTGCGACGGCTTTCACGGCATTTGCCGGCCATCAGTCCCGCAAGGCGCGATCACGATCTACGATCGCGTCTACCCCTTTGCCTGGCTCGGCATCCTGGCCAAGGCGGAGCCGGCTTCCGAAGAGGTGATCTACGTCAATCACCCGCGCGGCTTCGCCCTCTCCAGCATGCGCTCGCACGAGGTCGCGCGCCTCTATCTGCAATGCAAGCCCGACGAGAACCTCTCCGAATGGCCGGACGCGCGCATCTGGGAAGAGCTGCACGCGCGCCTGCGCACCGCGGATGGCGACACCGTCCACGAGGGACAAATCCTCGAGAAGGGCGTCACCGGGATGCGCAGCTTCGTCGCGGAGCCGATGCGTCATGGCCGGCTGTTTCTCGCGGGCGATGCCGCCCATATCGTGCCGCCGACGGGAGCCAAAGGCATGAACCTCGCGGTCGCCGATGTGCGCGTGCTGTCGCTCGCGCTCGGCGCCTTCTACCGGGAGAAGCGCACGGATCTCCTCGACGATTATTCGCAAACCTGCCTCAAGCGCGTGTGGCGGGCCGAGCATTTCTCCTGGTTCATGACCTCGATGCTGCACAAATTTCCCGATGAGGACGGCTTCGGCCGGCGCCTGCAGCGCTCGCAGCTCGACTACGTCGTGAGCTCGCGCGCGGCGGCGCAAAGCCTCGCCGAGAACTACGTCGGCATGCCCTTTGCCCGATGAGGCATTCGCGTATAGGGGCAGTTTGAAGGCGAGCGGGGGAAGAAAGACGCACCGCACGGAGCTGGAATGGCGAGACGACAAACCATGATCCAAGTGCGCTGAAATGCTCAGCCATCTGTCCTTTGGGGTCGACGATCTGGCGCGCGCAGCGATGTTCTACGAAAAAATCTTGACGCCACTCGGGTATGTACGCGTGTGGACGGACGGGCAGCACGCTGTCGGGTTCGGAGAAAAGGGCGGCCCAGATAGGCTGGTCTTGTTTGGGAAGCCCAAGCAGGTGATTGCGCCAGGCCCGGGATTTCATCTTTCCTTCATCGCGCCAGACCGCGAGTCCGTCAACTCCTTTCATGCGATAGCGATCGAGGCTGGCGGCAAGGATAGCGGGCTCCCTGGGCTCAGGCTACGATATGGGCCGACTTATTACGCGGCGTTCGTGATCGACCTCGATGGATACAAACTCGAAGCCGTTCACAAATAGCGGCATTTCAAGCTGCAGCGCCTCGCTTGACGCCCCGCGCTTGCTGCCGATACGACAAGGAAGCGGAAAAAAAGCCGGCGCGCCAAGATGCGACCAAGGACGGCGCGACAAAGGGAGGATGAGGCCGATGAAGTTCCTTGCAGCCGCCGTGGTGTCCCTCGTGGCCGCGGTCGCGCCCGTCTCGGCGCAGGACAAGCCCGTGACGCTCAAGCTCTCCCATTGGGTGCCGGCCTCCCATCCCTTGCAGAAGGCGATCCTGGATTGGGCCGAGGATGTGAAGAAGGAATCGGGAGGCACCATCAACTACGTGGTGTTCCCCTCGGAACAATTGGGCAAGGCCTTCGACCATTACGACATGGCGCGCGACGGCATTGCCGACCTCTCCTATGTCAATCCCGGGTATCAGCCGGGCCGCTTCCCCATCATCGCGGCGGGAGAATTGCCGTTCCTGATCTCCGACGCCCATACGGGCTCGGCGGCGCTCGACGCCTGGTACCGGCCTTATGCGGCGCAAGAGATGAAGGACGTGCATTACTGTTTCGCCTTCGTCCACGATCCGAGCGGGATTCACGCCAACAAGAAGATCACCCTGCCCTCGGAAATCAGCGGCATGAAGATCAGGCCGGCGGACGCCACGATCGGGGCGTTCGTCGTCTCGCTCGGCGGCACCAATGTGCAGGCTTCGGCGCCCGAATCGCGCGATGCGCTCGAGCGCGGCGTCGCCGACGCGATCACATTTCCGTGGGGGTCGCTCGTGCTGTTCGGCATCGACAAGGCGGTGAAATACCACATGGACGCGCCGCTCTACGTCGCCACCTTCACCTGGGTGATGAACAAGAAGACTTATGACGACATGTCACCCGGACAGAAGAAGGTGATCGACGACCACTGCACCACCGAATGGGCGCAGCGTTTCGCAAGCCCCTGGGCGGATTTCGAGCATGTGGGTCGCGACAAGGTGAGGGCGGAGGCCGGTCACGAGGTCTATCAATTGACCGGCGAGCAAACGGCGGCCTGGCGCAAGGCCGCCGAGCCCTTGAAGGCGAAATGGGCCGACGGGGCGAAGAAGGCCGGCATCGATCCCGACAAGGCCTTTGCCGATCTCACGGCGACGCTCGAAAAATACAAGGCCGGCTATTAGAGCGCCTGCCTGTCCCGCCTTCGTGCTTTCGAGAGCATGTCGCTCACTTGCTCTGAACGCATCTGGCTCTGAAGCGATCGGACGAGCGCGTGGCCGGACAGCGATCCACCCCTGAGCAAGCGGCCGTCGAGGACGCGTCCAACGACACCGCTGCGCGCGGCTTCATGGACCGGTTCATCGACGGCATCGAGCTTGTTGCCGCGATCTTCGTCGGCCTCGTCGCGGCCGACACCTTCATCTCGGTTCTGTTGCGGAAATTCCTTTCGACCTCGATCCCCGACAGTTACGATTTCGGGCGGATGCTGCTCGGCATCCTGATCTTCTGGGGGATCGCGGCCACAAGTTATCGCGGCACCCATATCACGGTGGACCTCGTCTGGTCCTCGGTCTCTCCGAAATACCAGCGCGCGATTGATGTCTTCGCGACCCTCGTGCTGCTGTTCGTGGTGACGATGCAGACGCTGATGCTGTTCGACAAGGTGGCGCAGACGCGCGCCGACAATGTGCTCACCTATGACCTGCACCTGCCGACATGGCCGTTCTTCGCGGTCGCCTGGGCGGGCGACGTATCGGCCGTGCTCCTGATCGCGATCCGCACCTGGCGCCTGATCTTCCAGCCCGGCAGCTTCGGCCGCGCACCCCTGAAGACGGTGGAATGATGCTTTCGTTGCGTGAACCTTTCGAAGCGGCGTCGAGTGCCGGAGCCGGCGATCGGGCGACTGCCCCGTGAGCGCCGACAGCGTCGCCGTCATCGGCTTCATCGTGCTGTTCGTCCTGATGCTGCTGCGCGTGCCGGTCGGCATGGCGATGGGGCTCGTCGGGGTCACGGGCTTCGGCTATCTCGTGGGTTCGGGGCCGGCCTTGAAGCTCATCGGCCAGACCTCGATGCGCACGGTGACCGATTACACCTTCGGCGTCATTCCCATGTTCCTCCTGATGGGAGCCTTCGTCTCGGCTTCCGGCATCAGCAGCGAATTGTTCCGCGCGGCGAACACCTTCGTCGGCCACCGCAAGGGCGGGCTCGGCGTCGCGACCATCGCGGCCTGCGCGGGATTCGCGGCGATCTCCGGCTCCTCGGTCGCCACGGCGGCGACCTTTTCCTCCGTCGCCTACCCCGAGATGCGCCGCTACGGCTATCCGCAATCCTTCGCGACCGGCGTCATCGCCGCGGGCGGCACGCTCGGCGCCATGCTTCCGCCCTCGACCGTGCTCGCCGTCTACGGCATCATCACCCAGCAGGATATCGGCAAGCTGTTCGTCGCCGGCATATTTCCGGGCCTTCTCGCCATCTCCATGCATATGATGACGATCGGCGTGATCGGTGCGGTGCGGCCAGGCTTCCTCCCCGCCGGGCCGAAGAGCACGTGGCGGGAGCGCCTCGCGGGGCTGCGCGATGTCTGGGCGCCGCTCCTCCTCTTCATTTTCGTCATCGGCGGGCTTTACGGCGGAATTTTTACGCCGACCGAGGCGGGCGGGGTCGGGGCAGGCGGCGCCTTTCTTCTCGGCGTCGCGCGAGGCCGGCTGTCGCGCGCCGCCATCCGGTCCTCGCTCCTGCAGGCGACGCGCACGGCCGCTGCCGTGTTCACGGTGCTGATCGGCGCGCTGCTTTTCGGCTATTTTCTCACCGTGACGCAGGTGCCGCAGAAGATCACCGAATTCATGACCGGCCTCGGGCTCGGACCTTACGGCGTGCTGGCGCTCATCATGTTGATGTATCTCGTTCTCGGCTGCCTGATGGACGCCATGGCGATGATCATCCTCACGGTGCCCATCATCTTCCCGGTCGTCACGTCCCTCGGCTTCGACCCCATCTGGTTCGGCGTCATCATCGTGATGACGGTCGAGCTCGGCCTCATCCATCCGCCCGTGGGCATGAACGTCTTCGTCATCAAGAGCGTGGTCAAGGATGTGAATTTCACCACGATCTTCAAGGGTGTCATTCCGTTCATCGTGGCCGATCTGATCCGGCTCGTGATCCTGATCGCGCTGCCGATCATCGCGACCTATCTGCCGAGCCGGATGTAGGCGATGGCGTCGCGTCTTGAACCTTATCGGCTCGAGGCGCAGGTCGGCCATCTGCTGCGGCGCGCGCACCAACGCCACGTCGCGATCTTCATCGCCGAGATGGGCGAGGACGGTCCCACGCCGACCCAATTCGCCGCCCTCGCCAAGCTTGCCGAGGCGAAGGAGGTTTCGCAGAACCACCTCGGCAGGCTCACGGGCATGGATCCCGCGACCACCAAAGGGGTCGTGTCTCGTCTCATGGAGCGCGGCCTTGTCGAGCGCGCCGCCGATCCGAGCGACCAGCGCCGCCTCAAACTGCGGCTCAGCCCGGAGGGCCAGGCGCTTGTGGCGCGCCTCCTCGACAAGGCGCGGGCCGCGACCGCGGCGACGCTCGCGCCGCTCTCGCCGAGCGAGCAACGGCGTCTCGTGTTCCTGTTGGGGAGGATCGTGTAGGGGAGGGTGGTCGGCTTATGTCGCGACGTCCCAGCTCTGCTCTAAAAGAGCCATCGCCATCCGGACTCGTTCAAAGCGCTAGCATCTTTTCATCCAATCGATTGCAGCGGCAATATACGCAAGCGCGTGCGACTTGGTTCGACGGTGAGCAATGCACCTTTATCAAGCTCGGCCCTCATTTGCTGCAATGCCTTGATGACCAGTGTTCCGATCGCATCTGGATTCACATCTTCGGAGCGGATCTGTACAACGCTAGGTTTTTCCCCATGCGTTGTTGCCAAGATCGCTCCGAAATCCAAGTCAAATGTGAGTACCACATAGCCATTGGCTTTGGCGAAGGCCATGATTTCGGCGTCTGGGGCGTTGGCGCGACCAAGCGCTGACCAGTGCGCCGCCTCGATGCCGGCTTCCGAGAGCAGCTTTAGCCAGCGTGGCGACAGATTCATGTCGACCAGCAGCTTCATGCACCGGCTAGGACGACTTCGCGTTCCTCGGCTCGCCACGCGGCATAGCGTAGCGCCTGCATGATGTCTTCACGCTGCAAATAAGGGTAGTCGGCGAGGATTTCATCGACGCTGTGACCCGCGCCGATTTGGCCGACGATCATGCCTACCGTGACTCGCATACCACGGATGCATGCTTTCCCGCCCATGACCTCGGGCTGCTGAGTGATACGATCAAGCTGTACCATGCGTCTCTCAGTGCGCGCGATCTCGCTTCAAGCTGGTCGACGTCGGCGTGCGCGACCGACGGGTATGGGTCAAGGGGAGACACGAATCCGATCTGTTCATTTCATTAAACAACCCGATGCGGACGGGCAAGGACCACCCCGGCTTCCCTCCGACGCGTGCACGGCTTATCTACGTACTCGTTGCAAGCGGCCCGGGAATTTGCTAGTTTGTTTGTGTACGAACGGTTATTCCCATGACCCGTGCGCGGGAATGGAGATCGACTGATGCTGATGGTGAAGCCTTCCGCGGACGAGCGCGGCGCCGGCGCGGCGCATGAGACCGATGTGGTCGTCATCGGCGCCGGACCTTGCGGCTTGTTCGCGGTGTTCGAGCTCGGCCTCCTCGACATCAAGTCGCATGTGGTCGACATTCTCGACAAGGTCGGGGGCCAATGCGCCGAGCTCTACCCGGAGAAGCCGATCTACGACATTCCGGGGATGCCGATCGTCACCGGCCAGGGCCTCACCGACAATCTGATGAAGCAGATCGCGCCTTTCGAGGCGCAGTTTCATCTTTCCGAGATGGTGGAGAGCGTGGAGACGCTCGGCACGCCCGAGGCCCCACGCTTCAGGCTCGTGACGGACGCCGGCACCAGCTTCCTGTGCAAGAGCATCGTGGTGGCGGCGGGCGGGGGTTCGTTCCAGCCGAAACGCCCGCCCATTCCGGGCGTCGAGAATTTCGAAGGGACGAGCGTATTCTACGCGGTGCGGCGGATGGAGAATTTCCGCGGCCGCAAGGTGCTGATCGTGGGGGGAGGGGACTCGGCGCTCGATTGGACGCTGAACCTTCACGACGTCGCCCAGCGTATCACCCTCCTGCACCGGCGCGACGCCTTCCGGGCCGCGCCCCATTCCGTGGAGCAGATGCGCGCCCATGTGGCAGCGGGCCGGATGGACCTTCATCTCGGCCAGGTGGTTGCGCTGAAAGGCACGGCACCGAAGCTCGAGGCCGCCGTCATCCGTCGCGACGACAACTCGACCTTCGAAGTCGAATGCGACGCCATGCTGCCCTTCTTCGGGCTCACCATGAAGCTCGGCCCGGTCGCGGCCTGGGGTCTCAACCTCAACGAAAACCTGGTGCCGGTGGACACCGAGAAATTCGAGACGTCGACGCCCGGCATCTTCGCGATCGGTGACATCAATCATTATCCGGGCAAGCTGAAGCTGATCTTGTCAGGCTTCCACGAGGCGGCGCTCGCGGCCCAGAAGGTGCATCGCTACGTCTATCCGGACAAGAAGCTCCTTTTTCAATACACGACCTCTTCCTCGAGCTTGCAGAAGAAACTCAAGGTCGCATGATGTCGCCATGCGCCTTGCGCGAGCTTCGCGCGGCAATGCGAGCATGAGGGCCGTTGGGCGCCTTCGCTCGGCGAGCTCGTTCTCGGGTCGAAGGACGAGAGCGTCGGGCAAGGCCGGGAGCATCGGGCGATGCCGATCTATCTGCGCCCTGCCTCGTTGAAGTCGGCGCTCGCGGCGCTGGCGCAAGGAGCGCGCGCCGCGAAGGGCCGTTCGGGCCATCCGCTTACGGTGCTGGCCGGCGGCACGGATATCTATCCCGCGCGCGCCGCCCGACAGGCGTGGCTCGAGGCCTTCCCTCGCGATTTCCTGGACATCACCCATATCCCGGAGCTCAAGGGCATTCGGCCGGATGGACGAGCGCTCTCGATCGGCGCGACGACGAGCTGGACCGAGATCGTTGCCGCGCCGCTGCCGCCCGCCTTCGATGCGCTCAAGCAGGCGGCACTTCAAATCGGCGGGCTGCAGATTCAAAATCGCGGCACGCTCGGCGGCAACATCGTCAACGCGTCTCCGGCGGCGGATGGCGTGCCGCCGCTGCTCGCGCTCGATGCCGAGGTGGAGATCGCCTCGCTCGGCGGCGAGCGCCGGGTGCCGCTTGCGAGCTTCATTCGCGGCAACCGCCAGACCAGCCTCGCGAGCGACGAGCTCGTCGTCGCGATCCGCATCCCGCCACATGCCGCGACCGCGCGCTCGGTGTTTCTGAAGCTTGGTGCGCGCTCGCATCTCGTGATCTCGATCGTTTCGGTCGCCCTCCTCATCGATCAGGCCGCGGACGGCACCATGGCGGATATTCGCATCACGATCGGGGCGTCCTCCGCCGTGCCGATGCGCCTCGCGGCGCTCGAGGCGGAGCTGCGCGGCGAGAGGCTCGACATGACGCTCCTCGATCGCGTCACGCCAACGGTGCTTTCGACCCTGACACCGATCGACGACGTGCGCGCCAGCGCTGCCTATCGCCGGGACGCCGCGCTGATTCTGGTCAGGCGGGCGCTCGCACGGTGGATGGACGCGGGATTGGATGAGGTCGCGGCATGACGCCTGAGGAATTCACAGGCGCGGTCGTGCTCACCGTCAACGACAGAAAGGTCGAGGTCGGCGCGCGTCCCGACATGCGGCTGTCGCGCTTGCTGCGCGAGGAGCTCGGCCTCACCGGCACCAAGGTCGGCTGCGACGCCGGCGATTGCGGCGCCTGCACCGTGCTCATCGACGAGGAGCAGGCCTGCGCCTGTCTCGTGCCGGCGGCGCAGCTCGAGGGCAGGCGTGTTCAGACGGTCGAAGGCCTCGCCGGCGATCCGATCGGGCGTGCGCTGCAGCGCTCCTTTCATCATCACGGCGCCGCGCAATGCGGCATCTGCACCCCCGGCATGCTGATGGCCTCCCTCGACCTCTTGCGCCGGGTTGAGAGGGCCGACCTCGCCATGGTCGAAACCGCGCTCGGGGGCGTGTTGTGCCGTTGCACGGGATATCTCAAGATTTGCGAGGCCGTGCTCGATGCAGCCAATTTCCTGGAGGGCGACGACGAGCCGGCGGCGGAGGAGGGAGCTTTCTCGTCGGAAGATGTAGAGGCCACCCGGGCACGCGCGGAACCGCGGTCGCAAGCCACTTCGGCGCGCAACGGCGCGGCAGTGGGCGCGAGACTCGCGCGCCTCGACGGAATTCCCAAGCTCGACGGCAGCGAGGTCTACGGCGCCGACAAGGCGCCTCAAGACGCGCTCTGGCTTCGCGCCATCCGCTCGCCTCACGCGCGGGCCCGATTCACGATCGGCGACCTCGGAGCCTTCGTTTCGAACGAGCCCGGAATTTTCCGCGTGCTCACCGCCGCGGATGTGCCGGGCGAGAATTCCTTCGGCATCTTTCCCGAAATGAAGGACCAGCCGGTGTTCGCCGAGGTCGAGACACGTTATCGCGGAGAGGCGGTCGCGGCCATCGTCGGGGAGCGGGCGAGCATCGACGGCTTCGACGTCGGCCGCTTCCCGATCCGTTGGGAGCCGCTCGAGCCGCTCGCGGGTCTCGATGCCGCCCTGTCCGCGAATGCCCACGCTTCGCACGCCTCTCATCCCGACAACGTGCTCGTGCGTGGCTGGGTCGAAAAGGGAAATGCCGATGGCGCTTTGCGCCAATCGACTCACAGGGCGGACGGCTTGTTCTCCACCGCTTTCGTGGAGCATGCCTATATCGAGCCGGAGGCCGGCTTCGGGCGCCGGGTCGGGGATCGCGTCGAGGTCTTCGCCTCGACGCAGGCTCCCTATATGAGCCGCGACGAGGTCGCCCGCGTGCTCGGGCTCGAGCCGGGCGATGTCCGCATCATCCCCTCCGCTTGCGGAGGAGGGTTCGGAGGCAAGCTCGACGTCTCGCTCCAACCCATGCTCGCCATCGCGGCCTGGCTGATGGGCGTGCCGGTGCGCTCCGTCTACACACGACCCGAATCCATGGCCGCGACGACCAAGCGCCATCCGGCGTCCATCTCGGCGCACGCGGCCTGCGATGCCGAAGGACGCATCACCGCCTACGCGATGGAAGCCGATTTCGACACCGGCGCCTATGCGTCCTGGGGGCCGACCGTCGCCGGGCGCGTGCCGGTGCATGGGGCGGGCCCTTACCGGGTGCCGAATGTGCTGAACCGTGCGCGCGCCATCTACACCAACGGCCCGATCGCCGGGGCCTTCCGCGGCTTCGGCGTGCCCCAGGCCGCGATCGCGCATGAAGCCCTCTATGACGAGCTCGCCGAGAAATGCGGTCTCGATCGCCTCGAATTTCGCCTGCTCAACGCCTTGCGCGTCGCCGACGAGACGGCGACCGGGCAGGTTTTGCAGGCGAGCGTCGGGCTCGACCGTTGCCTCGAGGCGCTGCGTCCGCAGTGGACGCGGCTGCTCGCCGAGGCGAAGGCCCTCAACGCCGAGGCGAGCGTCACGCGCCGCGGGGTCGGCATCGCCTGCATGTGGTACGGGATCGGCAATACGGCGCTCTCCAACCCCTCCCGCATGCGCCTTGCGCTCACGCGGGAAGGAAAGCTCCTGTTCTTCAATGGCGCGGTCGATATCGGCCAGGGCTCGACCACGGTGCTGACGCAGATCGCCGCCGACGCCCTGGGTTTGCCGGTTGAAGTCTTCACCCTCGTCACGGGAGATACCGACAAGACTTTCGACGCGGGCAAATCCTCGGCCTCCCGCCAGACCTTCGTTTCCGGCAAGGCGGCCGAGAACGCCGGCGCTCGCCCTGCGGGCCGAAATCCTGCGGCACACCAACGCCGGGCCTGACGCGCGCCTCGCCCTCGAAGGCTCGCGTCTCACGGTGACGCTCGCGGGCGCGAGCACGGTGATCGATCTTAGCGCCTGGCCCTGCGGCGCCGACGGCATCGTGCTCGAGGGATTGGGGGATTTCGACCCGCCGACGGAACCTCTCGACGTCAAGGGCCAGGGGGTGCCCTATGCGACCTACGGCTTTGCCGCCCAGATCGTGGCGCTCGACGTCGACATGGGGCTCGGCACGGTCCGGCTCGACCGCTTCGTCGCGGCCCACGACATCGGGCGTACCATCAACCCGACCCTGGTGGAGGGGCAGATCCATGGCGGCATCGCCCAAGGCATCGGGCTCGCCTTGATGGAAGAATATGTTCCGGGCCGGACGGAAAATCTGCACGATTATCTCATTCCCACCTTCGGCGACGTGCCGAGGATCGAGGTCATCCTGATCGAAGCTCCCGAGCCGCTCGGTCCTTTCGGGGCGAAAGGTGTCGGCGAGCCGGCGCTTGTCCCCGCGGCTCCGGCAATCCTCGGCGCCATCCGGCACGCGACCGGCGTCTCGATCCGCCAGATCCCCGCCCTCCCGCATCGCATCCGGGCGGCGCTCCAAGCCGCCGGTCTCGCTCGGGAGAGCTGAGCCGTGAACCGAGTTCCGCACCCCCGCGACCAGACCGAGAAGTTCGGCGCTCGCGAGGAGGGCGACGAGGGCATCGTGCGCTGCCACGCCTGCCCGGTTCTCTGTCGCATCAGGCCGGGGAGGGCGGGCGCCTGTTCGCGCTATGCGAACGATGAGGGCCGGCTCGTGCGCACCGACCCGATCGTGCTGACGCGCCGCGTCGCCGCGGAGGGCGGCAGCGTGAGGCCTTTCCTCGATGCCGCCGCCGATTGGGATGGCGCGCTGTTGCCGCGCGAGGAAGCCTTCATCACGGGCATCGGCGCCGGCACGACCTATCCGGACTACAAACCCGCGCCCTTCATCGTCTCGGGCGAATATGACGGTGTCGACACGGTCACGGTCGTGACCGAAGGCATCTTCAGCTATTGCGGCGTCAAGGCAAAGATCGACACGGATCGCCATCTCGGCCCGGAGGCGGCCCCGGTTCGCGTGCGCGGAGAGCAGGTCGGCCATGTCACCACGGCCGAATACGGCTCGCAGATGCTTTCGCTCGGCGGGGTGCGCCATCTCACGGGCGGCAGCAAGGCGGAGGGCAATGTCACCTGCGACGCTCTCCTGCAGCTGTGCAATTGCGAAACCGTCGAGATGACCGTGGACGGTGGCGCAAGCCTCGTGCTGCGCGCGGGCGCGGCGCCGATCGTCAACGGCGTTCCCGAGGAGCGCATGCGGGTCGGCTGCGGCTCGGCCACCATCGGCATATTCGCCCGGCAGTGGCATGGGCATGTAGACGAGGTCGTCGTGGTGGACGACCACATCACCGGCGTGCTTTCCGAGCATCAGGCGGGCAAGTTCCTGGGCATGCGCCCGAGCGGGGTGCGCGTGCGCGGTCGCAAGTCGACGCCGGGGCGCATCTTCCAGGTGGCCGAGCCCGGCACCGGTTGGGGCGGCACGACGATCACCGACCCTCTCTCGCTGATCCAGTCGGTCGACCCGAAGCTCGCCTGGCCGGGGCTTCGCCTCCTCTTCACCTCGACGACGGGCGAGGATGCGCTCTACTGCGTGCTCGACGAGGCTCTGCGCCCGGTGCCGGCCCCGATGCCGCCGGCCGTCGCCAAGGTGGTGGCGCGCATCGGTGAGAATTGCGAGCCCGCGCTCGCGACCGTGCTCTTCATGGCGGGCGCCGGCGGCTCATTGCGTGCCGGCGTCACGGAAAATCCGGTCCTTCTCACCCGTTCGATCCATGATCTCGGCGTGCGCGTGACCATGGGCGGGGCGCCGGTCTATGTGTGGCCCGGCGGGGGCATCACGGTCATGGTCGACGTGACCCGCCTGCCGCGCAACGCCTTCGGTTCGGTGCCGACGCCCGCCTTGGTGGCACCGATCGAATTCACCATGGGGCGCGACGCCTATGAGGCGCTCGGCGGCCATATGGAGGAGGTGACCTCGCTCGAAGAGGTCGTCGCGAGCGCTAGGGTGGGCGGTGGCTGAATAGGCGCGCGCCTTTCGGCGAAAGGCGCCGGCCGGTCTCACATTCGGCGAAGGATGTCCCGGCTTTCCTCGTCCTGAGGCTCCCGACCGTTGGCGGCTGCGAACAACATGTCGAGCACGTCCTCGATGCGTTCGGCGACGAGATATTTGACCTCGAGGCCGGCCCGCACGAAGCCGTTTTCGTGCATATGCGCGAAGAGCGACAGGAGGGGACGCCAGAAGCCATTGATATTGGCGATGAGGATCGGCTTGTCGTGCCGGCCGAGCTGGGCCCAGGTCAGCTGCTCGACCAATTCCTCGAGCGTGCCGATTCCGCCGGGAAGCGCAATGAACGCGTCGGCCTTGTCGAACATGAGCTTTTTGCGCGCGTGCATGTCGGCGACGACGTGGAGCTCCTGTGCATCCGCGAGCATGACCTCCCGCGCCTTCAGGAACTCCGGAATGATGCCGGTGACCGTGCCGCCGGAATCGAGCACGGACCGCGCCACCTCTCCCATGAGCCCGATGCGCCCTCCACCGTAGACGAGGCGAATGCCCGCTTTCGCCAACATGCGGCCGAGCGTGCGCGCCGCAGCCGTGAAAACCGGGTCGGAACCCTCCCCGGAGCCGCAATAGACGCAAATCGAGCGAATCGAGCGCATCGCCAAGACCACACATGAAAGCCGTGGCACGTCAACGGCGAAGCTGCGGACGGAGACGAAAATTTTGCGCCGGCACCGGATTGCGCGACAGGGCCCCCGAACGCTTATATGAAGAGGGCTGCCGATGGCGCCAATTCCGTCCTAGGGGATGCGGCGTTACCCACTAAGCCTTTGGTTCATTGTGGTTTGCGCGGTGGATCAGGGGGGATCCTGCGTGCGGAGTGCCGCAAATACGCGTCTTTTGATCGAAAGCCTCGAATGTCATCCGTACCTCGCCTCGCACTGCAGCAGGACGCTCAGGGGGCACCCTTTCCGACAGAGCCGCCGCCGGAAGACGCCGGCGAGCGCAAGCGCGAGACGAGCCTGCTCGTCACCATGGTGCGGCTGTGGCCGTATCTCTGGCCATCGGACCGGCTCGACCTCAAGCTGCGTGTCGTCGCTTCGCTCGCCCTGACGGTCGTCTCCAAGCTCGTCACCATCGCGGTGCCGTTCACCTTCAAATGGACGGCCGATGCGCTCGCGGGAGCGGCGAAAGGCGCGAGCGTGTCCCACGTCGTCCTCGGCATCGCGTTCGCCGGGCCTCTCGCGCTCACCCTTCTCTACGGGCTCGTGCGCATTCTCATGGTGGTGCTGACGCAGATGCGCGAAGGGCTCTTCGCGCGCGTCGCCCTGCATGCCGTGCGCCGCCTCGCCAGGCGGACCTTCGAGCATATGCACCGCTTGTCGCTGCGCTTTCACCTCGAGCGCAAGACCGGAGGCCTCACGCGCGTGCTCGAAAGAGGGCGAAACGGCATCGAGGAACTGTCGCGCCTCACCATGATGACGGTCATTCCGACGGTCATCGAATTCGCCCTCGTCATCTCGGTGCTCTGGCTGCATTTCGACTGGCGCTACGTCGTTCTGGTGACGGTGATGATCGCGGTCTATCTCAGCTACACGGTGGTCGCGACGAATTGGCGGATCGGCATTCGACGCGTCATGAACAATTCCGACACGGAAGCGACCACCAAGGCCGTCGACAGCCTGCTGAATTACGAAACCGTCAAATATTTCGGGGCCGAGAAGCGAGAGGCCGAGCGCTACGACCTTTCCATGGAGCGCTATGAGAAATCGAGCGTCAAATCCTACACGTCGCTCGCCGTGCTCAACACCGGGCAGGCGGTCATCTTCACCATCGGGCTCACCATGGCGATGGCGCTCTGCGCGACCGGGGTGATCGCGGGCACGGAGACCGTGGGCGATTTCGTCATGGTCAACGCCATGATGGTGCAGCTCTATATTCCGCTGAACTTCATGGGGATGGTCTATCGCGAGATCAAGCAGGCGACGATCGACATCGAAGAGATGTTCTCGATCCTCGGCAAGAATCCGGAGATCGCCGACCGGCCTGGCGCAAAACCGCTCGAGATCAGAGAAGGCGCGGTGCGCTTCGAGGATGTTCGCTTCGCCTATGAGCCGAACCGTCCGATCCTGAAAGGCATCTCCTTCGATGTGCCGGCCGGCAAGACGGTCGCCATCGTCGGGCCTTCCGGTGCCGGCAAATCGACGATCTCGCGTCTTCTGTTTCGCTTCTACGAGCCTCAACGCGGCCGCGTCCTGATCGACGGGCAGGACATCGGGTTCGTGACGCAGGAATCGCTGCGTCGCGCGCTCGGCATGGTGCCGCAGGATACGGTGCTCTTCAACGACACGATCGGCTACAACATCCGCTACGGCCGCTGGGATGCGTCGGAGCAGGAGGTCGAGGAGGCGGCGGATCTCGCCCAGATCGGGCAATTCATCAAGACCTTGCCGGAAGGCTTCAAGACGCCTGTCGGCGAGCGGGGCTTGAAGCTGTCGGGCGGCGAGAAACAGCGCGTCGCCATCGCCCGCACCATTCTCAAGGGCCCCCCGATCCTGGTCCTCGATGAGGCCACCTCCGCTCTCGATTCATTCACCGAGCAGGAGATCCAGGCTGCGCTCGACAGGGTGGCGCAAGGGCGAACCACGATCGTGATCGCGCACAGGCTTTCGACCGTGGTGAAGGCGGACGAGATCATCGTCCTCGACAAGGGGGTGGTGGCGGAGCGCGGCGCGCATGCCGAACTCCTCGCGCGCAACGGCCTTTACGCATCCTTGTGGAATCGCCAGCGCGAAATGGATGCGGCGCGAGAAGCTCTCGAGCGGGCCGAAGCCGAAGAGGCTGAAAGCTTGCGCCGGTCGCTTTCCGCCGAAGCTCAGGCGGCGGAGTGACGAGCTCTTCCGCTTTGCCGGCGCGCGATGAGGGGGAGGCCGCAAAGGCGTCCGCGATCCTCCTCGTCGTTGCCTGTGCGCTCGTGGATGCGGATGGACGCGTGCTGATCGCCGAGCGTCCGGCCGGCAAACCGCTTGCGGGATTGTGGGAATTTCCCGGCGGCAAGCTGCAGAAGGGCGAAGCACCCGAGGCGTCCCTCGTGCGGGAACTCGGGGAGGAATTGGGCATCGCCGTCGAGATACCGTGCCTCGCCCCGCTGACTTTCGCGAGCCATGCCTACGAAGGCTTCCATCTCTTGATGCCGCTCTTCATTTGCCGCAAATGGACCGGGCTCGCATCGTCGCGCGAAGGCCAGCGGCTCGCCTGGGTGCGTCCGGGAAAGCTGCGGGAATATCCGATGCCGCCCGCCGACGCGCCCTTGATCCCCGCACTGATCGACCTTCTCGGTCCTTGATGATGCCGAGGCCTTGCGGCAAGGCTCGTCTCCCGCAACGCAAACGGATGGGCGAGCGGCCGTCTCATTCACCTGCCGACCACCGAAGCCTTTCCCTCACGCGATAGCGGCTCATGCGTGGCGGACGCTCCTTCGTGAGATGGGCGCTGCCGCGAATCATGTGTTCACCCGGCCCGAGCGAGCGAGGCCGCCCGAGTTCCACGAAAGGCGCAACGTCATTCCGCCGCCTGTACGTTCGTGCGCGCGGAAGTGATGGGCTCAACGTCGCGGCGCGGGAACAGGAGCGCGCCGACGAAGATGAGCGCGCCGCAAATCGCGAGGATGCGATAAGTGCCGGTGAAGCCGCCGGTCGCATCATGCATCCTCGCCGCCATCGTCACCGCGAAAGCCGCGACCGCGAAGTTGAGGAAGTAACGCACCGCATAGATGCGCCCGCGCAGGCGGTCGGGCGCGTATTTCGCCGTCATCGCCTCGTTCACCGTGACCTGCCCGAACTGGCCGAGCATCGCCACCATGGCGGCGCTCGGCGCGGCGAAGCCGAAGGCGTCGACGAGGAAAAAGAGCCCGATCATCTGCAAGCCGGAGGTGACGAGGAACACCGTGCCGAGCGAGAAACGGTCCATGGCACGCCCCACCGTGAGCTGGGCGAGCGCGCCGACGATGGTGACCGCCGTGGTCACGGCGCCCGCCGCGGTCGCCGAATGCACGAGGTCCGGCAAGCGCTCCTCGAAGAATTTGGGGAAGGTGACGCTCGCGACATTGAAGATGAGCCCCGCCGCGAAGGTGCAGAAGAACAGGATGCCGAAGACGCGGAACACGGTGAAGCGCGAATACTCCCTCGCATGTGCGCTCTTGCGCGTGGCGCGCTCGGCCGCATCCGGCACCGTCAGCACGAAAGCCGCTCCGATCGCCAAAGCCGCGATGCCCGGCAGAATGAAAGCGAGGCGCCAGCCGAAAAGATCGGTCACGGCGCCCGTGATGAAGGGCGCGGACGCGATCGCGAGATTGCCGAAGACGCCGTTGAGGCCGATGACCCGGCCGAGCCGCTCGGGCGAGGCGCTCGCGACCATCATCGGCGCGCCGACCGGGTGATAGATCGAGGCGACGAGGCCGATGGCGCCGAGCCCCGCCGCGAGGGCGAAAAAGGAGTTCGTGGCGGCGGTCGCAAGGCACGCAACGCCCGCGCCGAAGAAGAAGATGATCATCATGCCGCGCCGGCTCCATTTGTCGCCGAGCCAGCCGGAAGGAAGCGAGCCGAGACCGATCAGCACGAAGGCGCCGAGCGAGAGCTGAAGCAGCGAGCCGTAGCTCACCTCCGGAAAGGCCTTCTCCAGCGCGAGGATCGTCGTCGGGTAGATGAGCATGATGTAGTGGTCGAGCGCGTGGCCGAGATTGGCGAACCAGATGATGCGTCGCTTCCTTCGCACGGCTCTCGGGCGCGGCGGACATGAGAGGGTTCTCGCTGGTCAAAAGCTCGAGGCCTTGCTTATACATTGGCCGCTTGCAACCCGTCTTGCCAAATATCGTCGCGATTCGGACATCGGCCATGCGTCCGCAGCTCCAACTTCGAGGATTACCAGAGCGTTCCGCGGCCTCTCGCCGTGATGGCGCGCAGTTATCCGGCCGGCTTCATGGGCGAACCCCATATGCATCCGCGCGCCCAATTCCTGCACGCGATCCGAGGGGTGATGCGGGCCGAGGCGGCGAATGCGGTCTGGGTCATTCCGCCGGATCGCGGGCTCTGGATCCCGCCCCGCACGCTGCACGTCGTCCACACACGCGGCGTGGTCGAGATGCGCACCATCTATCTTTCGCCGGAGGCGATCGCCGCCATGCCCGCAGCGTGTTGCGTGATGATCACGACGCCGCTCTTGCGCCAGCTCATCCTCGCCGCGCTCGAGGAACCGGTCGAATACGACGAGGACGGGCGCGGCGGCCTGATCTTCAGGCTCATGCAAGACGAGTTGTCACGTCTCGCGCGCACGCCGCTCGGCGTGCCGATGCCGCACGGGAAGAGGCTCAAGCGCGCCTGCGAAGCTTTCCTCGCCGATCCGGCCTCGAGGCTCGGGCTTGACGCACTGGCGCGCGAAGCCGGCGCGAGCTCACGCACGCTGGCGCGCGAATTCGCATCAGAAACCGGCCTGAGCTTCACCGCTCTGGCGCAATCGGCTGCGCCTCGCCGAAGCGAGCGCGCAGCTCGCCGAAGGCGTCGAGCGTTGCCGAGGTGGCCAGACGTTGCGGCTATGCCAGCCCGAGCGCCTTCACCGCGATGATGCGCCGAACGCTCGGCGCCGCGCCGCGCGATGTCGGTCGCGGCAGAGGGCCGTCCCGCTTGACGTCGGAAGACAGGCGTCGGAGCGGTCGATCGCGCGCGACATCGGGAGCGTCGCTGCTTGCTGTCCGAAATGCAGGCTCGTTGCCTCAGCGGCGACCCTCCCGGTGTTGTCGATCCGGCGACGCATCTCGGCGAGGCCTCGGGCGTATCGGCATCGATGAGAATGGCGGGGTCCTCGACGTTCGAGCACCCGCACATCGTCGCGCCCTTGCAGGAGCTTGCGCGCTCCCGCATCGCCGCCGAAGCGTCGCGACCGAATCCGAAGAGCTTGCGCGAGAGAAGCACGGGATTTCCCCATACGCCGCCGCATGCCGGAACGATCGCGCCTGCGTCGGGCTCCTTCTCGAAGCTCTCGATGATCCGGCATCGAGCGTTGCCGCCTTGATGAGCGCCATGTCGCCAAGGCAGATGAGCGCGGCACGCGCCTCCTCCGGCAAGGCCGCGATCCCGGCGATGAGCGGAGGTGGAGAGGCCTTCCGCATGGCGCGGATTTCGAACCCGATGAGGTCGAGCCCGGCGAGGCGTTCCGCGAGCTTCTCCGGTTCGTGCCCCGTGACGAGAAGGACCGGGCGTGCGCGCGAGGCGAGAACCGCCTCGGCACGTTCTGCGGATCAGCGGCTTGCCGCCGAGATCGGCGATGAGCTTGTTCGCGCCCATCCGGGTCGAGCGGCCGGCGGCCAGGATGACCGCGGCGACGCTCATGTCTTCGGCGGCTCGGCGCGCGGTTGCGGCCTCGATCTTGATCTCCATGAGGAGGCCGCCGACGCCCATCGCCACCACCTCGGCCCGGCCCACGGGCAAGCCCGCGAGCAGGCGCTGGAGCACCCAATCGAAGCCGTTCTCCTTCGGGCTGCGCGCGCAGCCGGGCGCGCCGAGCACCGGCGAATTGCCGAGCTCGGCGATGAGAAGAAGATTGCCGGGATCGACCGGCATGCCGAGATGCTCGATGCGGCCTCCGGCGGCCTCGACCGCGGCGGGAATGACGTCGCGCCGATCGGAAATGGCCGAGGCGCCGAAGACGATCACGATGTCGGGCGAAGCGGCGAGCGCGCGGCGAAGCGCCTCGGCGAGCGGCTCCGTCTCATGCGCCACGCGCTCCTCGAAGACGACGATCGCTTCGGCGGGCTCGAGGCGCTGGGACAGAATCTCCATCGTCTTCGCGACGACGGAGGGCTTGAGCCCCGGCAAAAGCGTGGAGATCGCGGCGATGCGGCGGCGCGCATAAGGCGCGATGCAGATGAGCGGCGTGCTCATCTGCGCCATCGCCTTCTCGAGCGCGTTTCGCGGCACGGCGTAAGGGATGATCTTCACCGTCGCCACCATCTCGCCCGCGCTCACCGGGCGAAACGCCGGCAAGGTCGCGAAGGTGATCGCCTCGTCGACGGCGTTCACGGCATCGATACGGGCCCGGTCGAGCCGAAGCACGCCGCCTCCTTTCCGCGAACAGATTGGCGCGGCCGGTGAAAGGCGGCTCGATGCGGATGCGCTTCGCCCGCGAGCTTGCGCGCCAGCGTCGCGGCGGCTTCATCCTCGTGCACGTCCTCGGGGTCGAGCCTTGCCGCGACGAGCCCCGTCACGCCGGCCGCCTTCAGCTTCTCGGCGATCTCGGCGCGTCACACGCGAGCCCTTGCGCAGGACGACCTCGCCCGCCCGCACCGCATGGGCGGAGATCGAACCGACCGCCTCGTCAAGCGGAACATAGCCGAACTTCATCGCGCGGCGGCAACCTTGGCTCTGGGCGCGAACGGCATCCGTCTTGCGCAGCGCGGCGGTGAGCTGGCCCAAGGTCGCGAGCGCGATCTCGGCGGGTGTCGCCGCGCCGATGTCGAGCCCGATGGGCGCCGCGATGCGCGCGATCTCCGCTTCGCTGAAGCCGGCTGCCTCGAGGCGCTCGACGCGCTTCGCATGGGTGCGCCTCGAGCCGAGCGCGCCGATATAGAAGCAATCCGCCTTGAGCGCCGCGATGAGCGCGACATCGTCGATCTTCGGATCATGGGTCAGCGCCACGAGGGCGGTGTAGCGGTCGAGCGGATGCTGATGCGAGATAAGCGTCGGGCCAGACCGCATGGAGAGCGACTCTCGGGAAAGCGCTCGGGGCTCGCGAAGGCCGTGCGCGGATCGACGATCGCCACCTCGAAATCGAGGAGCTTCGCCATCGGCGCGAGCGCCTGGCTGATATGGACCGCGCCGGTCACCAGGATGCGCACGGGCGGAGACTGCACGGTGAGGAAATAGTGCCGGCCCGCGATCCTCGACGGTGCCGCTCTTGCCGAGTCCTGAGCTGCTCCTGCAAGGCGCTCGCGAGCGGATCCTTCTTGAGCTGGCCGGCCTTCACGAGCCGTTGCTCGCCGCTATCGAGATCGGTGACGAGCACCGCCGCCGAGCGCTTGCCGCGTTCGGCATTGAGGGCGGAGAGAAGTGCGATCTTCATGGAGCCCTCACGAACGATCGAGCGCGAGGCGCAAGCCGAGCCCCGCGATCAGCGAGCCGCCCACGAGCCGAGCCAGACGTTGCGCGGCTCCCGTGCGGCGCAAGCTTGAGACGACGGTCGAGGCGAGCATGACGGTCACGATATCCGCGGTGCTGAAAGCGCAATTGACGATCACGCCGAGGATGAGGAATTGCAAGGAGAGAGGATAGGCGGCCGCGGGATCGACGAATTGCGGCAAAAAGGCCAGGAAGAAGATCGCGACCTTGGGATTGAGGATTTCGACGAGCATGCTGTCGAAGAAGGAGCGGCTCGGGCTCTTCGCCGGCACCAGCGGTCTGTCGGGAACCGTTGGCGAGCGCATCATGCCGATGCCGATCCAGACGAGATAGACCGCGCCGATCACCTTGAGAGCAAGATAAAGCGGCGGCACCTCACGAAAAATCGCCGAGAGGCCGAGCGTCGCGGCGATGACATGCACGTAACACCCGCAATGGATGCCGAGCGCGGCCAGGAAGCCGCTCCTGCGCCCGCGGGCGAGCGTCTGCGCTGCCGTGTAGAGCAGGGCCGGGCCGGGAAAGACGGCGAATGCGAAAGTGGCGCCCGCGAAGGCCAGCAGGATGTCGAACGACGCCATGCGAAACCTCCTACTCGAGCTTCTCGACATAGACCTTGATGCGCCCGCCGCAGGAGAGGCCCACGCGCCAAGCCGATTCGTCCGCGACGCCGAACTCGAGCATCTTCGACTTGCCCGTCTCGATCACATCCATCGCCTCGGTGACCACCTCGCCCTCGACGCAGCCGCCCGACACCGAGCCGAGGAAGGATCCGTTCTCGTCGATGACGAGATGGCTGCCGACCGGACGCGGCGCCGAGCCCCAGGTCTCGATCACAGTCGCGAGCGCGACGCCGCGATCTTCCTTCGCCCATTCCTCCGCCTTGGCGAGAATATCGCATTCGCTCGCGACCATGTGGCGCCTCCAATGACAATCGGCGCGGAAGGCGGCTCTTGCCGTTCCGACACGATGGCGGAATCTGTGCGATCCGAGCGCCCTGGTGCAAGGGCGTGCCGGCATGGCAGGTCGAACATTGGAGACATGCGGCCGGTTCGGAAACAGGATTTCGCCGGCGCAGGGTTGCGCCGGCGCTCTTGCCGCGATCAAACCCATCAGGCGATATTCTGAAATTGAGAGCCGCATCGCGGCGATCCGATGATGATCTCCCATGTGTCCGGATGCAGTCTGATCCAAGACCGCTCTTTGACCCCGTCATCGCTTTGGCTAAGGCGGGCCGGACGAAGAGGTTCCCGCGGCCGCTTCGGCATCGGCGCCAACCGAGGAAAGAACGAAGCTTCATGGCCAATGTGGTCGTCGTCGGCGCCCAATGGGGTGACGAGGGCAAGGGCAAGATCGTCGACTGGCTGTCCGAGCAAGCCGATGTCGTGGTGCGCTTCCAGGGCGGCCACAATGCCGGCCACACGCTCGTCATCGACGGCACGACCTATAAGCTCTCGCTCCTGCCTTCGGGCGTCGTGCGCGGCAAGCTCTCGGTCATCGGCAATGGCGTCGTGCTCGATCCGCAAGCGCTCATCGACGAGATCGCGCGGCTCGAGACGCAGGGGCTCAAGATCACGCCCGAAATCCTGCGCGTCGCCTCCAACGTGCCGCTCATCCTTCCCTTGCATCGCGAGCTCGATGCGGCGCGCGAAGCCTCGAATGCCGGCACGCGCATCGGCACCACGAAGCGCGGCATCGGCCCCGCCTATGAGGACAAGGTCGGACGGCGCGCCATTCGCCTCATGGACCTTGCGGAGCCCGACACGCCTCCCCGCCAAGGTCGAGCGCCTGCTCGCCCATCACAACGCGCTGCGGCGCGGCCTCGGCATGGAGGAAGTCGACGGCGGAGGTGCTCGCGGCGCAGCGTTGCGCGCGCTCGGCGCCGCAAGTGCTGCCCTATATGGACGCCGTCTGGCGCCTGCTCGACGAGGCGCGCCGAGCCGGGACGGCGCATCCTCTTCGAGGGCGCGCAAGGCGCGCTCCTCGACGTCGATCACGGCACCTATCCTTTCGTCACCTCGTCCTCGACGGTCGCCGGCGCCGCCGCCGCCGGATCGGGCCTCGGCCCCGGCGCCATCGATTATGTGCTCGGCATCGCCAAGGCCTACACGACACGCGTGGGCGAAGGCCCGTTCCCGACCGAGCTCCATGACGAGATCGGCGCGCGCATCGGCGAGAAGGGCCGCGAATTCGGCGTCGTGACCGGACGCAAGCGCCGCTGCGGCTGGTTCGATGCGGTTCTCGTGCGCCAGACCGTCTCGACGAGCGGCATCGACGGCATCGCGCTGACCAAGCTCGACATCCTCGACGGCTTCGAGGAGATCAAGATCTGCGTCGGCTACAAGCTCGACGGGCGCGAGATCGACCATCTGCCGGCGAGCGAGGGCGGCCAGGCCCGCGTCGAGCCCGTCTATGAAACCTTCGAGGGCTGGTCGCAATCGACCGCGGGCGCCCGATCCTGGGTCGACCTGCCCGGCCAGGCGATCAAATATGTGCGCCGCATCGAGGAGCTGACGGGCGCCCCCGTCGCCATCCTTTCGACCAGCCCTGAGCGCAACGATACCATACTCGTGCGCAATCCATTCGAAGGTTGACTTCGGCGCGGCTCGCGCCGGAAACGGAGTGCAATGGTCGATTACTATCCGCTTTTGTCGCGCGCGATCGTCAATCTCGGCGAATCGGCCGGGCCGGACGTGCGGCGCGCGATCTACGACCGAGCGCGCACCACGCTGCGCTCGCAGCTCGAGGAAGTCGATCCGCCGCTTCCGCAAGACCAGATCGAGCGCGAGCGCGCGCAGCTCGAGGCCGTCATCGCCCGCCTCGAGATCGAGGCACGCGCGCGCGGAGCAAGCCCGCGACGAAGCTCCCGCTGCGCTACAGAGATCGACGCCAGAGCGCGGCCGCACGCACGATGGAGCATCGAGAGACGAGGCTCGACCGACACCATCGAGCCCGTTCCGGACGCGCCTCACGAGTGCGACGACGGGCTTCGATCCGAGGAGGCTGCCGGCTCGCACGGGCCGCCGAGCGAGCGTCAAGCCGGCGCGTCCGCCGCGGCCGCCGGCGCTCGTTCATCGATTGGCGCATCGTCGCGCTCGGCGTCGCCGTCGTGCTCATCATCGGCACGCTTGCCGGCCTCGCCTATGTCCTGCGCGATCAGGTCGATCCCGCGCGGCGCGAGCAAGCCGAGCAAGCGGCGGCCGCCAATCCGGTCGCCGCGCCTCGCGCCGCCGAGCCGGAGGCGAAAAACAGGCGCGCCTTGGCGGCTCCGCGAGCCCGCTCGCAGCCGCGCCCGCGGCGCCCGCATCACCATCCGCCCACCGCCGCCGTGCCGCGCGGCCCGAATTCCTCACCGCAGATCCCGGTGGCGCAGCGCGCGACGCTCTTCATCGAGGTCGCCGGCGGCGACGGATCAGGTGCCGCGCACGGTGGCGGGCCGCGTCGTCTGGAGCTTCGAGAACTTGCCCTCGAACCCGGGCCAGCCGCTCGATCCCGCCCTCGTCGGCGTCGGTCGACGTTCCCGATGCCGGCATTGCCTTGAGGCTGCAGATGACCCGCAACCGCGACGGGACCTTGCCGGCCTCCTATCTCGTCGGCCTCGTCTTCACGACGAAGGATTCGAACGTGAAGGAGATCGCGCCGGTGCTGATGAAGACGGATGAGAGCGAGCGCGGCGCGCCCTTGATCGGCATCCAGCAGCCTCTCGGCCCCAATCTCTTCGTCATGGCGCTCTCGGCCGCCGATGCCGATGTCGCGAAGAATTTCGATCTCTTGAGCAAGCGGGGCTGGGTCGAGATGCAGTTCCGCCTCGCCGATCAGCGGCGCGGCGCGCTCGTGTTCGAGAAGGGAATCGCGGGAGACCGCGCCCTGCTCACCGCGATCGACGCCTGGAAATAGGAAGACTGGGCCCGCCGACTGGAGATGGAAGCCTGAACAAAGCTCGAGACACGGGCAAGGCCGGCGGCGGGCCGCGCCACTTCGCGCTTGGCGTAGGCCGCCTTCACCGCATTTTGCACCTTCTCGAAGGCACGCACCTCGATCTGGCGCACGCGCTCGCGCGACACGCCGAACTCCGCCGAGAGATCCTCGAGCGTCATCGGATCCTCGGCGAGGCGACGCGCCTCGAAAATGCGCCGCTCGCGCGGGTTGAGGACGCGATAGCGCGTCGATCAGCGCGTCATGGCGGTTCGAGGCCTCCTCGGCCTCGACGAGCTTGTGCTCCTGGTTGTCCTCATCGTCGACGAGCCAATCCTGCCACTCGCCCTCGCCCTGCTCGCGCAAGGGCGCATTGAGCGAAGCGTCGCCCGCCGAGGCGCCGGTTCATGTCGACGACGTCCTGCTCGGTCACGCCGAGCTTGGTCGCGATCTGCTTCACCTGATCGGGACGCAGATCACCCTCGTCGAGCGCCGAGATGCGGCTCTTGGCGCGCCGCAGATTGAAGAACAGCTTCTTCTGATTGGCGGTGGTGCCCATTTTGACGAGCGACCAGGAGCGCAGGATGTATTCCTGGATCGACGCCTTGATCCACCACATCGCATAGGTGGCGAGCCGAAGCCGCGCTCGGGCTCGAAGCGCTTCACCGCCTGCATGAGCCCGACATTGCCTTCCGACACGACCTCGGACATGGGCAGGCCATAGCCGCGATAGCCCATCGCGATCTTGGCGACGAGACGCAGATGCGAGGTCACGAGCTGATGGGCCGCTTCGCGGTCGCCATGCTCGCGCCAGCGCTTGGCCAGCATGTATTCCTGTTGCGGCTCCAGCATCGGGAACCGCTTGATCTCGTCGAGATAGCGGGCAAGACCGCCTTCCGACGACAGAATGGGGAGTGCGGCAGATGCCATCACATCGACTCCTTGGAAAGCCCCCGGGACCGGCGGGCTGTCGGCGGCCCAAAGGCGCCGCCAGCTATATGATATACCGAAAAATAGTGGCGAAAATGGACATTCCGTCGCGCCAACCCCTAATCGGAGGCGGTTTCGAGGCCGCGCAACGCCTTTTCGAGCGCCGCCAAGATCGGGCGGTAAATCGCTCTCGAAACGCAGCTGCTTCCCCGTCACCGGATGGGCGAAGCCGAGGAGCGGAGGCGTGCAACGCCTGGCGATCGAGCGCCCGCAACGCCGCCCGGGAGGGCTCGTCGAGCTTGTTGGCCTTGGTGCGGAAGCCGCCGCCATAGAGCGGGATCCCCGAAGAGGGGATGGCCGAGCGAGGAAAGATGCACGCGGATCTGGTGAGTGCGCCCCGTCTCCAGCCGGCAGCGTATTCGGCTCGCGAGCGGATCGGAAACGTCGGGAGGGAAGGTTTCCTCCACATATAGGTGCGTGACCGCCTCTTTTCCACGCCCCTCGGCCACCACCGCCATGCGCTCGCGATGGCGCGTGGAACGCCCGATCGGACGGTCGACGATCATGGCGTCGGCGCGCGGGCGGCCCCAGACGAATGCCTGGTATTCCCTTTCGAGCGGTCCCTCCCGTCCGTGATCGGCAAATTGCTCGGCCAGGCCCCGATGCGCCTTGTCGGTCTTGGCGACCACCATGAGGCCCGAGGTATCCTTGTCGAGGCGATGCACGATGCCCGGGCGCTTCACGCCGCCGATGCCCGAAAGGCTCTCCCCGCAATGGGCGATGAGCGCGTTCACCAGAGTGCCGTCGGCATGGCCGGCCGCCGGGATGCACGACGAGCCCCGCCGGCTTGTCGATGACGATGATCTGCGCATCCTCATGCAGGATCGACAGGGGAATGTCCTGCGGCAGGGGCTCGCAAGCGCACGGCGTCCGGGACGGTGAGCGTCACGCTCTCGCCGCCGCGCAGCTTCAGCGACGGGTCGGTGATCGGCGGTCTCGCCGATGCGCACCGCGCCGTCGCGGATCAGGGCCTGCAGCCTCGCCCGGCTCAAATCGGCGAAATGACGAGCGAGCACGCGGTCGAGGCGCTCGCCGCGCATGTCCTCGCTCGCGATCATGGACAGGACGGTCATCGGGGCCTTCTATCAGGTCGGGGCGCCGTTGCGCTCCCGTCATCGCCGCGGAGCACGAGATCGATGATCTTCCGCGCGCCTTTACTCGTGCGCGGTCGAGCGATATTCTCAGCTCGAACCGGCGAACGTCGAAGCGACGCTGCAAGCGAAGCGGCACGGCCGGGGAGGAAGCATGGCGCTTCTCGAGCTCAACGGGATTGCCAAGCACTTCGGAGCCATCGAGGCCCTGAAGGGCGTCGACATGGCTCTGGAAGAGCGGCGAGGTTGTCGGCCTCATGGGCGACAATGGCGCCGGCAAATCGACGCTCGTCAAGGTGATCGCGGGCAATTTTCCTCCCTCCGAAGGCGAGATCAGGATGGGCGGGGACGTGAAGCACTTCCACAAGCCCGTCGATGCGAGGGCGGAGGGAATCGAGGTCGTGTATCAGGATCTCGCCCTGTGCAACAATCTCACCGCGGCCGCGAATGTGTTCCTCGGGCGCGAGGTGAAGCGGCGCCTTGGCCCGTTGCGCATCCTCGACTACCCCGCGATGTATGCGCGTGCGGCGGAGCTCTTCAAGGAATTGAAGTCGGAGACGCGCCCTCGCGATCTCGTCAAGCAGATGTCGGGCGGCCAGCGCCAGGCCGTGGCGATCGCCCGGACGCGCCTGTCGGACGCGAAAATCGTGCTCATGGACGAGCCGACGGCGGCGATCAGCGTGCGGCAGGTGGCCGAGGTCCTCGATCTGATCCGCCGGTTGAAGGATCGCGGCATCGCCGTTGTGCTGATCAGCCATCGCATGCCCGATGTCTTTGCCGTCAGCGACCGCGTGATCGTCATGCGTCGCGGCGCCAAGGTCGCCGACAAGGTCATCGCGCGCACCTCGCCCGAGGAAGTGACGGGCCTCATCACCGGAGCGATCCGCACCGCTTGAGTTGAACCGCGCAGGAGAGGGCCGCAGCAACGATGTCCACCCATTCAACCGCGAGCCACGCGGCGATCGAGGAGGTGACCCATCTCAGGGAGCGCAGCTTCCGCCAGAGGATGATGGCGAGCCAGCCGTTCTGGGTGACCGTCGCGGTGCTCGCCATCGTCGGCGACGATGACGCTCTACCAGCCGAATGCCTTCGCCTCGGCCGATAATTTCTTCAACATCACGCGCAACTTCGCTTTCATCGGCATCATGGCGCTCGGGATGACGGCGGTCATTCTCACGGGAGGCATCGACCTTTCGGTCGGTTCCATCATGGGCCTCGTCGGCGTCGTCTGCGGCCTCCTGCTGCAAGCGGGCTATCACTGGGCCGTGGCGATCCTGGGCGCGCTTCTTGCGGGTGCCGCGACCGGAGCCGTCAACGGCATCCTGATCGCCTATGTGGGACTGCCCAGCTTCGTCGTCACGCTCGGCATGCTGTCGATCGCGCGCTCGCTCGCGATCGTGCTTTCGCAAAACAAGATGATCTACCAGCTCGGCCCGTGGGGCGATGCCTTCGAGGCGATCGGCGGGGGCGACATCCTCGGAGTTGCCAATCCGGTGTGGCTGCTCGTCGTCATGGCGCTCGCTTTCGGATATGTGTTCAACTTCACGGCCTGGGGCAGATATCTCTTCGCCATCGGCGGCAACGAGAATGCGGCCCGGCTCACGGGCGTGCCCGTCAAACGCATCAAGCTCGAGGCATACATCGTTTCCGGCGTGACGGCCGCGATCGCTTCCGTGATGATCGTGGGGTGGCAAGGATCCGCCATCAATGCGCTCGGCACGGGATACGAGCTTCGCGTCATCGCCTCGACAGTGATCGGCGGTGCGAGCCTCATCGGCGGGGAAGGCGGCGCCTTCGGCGCCGTGATGGGGGCGGCGCTCATCGAGGTGATCCGCAACAGCCTCTTGATGGCCGGCGTCGACTCCAATTGGCAAGGTACATTCGTTGGGCTATTCATATGTCTTGCGGTTCTGCTCCAGCGAATTCGCCAACGGCCCGCTGACTAGGCGCGCCTTCAACGATCGACGAAATGCGATCAACGAAACTATCCCGGGAGGATTCGACCATGCGAAAGCTCTTTGGTGTCGCCGCCGTCGCGAGCCTTGGTGATCGCCGCCGCGGCCGCCAGCCACGCGCAAGGCAAGAAATACGTCTTCGCGCTCGTGCCGAAGAACATGAACAATCCGTTCTTCGACCAGGCGCGGGATGGTTGCAAGAAAGCCGAGGCGGAATCCAAGGGCGCCGTCGAGTGCATGTATATCGGCCCGGGCGAGCATGGGGGCGGCGAAGAGCAGGTCGCAGGTCGTGAACGATCTCATCGCCAAGAAGGTCGACGGCATCGCGGTATCGGCCGCCAATGCCGCCGCGATGGGCAAGGCGCTCGAGGGCGCCAAGAAAGCGGGAATCCCCGTCCTGACCTGGGACAGCGATCTCCTGGACAAGGACAAGAGCCTGCGCATCGCCTATGTCGGCACGCACAACTACGACATCGGCGTCAATCTCGCGAAGCAGGTGCAGCAGATCAAGCCGAAGGGCGGCGTGATCTGCATCCAATCGGGCGGGGCTGCCGCCGCCAATCACAACGAGCGCATGCAAGGCATTCGCGACACGCTCTCCGGACAAGAAATCGGCCGCCTCGCCCGGCGAGCGGCTGAAGGGCCAGAACGGCTGGACCGAGGCCGACGGCTGCCCGCTCTACACCGATGATGATTTTCCGCGCTCGGTGCAGCAGATGGAAGACATCCTCGGCAAATACCCGACGCTCGACGCCTTCGTTCCGACCGGCGGCTTCCCGCAATTCATCCCGCAGGCCTATCGCAAGGTGGCGGAGAAGTACAAATCGAGAATCGCAGGACGGCTCGCTCGCCCTCGTCGTCGCCGACACGCTTCCCGTGCAGATGGATCTTTTGAAGGCGGGCTTGTCCGACGGTCAGGTCGGCCAACGGCCGTTCGAGATGGGCTACAAGAGCATGCTGTTCCTGAAGGACATCAAGGACGGCAAGCAAGCTCCGGCCGACCCGACCTACACGGGCCTCGACGTCTGCACCGCGAAGAACGCGGCGACCTGCATCGGCGGTTGATCCGGCCGCGGTTTGCTTCGGCACTCGAGACGGGTATTCCGGCCCGCCGACAGCCGTGCCCGACAGCCGTGCCGGACACGAGCGTTCGTTTGGATTACGCAGCTACCAGACGCTGTCTCTGGCGAAAGGGGTGTGCTGAGCCGTCATTCCCGAGGCTTGAGCACAGCCTTCCTCACCGGCGCCCGAACAGGCGCTCGATATCGGTGAGCTTGAGCACGATGAAGGTCGGGCGTCCGTGGTTGCAGACGTCCGCGCCGGGCGTCGCCTCCATCTCGCGCAAGAGCGCGTCCATCTCCTCGGCTCGCAGCCGCCTGCCGGCGCGGACCGAGCCGTGACACGCCATGGTGGCGAGCACATGGTCGAGCCTGCGTTCGAGCGCCGCGGGAGTTCCCCATTCATCGAAGGAATCGATGAGGTCGGTGAGCAGCAAGCGCAGCTTGCCCGGAGCGAGCGCGGCCGGCGCCTCGCGAATGGCGACCGCGCCGGGACCGAAAGCCTCGACGACCAAGCCGAGCTCTTCGAGGAGCCCCGCATGCGCGAGGAGCCGGGCGCAATCGGCAGGGTCGAGATCGACGATTTCCGGCGTCAGCATGATCTGCCGCTCGACGCCGCGCGCCGCGCGTTCGCGTTTCAGCCGCTCATAGACCAGGCGCTCGTGCGCGGCGTGCTGATCGACGATGACGAGGCCGTCCTTCGTCTGCGCGATGATGTAATTCTCGTGGAGCTGGGCGCGCGCCGCGCCGAGCGGATAGGCTTCCGTATCGCTCGTGCCAGCTTCGCTTCGCGCAGGCGTCGCCTCGACGGCGCCCGAGGGGCGCGATGCATAGTCGAAGCTCTCCTGGTTCTCCGCGAAGCCGAGGCTGCGTTGCCGAGGTTGCGGAGCCGGGCCCTGCGTCGAATGCGCATCGATCGGCGCGAAGGCATCCCGGCTCCATGCGCCCTGGCGAGGGGACACTCCCTTGCCCCCGCCGAACCCGAAAGCCGCGAGAGCTCGCTCGCTCGCTTGCGTAACCGGGCGGATGCCGGCTCCACGCAAGGCTTCGCCGATGGCACTGACCACCAGCGCTCGCACGAGGCTGGCGTCGCGAAAGCGAACCTCGGCTTTCGCGGGGTGCACATTCACGTCGACGATGCGAGGGTCGACGTCGAGAAAGAGCGCGATCGCCGGATAGCGTCCGGCCGGCAGGAGATCCGCATAGGCGCCGCGCACCGCGCCGGTGAGCAGCTTGTCGCGCACTGGCCGGCCGTTCACGAAGAGGTGGGTCGCGCTGGCGCTTGCCCGCGTATAGGCGGGCAGCCCCGCGAAACCCTTGATCGAGACGCCCTCGCGCGCAAGCTCGATGGCCACGCTGTTTTCGCGAAACTCGCGCCCCAGCACCTCCCCGATCCGCCGGGCCAGCGCTTCCGGGGCATTGCCGAGACGCCCGTAGTCGAGAGCCGCGATGCCGTCTCCCGAAAGCGTGAATCGCACATTCGCATGCGCCATGGCGAGGCGCTTCACCACCTCCGCGACGGCGGCCGCTTCGGCGCGATCGCCCTTGAGGAATTTCAGCCGCGCGGGCACGGCCGAGAACAGGTCCCTGACCTCCACCGTGGTGCCGCGCGCCCGGGCCGCCGGACGCAGCGGGCGAACGGCTCCTGCTTCGACCGAGAGCGCCTGCGCCGCATCTTCGCTCTCGTGTCGCGACACGATCTCCAAGCGCGACACGGCCGCGATCGAGGGGAGCGCCTCGCCCCGGAAGCCGAAGGTCGCGATGGCGAAGAGGTCCTCGTCCGGAAGTTTCGAGGTGGCATGCCGCTCGACCGACAAGGCGATGTCCTCGGCGCTCATCCCGGAGCCGTCATCGGAGACCCGGATCAAGCGGCGCCCGCCGGCCTCGACCGTGACATCGACGCGCGTCGCGCCGGCATCGAGAGCGTTCTCGACAAGTTCCTTGACGGCGGCGGCCGGCCGCTCGACCACCTCGCCGGCGGCGATGCGATCGACGAGAACGGGATCGAGGCGGCGAATTGTCATGATGTCGAGATAGCGCTATAGCGCGTGGCACGACAAAGGGGAATCATCGGGCCGCATCGGTCGCAAGAAAGCCCGATGCCGGGAAGCCGGACGCTGGGATTTGTCCGCACGATCCAGGCGGGGGGAACAGTCAGCCCACCGGCTGCCCCACGACGACGATCAGCATCTGCTTGGTGTCGAGGAGGCGCTTCGCCACCCGCGCGATATCCTTCGCGTCGACGGCCGCGATCTCCTGGTTGCGACGGGCGAAGTAATCCATGCCGAGATCGTCGAGCTGTGCCTGCAAGAGCTCGCGCGCGATCTTGGTCGAGGTGTCGAAACGAAGCGCATATGAACCGGTGAGATATTTCTTCGCCTTGTCGAGCTCGTCGGCGGTGACATTGCCGCTCGCGAAAGCCTCGATCTCGGTGGTGATCACGGAAATCGATTCGCTGGCGCGCTCGTTCTTGGTCGATGTGGCTCCCGCGAGCATCGGGCCGTGCTTGAACGGCGAGAGGCTCGAATAAACCGAATAGGCGAGGCCCCGCTTTTCGCGGACCTCCGTCCAAAGCCGTGACGTGAAGCTGCCGCCGCCGAGAATATGGTTCATCACCACGGCCGGGACGTAATCCTTGTCCTTGCGCGCGAGACCCGGCAGGCCGAAGACGATCACCGATTGCGGCACGGGCAGATCGATCCTGCGTTGCTGCGCGCCCATCATCACCACGTCTCGAACCGGCGTGAGCTGTGAGCTTGCCGGCAAATCCGAGAAGACGCGATCGAGCACCGCCAGGAGGGTCTTCTCGTCGATATCTCCGACGACCGCGATTTTCAGCCCCTCTCGCGCAAAGCAGCTCGAGCGATAGGTCTCGAGCTCGGTGCGGCCGATCCGAGGCACGCCGTCGAGCGTGCCTTTGAGCGGTGCCCCGTAAGGATGGTTCGGGAAGGCAGCGGCCGCGAAGGCGTTGCGCGCGATCGCGTTCGGCTCCTTGGCTTCGCGGCGCAATCCCGCGAGGATCTGGGCCTTGACCCGCTCCATCGCCTCTTGCTCGAGCCTCGGCTCCTGCAAGGAAAGGCGCAAAAGCTCGAAAGCCTCGTCGCGATTCTTCGTCAGCGTCTTCAACGCGCCGGTGAAATAATCGCGATCGGTGTCGAAATGCAGGTCGATCGCAAGATCCTCGACCTTCTCGTGGAAGGCCACGGAATCATAAGGGCCGGCACCTTCGTCGAGCATGCCCGACAAGAGATGCGAGACGCCCGGCTTGCCCGGCGGGTCCTGCGAGGAACCACCGGTGAAGGCGAAATGCATCGCGACCAGCGGATTTGTGTGATCCTCGACGAGCCAGGCTTCGATCCCGCAAGGAGAGGTGAGTTTGCGCGCCGAGGTGGCGCGAGCCGGCGCCGCCGCAAGCATGGCCGTCGCGGCGCCGGTCATGGCGTCGCGCCGATCAGATAGCCGGTGACCGAACGTTTCTTGTCGAGCCAGCGAAGCGCGCCCTTCACATCCTTCGCGGGGACGCGCTCGATGAGATCGGGCCAATTCACGACCTGTGCCACCGTGAGGCCGGTCGCGAGCGCGGCGCCGAAATTGCGCGCCAGCGAGGACTGGCTGTCGCGCTGATAGATCGCATCCGCGACGAGGCGCGTCTTGGCGCGGGCAAGCTCGGCCTCGGAGAAGCCGCCCTCGGCCATCTCGCCGAGCGCTTCCTCGAGTGCGCCTTCCAGTTCCTCGAGCGAGACGCCTTCCGCCGGCACCGCATAGATGCCGAAGAGATGGTCATCGAGCGCGGTCCCCGAATACCAGGCGCTCGCGGAAACCGCGAGCTTGCGGTCGAGCACGAGGCGCTTGTTGAGCCTGCCGGTCGATTGCGCGCCCATGGCCTGGGCCAGAATGTCGAGTGCCTCCCCCTCGCCCGGTTTCGCCGTCGTGTAGGAAGGCGCAAGATACATGCGCTGCAGCACCGGTTGCTGCACGCGCTCGTCGGAGAGCACGACCTTGCGCGCCGCGACCGGCGCGGGCTCCTGGGGCCGCCGGCGCGGCGAGATACCCGGCGCGGCCTGCGTTGCGCCATAGGTCGCCTCGGCAAGGGCCCTGACCTCCTCCGCCGCGACATCCCCGGCGACGATCAGGATCGCGTTGTTGGGCGCGTAGAAGCGCCGATAGAACGCGAGCGCATCCTCGCGGTTGAGGTTCTCGATTTCCGGCTTCCAGCCGATGATCGGCGCGCCGTAAGGATGATTGATGAACATCGCCGCCGTCATCGCCTCGCCGAGCTGGGATGAGGGCACGGAATCGGTCCGCATGCGACGCTCCTCGAGCACGACCTCGCGCTCGGGAAGGACGATCGCATCGGTGAGGACGAGCCCGCGCATGCGATCGGCCTCGAATTCCATCATGGTGCGCAGATGCTGCTTGGCCACGCGCTGGAAATAGGCCGTGTAATCATTCGACGTGAAGGCATTCTCCTCCCCGCCGAGCTCCGACACCGTTTTCGAAAACTCGCCTTCGGGATGGGTCTTCGTGCCCTTGAACATCAGATGCTCGAGGAAATGCGCAATTCCGGTTTTCCCGCGCGGTTCGTCGGCGGCCCCGGCCCGATACCAGATCATATGGGTAACGACAGGCGTGCGGTGATCCGGGATGACGACCACGTCGAGGCCGTTGGCGAGGCGAAATTCGCTGATCGCGGCTCTGCCCTCGGCCGCACCGTCGCCTTTGGCCCCTGCCAAGACCAGGCTTGCGGATGTTATCTCGGCCATGTCATCACCACCGCCTCACCCTCCCGAACCTTTCAAGATGCTAGCGCGTCAAGATGGCTAGCGCGCTTCGTTGCAAAAGGGAATTCCTCGATGGAAGCGCAAAGGCGAAAGCGCGTTCCCGATCGAGCCTTGCCCGATCGAGACTTGCCAGTTCGAGCCTTGGCGATTTGCGCGGCAGGTTTCGAGCCAACGGATCCGTGACATCGTTGCTCGGCCAAAATTCCGCGGGCGATCGGTTCGCCCTTTCGGGGCTCGACACCGGAGGCGGTCCCAACCATCCTTCCGGCGAAACGCCCGATGTGACAAGATGCATGCCCGTCTCGGGCGGCTTCTTGTCGGCGGCAAGGCTCGGCGACGTGGCTACTCAGCCGGCAAGGTCACTGATCCTTGTCGGATTCATAGCTGCCCTTCTGGCGCTGCGACTGTTCCTTCACGAACGCCAAGGGGTCGCCCCCTTCGGACGCCTTGTCGGTCCGGACCGGCGCCCCATACTGCTTCTTGAAGCTCGCCTTGTCCGAAGGGCGACGGTATCCGGGCGGAGGATCGGTGAGGTAGCGCCGTTTCGGCTCATAGCCCGGACGGATCTCGTCACCCGCCTCGGGATCTTGCGAAGCGAATTGCTGCCCTTGTGCCCTCACGACGCTGTTGGGAATGAAGCCGTTCTCGTTGACCCGATTGGTGTCCCAATAGGCGGAGGGAGGCCCCGCGGGCTGGATCGGCGCATTCGTCGACTTGCCCGTGATCATCGTCCAGATCGACAGAGGTAGATTATCCCCGCCGTTGTCGCCGCCTTGGCGCCGGACCACGGGCTGGGCGCTCTCCGCCTTTTCCTTGAGCTTCGCGGCCACGTCCGGATCGGTCGGCCAATTCGGGTTGCGCGCGGATGCCTGGGCGGCGGCCGGCTGCGGCAGATCCATGTTTTTCGGGACGACGAGCGGCGCACGCTCGTGATATTCGATCGGATCCTTTTCGGGCGCGACGATCCCGAGTGCCGTAAGGGCTCCCTTGAGGGGGGCATCGCTCAAAAGATCCTGAGCCGCGGCGGGCGCCGTAAACGCCAGCGCGATTCCCATGGCTCCGAAGACAAGCGCCGAAGCTCGCAGAGAAATGTCGTTTGGTCGCATGAAGGCCATCGTCTGCATCCATTTACCCATCGACGCGGATACAAAACGCGTGCGGCGGAACCAAGGCACGTTCCTATTCTAGCCCATCTTGCCGCTTTGCTCCAGCGCTTCCTCTTTCCCGATGATCGATTCCACGAGCAGGAGCACGACGCCGAGGGAAATCGCGGTATCGGCAAGGTTGAACGAATAGGGAAAATCGAGCCACGGGATGGTGCCGACGTGCAGATGCAGGAAATCGATCACCGCGCCGTAAACCGCTCGATCGATGGCGTTTCCGAGCGCTCCACCCGCGATCAGGCCGAGCGCGGCCCCCATCAAGCGAGACCTTGTGCGCGTGAGCCAGATGCCGATGCAAAGGACGGCCGCCAAGGCGGCAACGACCAGGACCCAGCGCCCCGTTTCGCTGTCCTGTTGGAAGAGGCCATAGGAAATACCCCGATTCCACACGAAGGAAACGTCGAGAATGGGCAGGAGGCGGATTCGCGCGCCTTCGGCAAGGCCGAGGACGTGGAGGAGGTAGAAATTGCAGGCCTGGTCGAGAAGGACGATCGCGAGCGCGAGCGCACCCCCCAGCCGCAAAGGCTGGCGCCGGCGCGCTTCGGTCACGCGATTTGCCTATCGAAAATGGAAATGCCGGCGGTCTTCACGGCGTCCGCGAGGAGGCGTCTCGCCTCGACGGCATCGCGACGCATCCGGGCGATGAGCGCCTTGGCGTCGGCGAATTTTTCCTCGCCGCGAATCCACGCCACGAATTCCACGGTCAAGAGCCTTCCGTAAAGATCGCCTTCGAAATCGAAGAGAAACACCTCGAGAAGCGGCGCGCCATTGTCGAAGGTCGGCCGGCGGCCGAAGCTTGCCACCCCGTCGCGCACGCGCCCATCCACGAGCACGCGCACCGCGTAGATGCCGTGGCGCAGTCGACAGGAGGCGTCAAGACGAAGATTGGCGGTCGGAAATCCGAGCTCGCGCCCGCGCTTCTCGCCGTGGCGGACCTCGGCGGTGACGAACCAGCGATGGCCGAGGAGCGCGCCGGCTAGCTCGATATCGCCCGTCTCGAGCGCCGCGCGCACGCCGCTCGACGAAACACGACCGGCATCGGTGGCCGCGATCTCGGGAAGGATCTGGACCTCGGGAAGGATCTCGACCTCGAAGGAGAGGCGGGCACCTTCGCGTGCGAGCATTTCGGAGGTGCCGGCGCGCCCTGCACCGAAGCGGAAATCGGTTCCGACGATGACCGCGGAGATGCCGAGGCGCCCGACGAGCCAATCCTCGACGAAGGACGCCGCATCCATTTTCGCCGTCGCGGCGTCGAAGGTGAGAACGATCAAGGCATCGAGGCCCAGGTGATCGGCCATGAGCGTCTTTTCGGGAAGCGGCGTCAGCCGAAACACCGGCGCTTGCGGCCGGAAAAAATCTCTCGGATGCGGCTCGAAGGTCAAAATGGCGCTTGGCCTGCCGAGGCGGCGCGCGAGCGAGAGTGTCTTGTCGATGACGGCGCGATGGCCGCGATGCAGCCCGTCGAAATTGCCGATGGCGACCACCGGCCGCGCAAGGCCGCGGGGCAAGCTCTGCGGATCTCGGAGAACGGCGATGTGCGGCATGGCTGAGATGGACGCCTCGGGCAGATCGCTACCAGCGCAGCTCGCCGATGACCGCATCCGGTTGCCCAGGCGCATCGGCGAGCATGCGCGCGAGAGCCGAGCGATCGAGGGCGCCTTGCGGCATCAACTCCCTGGCGTGAATTCCCTTCGCGACCAGGAGCGATCGAGCCCCGATGGAGCGCGCGCCGGCGATGTCGGTGCGCGGTGCGTCGCCGATCGCGAGAACCCGCGCGGGATCGATCGAGCGTCCACGGCGCCGTCCGGCCTTGGCGAGCGCGAGATCGTAGATCGGCCGGTGCGGCTTTCCGGCGTAGAGCACCTTGCCGCCGAGGCTCTCGTAGAGCACCGCCAGCGAACCGGCGCACAGAAGAAGCTCGTCGCCCTTCTCCACGACGAGATCGGGATTGGCACAGACGAACTCGAGCCCGCGGCTCGCGAATTCGCTCAGCGGACGGCGGAAATGCTCGGCCGAGCGCACGTCTTCCGGCATCGGCCCGGTGCACAGGAAATATTGGGCATCCTTCTCGCCGACACGCGGGGCGTCGAGGCCGTCGAACAGCCGAAAATCACGCTCCGGGCCCATATGGAACAAGGGAATTCCCGGCCGCGAGGCGACGACCTCGCGCGTCAGATCGCCCGAGGTCACGAAGTCGTCCCAGGCTTCGCGCGCCACGCCGAGCTGCGCGAGACGCTTCTCGACCGCGGCGTGGGGGCGGGGCGCATTGGAGACGAGGATCACGATGCCGCCACGGGCACGGAAGCGGCGCAGCGCGTCGGCGGCGTCTGCGTAGGCTTCGAGACCGTTGTGAAGGACGCCCCAGACATCGCACAAGACGACGTCGAATCCACCGGCGAGCGCGCCTATTCCCGTGATGATCGGCGGTGCGCAGAGTGTGTCGGGCAAAAGGGCCTCCGCCGAGAATGCAAGAAGGGCCTTTGCGCTAAAGACCGGAACCTGCGGCGTCAAGGCACTGCCCCAGGATCGACACTGGGATCGATCCGGCTGGCTGGATCAGAAAATAGCGCACTTCGTCAGGAAGGGGTGGGGGAGGATCATCTCCGCGCTGCAAGCTCTTGTCTCGCGCATCGTCGAGCTAGCAGGCGCGCGCCCCCACGAAGCGGGTGCCCGCGTTGCAGGATCATCTCGCTGTCGTGAGCGCGCAAGACGTGAGCGCGCAAGACGTTGTGATGTCGCCTCGCGCGTGAGAACATCGGGGGCCGAATCAGGAGCGGCATGGCTTTTGCGTCTGCGTCCCAAGGCCGGTGCCAGGGTTCAAAACGAGACTGTGGCGTTGCTCGATGAACCTTGGAACCATCCTGCGTAACTAAGGGTTTAAGGCCTTGCCGGACGGCGAATATCCGGTGCGTGGCCGCCTCTCTGGCGCAAGGAGGACGGAATGGTCTCGAAGGATTTCATTCGGCAACTTGCCGGATACGGGTTGACGACAGCTGAAATACTATACCGGCTGCCCGATCATCCGGTTTTCTTGCAAAGCTATATTTGGCAAGACTACGACGTCGCGCCGCGGTTTCCGGTTCTGCACCATTTCTTGAGCTTTTGGGCCAATAAGCTCGATGGACCCTTGTATTCCGTTCGGGTCGCGCATTCGAAACTGATCAAGCCTTGCGAGCTTCGCCTGCGTGACAAGGAGTACACCATCAATTGAGCTTGCCGGCGCGCGCCACGGCCGCGTGAACTTTCGGCGATATCTGCCCGCCTCGATCCTGGGATATCCGGAGTTCTTCCGTGCGTCGCATGGCGGGCTTTTGCTCTTCTTCGAGATAGGCTAGAAGGTCGGCGCGCCGGCGGGGTCCGCGGCGTTCACCCGTCATCGAAACCCTGCGGAAGCCTGCTCGCGCGTGACCTTTGCCCGCCACACCTCCGATATCCTGAACGAGATCGCCGCCGATGCGCCCGGCGTGCGCGTCACGCTCGGCGAGATCGTCTCCTCGCTCGGCGACCGCGGCTTTGCGCTGCTGATGGTCGTGCTCGGCCTGCCCAACGTCTTGCCGATGCCGCCGCCGATCCCCTTGGTGAGCGGAATTCTCCTCGTCGTCATTGCCTTGCAGATCCTCCTGGGCCGACGCCATCCCTGGTTGCCGCGCCGGGCGCTCGCGGCCTCGGTCGAGCACGCGAAGCTCGACGCCGTTCTGGGGCGAGCCACGCCCGTGCTGCGCAAGCTCGAACGTTTTTCGCGGCGTCGCTTGAGCTTCGTGCCGGCCTCTCTCGAACTGCGTGGGGCGGGGCTCCTGCTGTTGGTCGTCTCGATCGGCCTGGTTTGCGCCGCGCCGCTCATCGGCCAGATTCCGATGGGTCTTTCGACATGCCTCATCGGCCTGGCTTTGGTCGAGCGCGACGGCGTGATCATGGCCGCCGCGGCGCTTTTCGGCGCGATCGGCCTCGCCCTCAACTTCGGCTTCATCCTGGCGGTGGTCAAAGGCGTGATGGCGCTCGTCTGAGCCCACCGCAGGCGGCATCTGCGCCAGGGTCGCGCAAAATAGATATCGAAGGAATTTTCTTTCGGTATGCATGCTCGCCCTCCGAATACTTCGAACGAATGCTCATTTGCCTCGCCGCGCGATCAAATCCGCCCTGCCGCGGTCTTGGCTCATTCGAGCATCGAGCGCATGAAAGCGCCGACCGCGGCAAGCGCGCGCCGGCCCGCCGCGACCTGCTGGTAAAAGAGATGCCAGGCATGGATCATGTCCGGCCAGACCTCCAGCGTCACCCGGACGTCGGCCGCACCGGCGACGCTGGCGAGCCGCACGGCATCGTCGAGCAAGGTCTCGGCGGAGCTGACCTGGATGAGCATCGGCGGCAGACGGCTCAGATTGGCGTGGATCGGGGAGGCAAGCGGCGTGCGAGCATCGACGCCACCGAGATACATGGCCGCGAGCTCCTGGAGGTAGGGCTTCTGGATCAGCGGGTCCACGGTGGACTTGGCGCTCATGCTGGCGCCCGCCATCTCGAGATCGACCCAGGGAGAGCTGAGCCAGGCGCAGGCCGGCATGCTCATGCCCGCGTCACGGATCGATGTGAGGGTCGCGACCGCAAGACCACCGCCTGCGCTCTCGCCGGCGATCGCGATATTTTTCGGGTTGAAGCCCTGGGCCAGCAAGAAGGCATAGCCGCCGAGGGTGTCCTCGAGTGCCGCCGGAAAGGGATGCTCGGGCGCGAGCCGATACGCGAGCGCGAGCGTGCGAGCTCGCGCTTCCCGCCCGGCCTGCGCGATCATGTGCCGGTGGCTGTCGAGCGATCCTGAAATATAGCCGCCGCCATGCAGAAAAAGGATGGCACGACCGGTTTTTGCTTCGGGAGTCGTCGTCCATTCGGCGACCACCCCGTTCGCGTCCACCGCCTCGACGCGCACATCCGCCGGCAGGGAATACTGGGCGCCGAGCGCGTCGAGGCGCTCGCGCCGCTCGCTCAAATCCGACGGTCGAGGACGAGAGGAAAGGAGCGCGCGGATGACGTCGATTTCCGGGTCCGGCATCGGGCGTCTCCTTGTGTCTTGGATGCTTCATATAGACTTTGGTTACTCTGCCTATACTGAGCCGTTTGTCGTGCGGACAGAAAAGCGCGAGATGACCCGCGGCGCTTTGCAACGCGACCCGCTTTGAGCCGGCGCTTCGGGTTGGCGGCACGCAAGAGACCCCTTCACATATGACCTCCGCCATACTCCGCCGGCTCACGGAAAGGTGATGCCCATTGCCGGCGGTGCGGCAGTATATGGAGGACGTCCGCAGCCGCTCGTTGGATCAGGCGAGAGCAGGGTCCGCAAGCGCAAGCTTGGGGAGAACACGCGTCATGTTCATGGTCAGCAGGCGTACGGCAATCGTGGGCACCGCGTCATCGGCCTTGGCCGCTACCATTCCCGCCGCCGCGCAAGGCGCGCTGGACCTTCCTCGCGAATCCGTGTCGCTTCTTCCGCCGCCCTTCGTCCATGCCCATGAGCAGGCGACGCGCGAGCCCGCGAAGATCGTCGAGTTCAAGCTCGTGGCCGAGGAAAAGCCGGTCGTCATCGACGATCAGGGCACGACGCTTCAGGCGATGACCTTCAACGGATCGATCCCGGGCCCGATGATGGTCGTTCACGAGGGCGACTATCTCGAGCTGACGCTCGTGAACCCGGCATCGAACGTCATGGCGCACAATATCGATTTCCATGCCTCCACGGGCGCGCTCGGAGGCGGCTCGCTCACCTTGGTGAATCCGGGCGAGCAAGTGGTCCTGAGATTCAAGGCGACGCGCGCCGGCGTGTTCATCTATCATTGCGCGCCCGGCGGCGCGATGATCCCGTGGCATGTCGTCGCCGGGATGAGCGGCGCCGTCATGGTCCTGCCGCGCACCGGGCTCCTGGACGAGCAAGGAAAGCCCCTGCATTACGATCGCATTTATTACGTCGGCGAAAACGATTTCTACATTCCGCGCGATGAAAATGGAAAGTACAAATCCTATAAATCGCTCACGGACTCATACCCGGATACTGTGCAGGTCATGCGTACTCTGACGCCCACCCATGTCGTGTTCAACGGCAAGGCAGGAGCGTTGACCGGCAAGAATGCGATGACGGCGAAAGTGGGCGAGCAAGTGCTGTTCGTGCATTCCCAGGCCAATCGCGATTCCCGCCCGCACCTCATCGGCGGCCATGGCGATTATGTCTGGGAGACCGGCAAGTTCGGCAATCCGCCGCAGCGCGATCTCGAGACATGGTTCATCCGCGGTGGCTCGGCGGGCGCGGCGCTCTATAAATTTCGCCAGCCTGGCATTTATGCGTATCTCACGCATAACCTGATCGAGGCTGTCGAGCTGGGCGCCACCGCCCATGTGAAAGTGGAAGGCAAGTGGGACGATGATCTCATGACGCAGGTGAGCGCGCCCGGGCCGATCGCCAGCGTGACGCGCTGAGCGGGCGCGATCCGGCGCCGATTGCCCCGGGGGTATCGTCATGCGCACGGCCTTGAGGCTCGCCGCGGCAACCACGGCTATTGTTCTTGCTGTATTGCCGGCGGTTCACGTGTTAGACGAAGCCGGTGCAATGACGCATTTCGCGTCGGTCGAACGGCCCGCGCTGGTCGATGTTCTTCCAGGTTCCTTTGCCTATCGGCTGTCGGGCGAATTCAGCATTGCCGGCAGGCCGGCTCGGGCGCCCTTGGTCCAGTATAAGGTGGAGGGCGTGCTCGAAATGATGAGCCATCAGGTGACCGCGGCCGAATACGAAAGATGCGTCGCGGCGGGAGCTTGCGAAAAGCGCGCTACGCAGCAGGCAAGCGAAGGCTCGAATTTCCCCGTGGTACAGGTGAGCTGGCAGGATGCGACTGACTATGCTGCCTGGCTCTCCGCCAATACTGGCGAAAACTACAGGCTCCCCACCGACGAAGAGTGGGCCTATGCGGCGGGAAGCCGTTTCAAGGACGATGCCCCGGCGCAAGCCGATGATCCGAGCGACCCCTCGAAGGCTTGGCTCTCGAAATACGAACAGGAATCCGAAGGCACCGACAGGTTCGACAGCCGGGTGCGTCCAGTCGGAAGCTTCGGCGCCAATGAGCGGGGCCTCCTCGATCTTGCGGGAAATGTCTGGGAGTGGACGAACACTTGCTTCGAGCGCCAGACCGTCGACCGGGAAGGTCGTCAGTCGACTGTCGCAAATTGCGGCGTTCGCGTCGTGGAGGGCCAGCACCGAGGTTACGTTTCCGACTTCATCCGCGATGCACGTGCTGGCGGCTGCGCGGTCGGCACGCCCCCGAGCCATCTCGGCTTTCGGCTTCTGCGCGAACGCGGGGCGAAGATTCGTCCCGTGGAAAGGGGTTTGAACGAGGCGCTCTTCGCCGGCGGCAAGGTCCTCGCGAAAGTCGAGGGTGCCGCGCCAAGGGAGGGCAACACGCGCCCATTCGCGCAATAAACGCCAAGTAAATTCGAGAAAAAATAAGAAAAGCTTTCAGACGTGAGGCCAAGGTCGTGCTTGCGTATTCGGACTGGATCAAGCCACGGTCGCGCGCCTCAAGCGATCAGCTTCATCGCCTTGAGGCTCGCGTGTCCGTTGCGTCCGACGATGATGTGGTCATGCACCGCGATGCCGAGAGGGGCCGCGATCTTGGCGATGTCTTGCGTCACGCGGACGTCGGCGGGGAGGGGCTCGGGTCGCCCGAGGGATGGTTGTGCGCGAGGATCAGCGCGGTCGCCGAGAGCTCGAGCGCGCGTTTCACCACCTCGCGCGGGTAGACGGGCGTATGATCGACGGTGCCCGTCTGCTGCACCTCGTCCGCGATCAGCCCGTTGCGCTTGTCGAGAAAGAGGATGCGGAAGCTCTCCTTCTCGGAAAAGGCCATGACGGTGCGGCAATAGTCGATCAGCGCGCTCCACGAGCCGAGCACGGGCCGCTCGGCGATGCTGCCCTTGGCGAAACGCTTCGCGGCGGCTTCGACGATCTTGAGCTCGATCGCGGCGGGCTCGCCGATGCCCTTGACCTCGAGCAGGCGCTCGAGCGGTGCCGCGATCGTCTCGGCGAAGGAGCCGAAGCGCTGCAGCAGAGCCTTGGCGAGCGGTTTCACGTCGCGGCGCGGCACGCGCTCGAAACAGGATGAGCTCGAGGAGCTCGTAATCGGCGAGCGCCTCGGCGCCCGCCTTGCGGAAGCGTTCGCGAAGCCGCTCGCGATGCCCGAGATAATGCGGCGGCTTCGGGCGGTGCTGAGCCCCCGCCGTCGCTCATGGACGAGCGTGGCAGCCCCGGCCTGTCGAGACCGCGCGGCGACAGCGTGAAGACCTCGACGCCCGTGTCCGTGACCGCGACGCTATGTTCGTATTGCGCCGATAGCGAGCGGTCGCGCGTCACCGCGGTCCAGCCGTCGGAGAGCACCTTCACTTGCGGCCGGCCGAGATTGATCATCGGCTCGATGGTGAAGAACATGCCGGGCTTCAACGGCACGCCCTCGCCCCGTCGCCCGTAGTGAAGGATATTGGGCTCGTCGTGGAACAGCCTGCCGAGGCCGTGTCCACAGAAATCGCGCACCACCGAGCAGCGCTCGGCCTCCGCATATTCCTGGATGGCCTGGCCGATATCGCCGGTCGTGCCGCCGGGCCTCACCGCCGCGATGCCCCGCATCAACGCCTCATGGGTGACCTCGAGCAGCCGCTCGGCGCGCCGCCCGATCGCCCCGATCGGATACATGCGGCTCGAATCGCCGTGCCAGCCGTCGAGCAGGAGGGTGAGGTCGATATTGACGATGTCGCCTTCGCGCAGCGGCTTGTCGCTCGGCATGCCATGGCACACGACATGGTTGATCGAGGTGCAGACCGAATAGCGATAGCCGCGATAAAGGAGGGTCGCCGGAAAAGCGTTATGGGATAAGGCGAATTCCAGGACGAAACGGTCGATCGCGTTGGTGGAGAGGCCGGGCTTCACGAAATCGACGAGGAGATCGAGGGCTTCGGCGGCGAGCCGGCCCGCGCGCCGCATGCCGGCAAAGGCCTCCGGGCCGTGCAGCTTGATCTCACCGCTCTTGCGCGTCGCCGTCGGGCTCGCTTGAACGAAACTGGTCATGGTAAAGGATTTGCCCGCCGAAAGCCCCGATCGTCAAGCTCTCCATGTGGTGAGGCGAGGGGAATGACGCCATTGTGTCACCCCCGGCGAGGCGAGCCCCTGGGTCGCGCCTTTGGCGCGCCCATGGGTAAACTGCGCGAGCCGAGGGAAGGGGGTCCAGGAAGCGGTGGGGAGGATGGATTCCCTTCCCCTCGCGCGGGCGCTCGGCCGGGAATGACACGGGGGGAAGGACACCAGCATTTGTGTCACCCCCGGCGAGGTGAGCGAAGCGAGCCGAGGGAAGGGGGTCCAGGAAGCGGTGGGGAGGATGGATTCCCTTCCTCTCGCGCCAGGGCGCTCGGCCGGGAATGACACCGTGGGAATAACGCGGTGCGTTCAGCGCACGAACGCACGGGCACCAGTCACAGGATCGTGGCGTCCAACTCGTTCCATTCCGGATTCGCCCTCTCGATCATTTTGATCTTCCAGGACCGGTTCCAGCCTTTCAACTGTTTTTCTCGTGCTATCGCCTCCGTCACTTCGCCATGGATCTCGAACCAGACGAGCCGATCGAGCCCATAACGCGAAGCGAAGCCCGGCATCGCTCGGCTTTTGTGCTGCATCATGCGTTGGGGAAGGTTGCTCGTAATGCCGATATAGAGCGTGCCGTTGCGCTTGTTCGTTATGATGTAAACGCAATAGCTCTTTTTCATGTGCCAGGCCCGTGTCCATGATCGCCCCGCACGGCACCCATTGTGTCACCCCCGGAGGCTGAGCAAAGCGAGCCGGGCGGAATGGGCGCGCCTAGCGGACACCGCTGTGTCACCCCGGGCGAGGTGAGCGAAGCGAGCCGAGGGAAGGGGCGCCAGGAAGCGGTGGGGGAGATGGGTTCCCTTCCCCTCGCGCTCCTGTGCGGAGCGCGAGGCCGGGAATGACACGATGCCGGTGCAAATGGCGCGCTCGGGCGCGAGGCCGGGATAACACGGCTATTCTCTTGCGTCCTCCGCGAACGGCGATGCGCGAATCCGCCACCCGTGCGCAGAGCTATTCGAGCTCCCGCGCATTAACCGGCTATGATGCTTCACGATCGCTGTGATCCGGTCAAGGGACTCCACAGCACTCATTAGACGTGCTAGTCTAATTGCGGGGAACCGTGTGGTTTCATGCGATTCCCGCCTCTTAAGTCCCGGAAAGCGGCTCGCTTTCCGGGTGGAATGAGGGGCCTACCCATGAAAAAGCGTCCCACGAAGGGGACAACTGCGCGCCAAACGCAGGCGTCAGTCCCTTGCCGGGCTGATGCCCTTGGAGCCGCGCGTCATGTACGACGCCGCGGGCGCGCATACGGCCGCCTCGCATATCGTGCTCGACCCGCACCATAACGACCCGACGCATGTCACGAGCACGACGAACTCGTCGCAAGCGGGCGCCCCCACGCATGCGGCGGATGCCGGGCTGGTGAAGCCCGTGTCGCCGCCTCCCGCACCCGCATTCCAGACGCCCACTCCCAACAATGCCAACTCCGTTGTAAATTTTTCGGGTGTCACCAACACCTTTGCCGGCGGAAGTACCCCGGCTGTGATCGATGCGGGTCTTCAAATTAGCAACCCGAGCGGTGACAACCAATTCTCGGAAGCGATTGTACAAGTTACCAGCTAATGGGTTAGGGACTGATGTGCTCGGCTTTAACAACGGGTTCAACGCCGGGGGCTTGGCCGGCAGCACGGCCAATAAAGAGATTTTCGCTGACGGCGGCGTCATCACCGCCACCCTCTTAAACGGCGGCGCCGGCGCCAACGGCGCCGAGGTTGACCTTACCGGCACTGCGTCGTTGAATGATTATACTACGGCGCTCCAGCAGGTCACTTTCTCGAGTTCCGTAAACGATCCGACAGGCGGCGGCACGGTTACGACCCGCGCCCTGGGATTCCAGTTCGCATGAACTCGAACCATATAGTGAGCCAGGTTTCGACCACCCATCTCGACACGAAAGCCGGGACGTCTCCGCCGCCGCCGCCGCCGGCTACGCCGCCTACGGTGGCCGCGGGAGCGACCGTGACCTTCGCCGAGAATCGCGGCCTCGCGACTTCTCGATCTCGGGCTCACGGTGAATGATCCCTCTGGCACTAGTTTGAAAGCCGCCAAGATCACGATCTCCGGTGCCATCAGCGCCGATCAGCTCGGCTTCCTCGGCGGCGTGAATACCCAGCACTTCACCGCGACGGGAGACACCCTCACCGCGACGACCGCCAGCTTCAACGCCGCTAACGACACCTACACTTTCGAGATCACCGGCACCGGGACGGCGGCCGAATACCAGACGGTGCTGCGGGAGGTCGATTACGGTGTCAGCCCCAATCCGGGGACGGATCCGACGGTCGGCGGCACCGATACGCAACGCAGCGTAAGCTGGGCCTTGTCGACGGATGGAACGACTTTCGGCACCGCCGCCACGAGCACGATAGACGTGCTGCATTCCGCGACGGTCGCGGCCGGAAATATCCAGAATTTCATCGAAGGACAAGGCCCGGTCGTCATCGAGCCGTTTGTCAGCTTCTCGGACACCGACACCATAACCAAGGTCCAGGTTGCGCTTCCCCGTAACGAATTCTTGTCCAGCCAGGACCAAGTCGGTTTCATAAACTCGAGCGGCACGAGCCTCGTGAGCACCCTCACCCTCACCTCGGGGAAGATCCGTCGTTGCAAGTTCGGTGCACGCGACGATTCCTGAAAAGCATGATTCCGGCACCGCCGTCATCAATTCACGGTGGAGCACGCCAACGTCATGACAAGGCACGCATCGCCTATCTCTCGGCGGATTTTCATGAGCATGCGACCTCCTATTTGATCGCCGAGCTCTTCGAGCGGCATGATCGGAAGCGGTTCGAGCTCTTCGGCATTTCCTTCGGGCCCGATGACAAGAGCGAGATGCGGGCGCGTCTCGTCAAGGCCTTCGATCATTTCCACGATGTGCGTGGCCTTGACGACCGCGAGGTGGCGAAGCTGCTCGACGAGCTCGAGATCGACATCGCCGTCGATCTCAAGGGCTACACCCAGACATGCAGCGTTTCGGCATTTTCGCGCATCGTCCGGCGCCCATCCAGGTGAGCTATCTCGGCTTTCCCGGCACCACGGGCGCCGATTTCATCGACTACGTGATCGCCGACGAGATCGTCCTGCCCTTCGATCAGCAGCCTTTCTGGAGCGAGAAGATCGTTCATCTTCCCGGATGCTACCAGGTCAATGACACGAAGCGCCAAATCGCCGAGCGCACGCCGACGCGCAAGGAATGCGGCTTGCCGGACGGGGCTTCGTCTTTTGCTGCTTCAACAACAACTACAAGATCACGCCGCCGTTCTTCGACATTTGGATGCGGCTTCTCGACAAGGTCGAGGGGAGCGTGTTGTGGCTCTTGCGCGACAATGCGGCCGCCGAGCAGAACCTGCGCCGGAGGCCGCGGCTCGCGGCATCGACCCGGCGCGTCTCGTCTTCGCCGATCGCCTGCCGCTCGCGGAGCATCTGGCGCGCCACCGCTTGGCCGATTTGTTCCTCGACACGCTTCCCGTGAATGCCCACACGACGGCGAGCGATGCGCTCTGGGCGGGCTTGCCGGTGCTCACCTCATCGGGAAAGCCTTCGCCGCGCGCGTGGCGGCGAGCCTCCTCCATGCGGTCGGCCTTCCCGAGCTCGTGACGCGGAGCCTCGAAGAGTATGAGGCGCTCGCGTTCAAGCTTGCGCGCGAGCCCTCGCTGCTTTGCCGCTTATCGCAAGCGGCTCGAGAAAAACCGCCCGACGGCGCCGCTCTTCGACACGGATCGGTTCCGCCGGCATCTCGAGCAAGCCTATACGACCATGCTCGACATCGAGCGGCGAGGCGAGAAGCCGCGAAGCTTCAGCGTCGATCCGACCCTGACTTCGGGCGGGCGAAGGCGCGTCGACCGCATCAACGCAGGTGCCGGGAAGCGACGCAATAATCGAGGGTGAACTTCGTCGAGGTCGATGCACTCTCGCATTTCGTCGCGCCGGTCTTGGGATCGCTCGAGCAGGCAAGGTCGGTGCGACAGCAATCCTGCACTTTCAAGGAATTTGCCGCATCGATGCAATTTTGAAATGTGGAACCGCTCACGACGCAGTGCCGTTCCGTGGGGCCTCCGCAAACATGCGTTCCCGAAGCCGTGAACCTTGTAAGATCGAGCGCATTCGCGCCCAAGGGCAAGGCGCACATCGCAACAACCGCAAATGCCGCGGCTCTTGCCATGCAAAGGCTGAAAGCGGCGAGAAATTCAATCGGCTTGTTCATGATGTGAATCCAGCATCATCAGCTTAACGCGAATCTCAGCAAGAGCATAACCTTTAGAGGATGAAACGAGATTTTCAAGTCGGCGGCGCCCGCGAAATTAGCTTTGAGAGGCACGAATTGACGCGAATGCGGATCGCAAAAGTCGATTAAGAGAATATTAGGGTTAACCCGCCATTTTCCGCACGAAGTGCAGTTAGCGTTAATTCGTGCGGAGAGTGGTCATGCGACTTCCCCGATCGGCGAAGGGCTCCGCGGGCACGGGGCCTACCCTTGGGCGAAATGGAACGCCCAATCTCGCCCGTTTCTTGGGCGTCGCGGCGGGGGCACTGCTGGTCGCGGGCTGCGCATTGACGCCGAAGCCCTTCACCACCGAGGAAAGGTGGAGCGAGGCGCAAAGCGACAAGGAGGCGATGTTCGCGGATCAGGAGCCGGTCACCCGGCCGCTGACCTTGAGCGAGGCCTTCGCGCGGGCGCTCAAATACAATCTCGACGGGCGCGTCAAGGCGATGGAAGAAGCGCTCTCCGTGAACGACCTCGACCTTGCGCGCTACGATCTCCTGCCCAAGGTCGCGATCGACGGCATGGGGACGACGCGCAACCGATTCGACGCGAGCTCGAGCGAATCGATCCAGACGCGCCAGCAATCCCTTGTCCCGTCGACGTCCTCGGACATCAACCGCTTCACCGGCGATTTGACGCTGTCCTGGAACATTCTCGACTTCGGCGTCAGCTATTTCAATGCGCGGCAAGAGGCCGACCGGGTGCTGATCGCGCAGGAAGAACGCCGCAAGGCGGTGCAAGCCTTGCTGCAGGATGTGCGGCGCGCCTATTGGCGGGCGGCGGCCGCTCAGCGTTTGACCAATGACGTGAAGGCTGCGATTCGCGCGGCTGAAGGCGCGCTCCCCGCCGCGCGCAAGGTCGAGACGGAGGGGCTGAAATCGCCGATCGATTCGCTTCGTTATCAGAAGGCGCTGCTCGATGCGATTCGCCAGCTCGAGACCAACGAGCAATTATTGGCCATCTCGAAGGATGAGCTCGCCTCGCTCATCAACGTGCCGCCGGGAGAGCCTTACACCATCGCCGTGCCGAGCGAGGCTTCGATGCGCCTCGAGGCGATGAAAATACCGGTCGGACAGATGGAAAGCACGGCGCTCTTGTTCAATCCGGACATCCGCGGGTTGAGCTATGAGGCGCGGATCAGCGTCGCGGAAACGCGCAAGGCCCTGCTCAAGCTGCTTCCCGGCATCACCCTCTCGGCCGATCCGAACGTCGACAGCAACAGCTTTCTCGTTCACCACTATTGGGTGGCGGGCGCGGCGCGTGTGAATGGCTATCTGTCCAATCTGCTCACTGCGCCGATCGTCATTCCGCAACGGGAAAATGCCGAAAAACTCGCCGTGCTGAAGCGTCAGGCCATGAGCATGGCGATATTGGCCAAGCTGCACATCGCCTATCAGCAGTATTTCGCCTCCATCAAGGAATATGCCCGGGTGAAGCAGCTCTCTTCCGTGGATCAGCGCCTCTACACACAGATCGCCAATCGCACCGCGACGGACGTCCAGGGAGATCTGGAACGGATCCTGGCGCAAGCGAGCGCGGTCGATTCGAGGCTGCGGCTATTCCAAAGCTATGCGGAGGCGCAAGAGGCGCTGGGAAGGCTTTATTCCACGGTGGGCGTCGACTTCCTGCACCAGGATGTCGAGACGCTCAGCGTTGCCGAGCTAGGCAGTGCGATCCGGCAAACCAACATCGATCTTGCGCCGAAGGCCGATGCGGATATTCCGCGCAATCCGGGAAGCGAGCCCGCCTGGAACGAATCGCAAGCTGAGGGCGCCGGTTCCGCGGCCGGCGAGGCCGCCTCCGCGCGAAGGAGAAGGCGTTTTGAGCGTCGCTCAATTCCAGCAACTCGCCAATCAATAGGGGTCAGCGAAGCTGCGATGCAGGCAAGTGAGCAAAGCCGTGAAAAAGACCAACTTCCATGCTCGAAAAGAGATCTCATTTAAGGCTAAGATGATGGCCCGCTGAGCACATCGAGGAGCTAATTTCGAAGGCCTCGCTGGCGAGATTTGGCGGAAACCGGGCTCGCGCCCGGTTGCGTTTTGAGCGAGGCCTTCTGACATGTTTCACTTTTCACGCTGCAAAAGGCCTCACCTTTCGTTTTGGGCCTTCCCGCTTACTCTCATTGCCATGGTGACCTGCGGCGCTTCCGCAGCCGTTGCCGCCACGGCCGAGGAAAAGTCGAGTGACGAATTGCGTTCGGCCTCGCCGGAAGGGGCACCCGAGATCCGTGCGCAGCTCACGCCCCGCCAATACACCACCTTGTCGAGCGAGCTCGCCGGGCGCATCGATCGGATCAACACCAAGCTCGGTGAGCATTTCAAGAAGGGCGACAATCTGATCACCTTTGATTGCGTCATTCAGCGCGCGCAAGTCGCCCATGCGCAAGCCATCGCCATCCAGGCGGAAAAAACATACGGCATCAACCAACGCTTGCTGGCCCTCAAATCCATCGGGCAATTGGAGCTCGATGTTTCCGCCGCGGAGGTGCAGAAGTCGAAGGCCGATCTCGCGAGCGCCAATGCGGTGGCTTCGAAATGCGCGATCGACGCCCCCTTCAACGGCGTTACGGTTGAACAGAAGGCGCGTGAATTTCAATACGCCAGCCCAGGCCAGCCGCTGCTCGATATTTTGGATGACCGCAGTTTAGAGGTCGAGCTGATCGCGCCTTCTCGTTGGCTGAGCTGGCTGCAACCCGGTTATCCGTTCGCCTTGCATGTCGATGAGACCGGGAACAACTATCCCGCGAAGATCACGCGCATCGGCGGCAGGGTCGATCCGGTAAGCCAATCGATCAAGGTGGTCGGAGAGATCACCGGCAACGCGCCCGAGCTCATCGCCGGCATGAGCGGGCGCGCAATCATTGCCCCTCCCCATTGATGGCGCGGGGCCTCTGCGTGGCGCTGGCGTGGCAGCGGATCGCGAGAGAACCTCGAGAGGGCAAGGCGGTAACCTTCGGCCTCGCACCGGATTTCGCTTGCCCTTCACCCGCTTGCCCTTTCTCCGGTTGCCTTTCCCCGGTTTGCCGCCAAACGCCTGCCGGGCTATAGCGCGCCGATGACATTGAGCATTGAACACACACCCTTCGGCGCCTTCGCGCCGAGCGGCATTGCGCGTGCCGCGATCGAGCTGACGCGTGCCATGCCGGATTCCTGGCTCGGACGCCGACTTGCGTTCGCATTGCGTCAATGCGTCGTCACGGCGATGCGCGGCCGTCCTGTCGATTTCGAGGCCTTCGGCGCCAATATGCGGCTCTTCCCTTATGACAACATGTGCGAAAAGCGCTTGTTGTTCACGCCGCAATATTTCGATCGGCGAGAGCGCTCGCATCCTCGTCGAGCGCATCAGGCCCGACCTTCGCTTCATCGATATCGGCGCGAATGTCGGCGCCTATTCGCTCTTCGTCGCGGCGCTCGCCGGAGGTGCCGCGCGCATTCTCGCCGTCGAGCCGCAGCCCGATATCTTCGAGCGGCTCGTCGCCAACATGCGGCTCAATCCGTTCGGCACGATCAAGGCGGTGCAATGCGCGGTCGCCGACAAGCCGGGCGATTTCACGCTTGTTCCTCGACACGAAGAACCGCGGCGAATCGAGCATGCGAGCCGTGCGCTCGCCGAACGGCCTTTCGATGAAAGTGCCGGCCACGACCTTGATGCAGCTCCTGACCGAAGAGAAATTCGAGCGCATCGACGTGATCAAGCTCGACGTCGAAGGCGCCGAGGATCTCATTCTCGAGCCCTTTTTCCATGACGCGGCCGGAGACGCTCTGGCCCTCGCTCATCATCATGGAGGACGGTGTCGGGCGCTGGCACATCGACATGGAGCCGTTTCCTCAAGGAGCGCGGCTACCGCCAGCTCCTGCGCACCCATGTGAACTACGTGTTCGAGCGCCTCGGCTGAAGGCCGCGGCGAGCATTCGAGACGCTGCAAATCCCTTGCCCTGGCGAAGATATGCTCGAAATCTCGAGTTGTTCTTCCTCTTCGCGCGAGCGATCAGCAACGCCCGGAAGGCGTGTTCGAGGATAGGTTGGGAACCGGCATGAATCCAGGACATCATCACCGCCGGCCTCCTCGTGATCGGCGACGAAATTCTCTCGGGCCGCACGAAGGACAAGAACATCGGCCACATCGCCGAATACCTCACCATGATCGGCATCGACCTTTCCGAGGTGCGCGTCGTGCCCGATGTCGAAGAGGAGATCGTCGCGGCGCTCAACGCGCTGCGTCGGCGCTACACTTATGTGTTCACCACGGGCGGCATCGGTCCGACCCATGACGACATCACGGCTGACGCGGTCGCCAAGGCCTTCGGCGTGCCGATCGATCATGATCCGCGCGCGGTCGCCTTGATGCGCGAGCGTTTTCCGAACGCCGATCTGAACGAGGCCCGCATGCGCATGGCGCGCATCCCGCAAGGGGCCGAGCTCGTCGCCAACCCCGTGTCGAAGGCGCCGGGCTTTTGGATCGGCAACGTCATCGTGATGGCGGGCGTGCCGCAGATCATGCAGGCCATGCTCGACGAAGCCGCTCCACGCCTGAAGACCGGGCGCAAGATGCTCTCGGCCAGCATTCCGGCCGGCATGCGCGAAGGCGACATCGGCACGCCGCTCGCCGAGATCGCGCGCGACCACAAGGACGTGATGATCGGCAGCTACCCTTTTTCGAATGAAGGACGCCCCGATACCAATCTCGTCGTTCGCTCGCGCGATCCGCAGGCGCTTGCGGCCGCAAAAACGGCGGTGGAAACCATGCTCGCGACCTTGCGGGCCAATGGCGTCGCGCCTCCTGAGGTATAAATTCGCTGGATTCGCGAGGAACTTTATCGGCAAAGAGCCTGCATCATGTCCGTCGAGAAACCTCCGATCAAAGCCTTTCCGGTCTCCTGGGACCAGTTTCACCGCGACTGCCGCGCGCTCGCCTGGCGCTTGTCGGCACAGGCTCCGTTCTCCGGCATCGTCAGCATCACCCGCGGCGGCCTCGTTCCGGCGGCGATCGTGGCGCGCGAGCTCGGTGTTCGCCTCATCGAGACGGTGTGCATCTCGAGCTATGAGGAGATCGATCGGCAAAACCGCTTGGCCGTGCTCAAGGACATCGCCTCGAGCCTGACCTCCGGCGCGCATGCGAACGGCAAGGGCATTCTGGTGATCGACGATCTCACGGATACCGGCCGCACCGCGCTCGTCGTGCGCAAGATGGTGCCTCAGGCGCATTTCGCGACGGTCTATGCGAAGCCGCAAGGCCGACCGACGGTCGACACTTTCGTCACCGAGGTGAGCCAGGACACCTGGATCTATTTCCCCTGGGATCTCGACCTCGCCTATGTCGCGCCCATGTCGCAGAAGCGCGTAGACGCGACCGCGGCGCGCCGATCGTCGGCAAGAGCGGCTCGCAGCCGAGCGACGTGCAGCATTCCAAAAACGCATAGGCAAATGCCCATCGGCCGCAGATCTCGACCGGAGATCGGTAAAAATTTAGTGAATATGCCATGCATTTTGGCATGACAGCGGACCGGCAATTGTGAGTTGTTATGCATGTTGCACTGCACATATAAGCTCCGTCAGCGAAATCGACTGAGGCACGGAGCTGCCGAGACGGCGCTTCGCAGAAGTGGAGGGTTCGATCCATGTTCATCACTCTCATTCTCAAGCGGATCGCCGCTTGGAGACGCTATCGCTCCAATCTCCGCGAGCTCGGCCAGCTCACCGACCGCGAGCTCGAGGATATCGGTCTCTCGCGCGGCAATGTGGATTATGCGGCGCGCATGAGCGCTGGGTTCTGATTTGATTCTCCCCGGAATTCCAACAACTTGACGCCCGCCTCTGGCGGGCGTCTTGCTTTATGGGGAAGAGCGCGCGATTTTGCGCGTCATGTCGGTCTCGCGCGCCCGTCCACATCGTCGGCGCCGGCCTTGCGGGCTCGGAAGCCGCCTGGCAGATCGCGCGGCGCGGCCTCCCCGTCGTGCTGCACGAAATGCGCCCGATCGAGCCGGACGCCGGTGCACAAGACCGGCGATGCCGCCGAGCTCGTCTGCTCGAATTCGTTTCGCTCTGATGATGCGCTGCACAATGCCGTAGGCCTCCTGCATGAGGAGATGCGCCGGCTCGATTCGCTGATCATGCGCATGGGCGATGCCCACAAGCTGCCGGCGGGCGGCGCGCTCGCGGTCGATCGCGATGGCTTCGCCGCGGGCGTGACGACAGGCGCTCGAATCCCATGAGCTCATCACGATCGAGCGCGGTGAAGTCGCCGGCCTCCCGCCGCCGGAATGGGGCACGACCATCATCGCGACCGGCCCTTTGACCTCGCGAGGCGCTCGCCGAGGCGATCCGCGGTGTGACGGGGGAGAATGAGCTTGCCTTCTTCGATGCGATCGCGCCGATCGTGCATCGCGACACGATCGACATGGAGCGTGGCCTGGCGCCAATCGCGCTACGACAAGGCTGGGCCTGGCGGATCAGGCGCCGATTATCTCAATTGCCCGATGACGCGCGCGCAATATGAGGCGTTCATCGATGCGCTGCTCGCCGCGCCGAAGACCGAATTTCGTGAATTCGAGACCTCGACGCCCTATTTCGACGGTTGCCTGCCGATCGAGGTGATGGCCGAGCGCGGGCGCGAGACCTTGCGCCATGGGCCCATGAAGCCCGTCGGCCTCACCGATCCACGCAACCCCACGGTCAAGCCCCATGCGGTGGTGCAACTGCGCCAGGACAATGCGCTCGGCACCTTGTTCAACATGGTCGGCTTTCAGACGAAGCTGCGCCATGGCGAGCAGACCCGCGTGTCTTCGGCATGATTCCCGGCCTCGAGAAGGCGGAGTTCGCGCGGCTCGGCGGCCTGCATCGCAACACCTATCTCAACTCGCCGAAACTCCTCGATGCCGCATTTGCGGCTCAAGGCGATGCCGCGCTTGCGTTTCGCCGGCCAGATCACCGGCTGCGAGGGCTATGTCGAGAGCGCCGCGATCGGCCTCCTCGCCGGACGCTTCACCGCGGCGGAGCGTCTGGGCGAGATGATTTCGCCACCGCCTCGACGACGGCGATCGGCGCGCTCTTGGCTCACATCACGGGCGGGCATCTTCTCGAGCGAAGCCGGGGAGGCCGAAGGACTTGCGGCATCGCAAACGGGGAATGGTGAGGGGGCGAACAGCGTCGGGAAGGCGCGCTCCTTCCAGCCGATGAATGTCAATTTCGGACTCTTTTCGCCGATGGACGCACCCTGTCCGCGGCGAGAGCGGCGAACGTCTGCGCGGGCCTTGCCAAGGCGCAAGCGCGCAAACGCGCGCCATGAGCGCGCGTGCGCTGGTCGATCTCGCGGCCTGGCAGACGGCGGAAGCGTGTAGCGACAAAGCAGCCACGCCCAGCGCGGCTGAATGAGGCGCGTGGTTTCCTCGAAAACGCGTTCCGTCCTATGCTCTCGCGCATGAAATCCACCGCAATGATCGGGAGAAACGCGCCATGACCACGGTAGCCTTCATCGGCCTCGGTAATATGGGTGCGCCCATGGCGCAAAACTTGGTGAAGGCCGGTCACCGGGTCACTGCCTTCGACCTCGTTCCCTTTCTTCGCGACGCCGCCAAGGAGAAGAGGCATCAGCGTCGCCTCTTCCGCGGTCGAGGCCGTGAAGGAGGCCGAGGTCGTGGTCACCATGCTGCCGGCCGGGCGCCATGTGATCGATGTGTGGAGCTCGGCCTTGCCCGCCGCGAAGCCGGGCACTCTCTTCATCGATTGCTCGACGATCGACGTCGAGAGCGCGCGCAAGGCGCATGCGATGGCAAGCGAGCTTGCGCTGCCTTTCGCTCGATGCGCCTGTCTCCGGCGGCACGGGCGGCGCCAAGGCGGCGAGCTTGACCTTCATGGCCGGCGGCGAGGCGGCGGCGTTCGCCCGAGCGAAACCGATACTCGAGGCCATGGGCAAGAAGATCGTGCATTGCGGGACGGCGGGCGCCGGCCAGGCCGCCAAGATCTGCAACAACATGATCCTCGGCGTCTCGATGATCGCGGTCGGCGAAGCCTTCGTGCTCGCCGAGAAGCTCGGTCTTTCGCATCAGGCCTTGTTCGACGTCGCCTCGACTTCGTCCGGTCAATGCTGGTCGTTGACCACCTATTGCCCGGTGCCCGGACCGGTCCCGTCGTCGCCGGCGAATAGCGGCTACAAGCCGGGCTTTGCGGCGAGCCTGATGCTGAAGGATTTGAAGCTCGCGCAAGAAGCCGCGCAGGCAAGCGGTGCCTCGACCCCGCTCGGGGCCTTGGCGGCGCAGCTCTACGGCCTCTATGCCGCCTGGGGCGAGGCCGGCAGCGATTTCTCCGGCATCATCCACCTGATCCGCGGCAAGAGCGAATGAGCGCGACGTCGCCGGCGACCCGACATGGCTCTTGTATCTGGACACCGTCCCGCGCAAAAGGCGGATAGATCCGAGATCATGCTTGAGCCTTTCGACAGATGACGCAGATCGAGATCAAGCCGCCGAAAACGAGATCGGGCCGTCCCGTCGTTCCCACGCGCCCGCGCGGCACCCAGGCCGACGCCGCCGCCGACGCTGTCGGGTTTCTGCGCCGGCTCGGTTTTGCAGTGATGGTCGCCCTTTTGCCGATCGCGGCGGTGATCATGCGCCACGCCGTCGTCGTCATCGCGCCGGTCGGCGCCATCTTGTTCTCGATGGCCATGCTGATCGAGAGCGAAGGCCGCGAACCGTTTCGGCGCATGTGGCGGCTCACCAGGACTCCCGCGGCCGGAATTTTGCTTTTCCTGCTCTTCTGGGCGGGGTTGTCGCTTCTCTGGACACCCTTCTTCGACGATGCCTCGGAACGGCTTCTCAAGGCGACGGGCGTCGGGCTCTTCGCTTTCGTGGCGCTGGGCTCCATGCCGGCGCGCATGCGCGCCTCCAATCTTTATCTCTCCCCGCTCGGCGCGGGTGTCGGCGCGCTCTCGGCGATCATCTGGGTGATGATGGTGCCCAACGCCCAAACGGCGATCGACGGCGAGGGACCGGTATTGGTGCGCACCGTTTTGAGCGTGACCCTGCTCGCCTGGCCAGGCCTTGCCTGGCTGCTCATGAGATCGGAGCGGGCTTCGGCGATTGCGCTCGCGTTGGTGGTGGTCGGCGCGGCCCTCATGGCCGAGCCGCGCGCGGCCGTCCTCGCGCTTCTCGCGGGCGCCGTCGCCTTCGGCCTCTGCGCGGTCGCGCCGCGCCACACGATCAAGGCGTTGCAATGGATTCTGGCGCTTGCCATCCTCTCAGCGCCTCTCCTGCCTTTCCTGCTGGCGCCCTTGGCGCGCGCTTTTCTCGGCGCTGACGCCGCAGCCCTGCAGCCTTGGGAGATCTGGCGCGACAACATCGCCGGAGAACCCCTGAGGCTGCTCACGGGACATGGGCTCGACACTGCCTTGCGCAGCCAGCTCGCCGGACTCTTGTCCGCCGGCGCGCCTCAATCGATCCTCTTCGAGGTCTGGTACGAGCTCGGGCTGCTCGGCGCGGTTCCGCTCGCGGTCCTGGTCGCGTTCGCGGTCCGCAGCGCCGCCGATCAAGGCGAGGCGATCGCTCCCTGCCTGATCGGGGCCATCGTCAACCTGTTCGCCTTCGCTTGCCTCGGCCTCGTCGGTCCGCAAACCTGGTGGCTCACCTTGATCGCGGTTTTGTCGATCGCCTTTACGGCCGTCATTCACGGGCGGTTCGGAACCAGGCGGCCCAAGGCTTTCGTGACCCGCTGAGGTCGGAAGCGGAGGCGACGCCCGGCAAGGCCGGCTCCGGCAGGCCTGCCTTCTGATCGAGCGGCGCGAGCATCCGCTCGGGCGCCTGACGCGCGTAGTAATTATAGTAGACGCCTTGCTTGGCGATGAGCTCGTCATGCGTCCCGGCTTCGGCGACGCTGCCGTTCTCGATCACATAGATGCGGCTCGCTTGGACCACTGTCTGCAGGCGATGTGCCACGACGAGGGTGGTCCGCCCCCGCCCCAGTTCGTCGAGCGCCTTTTGCACCTCGCGTTCCGATTCCGGATCGAGAGAGGCGGTCGGCTCGTCGAGCAAAAGGATCGGCGCGTTCTTCAGGAAGGCGCGGGCGATGGCGATGCGCTGCTTCTGGCCGCCGGAAAGCTGGGTGCCGAGCTCGCCGACATCAGTGTCGTAGCCGAGGCGAAAGCCGCTGATGAAGGCGTGCGCATGGGCCGCCCTGGCCGCGGCGATGATTTCACCCTCGCTCGCGCCGGGCTTGCCGAGCGCGATATTGTCGCGGATCGAGCCCCGAAACAGATAGACGTCCTGGCTCACATAACCGATCGCCGCTCGCAACGAGGCGATGTCCACTTCGCGTGTGTTCTGGCCGTCGATCCTGATCATCGCCCGAGTTCGGATCGAAGAAGCGCAGAACGAGGTTGAGGATCGTGCTCTTCCCGCCGCCCGACCCACCGACGAGAGCGGTCGTCTTGCCGGGCTCGACGCTGAGGCTCAAATGTTCGAGCACGTCGGCGCGCCCCGGATAAGCAAAGCACACATCCGACAGGGTGATGCGCCCTTCGTCGGCACGCAATGCAGGCCGGCCCTCCGCCCTCGGCTCGAGTGACCCGGCGTCGAGCACCTCGTACATCAAGGTCACGCCGATGAGACCGTTCTGGATTTCGAGGTTCAGACGGCCGAGCCGTTTGGCCGGCTCATAAGCGAGCAGGAGCGAACCGATGAAGGAGAAGAAGGCCCCCGCATCCTGGCCGCCCTCGATCACGCGCCAGCCGCCGTAGAGAATGACGCCGGACACCGCGAGGCCTCCGAGCGTGTCCGAAAGGGGGCTTGCCATGGCCTGGATGGCCGCGATCTTGTTCGCTGCGCGCTCGACTTCGTGCACCGTATCGCGCATCCGCTGCCGCATCAGCGCTTCGAGGTTGAAGGATTTGACGATGCGCACCCCTTGCGCCGCTTCGAGCATGATGTCGAGAATGCGCGTCACGCCATGAAATGAGCGCAGCACGTATTTGCGCACGCGCTTGATCAACTTTCCGAGCGTGATGCCGATGAACGGAAGTCCGGCGAGCGCGATCACGGTCAGGACCGGATCCTGGATGACCATCACGCCGACGAGACCGACAACGGTCAAGGCATCGCGGCCGATCGAGGTGATCAGCGCTTGCAGCACGTCGCGCGCCCCGTTCGCGGCGAGCGTGAGGCGCGACATGAACTCGCTCGAGCGGCGCTCGTGAAAATAGGAGACATTCTGCTCCATGAGCCGATCGAAGAGCCGCTCCTGCACCGAGGCGATGATGCGATTGCCGATGCGTGACAAGGTCACGATCTGCCCATAGGTCGCAAAGCCCTTGACGAGATAGAGGCCGGCGATCGTCAAGGCGAGGATACGCAGCGCCCGGAAGTCGCGCTCGATCATGAGCCCGTTGATGATGTGCTTGAGAAGATAGGCGGAATAGGTCGTCGCGCCCGCCACGAGCGCCATGAACACGAAGGCCAGCGCATAGCCCCACACATGAGTCCGGCCGTGCTCGAGGACGAGCCGCCGCAGCACCGGGTAGGCGATGCGCGTGAAATAGGGCAGCGGCCGCTCGATCATCGACATGGATGCCCTGGTAAAGGGCGAAGGGCGTCGCGGCAAGCTCAAGGCGCCCCCGCGAATAGGCGCGCTCGCGCTCGATTTCGCCGGCTGATTTGCACCACGCTTGTTCGAGGACAGCCGAATTCGCGAGGTCGAGAAGAACCTCGAGCGAGACGCCCGCGCGCTGATTTCAATTCCGCACGGTCAGGCAGGGGTTTCGTTCCTCCCGCCCCGACGAAGTTCGGCGGAGCCTGGCGGCGGCCTTCGACGAACGGTTGACGTGTCCTCTCAAGCCGCGGTGCGAATTGCCGCCTCGATCGCCTCGATCGCGGCCTGCGCCTTCGAGCCGTCCGGCCCGCCCGCCTGGGCGAGATCGCGCCTGCCGCCCCCGCCGCGTCCACCGAGCGCTTGCGCTCCCGCCTTGACGAGGCTCACCGCGTCGCAACGATCGGTGAGATCGTCGGTGACGCCGACGGCGAGCGTCGCCTTGCCATCCGTGCCGCGCGTCACGATGGCGGCGATGCCCGAGCCGAGCTCGCGCTTGCGCTCGTCGATCAGGCTCTTGAGCTCGCCCGCCGGCACGCCGTCGAGCACGAGGCCGACAAAGGCCGTCCCGCCGACATCGCGCGTCGCGCTCCCGCTGCTTGCGCCGGAGCCGGCAACGAGCTTGCGACGCAATTGCGCGAGCTCGCGCTCGAGCCGGCGCTTCTCCTCGACGAGATCGTTGACCCGCGCGCCGACCTCCTCCTTCCGGCACTTGAGGCGCTGGGCGAGCTCGCCGAGCGCCTCGCTCTCGCCCTTGAAATGCGCGCGCGCCGCGTTCCCGGTCAGCGCCTCGATGCGGCGAACACCCGAGGCGACGCCACTCTCCGAGGTGATTGCGAAAAGCCCGATCTCTCCGGTTCGCCCGACATGGGTGCCGCCGCAGAGCTCGATCGAGAAGGGCCTGTTCGAGCCATCCGCATCCTCGCCCATCGACACCACACGCACGACATCACCGTATTTCTCGCCGAACAGGGCGCGCGCGCCGCTCGCCAGCGCCTCCTCGAGAGCCATCACCCGGATCTCGACGGGCGCGTCCTGCAAGATGGCGGCATTGGCCACGTCCTCGACGCGGCGCAGCTCCTCCTCGCTGACGGGCCGCGGCTGCGCGAAGTCGAACCGCAACCTGTCGGGCGCGACGAGCGAGCCCTTCTGCGCCACATGATCCCCGAGCACGCGACGCAGCGCCTCATGGGCGAGATGGGTCGCGGAGTGATTGGCCTCGATCGCGCGCGCGCCGCCGGCATCGACCGTCACGGTCGACCTCGGCGCCGGAAGCGAGCACGCCTTGCTCGACGCTGACGTTGTGAACGAAGAGATCGCCGAGCCGTTTCTGCGTGTCGGTGACGCGCGCCGGCGAGCCCCGGCGCGGTGACCGTCGCCGTGTCGCCGATCTGGCCGCCCGATTCGGCGTAGCACGGCGTCTGGTTCAACAGCATCTGCCCGCTTTCGCCGGCCGCGAGGGACTTGACCTCATGCCCGTCGCGGAACAGGGCCTTCACCACGGCAACCGCCTCGAGGGTCTCGTAACCGAGAAACTCGGTCGCGCCGTGACGCTGCCGCTCGGCGAACCAGATGTCCTCGGTGCGCGCCTCGCCGGACCCGGTCCAGTTGGCGCGCGCCTGCTGGCGTTGCGCCTCCATGGCGGCCTCGAAACCCGCCACGTCCACCTTGATGCCGCGCAGGCGCAATGCGTCCTGAGTGAGGTCGAGCGGGAAGCCATAGGTGTCGTGCAGCATGAAGGCTGTGGCGCCGTCGAGGCTGTCGCCGGCGGAGAGATCGCGTGTCGCCGTGTCGAGGATGGCGAGGCCGCGCGCCAGCGTCGAGCGAAAGCGGGTCTCCTCGAGCCGCAAGGTCTCGGTGATCAGCGAGCCTGCCCGCAGCAGCTCGGGATAGGTCGTGCCCATCTCGCGCTGCAGCGCCGGCACGAGGCGCCACATCAAGGGCTCCTTGGCCCCGAGCAGATGCGCATGGCGCATGGCGCGCCGCATGATGCGGCGCAGCACATAGCCGCGCCCCTCATTCGCCGGCGAGACGCCGTCGGCGATGAGAAAGGAGCAGGCGCGCAGATGGTCGGCGATCACCCGATGGCTCACGCCGCGCGGGTCATCCGGGTCGACGCCCGGTCGCATCCGCGACCGCCCCGATGAGCGCGCGCATCAGGTCGATGGCGTAATTGTCGTGCGTGCCTTGCAGCACCGCCGAGATGCGCTCGAGCCCCATCCCGGTATCGATCGAGGGCTTGGGCAGCAGCACGCGCTCGCCGCCGGCGCGCTGCTCGAACTGCATGAACACGAGGTTCCAGATCTCGATGAAGCGGTCGCCATCCGCATCCGGCGAGCCGGGCGGGCCGCCGGGAATGTGGTCGCCATGGTCGTAGAAGATCTCCGAGCAAGGCCCGCAAGGCCCGGTGTCGCCCATCGACCAGAAATTGTCCGAGGTCGGGATGCGGATGATGCGGCTCTCGGGAAGGCCCGCGATCTTGCGCCACAACGCATAGGCTTCGTCGTCCTCCGCATAGACGGTGACGGTGAGCCGATGCTCCGGCAAGGCGAATTCCTTGGTGACGAGCCGCCAGGCGAGCTCGATCGCGCGCTCCTTGAAATAATCGCCGAAGGAGAAGTTGCCGAGCATCTCGAAGAAGGTGTGGTGGCGCGCCGTGTAGCCGACATTCTCGAGGTCGTTGTGCTTGCCGCCGGCGCGCACGCATTTCTGCGACGTGACCGCGGTCGGAAAACGCGGCTTCTCGATCCCGGTGAAGATGTTCTTGAACTGATTCATCCCCGCATTGGTGAACATCAATGTCGGGTCGTTGCGCGGCACGAGGCTCGAGGACGGCACGATGCGGTGCCCCTCGCGCTCGAAAAAATCGAGAAAATGCGATCTGATCTCGTTGACGCCGGTCATGCCAAAGCCTTGCGGTGAGAGCGCGTTGAAAAGCGTGAGCGCGCTCGAGACGCGTTTTAGGGGGAGCGTGTTTGCCCTGTCCAGGAGGGACGCGTCTGGTGCGCACGAAGGAGCGTCGGGATCAGTAGGCCATCGTTCTCGGACAGCGGCAACCAACCGGGCATCGCCTTGCTCGCCCGCACGCGCTCTTGCCCGATGGGGCGGTCGCTGCTTTTCGACGATGGCTCTCGCGAGACCGCGTCGTGCTCAGGACGAAGGCCCCGCCGCCACTTTATCGGAAATGTGGCCCTCACGGCGCTCGGGCGTCCGGGCACCGTATTCGCAGTCCAAGGTCTGATTCGCATCAATGGTCGGCGGCGAGACGCTTTGCAAGATCGTCGACCACGCGCTTCCACTCTTCAAAATGCTTGCTATCGCGCCATAAATCCACGAGCTCCGTAGGTCCGGCGAGGACCCGGGCGACCACGCGACGAGCCTTCTCGACCAACTCCTCGTTTGGAGGCGCCTTTGCGCTCGCAATCCACTTTCCAAGTGTGAGCTCCTCGTCGGGCTCACCGTCATCTTCGATTTCGTGGAGGTCGTCGAGTGGGGAAGGTCCGCGGCCGCTGAGCTTGGCCACCACCTCTGCGGCCGCGATGGCTTCATCCCCATCTTCCAAATACAATTCGCCAGCGGCCAAGACCCTGTCGAAAACTTTCTCAATGACGGGAAGCCCGCCCTCGGCGATTTCCCATGCGAAGTCGGCAGCCCCGTCATTCTCGAAAACCCCCGTTCCCCAAGCGCCCATTTTTCTCCCTTCCTCTCATTTGACCACACGCCAATTCGAGCCCGATTCGGTCTTGTGCGCCGATCTCGGCCCATTCCATTTTGTGCTGTTCGATTCATGCCGCAGGTGAGTTCGCAACCCCGCGCGTGGGGAAACACAAGCGTGTCATTCCCGGCTGTGTCATTCCCGGCCTCGCGTTCCAAAGGAATGCGAGGGGAAGGGAATCCATCTTTTCGCCTGGACGCCCCTTCGCTGCCGTCAGTTAAATCGCGCGCGCCCCTCGAGCCGCGCTCGCCGCCCTCTACTCGGCCTCTTCCTCGGGCCCCGTATCTTGCAAGATGCGCTCGGCGATGAGCCCCGCGTTTTGCCGGATCGACCCTTCGATCTTCTCGGCCATCTCGGGATGCTGACGCAGGAACTGCTTGGCGTTCTCGCGCCCTTGTCCGATGCGCTGGCTGTCGAAGGAGAACCAGGCGCCGGATTTCTCGACGATGCCGGCCTTGACGCCGAGATCGACGAGCTCGCCGAGCTTCGACACGCCTTCTCCATACATGATGTCGAATTCGACCTGCTTGAACGGGCGGCGCGACCTTGTTCTTGACGATCTTGACGCGGGTCGTGTTGCCGATGACCTCGTCGCGATCCTTGATCGAGCCGATGCGGCGGATGTCGAGCCTGACGGAGGCATAGAACTTCAACGCCATGCCGCCCGCCGTCGTCTCGGGCGAGCCATACATCACGCCGATCTTCATGCGGATCTGGTTGATGAAGATGACCATGGTGTTGGAGCGGCTGATCGAGCCGGTGAGCTTGCGCAGCGCCTGGCTCATCAGGCGCGCCTGCGAGCCCGGCTGCACATCACCCATCTCGCCTTCGATCTCGGCGCGTGGCGTCAGCGCGGCGACCGAATCGACGACCAGGACATCGATCGCGCCCGAGCGCACCAGCGTGTCGGCGATCTCGAGCGCCTGCTCGCCCGTATCGGGCTGGGAGATCAGAAGGTCGTCGAGATTGACGCCGAGCTTCCTCGCATAGATCGTATCGAGCGCATGCTCGGCATCGATGAAGCCGCACACGCCGCCCTTCTTCTGCGCCTCGGCGACGCAATGCAGCGCCAGCGTCGTCTTGCCGGATGATTCGGGCCCGAAAATCTCGATGACGCGCCCGCGCGGCAGGCCGCCGACGCCGAGCGCGATGTCGAGCCCGAGCGATCCGGTGGAGATGGTCTCGATCTCGACCGGCTTCTCGCCCTTGCCGAGTCGCATGATCGAGCCCTTGCCGAAGGCGCGCTCGATCTGGGAGAGTGCCGCGTCCAACGCCTTCGTCTTATCCACCGAAACCCCTTCCAGCCGCACGACTTGACCCATGGCTCATCTCCCTTGTGGCACGCTCCCTTGTGGCACGAGGCCGCCCGAAGCTCAATGTGCGCATTGTGCACGGTTTGTTCTCATGGGCAAGTTCTTTTTTGTTCGTGGTGGGGTATAGTGATATCGGAAAAAAGTGCCACCCAGGTTCCCTGTGGGGTGGCGAGAAAGACCTCGGGGTTAGTGGGTCTGCAAAATTTCACACAATCACCGACAGTCGTTTCTGCGATCTATTGACCATTCTGTGTGGGGCGATCCCCTTCGTGATCAGCCTTGGGCTTGCACATGTATTTGCCCTGCTTCGTGTGACCGTACCACGTCATACCAGGGAAGTGAAAACGCCGGTCTTCGTGTTGAAGCAGTGAGGTCGCCCGGAATCCGGCCTGAGGCCTTCCCCCGATACTGGAGGAAATGACAAGCGTCTCGCCGTCCTGTAATGCTGTTTGCAGGCCACCACATAGAAAAAGGCCGTGACACAGGAAGCCCTGAGGGCGCGGGTTGAACGACGGATGGCCGCCATCATGGCGGCCGACGTGGTCTCTTACAGCCGCCTGATGGGAGCCGACGAGGAAGGCACTCTCGCACGGCTGAAGGCGCATCGGCGCGAACTCGTCGATCCAAGGATCAAGCAGCATCGCGGACGCATCGTGAAGACAACCGGCGACGGTATGCTGGTCGAGTTCGCGAGCCCCGTCGAAGCGGTCCGCTGTGCCGTCGAAGTGCAGCGTGGCATGGTGAGCCGCAATGCCGACGTTCCAGAGGGCAAACGCATCATCTTCCGGGCAGGGATCAATCTCGGTGATGTGATTGCCGAAAAGGGCGATCTGTTTGGGGACGGCGTGAATGTCGCGGCGCGCCTCGAAACGCTGTGCGAACCAGGTGGTATTGCGATCTCACGCGCAGTGCGCGAGCAGATCAGGGATCGATTGCCAATCGTGTTCGTGGATGCAGGCGAACACGAGGTCAAGAACATCGCTCGGCCCGTGCGTGTCTATGCCCTGAGCGCGGAAGCCGTAGGCAAGCTCGACGCCGAGAGCGTTTCCGAAGCCCCCAGAAGACGGCCAAGTTGGTTGCATGTTGCTGTGGCAGCCGTCGCAGTCGCTATCGCGGGTCTCGCGTGGTTCGCCTACACGCACCTGACCGCGCCATCGCTGGCCAGGGCCACCACGATCCAGGGGCCAATCGTCGCGGTTCTCCCCTTCGACAATCTGACCGGAGATCCGGCACAGGCCAGTTTCGCGGACGGGCTCAGTGAGGAGCTGATTTCCGACCTCGCCGGCTTTAAGGAGCTGCGCGTGCTCGCGCGTAACACAACATTCACCTACAAGGGTAAGGCAGTCGACGTTCCAGAAGTCGGCCGCAAGCTCGACGCGAACTATGTCGTGGAAGGCAGCGTCCGTCGTCTCGGGGACCAGATCAGGGTGACGGCGCAGCTTATCAATACGGCCGACGGAAACCATCTCTGGTCCCAGAACTTCGAGCGTGACGCGACCACCAGCAATCTCCTTGGCCTGCAAGAGGAAATCGCTGGCAAGATCAGCGCCTCGCTCGGCGCCAAAACTGGTGCGATCGCGAGAGCAGAATTGCAACGCTCCAGTTCGAAGTCGGTCGAGGAATTGTCGGCTTATGAATGTATGATCCAGGCCAACCCGGACACGAGGGGGATACTGTCAAATGAAGCCGCGCGGCGTGCGCGGGCGTGCCTCGAGGTGCTCGTCAAGCGCGAGCCGAACTATGCCGGGGGCTGGACAATGCTAGCCTTCACTCTTGGCTCGCAACGGCAATTCGGGGTTGGCCTTGATCCGCCTGAAGCGGACGAGCTCGATAAGCGAGCTTACCTTGCAGGCCTGATAATGGCGGCCGCGACCCGAGCTGTCGAGCTTGCGCCCGAGGACGCAACAGCACGACGTGCACTCGCAGTTGCGTTCTGGCTTTCCTGCCAGCCTGAACAGCTAAGAGTGGAAGCCGAGCGAGCCATAGCACTCAATCCCAATGACGCATATGTGCTTGGTGGATTGGGGAACTTTGTCGGTTTCACCGGCCAATGGGAAATCGGTGTTGCATGGGCCAAAAAGGCAATTGCACTGACGGCTCCTGACACCCCGCAATGGTGGTGGATTGTCATCGCCGAGAACGATTGGTTCCACGGCCGCCACGAACAGGCGCTCGATGCCATTCGGAAATTCTATGTCGAGCAGTATTGGCTAAGCCAACTGATAATAGCTTATATGCTGCCTTCGCTTGGGCGGATCGACGAAGCCAAGGCGCATGTGCAGGCTTTGTTGAAGTTGAGGCCGGGCTTCACCATACGCGAGGCCAATGCCTATCAAACCATGTGGTGTTACGAGCCGGCCTATAAGGAGAAAATGACTGACGCATTACGGCAAGCCGGCCTACCGGAATAATGCAGCCAAGCTGCGTCGGCTGAGAGCAGAACCGCGGCCCACAGAACGGGCTCACTTGGGCCTACAGACGGCATTTGCTTAGCCCAACCAGCATTTAGGGTAAACTTCTCAGGTCTATTAAGCCAGGTGGCACTTTTTTTTCCGATACCACTATACCCCTTTTTGTTCGTGGTCGGGGTATAGTGATATCGAAAAAAAGTGCCACTTCGGGCTGGACGTTCGCCGCATCAAAGATTCCCCGGCATGCAGCTACCGAAGTTCCGGGAACGTGTCGCGTAGGTGTCGGAGAGGTCGCGGGTGGGGTGAGATTCATGTTGCGCTGAACGACCTCTTAGGGGGTGGAAAAGGGTCATCCGTTTGGAGCAGCCTGAATGGGACATCACCCCCACACCTGATGTCCTATTCGATCAGCTCGTCGGCGCTGGCGAGGAGCGATTGCGGCACGGTGAGGCCGAGCTCCTTAGCGGTCCTGAGGTTGATCACCAGTTCGAACTTGGTCGGCAGTTGGACTGGTAGGTCGGCTGGCTTTGCGCCTTTCAGGATGCGGTCGGCATAGGTTGCCGCGCGACGCTGCAGGTCCGGCAGATCGACGCCATACGAGATAAGGCCGCCGTCTTTGACAAAGAATCGAAATCCATAGACCGCCGGCACGTGGTGACGGGCCGCCAAAGAGATGATCGTTTCGCGATGGATCTGCACGGAGTTGCCCGGCATCGCAATGAGGCCGGCTTCCGACCCGCGGGCCAACGCTGTTATTATTGCTTCGATATCGACAGCGCCATGAAATGGGGCCGCCTCTGTGACGATTCCCAACGTTCTACTCGCCGATTTAAGCGCTCCCCTGTAATAGTCCGTTTGGGGCGCGGTGTCCGGATCGAACAGCATGGCGACACGGGTAACGCGGGGCGCGATATCCTTGAGCAGCTGCACCCACTTACCCCCCAGAGAGGCCTCCACATTGATGAAGCCCGTCACATTTCCGCCTGGATGCGACAGGCTTTGGACAAAGCCCGAGCCCACCGGGTCGGAAACAATGGCGAACACCACAGGTATAATTCGCGTTTCCCGTAGGATTGCAGCCGTCGCCGGCGTTGTCGTGACCTGAATCAGATCGGGCTGCGAAGCCACCAGCTCTTTCGCAAACGTGGCCATACGATCCAGATTGCTAGCTCCCCAACGAACAGCAATCTGCACGTTGGTGTCCCTTTGCCACCCAAGCGCCTGCATCGATTGCAGGAATGCTTGCACCCATCGCTCTCCTTCGGTATCGCCTTCAGTTGCTCCCATCAACATTCCGATCCGCCGCATCCGCTCCTGCGTGCGCGCCGCGATCGGCAACGAAGCTGCTGCGCCGCCGACAAACGTGATGAACTGCCGTCGTCTCATGAGCTTTGGCCTCAGCCCGATGCCGAATTATGGCGTGCGGACACCGCCGCCAACACTGCAGACACCGAGAATGGACGCCGATCGGCGGATTACTTACTCGATCAGATCGGTTGCCCGAGCGAGGACTAATTGCGGGATTTCAAGGCCGAGCCCCTTCGCGACCTTAAGATTTAACACCAGATCAAACGCGGTTGGCCGCTGAACGGGCAGGTCAGCCGGTTTGGCGCCCTTGATTATCTTATCCACATAATCCGTCATTGCGCGGTATTGGCCGTCAAAGCTCGCCCCAAATGACATGAGGGCGCCTGCTTCTGCATCCGGGCGATAGGGCGCGAAGAGGGGGAGATGTTGCCGTTGCGCATACTCGACGATCTGGGTTCGCCCCGCGACGAATAGGGACTCTGGTGTCGCAAGGAGCGCCGTCTTGAAGCGCCCCTCGAGCGGGATTGACAACACCTCTTTCAATTGATCGGGGTTGGCCGCATCCATCATCTTTAGCTCGATGCCCAAGCTCTTGGCGGTTTTCTCGTAAATCGCACTGACGAATGGCGCTGCCTGATTACTTGGATTTCTCAAAATAGTCAGACAGCAAATTCCCGGCAATGTTTCCTTGACCAATTCTAATGTCTTCACCGAAAAATATTCATCGGCGACGTTTGCTCCCGTGACATTTCCGCCAGGATGATCAAAGCTCTTGACAAGTCCAGTTGCGACCGGATCGCTGACAAAGAAGAAGACGATGGGGATCGAGTTGGTCTCGTGCTTGAGGGCCATGGCTGCGGGCGTGGTGCCTCCAATCAGCACGTCGGGTTTGAGGCTCACCAACTCTGCTGCAAGTTTCGGAAGTGCCTCCTGTCTCCCCTTGGCAGACCGAAACTCGATCCTCAGGTTCCGACCTTCTTCGTAGCCGCGCTCACGCAACATCTCAACGAGGGGGGGATAAATCGAAGCCGCTGCGACCGAGAGAAATCCGACCGTGACAGGCTTCACCGTTTGGGAGCTGACCACCGACGCGGGGAGATTGATGAGCGCTACTAACGCGAGAAGGCGTATGATCCGGTTATACATTCGACCCTCCGCTCGTGTTCTCCAACCGCTAAGAAGCCTAAAGCAAGGAAGGAGAGGCGCAAATGCGTGGCGTGGCCATTCGCTTTGTCTGTCCGGCCAAGTCTTGGTCGATACTCCCCACATGGCTTCCAGGTAAAGGGCAAGTCTGAGATAGCTTGGAGTTCCTGGCAAGCTTGTAATTGCTCACGTCCCAATGTTTGGCGGTGGGATGGCTGATCGGGCGCCGGCTATTTTTTCTTGAACCTGGCGGCAAGCGCGATGTTGGCGAGCTCGATGTCGAACTCTTCCGGGTCGAACTCTTCGCCGATCCATTCGATCCGTTGGGCATGTTCGGGATGGGCGGGATCGGCCAGGATGGCCAGCAGTTCTTGATAGCCCCAGACGCCCCCGCAATCTTCTGGTGGGCAGTTGCGCTTTCCAGCGATACAGACCGGATAGGAATGTCCCTCGACCGCCGGCTCGCTCTTTTCGAAGGCGATGGTGTGTTCCCAATGGTCGCCGAAGTCATAAGTGTAGGCGAAGCGAACGACGGGCGATCTCAGCAAGGCGTTCATGGTCGGGAGATTTTCGTCGGTGACGTCGTCGACACGGCGTCGATCGCCAAACTGCTCGCCCCCGATGTCGAAGGCATGGAGGTGGCAATCGTCCCAACCCATCGCCGCCTGGATCGCCTCGTGCAGACCGCCAAGCCTCATGGTGCCTGGCACGACCAGCCGGCGCCAGACCGGCGGCTTCGCGCCGCGCAGCGTCACCTTCAGCGTGATGATGTTCTTGCTGGCGCTGGTCTTCGGCGCGCTGGTCTTCGGCGCGCTGGTCTTGGCCATGATCTTCACATCCTGTCGGCATCGGCGACGATGCATCACCGCCACGCTTTATGCGCGATGACGTGAACTGCGACAAGCGGGCGATGGCCCGATCCATGTAGCGATCGGCAGGGGTTGTCCGTCGAGAGTGAGACGGATGGCGTTGAGGGCGGGGACGGCTCGTCGTCGTGCGGTTTCGATGACGGATCGGATGTCGGCGTAGAGCTTGGCGGCCCATTCCGACAAGCGAAGCGCTGATCTTACCAGCGGTTTCCTCTTGCAGGCCGAGGAGATTGCCAGTTGTGGCATCACGCTCGTAATTCTGCGACCAAAGATGGTTGCCGCCGGAGCTTTCGATAAGCTGCGCAATGATCCTGATCTGATCGGCGATACGGTGCGCGCTGCTCTCGATGACATAATTCGCTTCGAGCTTGCGAGCGTTGCGATCTCACGCGCAGTGCGCGAGCAGATCAGGGATCGATTGCCAATCGCGTTCGTGGACGCCGGCGAGCACGAGGTGACCAGTCGACGCCGTCTGAGAAAGCCGCGCGGCATGTTATGCTGGTGTCGAGTGCGAAGGGGGCGACCGGATATTTTTTGTCATTAGCGTTTGAACCCACTTTTCGAACCCCATTTGAGGATCGCCAGTCATTTAAGGATCTCCAGTCATCGGCAAGGGAGGGTCAACCATGAAGATCGTCGTGATCGGCGGCACCGGCCTGATCGGCTCGAAGACCGTCGCCATTCTGCGCCAGGGCGGCGACGAGGTCGTCGCCGCCTCGCCCAAAAGCGGCATCAACAGCATCACCGGCGAGGGACTCAAGGAGGCCATGGGCGGCGCGACGGTGGTGATCGACCTCGCCAATTCGCCCTCATTTGAAGACAAGGCGGTGCTGGAATTCTTCGAGACCTCCGGGCGGAACCTTCTCGCGGCGGAGGCCGCAGCGGGCGTCCGGCACCATGTCGCGCTATCCATCGTCGGAACCGACCGGACGCCCGACAACGGCTACTTCCGCGCCAAGGTCGCCCAAGAGAAATTGATCGAGGCCTCCGGCATCCCCTACACCATCATCCGCGCGACCCAGTTCCTGGAATTCCTCGGTACCATCGCCGCTTCGAGTGCGGATGGCAACATGATCAGGCTCTCGCCCGGCCTGTTCCAACCCATCGCGGCTGACGACGTTGCTGCCATCGTTGCTGATGTCGCGCTCGCGGCGCCGCGAAGCGGCATCGTCGAGATCGCCGGCCCGGAACGAGCGCCGTTCAACGAAATCATCGCCCGCTATCTGAAGGCGGTCGGCGATCCGCGTGAGGTCGTGAGCGACCCCGAGGCCCGATACTGGGGCGGCCGGGTCGAGGAGCACTCGCTCGTGCCGTTGGGCGAGGCGCGCCTCGGCCGCATCGGTTTCGACGAATGGCTCCGCCGCTCACAGGCAGGAGCCTGATCCGCAACCGCCAAGGACGCCGGACCTTTGGGCCGGCGAGCCGCGTCATCCCGCCCAGCCGGCCTTACGCAGGCCATCGACCAGGTGGGCGTGGTCTTCCGGTCGAAACCAGGGCACGCGCTTGCGGACATACATGTCGAATGCCGCAGGCGCGAGAGAGATGGCCTTCTCAAGCGCTTCCTTCGCTTCGGCGGTGCGACCGAGCTGGCCAAGCGCGGCGGCGGGCCAGCGATAGATCATCGGGAAATCGGGGTACGACCGGATCAGCCGTTTCGCCGCCTCGGTCGCCGCCTCGTAGTCGCGGGAGAAATAAAGCCCGCACGTGACGTGCAACAAACGCACTGCCAAAAACGGATCGCGGGGATCGAGTCTGATACAGGTTTCGAGAGACGCCAGCCCCTCCTTCGGCCGTCCGGAGAAGATCAGGGTGGCGCCTCTTTGCCCGTGTGCAAGGGCGAGGTTGGGACTTATTGCCAGAGCTCGCTCGATCTCGGCCAGGGCGCCTTCGAGCTCGCCGCGCGCCTGCAATGCCCAGCCAAGACAGGATCGGGCTTCCGCATCGGCGCCGTCGAGCGAAACCGCCCTGCGTGCCAGCGCCTCGGCCGAACTTTGCGCTTCGAGCAGATCGAGCGTCTGATAGACTGCGGCCGCTTGCAGCTGAACCAGGGCGAGTGCGCTGTAGCAGCCGGCGAAGCTCGGGTCGAGATCGATTGCCCGCTGAAACAATCTCTGCGCAATGGCGTCGTCGTCCGGGTTTGCCTTGCTCAAATGCCACAAGCCGCGCTGATAGGCGGCCCAGACATCGAGGCTTTCCGGTGGCTTGCGCATGGCGCGCCGCAGCTCGGCGTCGGCGATGGCCGGTGCCATGGCGGTCGTCAGCGCCTCGGTAATCTCATCCTGCACCGCGAAAATGTCCGCGAGATCGCGATCGTAGCGCTCGGCCCAGACGTGATTGCCGATCTCGGAAGCGCGGCGAGCGTCCCTTCCTCATTCTTCCCCATCAGTCGCGAATAGCCAGCGACATCGGCCGCCAAGATCGCCGCGAGCCGCCGCGGAACTCTTTCCTGCGCCATCTCACGCGTCCCTGCCTGAGAACGACAGCATACTACTGTTGGGCGATAGTGAAAGCCTTGTCGGGCCAGCCCAATTTGAGCGGCAGGTCTGGACCCTGGACAGCCTTTGAGGTGGCACCGGCGAATGAGGGTCGAATATGATGGCGAATGACAACCATCTCGTTCGCTCGTCACCAATTTCCCCCGGCGATCATCCGCCACGCGGCCGCGAATAATCGCCCCAATTGATTTTGCGACAATTCGCTTTCCCCGCGGCGAATGCCGAAATGTCGTTTCACGAAATACTTGTTACTTCCGCGAGTTGTCGCGAGCTGAGCTTTGAGGTTTGCAAACTATCGGCAATAGCGACCGCATCGATGGTATCCGGCCCATATTCAATCTGCATATCCAAATTTAAACCTAAATAGAATTGCTCCTTGCAGTGTCCCTCGTCAGTCAAGACACGGTCGCTGGCGGAAATGGGTTCATGGAGCGCCCGTGTCGGTTGGTATGGCAGCAAGGGCGCGGTCGGGGCGTCAAGGTTACGATAGGCGTCAAACCTTGAGGAGCCGCATTCGATTATCGGGCTTTAGACCTGTTCAGGGCCACAGCAGCACGTATGAGCGTCTTGAAGGCATCCTCATCTATTTCATCATCTTCATGGAAATCGATAGCGCGCCTGGTGTTGCCTTCGAGGCTGGAGTTGAACAGGCCTGAAGGATCCTCGAGCGAGGCGCCCTTGGCGAAAGTCAGCTTCACGACGCTCTTATACGTCTCGCCGGTGCAGATGATTCCATCGTGAGACCACACCGGAACGCCTCTCCACTTCCACTCCTCGACCACTTCGGGGTCCGCCTGCTTGATGAGAGCGCGGACATGAGAGAGCGTCTTGCCCCTCCAGTCGTCCAGTTCCTTGATCCTCGCGTCGATCAGCCGAGAAGGGGATTCGCCCTTGGTCGTTGCGCTCTTTTTCATATTGTGTGCAGCTCCCTTCCAGGAGAAAATGACGGACGCTCTACGGCAGGCAGTACGGCTGAATAAGCGATGAGCGGCAAGGGCGATCCATGGGCGATCTGAGACGCGATTGACATAGCTCGGTTCGTCGACCGAACCTGAACTGCTGAACACACACGGGCAGATTGGGAGGCGGAAATGTATGTCACGGTTCGCAGATACACGCTCGCGGGCAGCGGCGAAGAACTTCTTCGGCGGATCAAAGAAGAATTTGTTCCGATCGTTACGGCTTTGCCAGGCTTCAAAGCCTATCATGTGGTGGATTGCGGTGGTCGTGAGGCGATGTCGATCAGCTTCTGGGAAAACAAGGCGGAGGCAGTACGAGCATCCGAGGCGGCACGAGAATGGATTTCCAAATCCGCCTTGGGCTTAGTGACCATTCCCGCCGGAAAAGCTGCAAGGCGATATCGTTCTCGATATCATTGCATCGTGACCCATGGCCGGTCCGCCAACCGAACGTTGACGTGCTGATGATACTCATCGTGCACCTACACAGTTTACACTTATGTTTGAACCAACCAACACGTGCAGGTTACGCCGCTTCCAGCATCGCTCCATCGCGTGACACTTGCGCTTTCTCGAGCGCGACGCGAATGCGCTCGATCTCCGTAACGCCAACCCTGACCAGCGGTGGGCGCACGGCCGCACAGGGAATCCTGCCGAGCAGAACCAGTGACGCCTTCATGCGGTTGTGCATGTCGACGAACGGATCGGCATAGAATGCCGCGGCCAGCGGACGCAGCCGGTCGTTGATCATGCGGGCGCGCACGAGATCGTTGGTCTGTATTGCCGCGAATAGCGCACTTTGAAGATCAGCGACGACGCTGCCCATTCCGGATAACAGCCCGCGGCACCCCAGCACCAATGAGCTGAACAGCCAGGAGCTGTGCGTGGACAGCACGTTCACGCGGCGCGGAAGGCTTTGCAAAACGCGGATGTGATGTTCGTGCTGCGGAACGACGTTGCACCAATCCTTGATCGCCCGCACGGTCGGCACGGCCTCCACCAGCCGCAGCAGTGTCGCCATCGGATATCCTTGGCCGCCCGCAAGGGGATACTGGAAGGCGATCAGCGGCAAGTTGGTCGCGTCCGCGATCGCTTTGAAATGCGCCAACACCATCTCCGGCGTTTGTCCAAGGACGAACGGGTTGGGCGGGAAGACCAACAAGGCGGAGGCGCCGCCTTCGTCCGCCATGCCCGCAATGCGCGCGGCCTCGCCGCTGCCATCGGCATATACACCATTCACGACCGGCATCCGGTCGCCGATTTCATCCATGGTCATGTCGAGAATGCGCCGCTGCTCCTCGAAGCTGCAGGAGGCGATCTCGGTCGCGTGCGCATTTACGGTAATCGCGGTGACGCCTTGAATGCCGGCGGTATGACGCAGGTGATCGCGATATGACGACTCATCGATGCTCAGGTCGTCGTGGAACGGCAGAATGCACGCAGGAATCACGCCCTTCGGCTCGAAATTCGGATGGCGGGACATGCGTTTGCTCTCTTGATGAAAAAAGTGCCCTACGACATGCAGGATCTTTAAGCGTGGATTGTTTCGGCGCCAAGCAAAGGTGTGCGGTTGATATAATATCAGTTCCGCGGGGCACGTCACGGCTCAGCCGATCGAGCTTCGACACGGCCACCGAACGCCTGCCGTGACGACGGGATCGTGCCGCCTCAGCGACAACCCCGGCAGCGAACGTAAGTTCGGGCGTAAGCTATCGCTCGACCGGAGCCGTCACGTTGTCGAAGAGGGGGCCCAGTCCTTCCGCTATCGTCGGATGAGCGAGAATGGCATCGCGGAGCGTCGAATATGGCAGATTTGCCAGCATCGCCGTTTGGACCACGGCCATGACCTCGCCGGCCTCCGCACCAATCATCGTAAAGCCCAGAATGCGCTCGTCGCTCGCGTCGACAAGAACCTTCATGAAGCCTCGCGTTTCGTCCGTCGCCTCTGTCCGCAGCACGGCGTTCATTGGTAGCCTCGCGACGCGCACGGCCATGCCCTGGCGTTGCGCCTCGCGCTCGCTCATTCCAACATGGGCGAGCGGAGGTTCCGTGAACATGCAGTATGGGACAAGCCGGTCACGCGTGCTGCGGTTGCCTCCGGCCAGATTGTCTTTGATGATCCGAAAATCGTCGGCAGATACGTGGGTGAATTGCGGGCTGCCGGCGCATTCACCCAAAGCCCAGACCGCGGAGGCACTCGTCTCCAGTCGCTCATTGACTTGAATGTAACCGCGATCGTCCAGCCTGACACCGGTCTTCTCGAGGCCGATCCCGGCGGTATTCGGAACGCGCCCCACCGCGACGAGGATGTCGCTGCCTTCGATCTTCTTCTCGCCGAGCGGCGTGCGAACCTTAATTCCCACTCCCTCTCCGGAGCGACCGTCCACCTCGAGCGGCTCGGCCACCGATTGGAATTGAATACCTTCCTCACCGAGAAGCCGCTGCACCTCGTCCGCGACATCGGGATCTTCCCGGCCCATGGGCCGGGGCCCCGGCTCGATGACCGTCACCTGGCTACCGAAGCGACGATAGGCCTGCGCCATTTCGAGACCGACATAACCGCCCCCGAGCACGATCAGATGTGACGGCAGGTAATCAATCTCCAAAATCTCGATATGCGTGAGCGGCCGGGCAGCCTCGAGGCCTGGCACCTTTGGAATTGCTGCGTGCGTTCCGGTATTGAGAAAAACTTGGTCTCCCGCCAGCACGCGCGTGCCGCCGTCATTCAGTTGCACCTCGAGCGTTTTCGGTGCCACGAAACACCCGGTCCCCATGATCAATTCGGCGCCGCTCGTCTTGTAATTTCGCAAATGCGCCGCGATTTCGCGGTCGACCATGTCGCGCTTGCGTCGGCGAACCTTCTCCATGTCAGTCGCGACGGTGCCGGTCATCGTGCCGAACCGTGCTGCGTGATGCGTGAAATCCGCGACCCTCGCGCTCCAGATCTCGTTCTTGCTTGGTAGGCATGCGATATTCGGACAGGAGCCGCCGATCCATCGGCGCTCCACGACAGCCGTCCGTCGACCGGAGCGCGCCAAATGCCACGCCAGCAATTTGCCTCCCGTTCCGCTTCCGAGAATCAGCGCCTCATAATGTTCGGGTTGAGGCATGATCTTCCTCCATGTGCTCAGAGTGAATAGGCAGACGCTGACTTCTCCTGGCTCCAAGCAGTTGATGGTTTCACTGCACGCTCCAGCGCCTGACCTTCTCGGGACGTAAGGGGCCTCAATGCACGCCGCCGGACGCGTTGATGCGCTCTCCGGTCAGCCAGGCCGCGTCATCGGAAGCCAGGAACACGACCGCCGGAGCAATCTCTTCAGGCCGGCCGAAGCGGCCGCCGAGCGGCGTCGCCGCCACCATCGCTTCCGCCGCGGCGCTGCCGACGAAGCCGATCCGCTGGTTGCCCTCGGTATCGGTATAGCCGGGAGCGACAGCGTTCACGCGGATCTTCCGCGGTCCGAGTTCCTTGGCGAGGGCGAGCGTCAGAGTGTCCACCGCGCCCTTCGTTGCCGCATAGAGGCTCGAATTCGGCACCGGGCTCTCGCTCGCGATCGAGCTGATATTGACGATGCTGCCCCCCTCGGCCGGGAAATGCTTGACCGCCTCCTGGATGGCCAGCATCGTGCCCAGCACATTAATGTCGAAGTGGCGATGGAATTGCGCCTCGGTGATTTCCTCGACGGGCCCGAACTCGAAGATGCCCGCGTTGTTCACGAGCACATTCGGCGGCCCCAAGGCCTTCTGCGTCTCCTCGAACAGCCTTTTCACTTCGGCTGCCTTGGACATGTCGGCCCGGATCGCGACCGCCCTGCCGCCATTGGCGGCGATGTCCGCGACCGCCCGGTCGGCGCCCTTCTTATCGGATGCATAATTCACGACGACCGCCGCCCCGGCGGCGGCCAAGCCCTTGGCGATGGCGGCACCGATCCCCTTGGATGCACCGGTGACGATGGCGACCTTGCCATTGAGATGATTCATGGGTTGCCTCCATTTGCTGAGTGCGACGCCGATGCCAACCCGGGCACCGGCGCTTGTTCAGGCCGCTTCGCGCGCTCTCATTCCGTCGAGGATCGGAAACAACTCGGACGGATCCGGGCGTCGCGTATAATCCGGGCTGACCTCGGCATAATGAATGATGCCGTCCCGGCCGATCGCGAAGGCGCGGAAGGCGTCGAGATTGTCCTGCAGCGACATGGGAAACGCTCCTGTTGCTTGGTGCGAGACAGGTACCCATGCCGGAGCAATTCGTGTAGACAGGGTATGGTAATAGTTTCCATTCCCAAAAGGAATAGAGATGGACCGGCTCACCGCGATGCAGACTTTCGTCAAGGTGATCGAGACCGGTTCGTTCTCAGCGGCCGCGCGCCAGCTGCGCGTCGGCCAACCTGCCGTTTCCAAGGCGGTGGCGCAGCTCGAGGAGCGGCTCGGCCTGTCGCTGCTGCTGCGCTCGTCGCGCAGCTTCAGCGCGACCGAGGCGGGCCAGATCTTCTACGAACATGCAAGGCTCGCGATCGCTCAGGCCGACGAAGCCGAGCTCGCCGCGCGCGGCGTCGGCGACGTGATCGGTCGAGCTGAGCATTTTCCCGACAGATTGGCGGGCATCGATCGACCGCGGCGTTGCATCGCGTCGACCGCCCGACGTTCCTGAAAGGGACTTGTCCCATCAACCGGCGAGCAGCGCGCTCACCCGCGGTTTCTGCAATACGATGACCGAGCGCGATCCACTCTTTGCGCAGCTGACGCGCGCCAGCTCGTCGACGTCCTGAATCGCGTAAACCGCATCCGGCCGATCTTTCAGCCTTTCCGCGACCGCGGTGAGCGCGTCGTACGCCCTTCGCGCGGTGATTGCGCTGCTGCCGGCGAGCGTTTCCAGAGTGCAAAGGCTCACGCGGCACTCACCGTCGCTGAACGCGGCGTAAAGGGCCAGCAGATTGATCTTGCCCAAGTCCTGATCATTGGGGACGACATTGGTCTTTCTGACGATCCCGAAAAATTCGGATCTGGCGGGGAACATGCCTGCCGCAAGCGTTTTTTGCGGGGCCAGAATCAGATCCCCTTGCGTGGTTTGCCCGAGAAACGGATCATCGAAATCAGCCGCTTTCAGGCTGGCGGCGAAAGCCGATTTCATTCCGGCGCAAGACAGAGCGATGAATGCCGCCAGGAAGCAGCGCCGGGAAACAAGATGTCGCAATCGGAACCCCTCCGAGTTGAACGACATCATATGCAAAAGCTGGACCACCCGGAAGCGGTAAACCCACCGTCGACCCGCGTTCTCCACCGATACGCGAGGGCCAATGGGAACGGTCGCTCCCCTTGCCAGCCGCGGCCCGAATGGGGTTTCCGGGACCCAGGTGCCTGCTTTGCGTTTTCGTCTCGCCCGAAATTTACGCGTTCTGAACCCTGCGCGAGTTGAGCCCTTCCCGAGACGGTGACAATCTATCCTGTCACAAAATGTGACGAGTATGGTTGGACCACATTGGAAGCGCAAGGTCATCGGGCCGGCGATCCAGCGCGCGGCAAGGCCCGCCCTGGCTAGGGCCGAAACATCATCCGAGCCATTGCGCCGCATCGTGCTCGATCCGGACGGCCATCGGATCGAAGGCGTGTGTCACGCGCCAGATGCGGTGAAGCGGTTGTGCCCGAAACCTTTCTCAGTGGAAGCCCACGGAGAGACCGTCCGCCCCGTTCCGGGACGATCGTGCGAAGGACGTGCCTCAAGAACCGTGATAGTCGCAGGCAACCGCTCGGGATGCGTCAACACTCGTGAAGACTGCGACGCCTCCAAGGAGCGCGAAAGCAAGAAGCGTGAGAGCCAAGATTCTGCGCATGAACCCCTCCCAGGGTCTCGGTTGCAACCGGGCAATCGAGCGCGGCCATTGTGTTGCGATTAAGGCGATGAATTTACCTTCGTCGCGCTGCTACCGCTCAAGTCGTTCATGTCGTCGGACGCGCTCTGCCGACCCCAATTCTCGGTGGTTTGCACAATCAATACGTTCGGACTTAATTTCCGACAGAAGACAAACGCGTCAGCGAGAATGTCACAAGGTCCGTGAGAACGGCTTGATCGTGGCGTCAATCATGTGCGACCGTGCGGCACGCCCTTCTCATCGTGCTCATACGCGCTCACCGTGAGGCTTCTCATGTGTCGAAATATCAAGACCCTTTATAATTTCAAACCACCGGCGACGGAGGAAGAGATCCGCGCGTCTGCATTACAGTTCGTGCGCAAGCTGAGCGGGTTCACGCGGCCATCCAAGATCAACGAGATCGCGTTCAACCGCGCGGTCGATCAAGTGGCTGGAGCAGCCAGCGAGTTGCTCGAGTCCCTCGTCACGAATGGAGCGCCGCGCGATCGTGACGCGGAGGCTGCGAGGGCACGTGCCAGAGCGGCGCACCGGTTCCAATCTCCCGACTCGCGGCGCCCCAACTGAGATTTTCAAACAACACCGTGTCGGGTGTCATGCAGCAGGCGGCACGAGGTGCGTGGGAAGTTCCTGGAGGGGCAATGTGACGCGGATGCTGGTGCGCTGGGCTAAAGGCTCGACTATGATGGCGAATGGCAACCTTTCCATTCGCTCTACTGATCGGGATTCTCCCGCGTTTCCCGCTGGAGCGCAGAGGTGACTTGATGCTCGGACAAGGAGTTAGTAGCGTCGAGGAGACTTGAATGGCTGCCGCCTGTGACCGCGGAAGATCATGGGTATGCCGCAACAAGCTTTTATCTTTTTCTTGTAGTACGGAGGATCGTCTCATGAAAAAATTCTTGGTCTTGTACATGGCCAACCAGGCCGAGTTTGAGAAGATGATGAAAAGCTCCACGCCTGAGCAACAAAAGAAGGGGATGGACGCGTGGATGAAGTGGATGGGTGACCACAAGGCGTCCCTCGTTGACGGTGGAGCGCCTTTGGGGAAGACCAAGCGGGTTGACTCGAAAGGAGCCTCAGACACGAAGAACGGGGTCGGTGGCTATTCAATTATACAAGCCGAATCGGCCGATGCGGCAACGAAGATTTTCGGCAAGGACCAACCGCATCTGCAAATGCCCGGCGCATGGATAGAAATCATCGAGGTCGTGCAGATACCGGGGATGTAGAGTCCTCTTCTCAGTTCGGCGAGAGGGCCGCTCGCGCGGCCCTTTCTCATGTGATGTGAACGCTTCCATCACGAGCTCTTGCAACAGCGCTCTGCCAGACGTCGATTCGCCCGAGTATCCAAGTGACCGCGCAGCTTCCGGGTGCCGATGAGAACCTCGCCCTCGCTGTCTAGCGCTCCCAAGGCCAGCGCCGATCGTGACGATGAACATCACCTGACGGCGCTGGCGAGGAGCAACGGCTCGCCTAATTTCGATGAGGGCTTGCCTATTCGATCACTTCGTCAGCGCGGGCGAGCAGCGTGGGCGGCACCGCCATGCCAAGCGCGCTCGCCGTCTTGAGGTTGATCGTCAGCATCAGCTCGGTCGGGAACTCCACCGGCAAATTGCCCGGCGGGGTGCCGTGCAGGATTTTGTCCACGAAGTAGGCGCCTCGGTGAAAGCACCAGCGCAAATCCACGCCGTAGCTGATCAGTCCGCCAGCGACGACATGCTCGCGATAACCGTAGACGGTCGGCAGCCGCTTCGCCAACGCCAACTCGGCGATTCGCCGGCTCTGGCTCAACAGCATCGAGGTTTGAAGCACGATGACAACGTCAGCTCGATCGTTCGCCAGCGTCTGCAATGCGCCATCGATCTTGTCGGGTCGGCTGGCATCGGCGGTCACGATCTTGACTTCGAGGGTTCGAGCCGCGAACTCAAGCTCCCGCGCTTGGGGCGAGGCTTTTGGATCTTCCAGGTCGGTGAGCAGCGCGACTCTGCTCGCGCCAGGCACGATTTCGCGTGCGAGTTCCATCTGTTTCGCGGGTAGGCCCGCCACGTAGGGCTCGATCCCCGTGACATTGCCCCCCGGCCGCGCTTCGCCCGCGATCAAGCCCAGGTGAACTGCGTCCGCGAGTGCCGGGCACACGATCGGGATGGTCGTTGTCGCGTTCCTTGCCACCACTGCCTGGCCGACGGCAGCCGCTAAGATGATGTCGGGCTTGAGCCGAACCACCTCGTCCGCAAGAGTGGGCAACCGTTCCTGCAGGCCATCGGAGAAGCGATAAGCCATGTCGAAGTCGCGACCTTCGACATAGCCAAGATCCCACATGCCTTGCAGGAAGCTGCCCGTGAACGGCTCGGATGCAGTCCGCGTGCCTCCCGAAAGCCACGCAATAAGGAGCCGCCTGGGCAAAGCTTGCGCGAGACCCGCATGCGGCCACAGGACCGCCGCGGTGCTGGCGAGCTTGATCAATTCGCGTCGCCTCATCTGCATTCTCCAAGCCGGACCGCGCTTTGCGCCCGAACAAAGTCAGCATATCGCACGGCGTGGGTTCAGCGAATTCGGGAAAGCCCGATTTGCTCGAGCGCGATCGTCACGAAAGTGCGGATGACCTCGCTCGTCTCAATACGCTTTCGACCGTGCGGACGATCGAAGCATAACAAAGCCGTCGACCATGGCGATCGCTCAGGCGTCCTCAAACCCAAACGAGAGTGCCAGACTAGGTCATTTCAGGGGTCATTCGGACCACCTCGTCGGCGCGGGCAAGGATCGACAGCGGAACGGTCAGACGCAGTGTCTTGGCGGTCTTCATATATTGAAGATGAGCTCGAACTTGGTCGGCTGCTGAACGGGCAAATCGCAGGCCTTCTCGCCACGTAAATCCGATCCACATAGTCTGCTGCTACCTGCGCTGGGACGGACAAGAGGTCTGCACGAAGTCCCTGGTCGCGCGGGGTTCTGATTGATGGCCTAGAACCGAGAGTCAGGCGGATGGTCAGCTCCTGACGAGCGCGTTCGTTGCGTGGATGGCTTACGGATGCGCACTGCTTAAGGTCCATGAGGCGGGACCATTCCGACGAAGCCCCTCACGGAGAAGAACATATGATCCGCAAACTTAAATCCGGCGAATACCGCCTTTATTCACGCAAGCCTGATCCGAAAACCGGCAAACGACGTAACCTTGGAACGTTCAAGTCGCGAGCGGCAGCGGAAAAGCATGAACGTGAGGTTCAATTCTTCAAACGCCACTAATGGAGGCCGAGTTTCCGGTAGGAGTTACAACCAGTCGCTTTCTTGGAAGGCTGATCGCATCTATGCGATTTGTCTTCGGCAAGGGCAAGGCGGCGGTCAGCGATGAAGCGATTATTTTTATCCTCTCGACCGAGCCCGCCCGCGCGACCATCGCTTTCGCTATTTGTTGGCGTTCCAGATGTCGGTCGCGAGTTTCCAGTCGTTCCCCTCCTTCTTCCAAACGACCACGTATTTGCCGACGAGTTCCTGCGGGGGTTGGGCCTTGGTCTTAAGGACGAATGTCCCGATCTCGCGCGCCGCACGATCTCCAAGCGGCTCGACGTCGACGGTCGTCAGCCGCATTCCCTCGAGCTGCTCGGCTCCCTTCTTCCAGTAAGATTGAATGGCCTCCCGCCCCCTGAGCAGTGGCGAGCCGGCGGGCAATACCACCGCATCATCCGCGTACATGGCCGCCACGGCCCCTGCGTCGCCCCGATTGAAGGCCTCGGAAAAACGATCGTTGAGCACCTGGATCTGCGCGCTGTCCTGGCCGAAAGCCGGCGCGGCAAGAGCGAGAACGGAAGACGTGACAAAAGCAAGCTTGAGCATCGTCATCTCCCTTGAACTAAGTGTCTTAGCCCAAAACCCGTGGCCTGACGCAAACATGGGATGCCCGTGGCGTGGCCGAAAATCACGCGGTTTTTCATCAGGAGATTTTTGGGCCCATTCGGGAGCCTTGTCAAAACTTCGTGCAGGCTCAGGTGGTCCGTGGCCCAATGGTTAGACTATGGGATGCGGCATCGACCTCGTGAACTCGGCGCCGCGTATGAAGTGAAAGACGCCGCGCAAAGCATCGCGCCGCATTCGGCGGGCGAGCGCCGTCGCTTCGTCGACGGATCACCCTCTTCGCGGTTGTCGCGCAAACTTGCGAGCGCGAGCCCCGCCAGCACGTCCACGCCTCCGACACGCGGGCGATAGAAGGCGCCCCGGAGCAAGGCTGACGGCGGGCCGCGGACGAGCCCGCCGATCAAAATGTCCTCCCCGCTCGCGCGACCTATCGGCTCGAGGGCAATACCGAGACGAATTCAGTAGCTCGCCTTGCACCTCCAGACGTGCTTCGTCGTGTAGCTGCAGTTCAGGCCGGAAGAGCTCTTCGAGCTTCCTTCGCCACTCCCCGCGCCTGCGCCCGAAGGGTCGCTGCTGCCACTCGATCCGCTCGAGGAAGCAGCGGCCCCGCTGGATCCATTCGCGCCGTTATTGCCGCTGGCGCTGTTGCCGGCGGAACCGTTCGTCCCGTTGTTTCCGCTGGTGCCATTGCTCCCGTTGCCCGGGCTTGTTCCGCCGGCGCCATTGTTGGAGCCATTGTTGCCGCCTGTCCCGTTCGTGCCGCCGGAGCCTGTGTTCCCGTTTCCGTTGTTGCCGCCGCCATGGCCGTGCTCGTGACCGTGCTCGTGGCCCTTCCCATCGTGGCCGTGCTCATGGCCCTTGCCGCCGTCGTGGCCCTTGCCGCCGTCGTGGCCCTTGCCGCCGTCGTGGCCCTTGCCGCCGTCGTGGCCCTTGCCGCCGTCGTGGCCCTTGCCGCCGTCGTGGCCCTTGCCACCGTCGTGGCCGTGACCACCATCGTGACCGTGACCACCATCGTGACCGTGACCACCACCATCGTGGCCATGACCGCCACCATCGTGGCCATGACCTCCACCATCGTGGCCATGACCGCCACCGTCGTGACCGCCACCCTCATGGCCGCCATGGCCACCGCCTTCGTGACCACCGCCTTCGTGACCGCCACTGGCCGCCGCCTTCGTGACCACCGCCTTCGTGACCACCACCCTCATGGCCGCCGCCCTCATGGCCGCCGCCCTCATGGCCACCACCGTCGTGACCGCCGCCCTCATGGCCGCCGCCCTCATGGCCACCGCCGTCGTGACCGCCGCCCTCATGGCCACCGCCGTCGCCATGGCCACCACCCTCGCCGTGCCCGTGCGCCCAGGCTGAGCCGGGGCCGGCAATCGCCAATGCCGCGACTGCAACTGCCGCCAGCAAATTTGTCCTGATGTACACGTTCGTTTTTCCCATTTTGACCCACAAAACCGAGTTGCGGCCGCATGCATGGTCCAGAGCGGAACATCAGCGCCGCGATACCGGCTCCGTTGCAGGGGTCGAGCCAATGGTTGCTGTTTTTTGTAAAATTGAACCGGACGGATTATTGAAATTACACCGCCCGTAATTTTAAATCCGAAGGGGCAGGCGAGCCTATACAGACGCGATAACGAGAGTTACTTCAGGAGCAATCCCCGGATTTCCCGAACACTTTTGTTCCAGTACCCTCATCGCCGATCTGACGGCGAGACCGCTGCGCCATATGTGCAGCGCCATGCGCACATCGGAACTGGGTGAATCTTCCACATAGATTTCTCGCGAGCGCAACGAGCATCAAGGGGATTTCATTTACGATGCGACCGCGCGATCTCCGGAACGGATGCGGGGGCGCACGGCGTGGATGCCGCCGCGCTCACTCGCTTGATTTTCCGATCGTGTCGGCCACCCAGGCTCCGCGTTGGCCCATCGGCTCCGGCGGGCCCGTGGTGGTGTCGTGCGCCGTTTGATGCTCCATCTCGGCATCGAGTTCGGCGCCGAGGAGGACGATGATCGAGGAGAGCCAGATCCAGGTCATGAAGCCGATGACCGCGCCAAGCGAGCCGTAGGTCTTGTTGAAGCTCCCAAATCTCGCCGCGTACCAGGAGAACAGCAGCGACATGACCAGCCAGGCGATCGCCGCGAGCGCGCTCCCCCAGCTGATCCAGCGCCACTGCGCCTCCTCGCGGCTCGGACCATGGCGGTAGATCAGGGCGACGATGAGCGCGATCCCTATGAGCAGCACCGGCCATTTGCCGATCATCACCAGCCATTCGGTCGCGGACGCGAGCCCGAGGTGGCTCATGACGAGCGGCAAGACGGCGATCGCTCCGAGCGCGAGCAGCATGAACAGCAACGCGCCGACGGTGAACAGGAGCGACACGGCATTGAGCTTGATGAAACCGCGCTTTTCCTTCTCGCCATAGACGATATTCAGCGCATCCATGAGCGCCTTCATCCCGGCGTTGGCGCTCCACAGCGACACTGCGAGCCCGATGAGGAAGGCAAATCCAAGCGTGCTGTTCGGCTGCGCCGTGAGCCGGCCGAGTTGTTCACCGATGACCTCGGTCGCGCCTGCGGGGAGCAGCCCTGAAAGACTATCGAGATGCCGGCCGATCATCGAGGGATCGGAGAACAGCCCGTAGAGCGCCACCAAGGCCGCGATGCCGGGGAAGATCGCGAGGAGGACGTAGAAGCTCACCCCCGCGGCGATCGAGACGATGCGGTGCTCCGGCACATTGCGGTAGACGCGCCAAAGAATATCCTTCCATCCAGCCTTCGGAATTTCGGAGGGCGTCACGGCCCTGCGGCCACGCCCATGTTCGAGCTCGCCAGCGGCATCGCCCCCGCTCATGAGATCGTTTTCCGGCGCGTGAACCCGAGGAACAGGAGCGCGCCCATTGCGGCGGCTGGCGTGAGAGGGGATCGTTCGCGGCGCCGGCCAAGCGGGCGGTCCACGCGGCCGCCATCATCTCGGAGCGTCAGCGCCGGGATCGGGCGTTGGCGCAATGGTGCCTGCCTCATCGCTTCCGCCGAGCGGCACTCCCTTGAAGTTTTCGGGTGCCCCCGCTTACGGATTTCCTCTTCTTTTCTCTCAACACTCGCCTCCGCAGTGCTCGTCGGGCTCGTGCTCGAAGCGAGGTCTTTGGCCTTCTCCTTGAGTTCGTCGCCGCTCTCACCCATGAGCCAGCTCTCGGACGCGGTCGAGCGGAAAGCGGCGCCTGGAGCCGCCCCGCGCGCGAGGTCCAATCCAGCGAGCACCGGCGGTGGCTCGGCGCAAAAATCGCCAAAGCTGCGCTGCCTCGCCGATGCGGAGCCTCTGTTTCCAATTTCCGACGTGCTGCTCATGGCGCTCGTCCGTCCTGCCTCGAGCCACCCCCCAGGGGAGTTCTTGAGTGGCGCCATGCCGCTTCGGGAATCTCACCGGGAGAACAGCGGGATCCAAGGATGGTTCCAGACCGGCACGTCCAAAAATCTGCGTCGTCATCGCGCCGGAGAGCTTGCCCCCTCCTCATGTTCGCGCTCGCCTTCTTCGCGCAGAAACAGTCGTTTTGCCGCAGGCCGTTTTGATGATTCGTTGAAAGGAGTTGCGAGGGTTCTCCCGATATGGAGGATAAGATGGGCGATGTAACCGTCTTGTAGTGCACGCCTGACATCGCTTGCCGGGCAGGATAAACATGGGCAAGATAGAGCCTTATGTTGTTTCCGAAGCCTGTTTCATAGGTGGAAATTGCGGTGTTGTTCCCCTGAATGGGCACGCATGCCGCCTCTTTGCTGATCGAGGCGTCCGGAAAAGGGTCTTGTGATCATGCCGATTACGGCGTTTCTCGACAGCGCCTTCCTGCGAGCCCTTCGCGGCCCTGCCAGATGCGCGCCGGGACGAGGAACAACCATCGCCTTGTGCTCGCTGCTCCTCTATGCGGCCGCCGGCGTCGCCCAAAATGCGCACGCCCAGATGACCCAGGTACCGAACCCTGGGCCAAACCCTCCCGCACAATTGATCGGGGCACCGGTCCCGCATGCTCAAGGCGGCGGCATCACCATCATCCCCCCTCCGCCAGTGCGTGAACTTGCGCAAGCGAAACGCGCCGGCGCAAGCGGACAGCCCGCCCGATTGACCCAGGCCAAGCAGCAATTCGTCAACCCGGAACGGGCCTATGACCCCAACACGGGCCAGAGCCTTTATTGGGATTGCACGCGCAAAACCTGGGTGGATTCCAAGACCGACACGGCCGTGGGATACCAGGGAGCCAAGGCGAGCGACGGCGAAGTCATTCCGCCCCCGCCGAAGCTCGAACTGGCGGATTCGGAGCGCGTCACCAGCGAAGGGCTGATGGCGAGGATCACGCAAGCCAAGCAGGACGCCGGCAATCCCGGGCGGGCCTTCGACCCCGACAGCGGGCAAATCCTGGTCTGGGATCGTCGGCAGAAGAGCTGGATCGACACGAAGACAGGCGAAGCGGTCGGATTTCTCGGCCGCAAGGGCGTGAGCGCTTGCCAGCCGTCCGGCGCTCCCGTCGCGCCACCCGCGCAAGCGGCCCTCTCCGCCAATCCGGCCGTTCTCGATGATCTGCTCTTCAAGGATCGCGTCGCCGTCGACGCTTCGGAAAGCACCTCGGCGGGAATGGGCCAGGCGCTCCTGCAAATGGAGCTTCTTCTCACGAGCAAGCAGAGCGTCATCGGCGGAGGCCTGCGCTTGACGGGTCCGTCCCTGCCGCAAGCGGATGCCAAAGAGAGCACGGGCGCGGCGGCGAGCTTTGGGTGCCTCCCCTGCGCCGCTGGAGAAACATGCCCGTCGGCATGCCCCGAACATCCTTTCTTTCTTCGGTTGAGCAAGGCGGTCTCCGCAGGTCCTCTGTGAGAATACCACTCCGCGGGACGTGCTTTCCCGCAGGCTTTTCGCTGGCCGCGGCTGAGTGAGGCTTCCACCGACATCCATGAGCAAGGGAGATTACGCAGGCGAGGGCGTCCTCATTCCCGCGGCCGCACCCCTGTTTTACTTGTACTTGACGACGTAATAAGGTTCATCCGCCATGGGGAGGGTTGATATTCCCCGAAGGCCCATGGCACCAACCTCCCTTGGCCCTCACCGGCGCGCCTGAATGCCGGCTGGGCCATTTTTTTAGCGAGACCATGGAGAAAAGACGCGCCCCGGCTGCTTTTTGCTCGTGGCAAGGCGTCCGAAGCCATCAAGGTCCCTTGCGCAGGTTTGGCTGGGGTTGAAAACAGCGTCGGCTCCGACTCCATCCGTCCACCCAAACCGGTGACGTTTTGGCCCTCGTCACACTCCCGCTTGCGAAGCGGTTTCGCACGCATTTCCCACAGCTTATCCACTTCGTTGCAACCGAAAACAGAGCAACCTAGATATTGGTGGTCGGTTTGGGGAACGCGCTTGATGAAAGGTTTGCAAGCGCTTCTCGAGGTGAGGAGCCAAGCCATGGACGGTCAGAAACGTGTCTCCGACGGGTCTCTTGCCGAATGGATCAAGGAAGTCGAGGCAGGCGCACCCGACGAAGGTCAACCCGCCGGCAAGAACAAAACCGCCGGGGTGAAAAAACCTTGCTCTCCAACCCTGCAGCCAGCCGGGAAGGTGAACGATGGCACAACTCGCTATGAGGCAACAGATCGCACCGCGTGACGAGGCTGGGGCTAGCTTTCTCCTCTATCCGTCTCGGGCGTTTGCTGCTGCTGGTCTCCCCCCTGGTCCTGCGGTTCTTCCGACGGCGGCTCCTCCGACCGCTCCTCCGACGGTGCGGGCGACCCAGGCTTCGGCTCCTCACTCCACCATTTGAGCTCGGCAATTCGCTTGGCCAACCGGCGCAGGCCGGCCGGATCATCTTCGTTCTCTCGTTCCTTGCCCATGTCCACCTCTCCAAAGGAGGACGGTTCGCAGGTTCAACCTGTGCATTTATCCTTGGTTCCAGCGTTTTTCGCGTGGCTGCCATGGAGAAATGCTAGAATTTACTCAAGCACGAGCCCGTCGATCTAAAGCAACGCCTCAAGATAGTCCTATCCAAAATCTCTGATCGGGTGCATGGTGGGGAAAGCGCCACGGCCTTTGTCGTGAGCGTCACGTAAAGCCATGGCCAGCGAGGCGCTCGCGGAAGAACGTGATCCGCGAGGGGTCGTTTCGTCCGCATAATCTCATGGCGGAAAGCGAACATCATCGACGCTGTTGGCGATCTCACGCATAAGGAATTCGAGATGGAACGACCCGAGATGTTGGAAGGAGAGTCGCTGAAGCGGCTTCTTCAAGGGGCCGCTGTCGGTGTCCTTCTGACGATGATCATCGGCTTCAAATGGGGCGGCTGGATGCTCGAAAGCACCGCGAGGGAATTGGCATATTCCGCCGCGAACACTGCCGTGGTCGAGGCGATCGCGCCCATTTGCGTCAACCAGTTCCAGCGCAGCCTGGATGCTTCCACGAACCTGGCGGACCTGAAGAAAGCCAGCATTTGGCGGCAAGCTACTTTCGTGGAGAAGGGGGGCTGGGCCGTGATGCCGGGAAGCAAATCGGCAGACCTCGGCGTGCCTCAGGCATGCGCCGACATTCTGCTCCATCTGAAATAGCGACGGAGGGGAGACCGTGCTCGTTGGCAACAGCGACCGAAAACCAGGCGACACCCGGCCATAGGTGAACCGCCGAGCCAAGGAAAAATCTGAATGGCACAGGACCACCTTTCTTCCGATGAACTGATGCGCCGAAGGAAAAAGCGAGCGAGCCTCGAAGAGGAACGCGTGCGGATGTCCGAACGGCGCGTCAAGGACGAGAGGGAGCGGGTCGCGTTCCAGGCCGCCAAGACGGCCCGTCTTCGTGGCCTTCGGAAGGCTCGCGACGAGGCTGAGGGGGAGGCCGAAGCCGTTGCGGGACGAACCAAGCCCACGTCCCGCCGCTGATCGGCGCAGAAGGTCTGGCAAACACTGACGTGCTTCCCTCGTAAGGTCGGCGAGCTCCAAATTGGAAGACCAGACCGAGGGGATGGTCCGCATCCTTTCAACATCGGTGGGAAATCGAGAGTCGGGCGTGGATCGCACCGTGCGAAACAAGAGCTTGTCCGCCGGTGGATGCTGCCTCCGCCGTTCCGCCGAACTTTCTTGATGCAGCCTTGATCCAGGCCAGCAGATTGCCTTCGCAGGGCAGCGCGCCTAACCTTTCGCGCGTGACGAACAATCCTCTCCTCGTGAACGCGCCCGCGATTGTGCGAGCGCGCGTATTCGGGGCCGATCAGGACATCGAAGGCGCTTCCTGCCTCGACGAGACCGGACGCGCTCCCAACCGGCCTATGGCGCTCATGACGGCGTTCGTCTGCGTCGCCTTCACGAGCGTTTGGGGATATGTCTTCATTTCGCCGGACATGCCCGGCCTCGATCCGACGATCGATTATGCTTGGTTCGTGCCGACCGGCAATCGGTTCCTGACGATCTGGATGGTGCTGACGCTTTGTCTCGCCGGGTCTTTCTACCTCGTCTTGCGGTCTTCACCCGATAACCGGGCGAGAAGCCCTGCCATTGTGGCATTCGTCGCGCAATTCATTCTCAAATCGGTTTGGGCCTGGCTGTTCTTCGGCGTGCGCGCTCCCATTTCCGCACTCATCGTGATGACGGCTTTCGTTCTTTGCGTCATCGCCAGCATCTGGCTTGCCGCGCGCATCGATCGCCGCGCCGCCTGTCTCATGGCCCCCTATCTCGCCTGGGCGGCGTTCATCCTGCTGTTGACGATCAGCACCGCGGCCACGGTCGGCGGAACTTCCTGAGGGCGAGAGCGGCGTGGGCCCGACGGCCCTTGCGCCGGGCCGATTGGTCACGCGGCCGCGGCGCCCGAAACGGGCCCGGCGCGAGCCGCGATCAAGCCTGCGGAGATCTGACCGTGGACCGGCGCGGCGCCCGCGCTTGGATCAATTGGGCCAGCAGGCGCCGCCTTGCGGATCGAGATGATAGCCCGGAGCGCACCTCGCGACCGATCCCGGCGGGCCATAGGGCGGGGGGCCGTAGGGCGGCGGACCGTAATAATAGGCTGGGGGTGGGCCGTAGTAATAGGGATGGGCGGCAGCGCCCACGAGCGTGCCAACGGCCAGCCCCCCGATGAGACCGGCGGCCACCGGACCGGGTCCGCAGCCCCATCGGCACCACCAGGCCGAGGCGGGCGAGGTGGTCGCGGCCAATGTCCCGCCCAGCGCCAAGACAAGGGCGGCGCGCCGGCAGAGCGTTTTCATCTGAAGTTTCATCACGGTGCCTCCGTAAACCTGACACATGCAAAGAGACATCCCGATCGAGGAATTTGCAGAAATCTCTTAACTGCATGTTAATCCGAGCCTGGCCGGGCGACGGCCGAGGCGCGGCTTTGGGGAAGGCGGAGGGAACGTGATGCGATCAGGCTCGTGAACCCGTCATTTCCGTGACCAGATCATCCGCTCCTCGGGCGTCTCGCCTGCTATTCGATTCGAGGGCACCGGGAGGTGCAAATTCGGCGGCCCGTAGGGCGTGTTCGCCCGGCCGAGATAGGTGCAGGGTCTTCCAAGCTTCGCAGCGACGCTCCAATGTACCCGCTCATTGATGTTCTCGTCGTGTGGGTTGGAACAATTGGTGAGCGCCTGGTGGTCGATCGCATCGGGCGAAAGCACCGTCCGGTCGTGCGGCCAGCGATGGTCGATCGGCCAGCCTATCGTCGAATCGACGACCTCTCCGTCGAGATCGGGGGCGACGCGCGCCTCGAACGCCTTTTCGTCGAATTCGAGCGTCGTCAGTGCCTGGATGCGAGCGACCATCCAGGTGAATGCGTCGTCGGATAGTCCGGCATCGGGATAGCCGCCGCCGATGTTGCAATGCGCGCCGGCAAACCAGGTCTGTTCCACATGCCCCCTCGGGGATTTGCCTTTCGGAATGGTCCAAAGCGTCGGCACGAAAGGGCGACGATGCTCGTCGACCGCGACGGCGTGCAGGCCGACATCGATATGGTCTCCGAAATAGGTGTCGTGAAATCCCAAAAGCGCAAGCGTCAGGTAGCGGGCGAGCGGCGCCAGCCCGAACCCGGCCGGAATGCCGTACGAGCCCACCGTGTCCCAAACGGCGACGCAGACGATCCTCCGATCCTCGTGAAACGCCTGCTCTCGCTCGAGCGAGCGGTAATCGGCGATGCGTTTCCGGTCGCCCGATCCGGCGTTGGCGTTCCCGCCTCTCACCGATGGGCTTACGCGATAGTATTGCCACGCGGCCTCCACGACCTTCTTGTCGGCACCGCGCGGGATGCCCGACGCGCCGATCAATCCGGCGAGCGCGCGCACCGCGTAAGATCCTCGCGAAAAACCGATGAGGTAGATCTCGTCTTGGCTTTCATAGTTCTGGCCGAGCCAGGAATAGGCGTCTTGAACGATGGCTTTGAGGCCAAGGCCGATGGCGCCGCCCAACAGCTTGCGAAGAAACGGACCCTCCGTTCCGACGCCATCATGATAGAAACAACGCTGAGGGGTCTTGTCGCTCGCGACCGCCTTGATCAAAGGCCTCGAAGGGCTATACGCCGGATCGAGCTTCGCGACATTCGTGTCGAAGCCGATACCTTCGTTGTTCCACGTGCCGTCGATGAGGATGATGTCTCGCTTCATGCTGAGGCACCACTGTCGTAGCCAACCGGGGCATCCCCCACGTCGCCACCGCGCCTGAAAGTATATTCTCACCTCTTTGCCGCTTCAACGCCGCGTCCCGGTTCAGACCGGGTGAGGGCACAGGAGATTATTCGTCAGATCGGGGGGAGGCTGCATCGAGCGCACGGCAAGCTCTTCTATCGACGCCGGATGCGATGTGGGTTGATCGCGCGCTTTGAGCTCGGTGACGGCTGCCGGGAAGCCGCCGGCTGGCGGTTTCCCGGCTTGGGAATCAGGACGATCAAATCACCTGAGCCTTGCCGAGAGCTGGCATAGGTGCACGAGGTCATCATCGAAGGCGCTGACATTCGCCATGATCGTCGGGCAACGACGCTTGAGCATCAAGCGGAGCTGGGATCCTTGCACTCCCTCGAGGCTGGCTTGAGCCGCACCCGGTGAGGACACTCCGATGCCCGCCGAGGATGGCGCGCTTCCCACGCCACTCACGGAACCCACGCTCGTGGAAGCTCCGGACCCACCGACTTGGGCACCGGCACCGCCACTCGCGCTCGTGCCGACACCTCCGCCCGCTCCGACACCGCCTGCGCCAGCGCCCACGCCTGCTCCCGCTCCGACGCCCCCCCCACCGCCGCCAGCGCCCACGCCAGCGCCCGCTCCGACGCCCCCACCGCCGCCGGCGCTTGCGCCGACACCTCCGCCGGCTCCGACTCCCCCACCGCCGCCGGCGCTCGCGCCTACACCTCCACCGGCTCCGACGCCCCCACCGCCGCCGGCGCTCGCGCCGACACCCCCACCGGCTCCGACGCCTCCGCCGCCGCCGGCGCTCGCGCCGACACCCCCGCCGGCGCCGACTCCTCCACCGCCGCCGGCGCTCGCGCCGACACCCCCGCCGGCTCCGGCGCCGCCTGCGCCCCCGGCGCTCGCGCCGCCACCTGCGCCTGCGCTCGCGGCCAGAGCCGCATGACTTACGCCCAGCAAGGCCGCGACGGTCACGGACAGCAACGACAGTCGAACGCCTTGCGCCCGCTTCAATGAAACTTTCATGGTGACCTCCTATCGACACTTGCAAAACGTCGCAGGATCATCTTTTTTCCTAAGTATTCATAATAAATATTCACTATGATTGATCAGTCATAAGAAGAATTGATAAAACAGATTTCAATTTGAATTGGAAATACACGAAACTCGCGGGAAAACCGGATGGATCCGGACGTGCGCAGAGGGGCGCCCCAGACAAGCCGGTGCAGATCATGGGAACGCTCGGCAAAGAAACCGCCGCGACCGGCTTTGCCGAATTGCGATCGGTTTTTCCCACCCACCGGTCGCAGCTCCCTTTCGTTTTCAGGCGTCACGACGAGCAGTAAGCTCGGCATTCTGGAAATGCCCGCGCTCGGCCTCCTGAACGACGTAAGAGAAGGAACTTTCCGATGGAACTCTTCATCTTCGCCCGCTTCCATGCCCGAGCAGGGGAGGAGGCCGCGGTCGCGGCGGCGCTCGCCGAACAGGTGCCGCCGGTCCGGGAAGAGCCCGGTTGCCTGGCGATCGGGGCCTTTCGGTCGACCCGCGATCCTCGTCTTTTCTGGATTCACTCGCGCTGGATCGACGAGGCGGCATTCGAAGTCCACGCGGAGCTGCCGCGCACGCAGCGCTTCGTGGAGAAGATGGAGCGGTTGATCGACCATCCCTTTGAGGTGACGCGAGCGCACGAATTCGCATAGAGCTGAGCTGAGCCGGATGCGTTCAGATCGAGTCCACACCATCCTTCAATAAGTGAGCGTCGCGGTGATCGTGTCGGCGTAGGTGCCGGGCGCCGGCGTCGCCTGCGGCGCGACGCGCCCGTAGACCGTGAGCGTCTGCGAAAGCCCGGTGCCGGTGCCAGCGGCCGTATTTGTGCCGATCGTGTTTCCGAAGGCTTGGCTGCGCGCCGCATCGCGGTAGAGCCCATAGAGGACGAATGCCGTCCCTTGCGTCATCTTGCGTTGCGTCGGATTGGTCGCGCCTGAAAGACCGCCGTCGAGGCCGACCGTGTAGGGTGTGCCGTTGGTGCATACCGGACCGAGGTTGGTGCTTGCATCGACATTGGCGCCGATCACGCCGACGGAGCCGAAATTGAGGTTGTTGGTGGTGATCCGGCAGGTGGTCGGCACCGTCGCGCCGACGGTGAACGAAGCGGAACTCGTGGTCGCCAGCGTGTTGCAGCCGAGGAGCACGGAGGTCAAGCCATATTGGATCTCTGCATTGATCCCGGCAAAGGTGCTCAGATAACTTCCGGGCACCACCGTTTGCTGGCCGGAAGGGACATTGGCGAAAACGGTGCGGGTCATCGTTCCTCCACCCGCCGGCAGGGTGATCGTCACGCCGGTGCCGAAACCCGCCGTCACATACGAACCCCATGGCGAGGAATGGGCCGCGTCCGAGAACAGGCCGTAATGGAGCTGATTGGCCCCGTTCGCCATCAGCCTGTCGGAGGGGCTGTTCGCGCCGGCCGAGCCCGGGCCGAGACTGATGCAAACCTGCACGGGCAGCAAGATCACGCCGCTGCAGGCGACCGTCAGTGTCGCCGTCGTGCTCGAGCCCGTATTGGCGGTCACGTCCACCGAACCGAAGGCCACGTTCGTCACGCTCAAGGTGCAGCTTTGCGCCCCGGCGCGCTCGATGCCCGCTGGAGAACACCACAAGCTGAGCCCGAGAAGAACCACCGTCAGGAGGCGGTGAAACCCGTTCATTGACAGGTCACCGGGCCGATGACGACTTGTGCATCGCCGCGCGGGGCGTAATCGAAAGCGGCCTTGCATTCTCCGTCGGGCCGACGCACGGTCACGACGTTGCTCGCGGCAAGGCCGATGATGTAGGCGCGCCCCTCATGGCCGACGAAAAACTCCTTTCCTTCTCCCGACGAGCCGCGCAAACCTGCCTGTAGCGGATGGCCATCGCGATCGTGCAGGACCACGATAGCCGAGTGCGTATCCGTCTTGATGCCGAAATTGACCACCACGCCCGCGCGATCGGAAGGCGTCAGGACCTCTTGGGTCGTGTCGATCGCGGCGTTGACGGGAAGATTGCGCGGATCGATCGAAATCTTGTTGCTTTGATAGGCGCGCAGCGTCGGCACGATGGCGAGGCCGGCGGAGTTGGTCGCGGCGACGACGCGGTTTTCGTAGAGGACGTCGACATTTTGTGCCCCGGCATCCACCACCGCGAAGGCGTCGTCGATCCGGTTGGTCATGAACACCCCTCCTCCCGCCGCCACCAGGGCTCCGTCGATCTGCGCGGTGCCGTTCGCGCTGCCCTTTCCGTCCGTCGCGGTGACCTGGATCTGGCCTTCGTTGGCGCGGTAGCCGAAGCTGGCGGAGCGCTGAGCCTGATCGCCGCTCCCCTCGATATCGCGCAGCCGCCAGCCATAGCTTCCCGGTTCCTGGCCCAGCGGCTTCGATATGTCGGCCGCCACATAGGAGCCGTTGTGGTCGTGGCTCGCCCCGACCGAGGCCGTGATGTCGTTGCCGAACAGGACTGAGATTCCGGCGAAGATGCCGAAATTCTTGTGGTGGTCGAGATCGCCATAGGCGGTGACGTAGAACGAGCCGTTGTGCACGATCTGGCGTGTGTAGGTGGCGTTCACGATCTGGCTGCGGCCCTCGCTCGCGTCATCGACATGGGCGTAGCCCAGATTGACGGAGCCGCCGACGTAGGGAGCAGGAATTCCGATCGAGACGCGATCGAGCGCGCGCGATGGCTTGAGCGAGACCGTCGGCGTGGGACCGAGGACGCCGGGAAGCAACGTTGGGTTGAGATAGGATTGGAAGGAGGCGAGCTGATTGGTTTGCGGCGTGAGAAGCTGAAAGGGTTGAGCCGTGACCGAAGCGAGATCATTGTAGTTCGCGAAGGTCCGCTGCGTGGAAGCGTTGAAGGATATGCCGAAGATTTGCGTTTCGAAGGCGGCGTAGGCCTGCGCACCCATCGAGCCGGTGCGCCAGCTGCCGCTGAACGCCGCGCTGAAGAGGCCGATGCTCTCCACCCCATAAACCGCGCCGACGCCGGCATTGCCGAATCCGGTCGTTCCTTCGGCGTGCGCCTCGACAGTGACGCGATCGGTCAATCCATAACGGGCGCTGGCGGAGCCAGCCGGCTTTCTTGAATAGTCATCCGAGCGGCTCCCGTAATCGAGGCGCGGGAATCCGGCCTCGATGGAGTAGTCGAACAATCCTTGACGCAGGAGCTTGCTCGACACGATGAAGGGCAGCGTCGTTTCGATTTCGCGTCCGGATGCGTCACGCACCACCACGCGCGCATCTCCGTCGCCGTTGAAGATCGGCACGTTGCTGATCCGGAAAGGTCCGCTCGACACGTCCTGCGAAATCGTGCGCACGTCGTTGACATAGACGTCGACCGTCGAGGGCACCGCCGCACTGCCGCTGACATTCGGCAAGGGCAGGGTCACGAGGTCGGGACGCAAGGCGAAGTTCCGCTGGACCTGGAAGCCGCCGAGCCGGATAGGCCGTGTCCAGGCAAGCCCGCTGGAGATGGTGTCGCCCACCCTGTAGGTGACGAGCGTGTCGGGGTCCGAATAGCTCCAGGTGCTATCGAGGCGCAATCTTTCGGAGGTGCTGGGGTCGAAGGATTTCGATGCGACGATTCCCGTTTGGGAGAAGACGCCGAAGGTGCTGAAGAAGCGCGCGTCGAGCATGGCGGAAGCGCCCTGGTACTGCCAGTCGGCGAAACGGTCCCGACCTCCCGAACCGAAGAGCGTGTAGTTCAACACAAAGCCGTTGCTCGAGCGGTCGACAGAGGCGCTTGCCGCATTCGACCGCGCGGCGTCGTAATCCTTGGGCAGACGCTGCGTCTCCGGCGCTTCGAAATCGATGATCTGAAGGGCGACATCGTAGCGGTAGCGAACGCCCGGAAGCTCGGCCAGCGGCACCTCGTCGCTTGAAGCGAAGCTCGGCGGCACCCTGAGCCCGATCTCCTCGAGCTCGGCGCGCGTTGCCGTGAGGGCGCCGTCCTCATGCTGCTGAAAGGCGGCGACGAGGTGGAGGGTTTGGCCACTCATCAGCACTTCCAGCTGCAAGCCGCGCTCCTGATCGGCAAAAGCCGGTGAGGTGACGCGCAGGACCGCGATGGACACGAATCCCGTGATGATAAGCGTGCTAGCGCGTGGCCTGGACCACCGCCGTCGCACTGAAGCTTCCTTGCTCGGTGTTCCCCCTGATCGAGATCCTGGTGCCGTTTCTGGGGGCCGAGCCCGCGATTCTCGTGGGGAAGCTCATGGTCGAGCGTCCGAGCGCGTAACCGACGAGCCCTTCGTTCAACGCCAGTGTACGTCCGGTGGCGTCGCCAATTCTGACGGCCGAAAGCCGGATGCGCCGCTCGCCGTGGTTGGCGACATTCAATACGAGGCCGCGCCCTGTCCGCGCGAGCGTCCACGCCGGGTCCGGCGGCGCGGCATCGGGCGCATCGAAGAACACGGGCAAGGAGTGGCGAACGACGAGCTTGACCCCGGAAATCTGCTGCGTGTCGGGCAGCTCGTCGACGAACAGGCGATAGGATTCCTCGCCGACCACAGGCGCCTTCGTGGTGCGCACGATGCGCACCACATAATCCTGCTGCGGCCTCAATTCGACCGCTGGCGGGCTGGCGACGACATCCTCGGTCGGCTCGAGCCGCTCCTCGCCGTCGCTTTGCGACCAGCGGAAAACGCGCAACTGCGTGGCGAGCGTCGCCTTTCCGTCATTGCGCACCGTGATGGTCGCCGTCGCTCCGGGAGCGGTCACCTCGACGAGCACCGGCGAGACTTGCAGCGAGGCCGCATTCGCCATGCGAGTCGAGCCCGTGAATGCGAGAACGAGGCAGAGAGCGAAACGCATCTTCACCTCCGAGGACAGAATTGCCCGTTTGATCAATAGGTGACCGTCACCGTGATCGTGTCGGTATAGGCGCCAGGGGAGGGCGTCGTCTGGGCAGGAACCTGCCCATAAACCGTGAAGGACTGCGTGGCCCCTGTGCCGGTGCCCGCGACGGTATCGGTGCCGATGGTTTCGCCCCAATTCTGGGTCATGCCCGGATTGCTGAAGAGCGAGTAGTTGATGAGTTGGCTCGTGGGGCCGCCCTTCATCTGACGGGTGGTGACGGAGCCTCCATTCACGCCGGCGTTGAGCCCGATATTATAGGGCGTGGTGTTGGTGCACTGAACGGAGATGGCGCTCGTCTGCGTGACGGCTGACGAGAGGACGCCGTTCGTGCCGAAATTGAGATTGGTCGCGCTCACCAGGATGCAAGTCGCCTGAATGGTGATCTGGACCTGAAAAGTCCCGGTCGCGGTCGCCGCATCGGCTTTGCCGCCCAATCCGATGAACAGCAAGGCGGCGGCCAAAGAATCTGTACCACATTGTGGTTCTCGTTTCGTAGTCGGCTCTTCGAATTTTTGCGAAGGCGGACGCGACGTGGGACTGCTGACAGTTCGGGCGGAGCATTGCTCAAACTCGAATCGCGAATGCGAAGCACAAGTCGATAAGTAGTATGATTTCCTAACAAAATATTAACGTTAACGTTCAGCTGTGGTCTCCTCGCCATCTACAATGTTGTCGGGAGTATACCGACACCGATCCATTGAGATGTGCTCATCATTTTTGTGGAATTCGCAAAAACTCATCGCGTTTTTGTGACGGATTTTCGGCTGACTTGCATCACAATATCAAAGGCATAGGCATTGCACTGAAAGAACTGTTGAGAAACCGACATCGATCATAGGCGCCGAAAGGGCGACCGCGGATGATCCGAACGGCGAGCGTGATGCTCGAATGCCCCCTGGCAGAAAGGGCAAGGGTCGGGCGTCCAGAAATGCGAATGCGATCGTTTTTGAGTTTTTCCCGGGCACGCGGAACAGCCGCGCCGATGACGCCCGACCGCCATGGCCTCACATCGATCGGGCGGCTCGCCGGCTTCGCCTTTCGCCCCGGTCAGAAGGCCGGAAGCGGGCCTCAGCCGAGGCAGCTAGTCGTCGTCGCCGGGGCCGAAGCGGCGGCCGGCGCCGTCAGGGCCACGGAATTCACCGTCCCCGCGCCAATGCCTCTCTCCCTCGCCCCGGCGCATGCCGTGGTGGTGCCACAGCTCGTTGAATTCCACCTGCTGCTCGCCCGTCAATGCCGCATAAAAAGCTTCGAGCTTCGGCCGAACGGCTCTCATGCCGTCAAGTCGGGCCTGAAGCCGTTTCTCCGCGAATGCCAGGCGGGCAGGCAAGGTGGACAGGTCGGGGGCGCTGGCGCAAAGCGCGGCCTTCGCATCTCCCTTTGCCTTGGCAATCGCATCCTGCAATTCCTTGAGGGCAGGCTTCTGCTGGTCCGTCAGATTGAGGCGCCGGGCAAGACGCTCCCCCATGCGCTCGGTTGTCCATTGCTGATCGGTGGCGCAAAGGCGCGCGATCGAGCGGAAGCCGCCGGCCTCGGGAGGGCGCCCTTGGGCTGAGGCATTCGCCACAGACGCAAGGGACATCGTCCCCGCGGCGATGAACGTGGTCAAGCGGTTCATTTTGTGACTCCGTACCGGATCGAAGGTCGCCACTGCGCCGGAAATTGGGTCAGTTGAACGCTGCCTTCAAGTTACATTTCGGTCACCCTGCGCCGGCGTCGTGAAGGGAGGTGGTCCACAAAGGGCGATGTTCGCGAAGCGGCGTCCTGCGAGCGACGAGGAGAATTATAATAATTCCTTGAACAATTTGGATATGGACTTGGCTTAGCGCTGGCCTTCGTGGTTCGATCCATGGATGTCTCGCCATGCAAATCGACTATTCGGCCGAAGCTCCACTGTTCCGCACCGCGCCGAGGTCCGACGCGCTTCGCTGGTTCGTCAGCATCACCGCCGCGCTGATCTCCGCGCTCTGGGTGTGCAGCATGACGGCGAAAGCCGCGCAGCGAGAAGCGCGTCTCGTGGATATGGCGCGGCCCGACTGCATCCATAGCGGCGTCACGAACAAGGAGCTGCGTCACCTCGTCAGGGGCGAGATCGGCACGGGCGCGAACGAAGAGGATGCGGTTCGCACGGTGGTCAATCTCTGCCAGGCCAAGCTGCGCGGGGCCTGAGCTTCGGGCTCGCAAGCAGAGCGGACCGATCTTGCGGAGCTTGCGCGACGAGTTCGCGAAGGTGAGAGCGCTCGCCTTGGCGTCTATTGAAACCCGCGGGGGTGTTGCCGAGCGTCGACGACGGCGCTTCGCGCATTGTGGCGGGGCGTTTCTGGTCGAAAGATCGTGGAGTTAAGACGAACGAGGTACTCAAGCGCTAAAAAACACCGAAACAAAATCAAGTTTTGGAAACGATTTCAAAGTCATCGATAAAGTGAATTACGTTTATGAAAGTGTGAAAATTGTGCTGACCTGGTAAAAAACCAAAGATGATTCTTTGTCAAATTTGACAGATGCACGGTGGAGCCGCAGGTTACCCCGTGGCCATTTGTCTCGACTGGTAAACAGGCGAGCGAATACTGAATTTGTGGCGGCTGGATTGTCCCGCGTATGGCGAAACGAAATCTGCACGCGTCCTGGACTCCCCCGCCGCCACCCCAGCTGCGTGCGCCCTTGCGAGAAGCGGGCGCCGCGGCTCCGCTTCGCCTTTGCCTTCTGGCCGGCGTCGCCGCGCTCTCCCTCATGTCCCCGAAGCTCGCGCTCGCGGATCCCGTGGGGACCGCCGGGGCCGCGAACGTCCTCTCCTCCGGCACGCCGCCGGGCGGCAACATGAAGGTGATTCAGGTCGGTTCGGGGGTCGTCTCGAACGAAAAGGTCGACACCTCGCCTTCGGGCAGCGTGCAACTCGTGTTCATCGACAAGACGACGCTCGATATCGGCCCGAATTCATCCATCGTGATCGACAAATTCGTGTTCGATCCGGCCGCGGCCAAGGGAGAGATGGCCGTCTCGCTCGGCAAAGGCGTCCTGCGCGTCGTCGGCGGCCAAGCGACACATACGGGCGGCGCGACCGTCACCACGCCTTTCGCCACCATCGGCCTGCGCGGGGGCATCCTCACGGTCAGCCAATCCGATAAGGAAGGCACGCAAGCCTTGCTGGGTTACGGCGTGATGACCATGTCGTCGGGCGGCGTCACGGAGACGGTCACCCGCACGGGCTTCGCCATCCGCGCGATCTCGGCCTTCACGCCGCCCTCGCCGGCCTTCAAGGCGTCCGCCGCGCTGATCAATGCCTACAACGCCTCCATGACGAGCAAGAATGGGCAAAGTGGCGGGTCGAATGTGAAGCCGAGCGACCAGCAGGCCGCCGCCAACAACATCGGCACGGCCAATTCATTCGCCGCCCTGTTGCAATCATGGGATTGGTCCTCGCTCGCCCTCGATAATTTCCTCAACGAGATCGTCCAGAACTTCGCGAAGACGGGTCAGATTCCGCCCCGGTCCCAGATCGTGGTCGCCACGTCCCCGCCACCGCCTCCACCGCCTCCACCGCCTCCACCGCCTCCACCCCTGCCTCCACCGCCGCCACCCCCGCCGCCTCCGCCACCGCCTCCTCGCGCCCCCACCGCCTCACCACGTGCGGCATCACGACCACGACCGGGATCGCGATCACGATCGTATGCGCGGCTGGACAGGGATGATTTCGATATGCGGCGTTTTCATCCGCCGCGAGATCGCGATGATTCACACCTTGCGGCAATCGCCTCATCTCATCACTTCCGCTTGCATGAATGGAGTGAAGAGAACCGGCATGTCCGTGGGTCGGAGATCGCGCCGCCGACGCATCCGAAGTATGAGATCTCCGTGCCATCCCACCCGATGAAGGGCGAATATCTGCGCTGGGGAGATTGGTCGAAGGCCGATGCCCAGCCGTACGTGATGCGTGGCCGGCTCAATGTCTCGAGCTATCACCGCGATTCCCTGGCCGATCCGGGACGATTGAAAATCGCGAATGATCGCTCCGAGCTTTCCGGCCGTCACGTCGACGCCGATCTTGCGAAGCATCACCACGAGGCTTTCGCCGTCCACGGTCAACGCGGCAATGGGTCCATCTCACTGCGCCAATCCCTGAACATGAACCGGATGAATTTTTTGGGCGGCGGCGTCATTTCGGTTCCCAGGAAGTAGATGCGCGGGCTTTCGCCTGGCTGATTGCGACGCCGCCTGCCGCGGCAACGCTCGCGCGCGTTCCGCAAAACGCGCCGCCACTCGCGATCTTCTCGCCTGCTTCTCGACGATTTGGGTGGCGTGGATGGCATGGCCGCCGGCCGTCCGCTACGATCGCGCCTTCCCCGATACGGCAAGCTGATTCGTCAACACACGGGAGACCCGATTGCGTTCGATCTCGCGAAAAATCGCGACCGCATTGCCGGTACTCGCGTTGAGCTTTTGTGTCGGAGCTGCCGTCCCCGCACCGGAGCGGGATCGGGACGTGTTCCTTTGGGGCGTGTCGACTTCGGCGTACCAGGTCGAAGGCGGATACCAGGTGGACGGCAAGGGTCTGTCGAATTGGGACGTCTACACCAATGAGCTCCAAGTAACGAAGCCGGTCATCGGCCGGCAGGAAACGGGGAATATCGCCGATAATCTTTATGACAGGCAACAATACCTTCGCGATATTGCGCTCATGAAGCGCCTGGGTATCAATTCCTACCGTTTTTCCATCGCCTGGTCGCGCATCCTGCCGGAGGGCACCGGAGAGGTGAATCAGGCGGGGCTCGCGCATTATCGGCAACTGATCGACGATCTCATCGAGAACGGGATCGAGCCCGTGGTGACCATCTATCATTGGGATATGCCCGAGAAGCTCGCCGAGCGGGGAGGGTGGGCCAATCCCGCCTCCGTCGATTGGTACGAAGCATATGCCGAAGTCATCTTTCGTGCCTTCGGCGATCGGGTGAGGCGCTTCATCACGGTCAACGAACCCTTCGTCGAGCTCTTCATGATCGAGCCCTCGATCCACCGCATTCTCGAGGGCGTGGCCGACGAAAAATCGGGCGCCTCGCAGGTCTATGCCCAGCAATCGAGCGCTGCGCATCACATCCTGTTGGCGAGCGCGCAAGCGATCCATGCCTATCGGCGGCTCGGCCTCAAGGGCGAGATCGGCATATCCCTCAACTTCACTCCGACGGTTCCCGCCGATCCTGATCGACAGGAGGATATCGATGCCGCCGCGACGATGGACGCCCTTCAGAACCGCTGGTTTCTCGACCCCATTTTCAAGGGCAGCTACCCGGAGCCTCTCGCTGCGCTGCACCGCAAGCTCAACCCCGATTTCCGGCCGGCGCCGGCGGACATGCGCTTCATCTCGGAGAACCGGCCGGATTTCGTCGGCGTGAACTACTACGCGCCTTCCTATTTCAAGGCTGACGCTTCCGCGCCGCTCGGAGCCGAATGGGCGACGGCCAATCCCGACGCGCTCGAAGCCTTTAACGGTCCTGTGGTTCCCGACGAGCTCTACCGATTGCTGATGCGCCTGCACACCGATTATGGCGATCCTGTCATCTACATCACCGAAAACGGCGCGGGGTTTGGGGCAGGAGACGAGGAGGTGGATGAGGGAAGGGTGCGCGACCGCCTTCGCAGCCTCTACGTTCGCCGACACGTCGAAGCCGCGCTCAGGGCACGTGCCGATGGGGCCAGATTGCATGGCTATTTCTTATGGTCCCTCCTCGACAACTTCGAATGGACCACGGGATTTTCGCACAGGCTCGGCATCGTGCATGTCGATTTCGACACGCAGCAGCGCGTCCCCAAGGACAGTTTCTTCGAGTATCAGCATTTGATCGCGTCGCATCGCAGGGGCTGAGGATCATCGGCGCCGTCATGGCTCGCGAGCCTCGTCGGCGGCCGCGCTCGGTCGGATGCTCGAACGGCCTTCCTGTCAGAAGAGGCCGCATTCCCTGCGGATCTGGACCGCGACCGCGACAGCTTGAGGAAGCTCGAAGCGCGACCCATCGGGGAAGACGATGAACTTCGCGACCCTGATGTCCTGAAGCTGCTTTTCAATCGAGGCCGGGATCTGCGGATTGGCGCTCCCCATAGTGGCGCTTGCAGAGGGGCGCGGGGCGGGCCGCCCCGAGGCGGATATCGGCGTCGCGCTTCCTGACGCGGCGTCCCCGAGCCGTATCTTCATGAGGGGCTCGAGCGGCACGAAGTTTTGCACCAGCAGCAATTGCAGGGCGGGCGTGAGGCGCCCTTCCTTGATGTCGGCGACGGACAGAAGGAGAGGCTGGCGCTCGATCCTGATCCATTGCCTGCCGTCTTTCCAAAGCGAGCAGACCGTATCGACGAGCCGTTGATTGCCGGCCTCGCTCGGGCTCTTGAGGTCGGCGGTGTACCATCTGAGGAAATCCCCTTGCGCCACGAGCCGATCCTTCTCGGCGCGCGAGGCGCTCAATTGCGCGTCGAGCGAACGCAGGCGCCGGAGGAGCTCGGTATTCTCGATCGTCAGGTCGGCAAAGGCGCGATCCTTCTCGGCCTTCGCATTGCGCTCGTTCTCGATGATGTCGACGACGCCGGTTTTCGTGCGCTCCCGGTCGGCATCCCTTCCGGACTGGAACAGGACCCCTATGAAGAAAGCGCCCCCAAGGAGAGCCATGGCGCCGGTGCCGAGCTTCCAGGCGGGCGCTTCGGCCAAGGTGCGCAACAGGTGGCGCGGCCTTCGCCGCGTGGAATCGGGCATCGGGGACGGCTCCTGAAAAACGGCTGTCGCCGCAATTCGTCAATGTGGCCGTCCGGGGTAGCCGCCCGATCCTTTCACGCCCTGCTTTCGGTTCGGGCGTTGCCCGTTGCCGAAGGCGCTGGAGGAGTTCCTCATATCTGGATGACCGCGCAAACCATGGCAATTGCGCGAGCAAAGAGCAAGACCATCCGCGCGCGACGACAAACTCCGACGCTTGCAGAAATTGCCACAAAATGCCACAACTCGCATCGCGCTCCGACCGGGCTTCGCCTTTCATGAATCGTCCGCTCGCCATCAGTCGCCAGGATCATATCGTCAACGTCGCTCGACGCCTCGGGGGCGGTCAGCGTCTCGCTCCTCGCCGAGCGGCTGGCGTGTCTCGCGCGAGACCATACGCCGAGACCTCAAGGCGCTCGCCGACCAGGGGCGTGCCAATCTCGTGCACGGTGGGGCGGCGCGGGGCGCGACGGCCGAGCCTTCCCTCGCCGCGCGCCAGGCGGCGAACGCGCCCGGGCAAGGCCGCGATCGGCCGGAAGGCCGCGAGCTTCATCGAGGACGGCATGGTGGTCATCCTCAATTCGGGGTCGACGACGCTCGCGCTCGCTTATGCGCTCGTGGAGCGCAAGGACCTCACCGTCCTCACCAACAGCCTGCCGATCGCGCTTCTCTTGTGCCGCTCATCGGGTGTGAAGGTGACCATGCTCGGTGGTGAGATCGATCCCAATGACGAGGCGGCGTTCGGGATCGACACGCTCTCGGCGCTCGTGCATTTCCGTGTCGATCTCGCCTTCATCGGAGTGGGCGGCATCTCGCCGGAGGGCGAACTCACCGATTATTCGCGACTTGCTTGCGAGCAACGCCACTTGATGATGAAGGCCGGCCAAAAGGTCTTCGTGCTCGCCGACCACGGCAAGTTCGAGCGTCGCACGCCCGTGAAGATGGCGACCGTCCCGCGGATCGCGGGCCTCATCGTCGACAAGCCGCCGCCGAAGCGGATCGCGCAAGCCTTCGCGGCCCGGCGCTGGCCGGTCATCCAGGCGCAGGCGTGAAGCCGCGGCCGATCCATGCACCTCAGCCTCTTCGTCTTCCTTGCGGTGCTGATCGCGGCCGCGCTGCATGCGGGCTGGAACGCGCTCATCAAGATCAGGCTCGATCCTTTTCTCGCGATGACGCTGATCTGCTTCACCTGCGGCGTGATCGCGCTGCCGGCGCTCCTGGTTACCGGCCTGCCCAAGGCCGAGGCCTGGCCGTGGATCATCGCCTCGGTGGTCATCCATCTCGGCTATTACCTCTTCCTCGCCGAGGCCTATCGCCGCGCCGACATGGGCCAGATCTACCCCATCGCAAGAGGCGCCGCGCCGCTGATGACGGCGCTGGCCTCGCTCGCCCTGGTGCACGATCCGATCAGCGCCGGAAACGGGATCGGCATCCTGCTTCTGGGCGCAGGCGTTCTCCTGATTTCGCTGCGCGGCCATCGCCATCTCATGGCACCGAGCAAGGTCGCCGTGAGCTGCGCGCTGCTCACCGCGATCACCATCTCCTCCTACACGATCGTCGACGGCATGGGCGCGCGCGCGGCTGGGGATGCGAATGCCTACGCCGCTGCCCTGTTCGCGGTCGATGCCTATCCGATGCTGATCATTTGTCTCCTGTGGAAAGGGTTCAAAGGGGTGAAGCCGGCGCTCGGCTTCCTCGCGCCCGGCTTCGCCGGCGGAGCGATGTCGCTCGCCGCCTATTGGATCGCCATCTGGGCCATGACGGTCGCGCCCATCGCGCTCGTGGCGGCGATCCGCGAGACGAGCGTGCTTTTCGGCAGGCTTGATCGCCGTCGTCTTCCTGAAGGAGCCGATGACGCGTGTGCGAGCCGTGTCGGGAGCGTTCATTCTCGGCGGCCTTTTCTGCATGCGGATGTTCTAGGCACTGTCACGCGCCTGACATGAAAGTGGCATTATGTGGCAACTTGACTGATTTTGTTGAGGCCGCTAGAAACCATGGCGCGATCGGCGAGCGGGCGTTTGCGCCGTCGCGCCAACAGCGATCTGGAATCAAGAGCGATCTGGAAATCTCACGGGAGAAGCATGACGGATAACTCATCCTCCAAACCTCTCCGAAGAGCCGCGTCCGAGACCGGCGACCCTTTTCTCCTGACGCCCGGCCCCCTCACCACGTCACGCAGCGTGAAGGCGGCCATGGTGCATGATTGGGGCTCGCGCGATGCGGGCTTTCTCGCGATCAACAAGGCGGTGCTGCAACGCCTGCCTGAAATCGCCAAAGGCGGCGAGGACTACGTCACGGTGCCGGTGCAAGGCTCCGGCACCTTCGCGGTCGAAGCCATGCTGACGAGCTTCGTGCCGCCGAAGGGGAGGGTGCTCCTCCTCGTCAACGGCGCCTACGGGCATCGGGCGAAGCGCATCCTCGAGATCGCGCGGCGCCGCACGCTCGTGCACGAGACGCCCGAGGACACCGTTGCCCGACCTCGAGAAGGTGGAGCGCATCTTGAGGCGCACGCCTTCGATCACCCATATCTTCGCGGTCCATTGCGAGACGACCTCCGGCATCCTCAACCCGATCGACGAGATCGGCGCGCTCGCCGACGCCACATGGGAAGAGCTTTCTCCTCAATTCGATGAGCGCCTTCGGGGCGCTGCCGCTCGATGTGCGAAGAGCCCATGTCGATGCGGTCGCCGCCTCCTCGAACAAATGCATCGAGGGCGTGCCCGGCCTCGGCTTCGTCATCTGCCGGCGCGAGGCGCTCGTCGCGACCAAGGGTCAGGCGACGACGCTGGTCCTCGACCTGCACGACCAATGGGCGAATCTCGAGAAGACCGGGCAATACCGTTTCACGCCCCCCATCCATGTGATCGTCGCCTTCCACCAGGCCTTGCGGGAATTCGCGGCTGAGGGCGGTGTCGAGGGGCGTGGCCGTCGCTACCGCGAAAATTGCCGCATCCTGGTGTCGGGCATGCGGGAGCTCGGCTTTCGCACCTTGCTTCCCGATCATCTGCAGGCGCCGATCATCGTCACCTTCCACATGCCGACCCATCCGCGCTTCGTTTTCCAGCGCTTTCTACGATGGGCTGAAGGAGCGTGGCTATGTGATCTATCCGGGCAAGCTGACCGTCGCGGATTGCTTCCGCATCGGCTGCATCGGGCGCATCGGCGAAAAGGAGATGCAGCGGGCGTCTTGCGGCCGTGCGCGAGGTGCTCGACGAGATGGGCGTGAGCGATCCCGCCGCGCAAGGCTGCCTGAGCGTCTGATCCTTTACGCCTTGGCTTGAATGCTCAAGAGCGCATCCAAATGCGTATCCGGCCATCGAGGAATTCATGAACGAGCATCGGCGCACGCCCACGGTCACGGTGAACGGCCGCGACTATCGCTTCCCGACGGCTCGCGACCGTCGTGATCTGCATCGACGGCTCCGAGCCCGGCTATATCGAGAAGGCGATCGAGGCGGGCGTTGCGCCCAATCTCGACCGGCTCATGCGAGACGGGCTCGCATCGTCTCGCGAGTTCCGTCATTCCGAGTTTCACCAATCCCAACAACATCTCGATCATCACCGGGAGGCCGCCGCAAGTTCACGGCATCGCCGGCAACTACTTCTACGACCGGGCGAGCGGCCGAGGAAGTGATGATGAACGACGCGCGCTTCATGCGCGCGCCGACCATCATGCAGGGCTTTCACGACGCGGGCGCCAAAGTCGCGGTGGTCACCGCCAAGGACAAGCTGCGGACGCTGCTTGGCAATGGGCTCGACTTCGTCGAGCGGCCGCGCCATCGCCTTCTCGTCGGAGAAAGCCGACAAGGCGACGCTTGCCGAAAACGGCATCGACGATGTGACGGACTTCGTCGGCAAGCCCGTGCCCGATGTTTACTCCGCCGATCTCTCGGAATTCGTGTTCGCGGCCGGCGTGAAGCTCCTCGAGAGCTTCCGGCCCGATCTCATGTATCTGTCGACGACCGATTACGTGCAGCACAAGGCCGCGCCGGGCTCGCAAGATCGCCAACGACTTCTACGCCATGCTCGACCGCTATGTCGGCGAGCTCGATGCGCAAGGCTGCGTGCTCGCGCTCACCGCCGATCACGGCATGAACGACAAGCACAAGCGCGACGGCTCGCCCGACGTGATCTATCTGCAGGATCTGTTCGACCATTGGGTCGGCGCGAGCAAGGCGCGGGTCATCTTGCCGATCACCGACCCTTACGTCGCTCATCACGGCGCGCTCGGCTCCTTCGCCACCATCTATCTGCCGCAAGCCGTCGATGGCGCGACGCTCTGCGAAGAGGCTCGCGGCGATCGAAGGCATTGCGCTCGTGCTGTCGAATGCCGAGGCGGCTTCGCGCTTCGAGCTGCCGCCCGACCGGATCGGCGATCTCGTGGTGCTGTCGACGCGCCACAAGGTGCTCGGCACGAGCGCCGCGCGTCACGATCTTTCCGGCCTCACCGAGCCCTTGCGCTCTCACGGCGGGCTCACCGAGCAGACGGTGCCGATGATCGTCAACCGCAAGATCGATTGGCCGCACGGTCGCGAGCTGCGAAACTTCGATGTCTTCGCCGTCGCGCTCAATCATGTGGTCGCGTGAGCCGTTGACAGGTGCGAGGCAGCTCGCGCGAGAGCTACGCGTCACCGAGAGGTGAATGCGATGAATATCGAAGCGAAGCCGGCCATCCGCAAGGAATGCATGCGGATCGCCGGCACGCTCGTCGACGACCGACGAGCGTCGTCGAGGTGCTCAATCCCTACACCAACGAGGTGATCGGCACCGTTCCGGCCGGACGGCCCGAGCATGTGCGGGACGCCTTCGCCAGGCGCGCGCCTTTCAGGCCGAAGCTCACGCGCTATCGAGCGTCAGCGCATCCTGCAGACGACGGCCGAGATCTTGCGCGACCGCAAGGAAGAGTTCGCGCGGCTGATCACCGCCGAATCCGGGTTGTGCTGGAAGGATTCGCTTTACGAAGCAAGCCGCGCCTTCGACGTCTGGTCCTTCGCGGCGCAGCTCACCATCAAGGACGACGGCGAGATCTATTCCTGCGACATCAGCCCGAACGGCAAGAACCGCAAGATCTTCACGACGCGCCTGCCGCTGCTCGGCGTCATCTCGGCGATCACCCCGTTCAATCATCCCGCTCAACATGGTGAGCCACAAGCTCGCCCCCGCGATCGCCACCAACAACCGCGTCGTGCTGAAGCCGACCGAGCTCACGCCCGCTGACCGCGCTCGCGCTCGCCGACGTGCTCTACGAGGCCGGGCTGCCGCCGCAGATGCTTTCCGTCGTCACCGGCAATCCGCGCACCATGGGCGATGCCATGATCACCGATGAGGACTGCGACCTCATCACCTTCACCGGCTCGGTGCGCGTCGGCAAATACATCGCCGAGAAGGCCGGCTATCGCCGCCTGGTGCTCGAGCTCGGCGGCAACGATCCCGCTGATCGTCATGGAGGACGCCGATCTCGACAAGGCGGCCGAGCTCGCCGTGCAGGGCGCGACCAAGAATTCGGGCCAGCGTTGCACGGCGGTGAAGCGCATTCTCGTCGTCGAGAGCGTCGCCGACGATTTCGTCGAGCTCGTCCTCGCCAAGGCCAAGAAGCTGAAATGCGGGGATCCGATGGACCCTTCCGTCGACGTCGGCACGGTCATCAACGAAGAGGCGGCGAAGCTTTTCGAGCGACGCGTCGACGACGCGCGTCGCAAAAGGCGCCGAGCTGCTCCACGGAGCGCCCCGCGAACGGCGCGCTCTTTCCGCCGACCGTGGTCGATCGCGTGCCTTACGATTGCGAGCTGGTGCATCAGGAGACCTTCGGCCCGGTCATCCCGATCATCCGGGTTCCGGACGAGATCGACGAGCGTCATCCGCATCTCGAACTCGACCGCCTACGGCTTGTCGTCGGGCGTGTGCACCAACCGCATGGACTACATCACGCGGTTCATCCAGGAGCTCGAGGTCGGCACGGTCAACATCTGGGAAGTGCCCGGCTACCGCATCGAGATGTCGCCGTTCGGCGGCATCAAGGATTCAGGCCTTGGCTACAAGGAAGGCGTGGTGGAAGCGATGAAGAGCTTCACCAATGTGCGGACCTGGTCGATGCCTTTCGGGTGAGGCTGGATTCAACTTGATTGTGCCGGTTCGGCGAAGGCACGAAACTCGAGAGCCACGCGCTCGTAGATTTCGCGCTTGAAGGGCACGACGAGAGCCGCCACTCTGTCGAGCCGCTCCCAGCGCCAGTGCGAGAATTCCGGGTCGGCGCCGCCTTCGCCGCGGCCGACATCGATCTCGCCATCATCCCCCGTGAAGCGGAACGCATACCAGCGCTGGCGCTGGCCGCGGAAGGCGCAGAGCCGATGCCACGGCCCGGCATAGGGCGGAAACTCATAGGTCATCGGGTCGGAAACCTCGCCGAGGTAATCGGCGCTCAAGACCGCCGTCTCCTCCCATAATTCGCGACGCGCCGCCGAGAGCGCCTCTTCGTTCGGGTCGACGCCGCCTTGCGGCATTTGCCATTCATGGCCGGGAAGGATGATCTCCGGCCCGTCATTGCGCAAACGATGCGCGATCAGCACGCGCCCTTGCCTGTTGAAGAGCGCGATCCCGACATTGGTGCGATAGGGGAGCTCTTGCGAGGTCATGGCAGGGCCGCGCCGCGCTCACAGAACCGCAAGCATGCCGCCATCGACATAGATGATCTGGCCGTTGACGTAATCGGAAGCTTCGCGAGGCGAGGAAGATCACGGCCCCGACCAGTTCCTCGGGGCGCCCCCAACGCTTCGCCGGCGTGCGCGCCTTCACCCAGGCGTCGAATTTCTCGTCCTCGATGAGAGCCTTGTTCATGTCGGTGAGCATGTAGCCCGGCCCGATCGCATTCGCCTGGATGCCATGCGCGGCCCATTCGGCCGCCATGGCCCGCGTGAGCAGCTTGATGCCGCCCTTCGACACCGCGTAAGGCGCGATGGTGGCGCGCGCCACTTCGCTCGTGAGCGAGCCGATATTGACGATCTTCCCGCGTCCGCGCGGCACCATCCGCTTCGCTGCCTCGCGGCCGACGATGAAGGCGCCCGTGAGATTGGCGTCGATCACCTTGCGCCATTCCTGCGTCGCAAGCTCGAGCATCGGCTTGCGCAGCTGGATGCCGGCATTGTTGACGAGGATGTCGATCGCGACGCCGTCGGCATCGAGGCGCGCGAAGGCGGTAAGGATCGCCGCCTCGTCGGCGATGTCGAAGCGGACGCTTCGCACATCATGGCCTTCGCCGCGCATCGCCTCGGCCGCCGCGGAGAGGCGGTGCCTCATCCTGGCCGTGCAGGACGATGCGGGCGCCGGCTGCCGCGAGACCCTCCGCCATGGCGCGCCCGAGGCCGCGCGACGAGCCGGTGACGAGCGCGGTGCGCCCGGAAAGATCGAAGAGCCGCGTGGACATCACTGCTTTTCCTTCGTTGTCGCACAGGTCCTCGCCGCGCCGGTGAGGACGATGCGCAGGGCACGGGCGATGATCTCCTCATCGCCCGGCCGAAGTCCCGCGGAGTTCGACGACGAGGACGCCTTGCCGGGCGTGGCGCTCTCCCAGATGCACCGGCGGGTCATGGCGCTGCAGCGCACGGCTCACCGCATAAGCGTCGCTGCCGAGCGCCGCCACATCGATCGCGATGTCGAGCGCCGGATATTTCCCCTTCGTCTGCCTGATCTCGCGTGCGCGGCAATGGGGAAGCTCGGAAATCGTCCGGACGATGCGCGAGAGGAGCTCGCGGCGTCCCTCGATCTCCGCTTCGAGGTCGCAAGCGACGAAACGCTCGAGCGCCACCACGAGCCCGACGATCGATTCCTTGTCGACCTTGAAGCCGCGTCCGAGGCCATGATGGGGAAAGCGATCGGCGAAATGCCGGGCGAGCAAACCTTCGGGCGGCGTCCAGGTTTCGGGAAGGATGTCGAGATCGAGCATCTGGATCAAGGCCGAGGCGACGAGTTCCTCGCGGCCGCACAGGATTCCTGTTCCTTGGGGCCCCCGGATGGCCTTGCCGCCGCTGAAGGCGACGAGGGCCGCGCCTTCCTCGATGAAGCGGCGAAGATTCTCCTTGGGAGGCAATTGCGCCGCGGCATCGACGATGACCGGGAGCTTGAAACGCTCCGCCACCGCGACGACGCGGGATAGCGCGGGCTCGAGATCGGGCGTCGCCGTATAGGCGATCGCCGCCGTTTTCGGCCCGATCGCCGCTTCGATCTCCCAAGCTTCGAGATCACGCACGCCGGCGCCCACCCCGCGATCATTGAGGCCGATCTCCACGAGGCGCGCGCCTGCCGCCCTGATGGCGTGGTCATAGCCGGTGCGATGGGCGCGGTGGATGATGACCTCGTCGGCCATCCCCTCGGTATCCGGCAGGCGCTCCATCTTCGCCACATCGTTGCGCGCGATGCAGGCCGCCGTCGCAAGGGTGAGTGCCGCGGCCGCGCCGCCGGTGACGATGCCCGCTTGGGCTCCCGTATGGCGCGGCGATGATCTCGCCCGCTCGCGTCTGCAATTCGGCGATGTCGACGAAGGCGCCCGCGGCCTCCCGCATGGCGTCGAGCGTTTGCGCATCCATGAGGCTGCCGCCGAGGCGCGTCAGCAGCCCCGCTCCGTTCACCCGCTTCGCGACGGACAAACGCTGGTAGACATCCATGAGCCTTGATCCCTCCCTCGCCTTGCCCGATGTCGGCCCGGCTTCGCCCATCGCTGGGCAGCGGAGCAAGCAGGGCTTGGCGCATGCGCCGCATCCGTGAAAAACCGCTTTCATCAAGACGATCTTGCTTGTGAAGTCCATATGATTGGCCGCGCGAGGCTGGAAGCGACCGGCTGCAATTCTTCACGACCGCTCCTTTCCGTGATCGGGACGTCATGCGGCACGCCGAAGCGAAGGCACCTTCGCCATCGCGCCGCGCACTGAGCTTTTGCCTCGCGGAGCATCGCCCCGGCGAGCGAACCTCGTGAGCCCATCTCCTGTCGATCCTCTCGCGCCGGTCAACCCCAAATTTTCCCAGAAATGCAACGTTATTGCATTAATAAAAAATTTCCGTAGTGTTACGTTGTAACATTTAATGGAGTGTCCCCGGTGCCTTTCGCTTTTTTCGTTGCCTTCAGGCGTTTCTTCCTCTGTCTCCTCCTCTGTCTCCTCCTGGGCCTTGGTTTCGTTTCACCTCCTTCGCTCAAGCCCAGACCTTCGCTCAAGCCCCTGCGAGCACCGCCCCGCCTCAGACGACAGCGGGCACCGGGGAGCCCGCCGCGCCGGCGACCAGCGGCCCGGCCGTGCAGCCCGGTCCGACGAGAAGCGTGGTGACCGAAGTCGGGCAAAGCGACCGGTTCGACATCACGGTCACGGCCGCACGGCTCGACCAGGCGCGCAACCAGATCTCGACCGCGGTCGGCGCCTCGAGCTACGAGATCAACCGCGAGGCGATCGATACCCAGCCGCTCGGCAACAATGCATCGCTCAGCCAGACCTTGCTTCAGGCGCCCGGCGTTGCCCAGGACTCCTTCGGCCAGCTCCATGTGCGCGGCGATCATGCGAACCTGCAATTTCGGATCAACGGCATCATCATCCCCGAGACGATCAGCGGCTTCTCGCAATTGTTCGACACCCGCTTCGCGCGCCGCATCGATCTGATCACCGGAGCGCTGCCGGCCGAATACGGCTACCGAACCGCCGGCGTCGTCGACATCGAGACGAAGAGCGGAACGCTCGAGCCCGGTGGCGAAGTGTCGATTTACGGCGGGCAGCGCCAGACCTTCCTGCCGAGCTTCTCTTATGGGGGCTCGACCGGAAAGCTCGACTACTTCGTTTCCGGAAGCTACCTCCAGAACAACATCGGCATCGAAAATCCCACCCACTCGCTCGTTCCGGTGAAGGATTTCACCGAGCAGGGCAGGGGCTTTCTCTACCTTTCCGGCATCATCGACGAGAGCACGCGCTTGAGCTTCATCTCCGGAACGGCGGTGAGCCAATTCCGGCTTCCCAACAATCCCGGGCAGATGCCCGCCTTCACCGCCTTCGGCATTTCGGATTTCAACTCGGCGGGCCTGCGCGAGCAGCAATTGGAGGAATTCGAATTTCAACATCCTCGCCTTGCAGAAATCGCTCGGCGACCTGAACATGCAGCTCGCCTATTTCAGCCGATACACCTTGACGCATTTCTTCCCCGATCCGGTCGGCGATCGTCCTGTTCAATGGCGTCGCCTCCAATGTGCGCCATGAGAATTTCGCCAACGGCCTTCAAGGCGATCTGAGCTACCAGATCGATCCGTCGCACACCTTTCGCGCCGGCTTCTTCGCCGATGTGGAACGCGCGCGCTCGAGCAATCTGTCGACCGTGCTGCCGCTCGACGCGAACGGGAACCCGATCGATCAGCCCTTCGCCATCTCCGACAACAGCAGGAAGATCGGCTATCTCGCGGGCCTCTACGCGCAGGACGAGTGGAAGATCTCCGACAAGCTGACGCTCAACTACGGCGCGAGCTTCGACGAGAGCTTCCAATTCATCGACAAGAACCAGCTCTCACCACGCGTCAATCTCGTCTACAAGCCGCTCGACGGCACCACCGTCCATCTCGGCTACGCGCGCTATTTCACGCCCCCGCCCCTGGAATTGATCGCACCCGAGACGATCTCCAAATTCGCCAACACGACGGCGGCTCCGAGCGTCACCGCGGATAGCTCCCGTGAAGCCCGAGCGCGCGAATTATTTCGACGCCGGCGTCATCCAGAAATTCGGACCCGATTTCCAGCTCGGCCTCGACGCCTATTACAAACGCGCCAATGATCTGATCGATGAAGGCCAATTCGGCCAGGCGCTCGTCTTCGCGCCCTTCAATTATCAGCATGGGAAGGTCTACGGGACGGAGGTCACGGCCTCCTACCAGATCGACAATCTTTCACTCTACGGAAATTTCGCCTATTCGCGCGCGCAAGGAAAGAACATCATCTCGAGCCAGTTCTTCTTCGCCGCCGACGAGCTCGCCTTCGTCGCGAATCCATTGGGTCTATCTCGATCACGACCAGCGCTTCACGATCTCGGGCGGCGCCTCCTATCGGCTCGGTCGACACGCTGCTCACCACCGATCTGATCTCCGGCTCGGGGCTGAGATCGGGCTTCGCCAACACCCAGCGCCAGCCGAATTACGTGCAGGTCAACGCCGGCATCAAGCATGAGTTCGAGGCGCCCGGAATGGGCAAGATGACGGCCCGCCTCGACATGATCAACCTCACGGACCGCAAATACGAGCTTCGCAACGGCACCGGCATCGGGGTCGCGGCGCCGCAATTCGGGCAAAGGCGCACGATCCTCGCCGGGCTGTCGAAGAGCTTCTGACGCATTCTGAATTAGGAGAATTACGGAATTCCGCAGCCTCGCCCCAGCTTATTCCCGCAACCTCACCCCCGCTCATTCCCGCGCAAGCGGGAATCCAGGCTTATAAGGCAGCTCCAAGAACTGGATCCCCGCCTTCGCGGGGATGAGCGGAAATGTAGCGCATTGCGGGGACGAGCGGAAATGTAGTGCATTGCGGGGGCGAGCGGAAATGTAGGGCATTGCGGGGATGAGCCGAGAGGTTTGAGCCCACCCATCATGCCCGCAGCCTCACCCCGCTCATTCCCGCAGCCTCACCCCCGCTCATTCCCGCGCAAGCGGGAATCAGGCTTATAGGGCAGCTCCAAGAACTGGATCCCCGCCTTCGCGGGGATGAGCGGAAATGTGTAGTGCATTGCGGGGATGAGCGGAAATGTAGTGCATTGCGGGGATGAGCGGAAATGTAGTGCATTGCGGGGATGAGCGGAAATGTAGTGCATTGCGGGGATGAGCGGAAATGTAGCGCATAGCGGGGACGGCGGAGAGGTATGAGATGACGGCTCACGGTTCAAGTTCCAAGGCTAAATCACGCCAAGTCGGATTGGAGCGCTCGATGAGCGCCAGCTTCCAGGCTCGATTCCATTTCTTCAAAGCGCGCTCTCGACGAAAGGCGCTCTCGCGGGTTTCATGCTGCTCGAACCAGACCAAAATTTTGACCCCGTATTTTTTGGTGAATCCCGGGAACACTCCTTCCTGATGCTGGAAAACCCGCCGATTGAGATCGTCCGTCATGCCGATATAGAGCGTGCCGTTGCGTCGGCTCGCCAGAATATAGACGTAGAAGCTCATTTCCGCGCCTCACCCCCGCTCATTCCCGCAGCCTCACCTCCGCTCATTCCCGCGCAAGCGGGAATCCAGGCTTGTTGGCCATCGCTAACAAAAGTTGGTACATGTGAACGGCCATTTACAAATTTATCCGTAGTAGATAAGCCGGACAATTGCACAGGGAAATGGGCCGCAACGATCACGATATCTTGTGGGGCCCGGCTGTGTTAAAGGGAATAGAGGCTGTATGAGAGTGCTCGGCGTGCCTTACGAACGTCACGGGCGCTCAATCTTCCACGTGCTCACGTCGAAGTTAGAGTTGAGGCTAGTTTCATAAGCGATCTGATGAGGCAAAGCCTCAAGGCCGATTTCGGCCTTGCTGACGCAATGAGGGGCACTATGTCCATTCGTCATTCTGATGGGGCCTGCCGCGAGGCGGGCGTGTTCGAGAGCGAGCGGGGGCGCATGGCTCCCGGCACGGCCCGACGTGGTGCCCATCGGCGCTTCCTCGCAAGCCTCGCGGCGAGCACGGCGCTCGCAAGCACTTCACTCCTTGCTGCGGCCTCGGCGGCGCAGGCGGGCTCGCCCGTCGCCGTCCCGGCGAACATGCTCCCGCAAGGCGGGCATTTTGTCGCAGGCACGGGCTCGATCGGCACGCAAGGCCTCACCGAGACGATCACGCAATCGAGCCAGCGCGGCATCATCGATTTCAACAGCTTCTCGATCGGCAAGAGCGGCACGGTCAAGATCAACAACGGCATGGGCGCGACGCTCGATCGCGTCACCGGCGGCATCGCTCTCGCAGATCATGGGCACGCTCGCGCGCCACGGGCTCGGTCTATCTCGTGAACCCGCAAGGCGTGGTGGTCGGCAAGAGCGGCGTCATCACGACGGGCGGCTCCTTCGTCGCCTCCTCGCTCGACATCTCGAACCAGAACTTCATGGCGGGCTCGACCTTGCGCTTCGAGGGCAAGGGCGCGAAGCGACGGGATGGTGAAGAACCTCGGCTCGATCTCGTCCTCCGGCGGGGATGTCTTCCTCATCGCGCGCTCGGTGGTGAATTCGGGCTCGATCAACGCGCCGAACGGGACGGTGGGCCTGGGCGCCGGCCAAGAGGTGCTCCTCAAGGACATGTCGGTCGGCGGCGGCCGCATGGCGGTGCGCTACGGCAAGGGCGATGTGAGGAACAAGGGCGCGATCGCGGCGGCGCAAGCCGAGCTCAAGGCCGCGGGCGGCAATGTCTATGCGCTCGCCGGCAATCACACCGGCATGATTCGCGCGACGGGCAGCGCGATGCGCGGCGGCCATGTGTGGCTCACGGCGGGCGGCAGCGTCTTCGCGAGCGGGCCGCATTTCGGCGAGCAACCGCGACGGCTCGGGCGGGCGCGTCACCATCAAGGCGACGAAGCTCGCGAAGGTGACGGGCCGCATCGACGTGAGCGGCGGCACCCCCTCCGCTCGTTCCCGCGCAGGCGGGAACCCAGGCTCGGCCGGGAATGGCTCGAAGAACTCGATCCCCGCTTTCGCGGGGATGAGCGGAGCGGCAGGTGGAACCGTGATCGTCACGGGCCACAACGTCGACGACACGGCGAGCTACACGCAAGCCTTCGGCTCGAAGAATGTGCTCGGCCAGAATGGCAGCACGCTGTCGGCGTCGGGTTTGGTGAGCGACGGCAATGGCGGCGGGAATTACGCCATCACCTTCGTCAACGCCACGGGCACGATCGACAAGGCGCAGCTCACGGTGAGCGCAGTGTCGGACAACAAGGTGTTCGACGGCACCACGGGCTCGAGCGTGAGCGCGCAAGTGTCGGGCCTCAAGGGGACCGACAGCGTGAGCGGGCTCGCCGAGAGCTTCGCTTCGGCGAATGCGGGAAGCCGCGCCATGGCGCTCGGCCCGCTCACGGTGAACGACGGCAATGGCGGCGGGAATTACACGCTCACCGTCGTCAACGCGACGGGCACGATCACGCCGGCGCCGCTCACCATCACGGCGAGCAACGAAACGCAGGTGGTCGGCACGCCGGAGCCCGTGTTCAGCGCGAGCTTCGGGCCGTTCCCCGGGGGGCTCGGGCCGAGCGCGCTTACCGGCATGCTCAGCTTCACGACGAACGCGCCCACGGGCTCGCCGGGAAGCTTCAAGATCTTCGCCGGCGGCGTGAGCTCGCCGAATTTCGACATCACCTTCGTGCCCGGCACGCTTCTCGTCACGGCGGCGAACAACTCGCTCCCGCCCGTGCCCTTCAGCATGGATCAGGGCAACGGAACGCCGGTCTTCTCCTTCATCGATCCGGTGCTCGCGAGCCTCATCGTGCAAGTCTCCGATACAAGCGGCTCGCAAGCCGGGAATTCGGGCGGATCGACGATGAAGAAGAACTCCAGCGCCCCGACGCTCGACGAGAACGGCAACCCGCTTGGTTCGCTCATCAGCTTCAACTCGAGCTTCATCGAGGTCTGCCGCACGCGCGTGAACCTCTGCCGCTGATCACCTCTCCCTGCGGGACCCTGCGGGAGAGGTGAGGGGGCCGGCGCCTTCACCCCTCCGCTCATCCCCGCGCAGGCGGGGAACCAGCTGTTCTCGGAGCTGCCCTACGAGCCTGGATTCCCGCTTTCGCGGGAATGAGCGGGGGTGGGGCTGCCGGAATGAGCGAGGGCTCAAACCTCTCCGCTCATCCCCGCGCAGGCGGGGAACCAGCTGTTCTCGGAGCTGCCCTACGAGCCTGGATTCCCGCTTTCGCGGGAATGAGCGGGGGTGGGGCTGCGGGAATGAGCGAGGGCTCAAACCTCTCCGCTCATCCCCGTGCAGGCGGGGAACCAGCTGTTCTCGGAGCTGCCCTACGAGCCTGGATTCCCGCCTTCGCGGGAATGAGCGAGGGTGAGGCTGCGGGAATGAGCGGGGTGAGGCTGCGGGAATGAGCGGGGGTGAGGCTGCGGGCCTGAGCGGGGGGGCCAAACCTCTCCCGCTCATCCCCGCGCAGGCGGGGAACCAGTTCTTCTCGGAGCCCGTTTTTCCGCCGCATGGCGCTCGGCACGCCGCTTTGCTAATTTCCCCCCGGCGTCCGCAAGAGCCCGACCATCGCGGATGCGGCGAGGTGCCTGTTTGCTCGATCAACGGACGGCGTTGGAAACGACGGAGCTGCCGCGCGAGGCGGCCTTCGCGGAGGTCGCGCGTGGCCGTCGCCTGCTGATCTCATCGGCTCTTCGAGCTTCCTCGCCTGTCTTCTCCTGCTCGGGGAAGGCTTGCGCGCCACGGGCGGGCTGCTTGCAAGATACGCCTATGATCAATCCTTCCTGCGCTTGGCCGGCGCGTCGCTCGCCCTCGTGTCGGGCGCCTTCATCGCCTGCGCGCTCGTCGCCGGGGCGCGTTCCTCGGCCTTGCGCGAGCAAGGCCCGCCTGCGTCTGCCGAGGCTTCGAGGACGCGGGCGGCGCGCGGCCTTCTCCCAACATGGCTTCGGGCGCCGCTCGCCCGGATCGTGCCCTTCGGTCCGCTGCCAGCCGATCTCCGAGCCTCCCTCGCGGGGACCGCGCAAGCGCTGGTGATGCTCGCGGGCGCGGCTTTGGCGATCCTGGCGCTGACCTGGCGCTGGCCCGTGCCGGCGGAGGTCGGGCTTTTGAGCCGCATGCTCTTCATGCGCGGCGCCATTCTTCTGGCCGCGGCTTTTCCGCTGCTTCTCGCCGAGCGCGCCTATGCGGGCTCCATCGGCTTGCGGCTCCCGGAAGCTTTGGCGCTGCGGCGGCTCTTGCGCCTCGCCCTCCTGACTTTCACGATCGAAGCCGTGCTCGCATTGATGGAGGGGTATGGGTTCCTCCTCGCGGGTTTCGTCGAGCCGATCCTGCGGCTTTTCCTGTTCCTCGTGTCCCTGGAGCTTGCCGCGCGCTCGCTCGCGGTCTTCTTTCAACCGGCGTCCGGCCCGACGCGCGCGCTCGGCTGCGTCTCGAGCGCGGCCGCGGGTTTGCTCACGCCCGAGCTTGTCTCGCAAGGCGCCTGGCGTCAGTCGCTGCAAGATCAGATCGGCATCGATCTGTCCCGGAGCTGGGCACTCGGATTCGTGCGATCCGCGATCATGCCGGTGGCGCTCCTGCTTTTGCTCTTCGCCTGGGGAATTTCCGGCGTGACGCTTCTCGCCGCCGATCAGCGCGGCATTTACGAGCGTCTCGGGCGCCCCGTCGCGGTCTTGCAGCCGGGGTTGCATATCGGCTTGCCCTGGCCCTTGGGCATCGTCCGCCGCGTCGATTTCGGCGAAGTTCACGCCTTGTCGCTCGGCGCTCCCGACGCCCAGGCGGGGATGGCGGGCGCGGAAGCGGTCGGCGTCGAGGACGCGGCGCCTTCTGGCGCCGACCGCCTCTGGGATCAAAGCCATCCCACCGAGACGAGCTATCTCATCGCGAGCGATGCTTCGGGCCGCTCCGCCTTTCAGGTCGTCGATGTCGATGTCGAGCTCATCTGGCGTGTCGGGTTGAGCGACGAGGCGGCGCTCGCGAGCGCCTATCGGGCGCGCGACCCGCAAGCTTTTCTGCGCGCCTTCGCCGGCCGCCTGCTGGCCCGCTATTTCTCGACGCGCACGCTTCTCGGCGCCTTGGGCGAGAAGCGTGAGGGCGTGGCCGAAGAGTTGCGCCACGATCTTCAGACGGCGCTCGACCGCGCCGACACGGGGATCGAGCTCGTCGCCGTGATCGTCGAGGCGATCCATCCCCCGGCCAAGGCCGCCGACAGCTATCATGAGGTCCAGGCGGCGCGCATCAGGTCGGAGGCCATGATCTCCGAGGCGCGGCGGCGCGCCATAACGTCGCTGAGCGAGGCGGGGCGAAGCGCGACCGAGAAGCTCGCGAGCGCAAATGCCGCCGCGGTCGAGCGCGTCACGCTCGCGCAATCCGATGCCCTGCGCTTCGCGACCGATGAGCGTGCCTTCGTCGCGGCGGGATCGCCCTATCTCTTCGAGCGCTATCTTTCCGCGATCACGCGCGACTTCGCTTCCGCGCCGATCACGCTTCTCGACCACCGCATCGCCGGGTCTGGCGGCGAGACCATCATCGACATGCGCAGCTTCCGCACGCTCGCGCCCCCCGTTCCGGACGAGGACATCGGCGACAAGGAGCCGAACAAATGACGCATCATCACCATCTCCACGGGGCTGGGCATCATCACCACCACCATGACGAGGAGAGCCCCGCGGGATCGAGGCCCTTCGCCTCGGCCGCGCGCTTCGCGATCGCCGGCCTCGTCGGCGTGGCGGCGCTTCTTGCCGCCTCGTCGGTGCTGGTGACGGCGGGCGATGCGCTCGTCGTCAGCCGCTTCGGCGATCCGGTGCGCGTGTTGATCGAGCCGGGGCTGAGATGGAAGCTGCCGCCGCCCTTCGAGACCGTCCTGCCCGTCGACCTTCGCCTCAAGACGACCTCGAGCGGGCTTCAGGACGTGGGCACCAAGGACGGCTTGCGCATTCTGGTCGAGGCCTATGTCGCCTGGCGCGTGGAGGCGGATCCCGACCATGTGCGCCAATATCTGCGCGCCGTGCGCAACCAGCCGAACGAAGCGGCGAGCCAGATCCGCACCTTCCTCGGCTCGGCGCTCGAGACCACCGTGTCGAGCTTCGAGCTCGCGAGCCTCGTGAACACGGATCCCGGCCGCGTCGAGATCGCCGCGCTCGAGGACCGGCTCGCGGCGCAGCTCGACAAGCAACTCCTCGATACCTACGGCATCAGCGTCCAGCAGCTCGGCATCGAGCGGCTCGACGCTTCCGACCCGTCCGCTCGACGCCACCGTGTCGCGCATGGCGGCGGAGCGGATGACGGCGGCTGCCGCGCAAATGGCGGAAGGCCAGCGCAAGGCCGCCGAGATCACCTCCGACGCCGAGCGCGACGCGCGCATCCTCCTCGCCAATGCGAGCGCGGAGGCGGTCGGCATCGAAGCCAAGTCCAGGGAGGAAGCCGCGGGCATCTACAGCAAGGCCTTCAATACCGATCCGAAGCTTTATACGCTCTTGCGCTCGCTCGACACGCTCGACCGCATCTCGAACCCCAATACGCGCATCTTCCTGCGCACCGACGCCGCGCCCTTCCGCGTGCTGATCGACGGGCCGCAGACGCAAGGCTGGTCGCTCAATCCGGCTCCCCCGCAATGACCGCGCCCGACGCTCCGCACATCGATCGCAGCTCCCGAGCCGAAAGGCGCCTGGGCGCAATCCCTGCAGATCGTCTTTCGCCTCGTCTTCCTCGGCATGCTCGTTCTCGCCGTGCTCTGGTCGGTGAGCAACATCCGTCAGATACCGGCGCAGAGCCGCGCCGTGGTGCTCCGTTTCGGCGAGTTCAACCGGGTGAGGGACGCGGGCCTCCTCCTCGCCTGGCCGCATCCGATCGAGCAGGTCGTGATCATCCCGGCGCGCGACGCGCAGATCAGGCTCGGCAGCGCCAATGACCCGCGCCCGCCCGAGAACAACTACCTCGGCCTCAGAAACGACGCGGCCGCACGCTCGAATGGCGACTTCTTCCTCACGGGAGATGGAGGCGTGGTGCATCTCGATGCGCATATCTACTACCAGATCACCGATCCGGAGGCCTTCGTGCTCTCCGCGACCCATGTGGAGCCAGCCCTCTTTCGCATCTACGAAACCTCCGCGCTGTCGCTGGTCGCCTCGCGCGAGCTCGACGACATCATGGTGGCGCGGCCGGAGCGGCCGGCCGATGAGGCGAGCCTTGCGGCAGGCAAGCGCCAGCAGCTCCATCTTGACCTGGTGGCGTCCATGAATCGGCGACTTTCGGAGCTCGCACACCGAAACGCAGGGCCTCGGCGTCGAGATCAGCCGCGTCGATCTCTCGGCCGCGCTGCGCTCGCGGGCGGAGCGAGCCTATGAGGATGTGCTGACCTCGATCCAAAGCGCCGATCAGCGCGTCGCGGAGGCCCGCACTTTCGCCGAGCGCAAGGGTCAGGACGCAAACCAGCACCATGACCGGATCATCGTGGGCGCGAAGGCGGCCGCCGCCGAGCGGGTGAGCCAGGCCACGAGCCAGACGGCGGAAGTCGCGGCGCTTGCCGAGGAGATGAAGACCTCCTCGCGCGAGGCCCTGCTGACGCAAGTGTTCAACGAGCGTATCGGCTCGATCCTGAAGAAGGTCGGCCAGGTCACCGCGGTCGACCCGCACAATGCGACGCGCCTCGTCATTCCGGGAGCCGAGCAATGAGCGTCTCCACCCTCGCGCCGATGCCGGAAAGCGTCGCGGCGGAGAGCATTCTCAGCCGGGCCGAGCGATGGTCGCTCGGGATGCGCCTCGCGCTCGCTCTTTTGGCGGGTGGACTTCTTCTCGTCGCCCTTTTTTGGGAGGCAATGTTCCCCGACGAGAGCGCGCTCGCCAACCTGGTCGCGGGGCTCGCGGCGGCGCTCGTGGCCGTCCCGGTCCTGAGCGCCGCCTGGCACAGCCTGCGCCATCCGAGCCTGCATGGCGTGACGGATCAGCTGATCGCCATGGCGCTCGCGGCAGCCTGGGCCACGGGAGAGCTGATGACGGCGGCGATCCTGCCGATCGTGATGATCATCGGCCATGTGCTCGAGGAAAGAAGCCTCATCGGTTCGCAAGAAGCGATCCGCTCGCTGAACCGGTTGACCCATGTGGGGGCGCGCCGGCGCGCCAGGGACGGTGCGCTCGAGGAGGTCGGCGCCGAGGATCTGCGCCCGGGCGACCGCGTCGAGCTATGGGCGGGCGATCGCGTGCCGACCGACGGCATCGTTCGGGAGGGGAATTCCTCCGTCGATCTCGCCTCGATCACGGGAGAATCAGTGCCGGTCGAAGTCGAAGCCGGCGGCAACGTCTTCGCCGGAAGCATCAACTTGCAAGGCCGCCTCGTCGTCGAAGTGACGCGTACCGGCGAAGACACGACGCTCGGGCGCGTGGTGGCGCTCATGCAGACCGCCGAACGCTCGAAGCCCCCGGTGACGCGCCTCCTCGAGCGTTACGCGGGCCGCTACATCGTGTTCGTGCTTCTCCTTTCGGCGGGTACCTGGTTCGCGACCGGCAACACCGACGCGATGCTCGCCGTGCTCGTCGCCTCCTGCCCTTGCGCCCTCGTGCTCGCCGCGCCCGCGACCGCCGTCGCGGCGGTGGCGGTGGCGGCGCGCCACGGCATCCTCATCAAAGGCGTGGGCTTTCTCGAGCAGCTTGCCGACGTCACCTCGGCGATCTTCGACAAGACGGGCACGTTGACGCTCGGCCGTCTCCATGTCGTGGCGAGCGAGCCCGCGCCGGGAGCCTCGCCGGATGAGCTTATGACGGTCGCCGCCAGCCTCGGCGCGGCGAGCACCCATCCGGTGAGCCGCGCGCTTGCCGGCGCCGTCTCGCCGGACCGACGCCGCCCCATCGGCGAGCTTCGCGAGCGGCATGGTCTCGGCGTGACGGGGCTCGACGATGGGCGCCAGGCGGCGCTCGGCCGGGCGCAACTTTTGACGGAGCTCGGCATCGCCTTTCCCGCGCCGCCCGCCCATGACGGGCCGGTGGTCGGCGTGGCGCTCGGAGGCCGCTTTCTCGGCTGGATCCTGCTCGCCGACGAGCCGCGACCTGAAGCGGCCTCGGCGTTGCGCCGAGCTCGCCGCGCTCGGCGTCGACGCGCCAGCTCCTGCTCACCGGCGATCGCGAGCCGGTGGCGCATCGCGTCGCCGCGCTCATCGGCATCGGCGATGTCCAGGCGCAGGCGCTTCCCGAGGACAAGCTGGCGCGCGTTCTCGCCGAGATCTCGCGCGGGCAACCGTCCGCTGGTGATCGGGGACGGCATCAACGATTCGCTCGCGCTCAAGGCCGGCGCGGTGGGCATGGCGCTCGGCGCCCAGGGCACCGACATCGCGGCGGCCTCGGCGGACATCGTGCTCGTCACCGACGACCTGCGGCGGGTGCCGACCTGCATCCGGCTCAGCCGGCGCTGCCGCTCGACGCTCGCCGTCAATGTCGCGCTCGGCCTCGGCTGGACGCTTTCCGTGATCGTCGCCGCGGCCAGCGGGGCGCTCGGGCCGAACGGGGCGCTCGTCGCCGCGGTGCTGCATAATCTCGGCACCTTCGCGGTGCTCGCCAATGCGGGACGCTTGCTGCGTTTCGATGAGACCGAAGGTAGGAACCGCGAGGCGACGCCGGTCTCGGGTTACGCCACTGGCCGCTCGACCACCGCATAAAGCGCATAACCGCGAAACCGGCTCACCGAGCGCCAGCCGAGGCCCTTCGATCGCGCGAGCTCGGCGAGCTCGGCCGCAAGCGTCCGGCGCGGCGTCACGTGGAAGAGCGCGAGCCAGCGACGAGCGCGAAGCGGAACGGGGCCGGCAAGCCTGCCTGATCGCCGAAATCGACGATGTGGAGCGAACCGCCGGGCGAGAGGCGGGCGACCGCGCCCGCCAGCGCCTCGCGCCAGGGCGGGATCATCGAGAGCGCGTAGGATATGACGATGCGATCGAAGCTCGCGCGCCCGAAGAGCGCCATCGGGATCGAAACATGCCGCATCGGCTTGCGCGAGCAAGATGCGGTCGCAAAGGCCGGCGCGCATCGTTGCCTGGCGCGCCGTGTCGAGCATCGCGGCGGATATATCCAGCCCATGGCAGAGAGCGCCGGGATAGAATCTCGCGAGCTTGATGAGGTTGCGCCCGGTGCCGCAGCCGATCTCGAGCACGCTCGCGCCTTCGGGCGGCTCGAGAGCCGGCGATCAAGCTGTCACGGCCGAGCAGGTAGAACTTGCGGCTCGCATCATAGATATGGCGCTGGTGACGATAGATGCGATCCATCAAGGCGCCGGATTCGCCCGTCCGCAATTTCGGTGACAGTGCACTTAATTCCAGGCACTTCCTTCGCCTATGGGTGACACGGAATTAAGGCACTGTCACCGTAACCTTCCCCAGCCGGTAGAGATGGAAGGCGCCGTAGATCGAGGAGCGATCGCGTTCGCCCGAGCTCGCGCGAACGCGCGTGGTCATAGCTCCAAGCCGCGAGGAGATGCGGCCGGCAGCCGTCCCGGCAGCAGCCTCTCGTCGGCCGCGGTTCGGAAGATCACGCGGGCGCCCGGGCGGGCGGTGCGCGTGATCTCGGTCCAAAGCGCGGTGAGGTCCTCGTCGTTCATCCAGTCCTGCGCGTCGAGGAGGACATAGCAGTCGACGCTCTCGGCCGGGCTTTGCGCGAGAAATCTCGGTCAGCGAAGCCTGTTGGAGACGCACGCGCTCGGCGCGCGCGCGCAGGGTGTCGAAATGCTGCCGCTGCAGATAGGGCGGCAGCGCTGCGTCGCCGGTCGTCGCATAGCGGCGCCCGAAGGCTTGCCAGGCGAAGTAATTGGTCTTGATGTCGAAGCCGCAGGCGAGCCTCTCGAGCCGTTGGCGCAAGCACGGCCGCGATGCCGTCGGGAAGGTCCCGCGACAGGCTGCGATATTGCGAGGGCGGGATGCCGAGCCCGTAGAGCGAGGCGGGCTGCCGGATCAGCCAGCGCAGGAAGGCCTTGTCGAAGATCGGCGCCATGTGCCGTTCGTAGAGGATGCGTTGCTGCGCCAGCCCGTCGGCTTCGAGCACCGCGCCCGGGGTCGCAACCGTAGAGGCGCGCCAGGAGATGCCCCGCGCCGATGAAATTTCCCAAAAGACCATGGCGGTAGAAATTATCCGTGAAGGCCGTGATGCGCCGCCGGCCATTCAGCCGCGCGCGCTTCCCAATAGGCGCGCGAGACGGAATCGAGATGCGGCTTGATGCGGGTATCATAGGCGGCCACATTGTCGCGCGATCGGGCGGTGCCGAAGAAGCGCAAAAACGACTCGTAATCGGGCAGATGGCGCAACGCCGCGAGCTTCAATCGACCGAGCGCGACATGCGCGCCGTTGAGGTCGACGGCGCTGATGCGGGCAGGGTTCGCCGTGAGATACGACAGGATGTTGCAGCTACCCGACGCGATCGCGACCAGATGATCGTCGGGGCGCATGTCGAGCGCCGCCATGTCGACGACCGGGTCCTCCCAGATCTGAGGATAGACGAGACCGCGGAACGCGAAGGTGAAGAGGCGTTCCAAAAGACCGGCGCGCGAAAACGCCCCGCTGCGGTGAACCGCACTGTTCAGGTTGACGGCAGTTGCGCGTCGAAGAGCCCTTGCCGATTGCGTCACCGGACCTCCCGCATCCTCGTTTGCGTTCGATCGGCGTTAGGTGAGTCGCATGACGGTTGAGTGACTTTGGCAGGCTGCCCGCGGCACGTCGCTCAGGTATGCGCAGGTGCCGCCGCGGCTTGGGCGCGGGAGATGTCGAGGCGAGCTTCGATATATTCGACGAGCTTCGCCGAGGGGTAACTGATCAGGAAGTAGATCGCGGCCACCATCGCGAAGATCTCGAAATGCTTGAAGGTGGCGGCGGCGAGGATCTGGCCGCTGAACATGAGGTCGCGCATGGTGATCACCGACACCAGCGCCGAATCCTTGAAGATCGAGACGAAGAAATTGCCGATGGCGGGCACGACGATGCGCAGTGCCTGCGGCAGAATGATCCGCCGCATCAGGAGCTTGCGCGACATGCCGACCGACAGCCCGGCCTCCCACTGCCCCTTGGGAATGGCAACGATGCCGCCGCGGAACACCTCGGCCATATAGGCGCTGTAGTTGAGCGTCAGACCCATGACGCCCGAGACGAAGGGCGAGAGCACGATCCCGCTATAGGGCAACACGTAATAGATGAAGAAGAGCTGGAGCAGCAGCGGCGTGCCGCGGATGAACTGGACATAGGGCGTGGCGATGGCGCGCAGCAGCAGCGAGCGAGAGATGCGCGCGATGCCCATCATGAGGCCGATGATGGCGGCGAGCGCAAAGGAGAGGAGCGAGACGCTGATGGTGAGATAGGCGCCGCCCAGCAATGGCGGCAGAAACGAGATCATCTCGTCGATTGAAAACATGCGGCTGCGCCTTCCATGGTTGCGGTCTCGGCAATCTGGACGCCGCCAAGCGCAACGTGGCAGGGCGAAGCACCGCCCTGCCACGCCCGGATCCCGAGCTGAGCTAGTTGTTATAGCCCGTGAGGTTCCACTTGGTCAGGATCTTCGACATCTCCTGCTGATCCTGCATCCATTGGATCGCGGCCGAGATCCCCTCGTTGAGCTGCACGTCGCCCTGGCGCAGCGCGTAGCGGCTGTAGCCGACCGGGTTCTTGGTGGTGCGCGGCTCGTAGCCGGATGCGAGCTCCACCGGCCATTCCGGATGGTCCTTGAAGGAGGCAGCGAGCACCGGCTGGTCGTAGACGATCCCGTCGACGCGCCCGATCACCAAGTCCTGGATGGTCTCCTCCCAGTCCTTGGCGGTGACGAAGTTCATGCCCTCGATCTTGCCCAGCCACTCGGCATAGTTGGTGCCGAGCTCGGTGCAGATCGTATGGCCCTTGAAGTCGGCGAAGGTATGGATGTTGAGGGGATTGCCCTTCTTCACCGCCAGCCACTCGGAGTAATAGTAGGTTGGAAAGCAGAAATCGGCGACCTTGGCGCGTCCGAGCGTCCAGTGGATCGAATCGCCGACAATGTCGAAGCGGCCGTCGAGCAGGCCGGGAATGAGCCCCGAGAATGGCGTCGTCTGCACCGTGATCTTCGGGATCTTCAGCATCTTCGCGACATATCTGATGATGTCGGCGTCGAGTCCCGTCCATTCGGTGGTGTTGGCCGGGAAGAAGGAATAGGGCCAGTCACCCGAGGTGCCGACGACGATCTCGCCCTTTTGCTGAATCTTGACTAGCGAATCGTCGCAGCTTGACTTCGGCAGACTGAAATCCTTGAACGAGCTGTCGAGCTCGGGCATCGCCGCGGCGCGCGCCACATGGGGTGCGGCCACGCCGACCAGCGCCGCCGCGCTGGCCGATTTCAGAACGTTGCGTCGTGACAAACGCCCTTTAACGCGCCGGATCGGGTTGGTGTCATCGGTCATGGATGTGCCTCCTGTCGGCGAGATGTGCCCGGCATTCGAAGCGGGCATTGTCGTGCCCTCGAAGCGCAGCTCCTGCCGGCCGTCGGGGCACGCGACGGCCGGAACTTCCGTCCTCATTGCGGCCCGCGGCGCGGGCCGCGCGATCATCCGGCTTCTTCGGGGCTGCCGTTGCGGTCGAGCACGGATTGCAGGAATTGCCGGGTGCGCGGATTGGCCGGGGCGGTGAAGAGCTGGCGCGGATCGCCCTCCTCGACGATGGCGCCGTCGGCCATGAAGATCACCCGGTCGGCGACATCGCGGGCAAAGCCCATCTCGTGGGTGACCACCACCATGGTCATGCCCTCCGAGGCGAGCTGCCGCATCACCCGCAGCACATCGCCGACGAGCTCGGGATCGAGCGCCGAGGTCGCCTCGTCGAACAGCATGAGCTTGGGGTTCATGGCGAGGGCACGGGCGATCGCCACGCGCTGCTGCTGACCGCCGGAGAGCTGGTGCGGATAGCTATTGGCCTTGATCGCAAGGCCGACCTTGGTCAGCACCGCCATGCCCTGGCGCCTCGCCTCTTCCGGGGGATCGCGGCGGACATTGATCGGCGCCTCGATGACATTGCCGAGGGCGGTGAGATGCGGGAACAAATTGAAGGACTGGAACACCATGCCGATTTGCGAACGGATCTTTTCGATCCGTCGGTCCGGGTCGATGACGGTCCTGCCGTCGCGGAGATAGCGATAGACCGGCGCCCCCTCGAAGAAAACCGTCCCGCTATCGACATTCTCGAGATGGTTGATGCAGCGCAGCAGGGTCGATTTGCCGGCACCGGACGGGCCGATGATGCACACCACCTCGCCCCGTTGTACCTCGAGGGTCACATCGCGCAGCACCTGGTGACGGCCAAAGGATTTGTTGATGCGCTCCAGCCGAAGCACTGGAGCGGTCGCGGAGCAGCAGTCTCGACCGGGGCGACCAAGCTCATATGCACTCCCAGCCCGCGCCGCTTGCCGGGTCGGGCGAGTCGCAGCTCTACGGCAATGCCGAGTTCAAGATAGCCCTCTGCCGCGGCCTCACCGCAATAAATTAGCCCGCAATGAGCCGACCGGCGCCCTCGCCATGGGCACGGCAAGACCTAGCACTGCCCCTGCTTTGTGTAAACCAACCGTCAGCGCAGCTTGCCGCCGCCCCCGATCTTTCTGACCAGCATCGCTGCCCGGACATTGGAAAGTGTGCGACAGAGACTGGCCGCCCAAACTCAGCCGGAAAGCCGCTGTTACGCAATTCTCGCCTGCGTCACAGATCATTGTTTGAGGCCGTGCAGACGAAGCCAAGGATCGCGAAGGCCGGGTCAACTCATTCGAGGAGATCGCCCAAAGCGAGAACAAGGTTGAGCGCCACATCCGGCATCTCGCTGCGCTCGCGTTCGTTTCACCGCGCATTGTCGAAGCCATCGCGAATGGGAATGCACCTGCCGATCTCACGGTGACCATGCTTGCCCGTGCGCTCCCGCACGCTTGGGCCGCGCAGGAACATAAGCTCGGTGTCAGCTGACATCCGCCCGCCGCGGAGCTTCGTGCTCGATCAAGCGGCGGCCTTCGGGCCGCTTATTCGTCTGAGCGTCAAAGCACCACTCCTCGAGATCTGGCACCCGGCACTAGGGCGAACCGGGTCTCACTCGTCGTTGAATCCGGTCTGGGACGGAGCCTCGATGACGCAACGCGTGGGCTTAAAGAACGTCCACGGGTTGGCAAGAAGCTGATCTACGGCAGGTCACGAACAAGCGCATTCTGGGGCTTCTGGAGAAGCCGCCGCCCACGGGATTTTCGCGGTGGACCGTTCCGATCGTCCGACTATCCCAGCTCACCATAGGGTTACCTACTTGGTCGAGGACGGTCGAGATTGAGGCGCGATCGCCTGTCTGGCGGGAGCGGGTTCCTTCGCGTCAGATCCGCTTCACTGCTAGCCGCACGCCAGTGTCGGGGCGGACAGTCATGGACATGGTCGGCATCGGCAAGGAATTGGGCCCCAACTCGAAGCGGAAGCGCGCGAGAAGAGTGGCCAGGATGATGTGTGCCTGCATCATCGCAAAGTTCGCGCCGACGCAAACGCGCGGTCCCGCGCCGAATGGAAGATAAAGATAGCGATCGCGAGCGCGCACGGCCTCCGGTGAAAACCGGTCCGGGTCAAACTCGTTTGGGCGTTCCCACCACATCTGATGCCGATGGAGTGCGTAGATTGGCAGGAACAGCACGTCGTTCGGCCGGATATCCCGGCCGCCGAGGGTGTCGGCTCTTCGGACATTGCGCGCCAGCATGCCGACCGGCGGGTAAAGACGCATGGCCTCTTCGATCACCTGCTTCACGTAGGGCGTCGCTTCCATGTGACTGGCGCCTGCTGGAGAATCGCCAAGGGCCGCGCGAGCTTCTGCCTGCGCCCGCTCCTGCGCCTCTGGATGCAGAGCCAAAAGGAGCAGCGACCAAGACAGCGCCAGCGCCGTCGTTTCGTGGCCGGCCACGATGAAGAACTGCATGTTGTGCAGAAGATCCGTCGGTGACATGCGCCTACCCGTCTCCGAGTCCTGAGCCTTCAGCATATGGTCAAGGAGGTCGTCGGCGCCGCCAGTTGCCTGCTGTCGCCGTGCTTCTATGGCTCGGGCGACCATGCTGTGCATGGTTCGAACCGCGCCGAGACCGAGCAGCACCCCGGGCCGAGGGATCCAGTTCGGCACCCGAAGAAAGTCAAGCAGGGACGCCTTCCCAGCGGTCTCGAAATACCTGAGGATGGCATGGCTATAGGCGTCGGCGTCGAAGTGCTCGCGGCCAGACAAGGCCACCTCGCAGATGACGTCAAAGGTGGCTGACAGCATCTCTCCGACCAATTCAGGATGCTCGCTGCCACGCATGAGCCGCTCTGCCGCTCGCTCGGCTGTAGCCGTCATCACCGGCGCGAGTGCCGTCACGTTGCGCTGTGCGAACACTGGCGCGACCGCTCTGCGTTGCCAGCGCCACGAGTCGCCCTCCGAAGTGAACAGGCTGTCACCAACGGCCGGGCGCAGCATCCGCAGCATCACCTCTGATTTTGGATAGTTCTCGACGTTGTCGAGGAGGACGCGGCGAAGCGCGCCCGGATTCTGCACCATATGCCAGCGCGAACCCATACGCCCCGACAGCATTGGCTGGCGGTAAGCCAGCTCCGGGATGATCTCCAGCACGTTGCGCCGGGCCGCCCGGATGGATTGTAGGATGGAGAGAGGGCGCGTTGGCGGCGCAACAGTCGGCGGCAAGACCTTGGTTGTGTCCAGCACGTTCGAGCGCCTCAATTGTGAATTCCGTCCCAGTAAGAGCCCAAGCCGGAAGATACGTTGCCGTTGAGAGTGGCTGAATCCCATCCTGCAAGACCATGTCGATTTAGGGTCAATTCCCGTCATGCAGCGCCCCGATCGCAACGACCGGAATAGGTCGAGAGCTGCCACGTGACTGTGTGGAAGCGAATGTCCGCTTCAGCGTTTCAATCGCCCAAAGCAGACGGTCAGCTTTCGGCCAGCTACGGTCGCTAGATCGAGATGCCGAATGTCCGAAATGGGGTCAAAGACGGAAGCGCGGCTCGTCACGGTGATGTGCGCTTTACCCCCGAAACCGGACTTGGCTCTCGCGTTTATGAATAACAATCAGCTCAACGCCATTGCGCGGTCGCCGCACTGAAAAGGAGATTCGACGTCCTCAAGCGGCCCACCCATCGCGGAGCGGAACAGCGCGAGCGCAAGAAAACCGCCAGCAGGGAAGTCTTGATCCGCTGTTTCACGTTTGCCCCTGGCGCGAAACGGCGAAGCTCAGTGCCACATGCCCGGTGCGGGCGTGCCAAGGCTCGAACACGGCGGCAGCTCGTCCTTGGCCGTCACCACCTTCGCCAGCTCGTGGGCCCGGACTGGCAGCTCCTCGCGCAGCCACGAGACCAGTTCTTCGACATCGCGCACGCCGCCGAACGCCGCGGCTGAGAGATCAAGCACCGCGAAATGCGCCGCCTCGCCCGGATCGCAGTCCAATTCCTCGCAGCGGATCTCCAGGAAAGCCAGCGTATTGACGCCGGCTTCGGCTTCCGCCGCCGCGTCCTCGTCCACGGGGCCGCGAAGAATGTTGGCGACGACTGCGGCGTAATTGACGTAACGCTCGGCCATGCGGGCAGGCCTTCAGCACGACGAAGAGACCCGCTCAGAAATACGCCCGCCGCCGCGCCGTGTCTACGATCTCACGAGGCGGGGTCTCGACCCTCAGAGCGGCTTTTCCCAGACCACGACGAGGACCGGTCGGGGCGGTGCTCCGAGAGCGGTCCAAATCCCGCCGCCTGCCGATTCAGACCTGAGCTCAGGGACTCTTTTTGGAAAGGTGCCGTGCATCTTGACGCGCTCCTCTTGCCTTGCAAGGCGGGAGCGCGGAAGCGTCTCTCAACCATCGGCGCCTTTAGGGCGGCCGCTGTCAATGATGCTGCACTGAAGGCTGGTTGAGGAAACCCGCAAGCGCTACTTGCTTCCAAGCGGCGAGGTCTGAGAGTTCCTCCGCAGGGTGGTTAAGGTCACCTCGGTCCCGGCGCGTACCGATGCGCCGACGCATCGAGGATCGTCCGGTAAGGGCGCCGTTGCCCTCACGATTGGGTCAAGCATGTCTGTGTCCCCGATTTCAGGAGTCTTGTTTCTGCTGCTTGCGGCGGGTGCCGCCCGCGCGGGCGGGCCGTCCGGGGACAAGGGGTTGACGACCTACGCGATTGCTATGCATGGCCAGCCTGCGCTGCCCGCCGATTTTTCGCGCCTTCCCTACGCCGACCCGCAGGCCGCGAAAGGAGGCCACCTGGCGCTCGCCTACCAGGGGACCTTCGACAGCCTCAATCCTTATAACCTGAGTGCCGGATCGACAGCGCAGGGTCTCATCGGCAATGTATTCCAGTCGCTGATGCTGCGCTCCCTCGATGAGCCGTTCACGCTCTATGGCCTGATCGCCCGATCGATCGAGACCGACGACGCCCGTTCCTACGTCGCCTTCCATCTCGACCCGCGGGCGCGGTTTTCGGACGGCGTACCGGTGACCGCAGCGGACGTGCTGTTCACCTTCGATCTCCTCAAGAAGAAGGGTCGGCCGCAGCAGCGTGATGCCTTCGACCGGGTTAAACGGGCGGAAGCGCTCGATCTCATGACTGTTCGCTTCGATCTTAGCGGGCTCGACAGCGAAATGCCGCTGACGCTTGCAATGATGCCCGTGCTTCCGAAGCATCAAACGGATGTCGAGCACTTCGACGCTCCAACGCTCAAGCCGCCGGTCGGGACGGGTCCCTACGTCATTGCCGACGTGCAGCCGGGGGAGCGCCTGATCCTGCGTCGCAATCCCGACTATTGGGCGGAGGATCTGCCCGTCCAACGCGGATTGTTCAATTTCGACGAAATCGAGATCGACTATTATCGTGACGCCGATTCGTCGTTCGAGGCGTTCAAGGCGGGACTCTACGATTTTCGCCAGGAAACGGACGCCGGGCGCTGGATAAGCTCCTATGATTTTCCTGCCGTGCACGACGGCCGCACCATCAAGGAAAGCCTGCCCTATGGCTTACCGAAGGGCATGGAGGGCTTCGCCTTCAACACGCGCCGGTCGATATTTGCTGATATTCGAGTGCGCGAAGCGCTGGGCCTGATGTTCGACTTCGAGTGGATCAATGCCAACTTCTACGGCGGGCTCTATCGCCGATCGAGAAGCTTTTTCGATGATTCTGAGCTCGCCTCCGCCGGCCGCCCAGCGGATATCGGCCAGCGGGCGCTCTTGGCGCCCTTTCCCGGCGTGGTGCGCGACGACATCCTCGAAGGACGCTGGGAACCGCCCGTTACCGACGGTTCGGGGCGCGACCGGACGATGGCGCGGCGTGCGCTGGCGCTCCTTGGCGAAGCCGGCTACGCCATCAAGGACGGCGCGCTCGTCGAGCGGGCGAGCGGCCGGCCGTTCGCCTTCGAGATCCTGGTACAGGACCACACGCAGGAACGGCTTTCGCTGATCTATGCGGACAGCCTCAGTCGCCTCGGCGTTGACGTTGCCGTCCGCCTCGTCGATGAGGTGCAGTACCAGCGCCGCCGCCAGAAATTCGATTTCGACATGCTGATCGCAGCCTGGATCGCCAGCCCCTCGCCGGGCTATGAGCAGCGCTTCCTCTGGGGTTCGCAGAGCGCCGATCAGGAGGGGTCCTACAATCTCACCGGCGCGCGCTCACCCGCGATTGACGCGATGATTGCGGCCATGGTCGCAGCCAAGACCCCGAGGAATTCGTCGATGCCGTGAGAGCGTACGACCGCGTCCTGTTGTCGGGCTTCTATATCGTTCCGCTGTTCTATACACGCGAGCAATGGATCGCCTATTCCGACAAGCTCGAACATCCGAAGTACAGTCCGTTGTTCGGAGTGACAATCGACAATTGGTGGCAGAAGCAGCCCTAACAGCGCGAAGTCTGCCGAGCGGCGG
>CAVQNF010000001.1:0-149573 GCA_963713805.1 uncultured Alphaproteobacteria bacterium | reverse complement strand
GGCGTAACGAGTAACGCTTGGCGCTGTTGCCAGCTCGTCAACTTGCCCGACGCTTTTTCGGCGAAGATGGTCGCGCAGCCAGCAGCTCCTAATAGACATTTAACGGATAGCGCGGCACGCCGATTTTGCGCAGCATCGGCGTGGTTTGCTCATGGCCAAGATAGGGAAGTCGGCAAGCTGGGTGAAGGTCGATTGCATGGCAAGCTGCACGTTGCGAGCACCGAGGAGGCTGCGCACAACGAGGTAAGCGTGGATGGCTTCCAAATCATCCGTTGCGCGGTCAGTGAAGTGCACCTTCACTTATGGCTCAAGCCCAAGTTGCTCAAGCCCAAGTTGCTCAGACCCAAGGCGGCGGCGACACGTTCGGGGCTGGCGAACTGACGGCGTTTCGCTTGCTCCAAGCCTTCGAGAACGGCGGGCAAGTCGGCGGGGGCGATGTCCTCCGGTTCGCGGTCGTCGTGGGCTAGGTGGTAGATATAGCCTGCAAGTTCTTGCTGCCGCTTTGGGGACAGCTTGCGTAGAGCGTCAATGGCTTGGTCGATGGTTGGTGTCGTCATAAGGTAGTCTCCTCTGAGGAGAGTGTACCCGATTTGGCCGCTAAATCGCAACGCTGTCATGCAACCGGCCAAGCCGTTCCACGGCATGGCCAAGGGTCGCAAAATTCCTGATATTTGCAAACGATGGCGCGTCCGCTGCCGAAGGTGTTACAGTCGCTCCAACGTCGGCGGTGTTTCGGCAGCACGTAACCCGATTCGGCCGTCGCGACCGCTACATAGCCGGACACATCACGAGCTAGCCATTTGATGCCACGCCCCGCTTGTGATCTGTCAGCCGCACGGCTAGTGGAATCGACTTTCATGCTTTGCATATCCATCGTCATGACCGTCCTCGAACTCGTTCCGAGGATCCGCCCGGTCATCCATGCCTCTCATCCCCTAAGTGGAAAAGACGTTGATGGCCGTGACGAGCACGGCCATGACGACTGGGGCTTCGCGGAACCCATTGTCAGGATCGTGACACCGACGTCCGCTTGTCCTATTGATAGAACCAATTTCTGTGTCGTGGGGCATCTCAGGTGACGGGGCAGGGCATAGGCGCGAGCCTGATCCGCAAGGAAGACGACCGCTTCATGCGCGGCCGCGGCAGCTTCGTCGGCGACATCCGGCCCGCCGGCACGATGGAGGTCGCGTTCCTGCGCAGCAGCTTCGCGCATGCGAGGCTCAAGGCGATCAACATCCCGCCGAGATCCGTGCCCGCGTCTTCATCGCCGAGGACCTCGTGGGCGTGGCGCCGATCCGCGCCGACACCGCGCTCGCCGGGCTTCAAGTCGTCGGTCCAGCCGATCCTCGCGACCGGCAAGGTGCGCCACGTCGGCGAGCTCGTCGCGATGTGCGTCGCGCCGACCCGCGCCGAGGCCGAGGATCTCGGCGGCGCTGATCGAGGTCGACTACGAAGAGCTGCCGGCCGTCCACGACATGCTCGCAGGGCGCAAGGCGCGAAGCGCCGCTGGTGCACGAGCACTGGGGCGACAATCTCTATCTCACGACCGAGATCGACGTGGACTTCGAGGCCGCCAAGGCCAAGGCCAAAGCTCGGTCACGCGCGAGCTGCGCACCGCTCGCCAGGTGATGAGCCCGCTCGAAGGGCGCGGCGTCATCGCCGAATGGAACGGCCGCCTCGGCCAGCTCATCGTCACGAGCTCGACCCAGCAATCGCATATCGTGCGCACCGGCCTTGCCGAATGCCTCGGCGTGGACGAGGGACAGGTGCGCGTCATCGCCCCCGATGTCGGCGGCGGCTTCGGCTACAAGGGCATCCTGCTCGCCGAGGAGGTGGCGCTCTCCTGGGGGGCGCGCAAGCTCGGGCGGCCGCTTCGCTGGCTCGAGGATCGGCGCGAGAACCTCACCGCCGGCGCCGATTGCCGCGAGCATCACTATGTCCTCACCGCCTATGCGGATGCGAACGGGCGCCTCCTCGCGCTCGATTGCGAGGCGACCGTCGATGCGGGCGCCTATTCGGCCTATCCGTTCTCGGCCTGTCTCGAAGCCGGCCAGATCGGCAGCATCCTGCCCGGCCTCTACGATTTTGCCCATTACCGCTGCCGCACCTACTCGGTCGCGACGAACAAGCCGCCGATCCTGCCCTACCGCGGCGTGGCGCGCACCGGCGTCTGCTTCGCGCTCGAGGTCACGCTCGACGCGCTTGGCGAGGGAGCTCGGCAGGAGCCGAGCGAGCTTCGCTTCAAGAGCCTGGTGCGGCCGGAGCAGATGCCGTTCGACAACATCGCCAAGCGCCATTTCGACAGCGGCGACTATCCCGAGGCGTTGCGGCGATGCCTCGCCGCCGTCGACCTTGCCGCGGTCCGCGAACGGCAGAAGCGCGGCGAGCCGGACGGCCGCCTCATCGGCATCGGCATCGCCATGTATTCCGAGCAGGCCGGCCACGGCACCAGCGTCTATGCGGGTTGGGGCATACCCTTCGTTCCCGGCTTCGAGCAGTGCCATGCGCGCTTCACGCCCGATGGCGGGCTCGAGCTGCGCGTCGGCTCGCACAGCCATGGCCAGGGGCACGAGACGACGCTCTCGCAAGTCGCCCATGAGATCCTCGGCGTGCCCCATGAGCTGATCAAGCTCGTGCATGGCGACACGGCCGAGACCCCCTACTCGACCGGCACCTGGGGCTCGCGTTGCATGATCGTCGCGGGCGGCGCGGTCGCGGCGGCGTGCGACCAGCTCGCCGTGCGCGTGAAGCGGATCGGCGCGAGCCTGCTCCAGGCGAAGCCCGAGGATGTCCGGCTCGAGGCCGGCCATGTCGTCGCCAATTCGGGACGCATCTCGGTCGCCGAGATCGCCCGCACCTGGTATCGGCGCCCGCAAGAGCTGCCGGCCGATGTCGATCCCGCCGGGCTCGAGGTCACCGCCGGCTACAAGGCGAAGCGCGACACGGGAACCTTCAGCTATGCGGCGCACGCCGCGGTGGTCGCTGTCGATCCGCAAACCGGCGAAGTCGAGATCCTCGACTACGTCGTCGTCGAGGACGGCGGCGTGCTCGTGAACCCGATGATCGTCGACGGGCAAATCTATGGCGGGGCCGCGCAGGGCATCGGCACCGCGCTTTACGAGGAGATGGCCTTCGACGGGCGCGGCCAGCCGCTCGGCTCGACGCTTGCCGATTATCTGCTTCCCGGCCCGACCGAGGTGCCCGACATTCGCGTCTTCCACATGGAGACGCCCTCCCCCTACACGCGCTTCGGGCAGAAGGGCATCGGCGAAGGCGGCGCCATCGCCCCTCCCGCCGCCATCACCAATGCCGTCAACGACGCGCTCAAGGGCCTCGGCGCCGAGCTTCTCGATTTGCCGGTGACGCCGCGGCGCATCGTCGAGGCGATCGGCCGGGCGCCGTCCCGGCAAGAGCGCGCGCATGAAGCCGGTCGCCTTCGACTATGAAAGGCCGCGCACGATCGCGGAGGCGGTGCGGCTCCTTTCGGGAAATCCGGACGCCAAGATGCTTGCCGGCGGGCAGACGCTCGGGCCGATGCTCAATCTTCGCCTCGTGCAACCGAGCCTCATCCTCGACATCACGCGCATCCCGGAGCTCACGCGTGTCGAGGAGGACGGGCGCGCCGTCGTCCTCGGCGCCTGCGTCACCCACGCGGCGATCGAGGACAAGCGCATCACCGATCCGTCGAACGGCTTTCTCGCCGAGGTGGCGCAGCGGCATTGCCTATCGCGCCGTGCGCACCCGAGGCACGATCGGCGGCAGCCTCGCCCATGCCGATCCGGCCGCCGATTGGCTCTCCTGCCTCGCGCGCTCTAGGCGCCGAGGTGCTGCTCACCGGGCCGCGCGGCAGGCGGCGGCTCGCGCTCGACGACTTCGTGCGCGGCGCCTTGGATACCGAGCTCGAGCCGGACGAGATTCTGGACGGCGTTCGCATCCCGCAAGCTTTCGAAGGGTGCGCGCGCCGGCTTTGCCAAGATTTGCCGCAAGTCCGGCGAATTCGCCGATGCGATCGGCGCCGTCGTGCACGATCCCGGATCGCGGCGTGCTTCGCCTCGTCGCCGGCGCGACGCAAGGTCGGCCGATCCTGATCGACGCGGCCGCGGCCGGCTTCGGCGCGCAGCTTTCCGCCTGCCCTCGAGCCGATGCGCGAGCATCTCTGTCAGTCGGGGTTCGCGCGCGACGCTTATGAGCTGAACATCCACATGGCCGCGATCAAGCGCGCCGTCGAAAAGGCGCAAGCGTCATGACGGCGATCGAACCTCACGGTGAACGGCCAATCGGTCAGCGCCGAGGTCACGCCGCGCACGCATCTCGCCGATTTCCTGCGCGAGCACCTCCTGTTGACCGGCACGCATATCGGCTGCGAGCACGGCATTTGCGGCGCCTGCACCGTCGAGATCGACGGCGAGATCGCCCGCTCCTGCATCACCTATGCGGTCACCTGCGACGGCGCCGAGGTGCGCACCATCGAAGGCTTCGACGACGACAAGCTGATGGCGCGGCTGCGCCAGGCGTTCAGCGAGGCGCATGCGCTTCAATGCGGCTATTGCACGCCCGGCATGCTGATCGCGGCGCGCGATCTCATCCGGCGAAAGGGCGGCTTGACCGGCGCGCAGATCCGCACCGAGATGAGCGGCAATCTTTGCCGCTGCACCGGCTATGTGGGCATCGTCAGGGCGGTCGAGCGCGTCATGGGAGAGCGTGCCGGGCTCGATCTCGCCATACCGCCGGTTCGCCGCGCCGCGCCTCGGCCCGGCGCCGGGACCGGAAGCCTCGGCAAGCGGAACCGCGAAGGCGCCCACCTCGCCCCTCGTTTCGGCTCACGCCGGCGAAAAGGCGGGAGGTGACGAGAGCTGGCTCCCCCCATCCTCCGAGCGCGGGCCCGGCGAAGAAGCGCCGCCGCATCAAGGTCGAGGTCGGCAGCCGTCGAAGCGGTTGCCGGGGCGACGAGGCTCACCCAAAGCTTCGTGCTCGAGCACCCGCGCGAAGCGGTGTGGCGGCTCATGGCGGACGCTGAAGCCGTTGCGAGCTGCATCCCGGGCATGAAGCTCGACGGGCCGCTGGTGGACGGCCGAGCGAGCGGGAGGATGGAAGTCGCGCTCGGCCCGATCAAGGCGAGCTTTGCCGGGGAAGGCACCGTCATCGAGCTTCCCGGCCGAATACCGACAGGTGATCACCGGCAAGGGCGGGGACCGCAAGAGCGGCTCGAACGCCTCGGGCGAGGTCGCTTATCGACTTCACCAGGATGCCGGCCCGACAGGTGAGGAGGTGACGCGCGTCGAAGTCGAGCTCAGCTATTCGCTCACCGGCCCGCTTGCCCAATTCAGCCGCTCGAACCTCGTGCGCGATCTCGTCTCGCGCGTCGGAGAAAGCTTCGCGCAAAACCTCGACGCTCGCCTTTCGGCCCCCGAGGGAGCCGAGATCGCGCCGGCGCGACTCAGCGCGGCTTCGCTGATCTTTCGCGTCGCCGCGGACCGCGTCCGCGCCGCGGTGGTGAAGCTCCTCGGCCGGCAATCTTGAGCCGGACCGCGCCCGCACCTCGAGGCACTTCCCTCAATAACTCCCGTCTCCCGCCAGGACGACCCCGCTCTCGTCGCCGGCCGGCTCGACGAGCTTGCGGTAAAGATGCCAGGTCGCATGGCCGAGGATCGGCATGACGACCGCAAGCCCGATGAACAAGGGGATGGTGCCGAGCACCAGGAGCGCGGCGACGATGAGGCCCCAAAGCGCCATCATCACCGGATTGGCGAGCACGGCCCGAATGGAGGTGTGAATGGCGACCGCCGCGCCCACATCGCGGTCGATGAGCAGCGGGAAGGAAATGGCGCTGATGCTCAAGACCAGCGCGGCAAAAATGAAGCCGATCCCGTTTCCGAGAATGATGAGCGCCCATCCATGCGGCGTCATGAGCACGTCCTGGATGAACTGTCCGTAGGAGAGCGGAGGCTCAGGGCCGAAGAGCCAGACGTAAAGCGCTTGCGCGGTCGCAAGCCAGCAAAGAAAGATCACCATCAACAGGAGGCCGAGCGCCAGGATCGAGGGCAGCGCCGGCGAGCTCAACACATCGAAAGCGTGCCGCCAGGAGATATCGATCCCGAGCTCTCGGCGCCGGCTCAATTCGTAAAGTCCGATCGCCGCGAAAGGCCCGATGAGCGCAAATCCCGAGGCGAGCGGATAAAGCAGGAATAACGCATTGGTGGCCGCGAGGCAGGCTCCGACGATGGGATAGATGAGGCAGAGGAAGACGAGGTGCGACGGCATCGTCAGAAAGTCATCGAGGCCTTTAGCCAAGGCATCCTTGATGTCGGTGAGGTTGATCTTGCGTATCGCGGGACGCATCCAGGTGCCGCTCGCGCCAGCAATTACATGCAAATTCGCCATGCTCCGTCCTCCCGAACGCCGCCAGGCGCACCGGCCCCGGGTGATGGCGAAACAAGAGCGAGGTGGCTGGTCACCCGGACCCGCGACCTTGATCGAGTGAATTATACGCGTCCCATTGGGTTTTGTCGCCACACTGCCTTCACGATTTTGGGATTTGCTTTGCCCTTTGCCGCGGGCGAAACATCATGAGCGCGAGCGTGGTCAGGAACGGCTGGCCGGCGTCGGTGCCCCTTTCGCATTCGTCGCGCGGCGCTCCGACGCAAGGGCAAAGCGTGAAAGCGCATCGCGCACGCACGCCAGGCTGCGCTCGATGTCGCGCTCATCCGTGGCCCAGTTGCACACCGATACGCGCATGACCCGCATGCCGCGCCACGTCGCGCCGCCGAACCAGGCGACACCTTCGGCCTGTATCTTGCCGATCACCTCATCTGTCGCACGGTCGTGGTTTCCGTCATCTGCCAGGAAACGAACCAGTCCCTGATTGATGGTCGGCGCGGCGACGATCTCGGCACCCGGGGAGCTCGCCGATCCCCGCGATCAAACGCTCGGCGCAAGCACAGCACCATCGAACCATCTACCGATCGCAATGACTGAGCGCTCGGATGGCCGCGTACACGGAAAACCGCGCGCCCGGCGCGACCATTCCGGATCTCAATTCTTTTGATTGCGCAGCTTCTCGCGAGGAACCGAATAGCTCGTGTCTTGCGCGAAGGCCGCGCGGTGGGCGGACGGATGCGCGACGAATACGAGGCCGGAATCGAAAGGCACATTGAGCCATTTATGTCCGTCCGTGGCCCAGGAATTCGCCTGCTCCACTCCATCGAGCAGATGGCAATGTCGCTTGCTCGTCGCGACCCAGAGGCCGAAGGCACCGTCGACATGCACCCAGGCGTTCGCGGCGTGGGCGAGCGGACAAGCGCGCGCGAAATGATCGAAGACAGGCGGCGTTGTTGATCCAGGCGGAGGTCAGCCAGATCTGCCGCGATGGCGACCGGAAGCGTGCCGCCGATCACCCAACCAAAAAAACGGCCGCTGTTCGATCCCATGAGGCCGCCCTCGGTATCACGCACGAGGTCGTCGACGACCGCTTCCGGCGACATCCCGGTTTCAGGAAGAGCTCGTGCAAGACGAAGGCGCATCTCCTCCACCGTCGCGGTGGCGCCGATCGGCCGCGTTCGCAGCGTTTCGAGATAGGCCTTGGCATGCGCGGTGGCGATGTCGAGGACGTCGGTCACGTTTGAGAAGCTCCCTGCACAGGGGCTCTTATCATCTCGGCCGGCGCGTTGTTACGGTCACGCCCGAAATATCGCCGTCATCGCCAATGCCCGAAGGAGCGATGTGCTGGAAGCGATCTCCTTCCTCCCCATAAGCGGTGATGCGAGCCCATGAGCCCCGTACCCTCCCCGCCGCGACTTCGTCGCTGGGGGAGGGGGACATGAGCGCTGGTCCATTTATCCTGGGACGCTCTTTGCGTGCTCGTAGCGCTCGCGGCCTCGCCGCGTAACTTACGTACTCGCGCCCTCTCCCGCGCTTCGCGCCGGAGAGGGAAGAAGCGCGCGGCGCGTTTGGAAAACTTTGCGTATAATTGGCTCTTAGCTTTACGTCGCGAGGCGCCAGCGCATGAAATCGAAGTCCAAGAGCGGAACGCTCGTGTGCTCGACTCGAAAGGGGCTTCTCGATGCCAAATTTGCCGCTCGACCCGAAAAGCCGTGGCCGCATCTTGCGCCTCGCCGCCTCCTCGTTGCTCGCCGGCACCTCCATCGCGGCGCTCCTTCTCGCCGCGCCCGCGAAGGCCGGGCAGACGATCACGCACCAGACCGTCAAGCCACGGTCACGAACCCCGCCGGCAACGCCACCACCTCGATCGTGATCACCGGCACGACCGTCACGGGCGCGGTGACCAACGCGGGGACGATCAGCGCCGGGGACGCGCGTCGGCACCAGCACAGCGGCGCTCGCGGTGACCAACAGCACGATCGGCGGCGGCATCACCAATACGGGCACGATCACCGCCAATGGGAGCGAACAGCAATTTCGCCGCGAGCATCAACGTAAACGGAACGGCACGTATACGCAGACGGGCGGCACCTTGGTGCTCGGCGTGACGCCAAGCACGGTGGCGGGAACCTTCGCGTCGCTGAGCGCCGGCACGATCAATCTGCGCGGCGGCACGCTGCAATTGACGCCGCAAGGCTCCCTCTTCGGATTCGCGGCGACGCAGACCTACAGGAACATCATCGCGGCGGACCCGCCGCTCTCGGGCAGCTTCGCGAGCGTCATCACGACCAACCCATTCTTCACGGCGAGCGTGTCGCCCGATGCTGTGACCCCGAACGCGCTCGACGCGACATTAGCTCTCAATTTCGCGGCTATCGCGGCGAGCGCGCAGGACCTCACGCAAGATTCGCGCCTCGGCCTCGATGCGCCGCGCGTGCTCACGCAAGCCATCCAGGACCGGCTCGTCGCGAATGGCGGCGCGCTTGGCGAGTGGGTGCCGAGCGGCCCGGCTCCGGCCATCTCGAAAGGTCCGGTAAGCCAGCCGACCTTCTCCTTCGGCAACGCCAACATCTGGGCGCGCGGCGCGGACCAGTTCGGCAGCGCGACGGCTCCGGCTTCCGGCGCCGGCGTGGGCTACGATATCAACCGCGCGGCCCCGCTCATCGCCGGCGTCGATTGGCGCCTCGACAATGGCATCGTGGCGGGAGTCGCGGCGACTTACGTCGCGACCTCGGCGAAGTTCAAGGACGGCTCGAGCACCAATGTGAGCTCGTACCAAGGCGGCGCTTACGCCGGCTGGGCGGGAGGGCCGTGGTACGCGCTTGGGAGCGTCGTCGTGAGCTTCAACGAGTTCGGCACCTCGCGCCTGCTCACGCCCTTCGGGCTTCCAGGTGACGCGACCTCCTCACCTTCCGGCCAAAGCTATCAAGGCCATGCGGAGGCTGGCTATCATTGCGGGCGTTCCGGCCGCGGGCGTGAACGTCTCGGTCACGCCTTACGCGGCGCTCGATTACGTGAACGCGCATCTTCAAGGCTTCAGCGAGACGGGCGGCTTCGGCGCGCTCTCGGTGAACGCGACGGACGCGAACTCCTTCCAGACGACGCTCGGCGTTCGCCTCACCTCGCGCATCGCGATGGGAACTTACGGCACGATCATCCCCGAGCTTCGCCTCGGCTGGAACCACGAATTCCTCGACGCCTCGCAAAAGATCACGGCATCGCTCGTCGGCGTTTCCGGAAGCTCATTCTCGGCTACCGGCATCGCCTCCGGCCGCGACGCCGCGCTCGTGGGCGCAGGCTTCAGCATGGAGCTTTCGCCCGACGCCAAGGTCTTCGTCGATTACGACGGCCGCCTCGGCTCCCGCGTGCAGGAGCATTCGATCTCCGGCGGGCTCAAGCTGCGGTTTTAGCGCCACCGCAAATCCTTCTCCCGCTCTGCGGGAGAAGGTGGCCTCGCGAAGCGAGGTCGGATGAGGGCGCTGGGAATTTAGGTCGAGCCTCGATCCGAGCGAACACGAAGCATGCGAAGACATTCCGACGGGGCTCCTCATGACGATCCAAGGCAGAAGCAATACGATGCCCGCCGCGACGCCGAGCTGACCGAGCAAGGCTACAGGGTGCTGCGCTTTCCGAACGATCTTATTATTGGCGGAGGGGATATTGTGCTGGGCCACATCCGCGCTGCGATCCTGCGGGACGGAGCCCGTTCCCAATCATAGGCTCTGCGCAATTTTCCCTCATCCGACCTCGCTTCGCGAGGCCACCTTCTCCCGCGCGAAGAGCGCGGGAGAAGGAAGGGCGCCCCCCGGTGTGCGACACATCGTATTCGCCAACCACCTTGCCGGCTCGATCGACGAGACAGGCGCGGTGATTTTGGCTGCCCCAATCCAGGCCGCCATAGTCTTCGATATCAGCAGTCATGACCTCTCCATCGAACGTTGTTGCTAGCTCGGGCCACCATCAAATCCTTCTCCCGCTCTGCGGGAGAAGGTGGCCTCGCGAAGCGAGGTCGGATGAGGGCGCTGGGAATTTAGGTCGAGCCTCGATCCGAGCGAACACGAAGCATGCGAAGACTTCCGACGGGGCTCCTCATGACGATCCAAGGCAGAAGCAATACGATGCCCGCCGCGACGCTGAGCTGACCGAGCAAGGCTACAGGGTGCTGCGCTTTCCGAACGATCTTATTATTGGCGGAGGGGATATTGTGCTGGGCCACATCCGCGCTGCGATCCTGCGGGACGGAGCCCGTTCCCAATCATGGGCTCCGCGCAATTTTCCCTCATCCGACCTCGCTTCGCGAGGCCACCTTCTCCCGCGCGAAGAGCGCGGGAGAAGGAAGGACGCGCACCGTGCGCTCAATCCTCATCATGAAAACGCAGATGAGGCTGGCATCGCACCGGGATGGGGTAGCCATAGAAGCTGTACATGCCTCTCCTGTAGTCGATGCAGGTCGGCAATGCGTGCCCGACTTCGAGGACCAGCGGACTGCCGCTTCCGGGCGGATTGCGGCCAGGCGGTTGGCGGGGAGGAGGATTGTCGCCGCCCGGGACGAGAACCGAGCCGCCGCTGCCACCTTCGCTTCCACCGCCCCCGCCACCGCCGCCGGCCGCGCCCCCGCCGCCCCCGCCAGCGCCTCCGCCGTCGCCACGAGCGAGCGCGATCGTGCTCGTCACGCACAGGGTCGGCAAGCTCGTCGCGCCCAGCGCGAGAACCAACCCGAGCGTCTTCGCCAGCTTTGAGGTTTTCATGATACATTCTCCCTGACAGGCCCATGGCGGTGGCGGAAACCCGAAATCGCCGGGCCTCGAGCCTTGGTCGCATCCAGGTCGGAGAAGGTTCAATGCGCCAAGCGCGCATGGCGACTTCGCTCTCGCATCTTTTCCGTCGACGCAGAAAATAAAAAACGAGCGCGCCGGTGAACCTTTCTCGAGGCAAAGGCGACTTAGGAGCGTTGAGGGGTTTCGCAATGCAAGGAACGAGCGATGACGCCCTGATCGAGCGGATCGCCTCGGGCGACAAGCTGGCGATGCGCGTGCTCTTCGCGCGACATCAAGTCCGCGTGTTTCGCTTCTTGTGCTCGATCATGCGCGACCGCAGCGCCGCGGAGGATCTGCTCAATGAGGTCTTCATCGATGTCTGGCGTCAGGCGGCCCGGTTCGAGGGGCGCTCCAGCGTCTCGACCTGGGTTCTGGCGATCGCCCGTTTCAAGGCCTTGTCGGCGCTCAGGCGCCCGCGCGAGGCCGAGCTCGATGAGGAGGCAATAGCTGAGATCGCCGATCTCGGTGACGACCCCGAGGTGGCGGCCCAAAAGAAGGACAAGGGCGAGATCCTGCGCGCCTGCCTTTCGGCCCTCTCGAGCGAGCATCGCGAGATCGTCGATCTCGTCTATTACCAGGAGAAATCGATCGAGGAATGCGCCGAGATCGTCAGGATTCCGGAGAATACGGTGAAGACGAGGTTGTTTCACGCCCGCAAGAGATTGGCTGAGATCGCCAAGAGCAAGGGATTGGACAGAGGTTGGCCATGAATAGCGATGAAGCACCCGCCAACCGCGAGCTCGCGGACCTTCTTCCCTTTTATGTCACGGGACGCTTGCCGCTCGCCGAAATGGAACGGGTCGAGGTGGCGCTGGCGAAGGACGATGCGTTGAGGCGCGAGCTCGCCTTGGTCGAGGAGGAGCAGGCGGCGAGCATCGAGGCGAATGAGAGGCTCGGCCTGCCCTCGGCACGTGCGGGCGAGCGCTTCCTCGCCGCCCTCGATGCGGAGCCGGCACGATCCACGGCCCATGCGAACGCGCGCGACCTCTTCGCCTGGATCGGCGAGCGGCTGCAGGCGTTCACGCCGCGACAAATGGCATATGCGGGCATCGCGGCCGCCCTTCTCATCGTCGCGCAGGCGGGCTTCATCGGCGCGTTGCTGCAAGAAACGGGCGGGCAGACCTACACGCAAGCGTCCATCCCCGGGAGCGCGAACGAAGGGAGCTTGGCGACGCTCGCCTTCAATCCGGACGCGAAGGCCGCCGACATCTCTCGCCTGCTCGTTGCGGCACATGTGACGCTCGTGGACGGCCCCAAGCCGGGCGGCCTCTACGTCGTGCGCCTGGGGCCGAAGGACATGCCGGCGGCGGATCGTGATGCCGTCATCGCCCGGCTCGCCGCGGAGAAGGGGCTCGTTCGCTTCGTCGCCCCGTCGCCCTAGAGCCGGAAAATGATCGTCCTTCGGCCCATGGCCGAAGCAGAGCCTGCGAGGAATGCTTCCGGGAGGTTCCGATGCAGTCGCGCACCGGCAAGATGAAGGCAGAACGTGACGCGTCGCTTCGCGCGATCAGCGTCATTCCCATCATTCTCGTCTGCGCCTTCGCGCTCGTGCCCGGCACCTCGCGAGTAGCGACGGCACAAGAGTTTCGCGGGAGCTTCGGGGCAGGCGAGGGGGGCGGCTTCGGTGCTGGCGAGCGCGGCTTCGGACCCCGCCGCGAATTCGAAGGACGGGGCGGTCCTGATGGCACTTATTTGGGGCCGGACACGCGCCAGTCCCGTGGGCTCGGCTGGCCTCGCCGCCCGTCCTGGCGACGACCGGTCGTCGGGTGCGACTTCGCGAATTGTGGCTGGGGAAGAGGCGGCCGCCTGCATCCTCCGATCCCCTATCGGGGGCACCCCATATTCTTTCCTCCCGGGGTTGGCGCTCCGCCACCCTATGAGGTGCCGCCGGAAGATGACCCGGGCACGCTCCCGCGCGTCCCGCACCATCCCGTTCGCACGACGAGGCCCGCCGGCGCTCCGCCGGCGCCACCCGTCCACACCGTGCAAACCAGGCAGGGCCATTCGGCTCCCGTCAGCTTGACGCAAAAGGACACGAACGCGCATTTCGTCCTGCCTCCCTCATCCGAAACCCGCTATGTGCCCGACGAGGTCCTGGTCGAAATTCCTCAGCGTCTCTCCCCCGCGACGTTACGAAGCCTGCAGCAAAGGCTCGCGCTCACCTTGATCGCTTCCCGGAATTTTGCGCTCCTCGGCACCAGGGTGGACCGCTACCGGATCGCCCCGCACCACAGCGTGGCGCAAACCCTGCGCTCGCTTCGTGCCGAAGGCCGGGTCGGCGGCGCCCAACCGAATTACGTCTTTGCCCTGCAACAAGATGCCTCCCGATCGGAGAAGGCGGCAACGAGAGCTTCCCCGCTGCCGCCGCCGGCGGCCTTTGACGAGGGACCCGGCAAGGATCAGGCGCAAGGGGTCCAACCCTCGAAAGAGGAAGCGCCCGCGATCGAGCCAGCTCCAAAGGGCGCAGTCGCGCCGCGGCCCATCCAAGGCGCCGGCGAAGCGGCAAAGGAGCCCGGACCGGCGCAAGCGGGATTATCGCCCGCGGCTCCGGTGGAGCCGAGCGCCGCGACCGACGCCGGTTCCTCGACCGAGCCGTTGCAATATGCGGTCACGGCACTGCATCTTGGTGAAGCGCATCGGCTTGCCACCGGCAAAGGCGTCCGGATAGCGATCATCGATTCCGGCATCGACAACGAGAGCGCCGAGCTCAAGGACCGCATCGTGGCGAGGCTCGACACGATCGGCGGCCGGTTCGAGCCACACCCGCACGGGACGGCCATCGCCGGCGCGATCCTGGCGCATGCGAAGCTCGTCGGCGTGGCACCCGATGCCCAAGTGATCGCGGTCCGGGCCTTTACCGGGGAAGGCAAGTCGAACGGCGCCGAGGGCACGACCTTCCACATCCTCGAAGGGCTCGATTTCGTCGCGGCCGAAAATGCGCGCATCGTCAACATGAGCTTCGCCGGTCCGCGAGACGCCATGCTGGCGCGCGCGTTGGCGGCGTTGCGCGCCAAAGGGGTCGCCGAGGTCGCCGCGGCCGGCAACGCAGGCGCGCAATCCGCTCCCCTCTATCCGGGCGCGGAACCGGGCGTCATCGCCGTCACGGCAACCGATTCCAAGAACGGGCTTTTCGAGCTCGCCAATCACGGTGCGTATATCGCCTTGGCAGCGCCCGGGGTGGATATTCTCGTGCCCGCCCCCGGAGATGGGGTGCAGATCGTCTCCGGCACTTCCATCGCCGCTGCCCATGTGAGCGGGATCGCGGCGCTTGCGCTCGAACGTTATGGGAGCCTGACGCCGGACGCCCTCGTCGGCACCCTCGACGCCGGCGCCCGCAAACCCGCCCCCGACGCCAAGCCCGACGAATATGGCGCGGGGATCGTGGACGCCTATGGCGTGGTGCAAGGGAAGCCCGGCGCCGAGATCGCGCCTTCCGCCCAATCCGCTCGGGCCCTGTCTCGCTGAGAAAGAGGCGGCCAGCCCGGCACGGCACTCCTCAAGGAAACGTGATGCCCCAGGTCGATCGAGCTGCGTTATGCGCAGGCATCGCCAACATCATGATCGAGGAATGCCATGGACAGACCTTGGGAAAAAGATCCGATGCTCGTGGCCACGCAGCTCGAGCGACGCTCCTTCATCAGGGCGAGCCTCGTGGGCGGGGTCACGCTGGATTTGCGCTCGCGGTTCAACCCGTTTCGGCGGAGACCATCATCACCGACACCAATGGGCTCGACGCAGGCATGGTGCAGGTGAAAACCGAAGATCGGATGGTTCCGGCCTATCGCGCGCGCCCCGCCGGCGGCGGGAAGGTGCCGGTCATCGTCGTGATCCAGGAAATCTTCGGCGTGCATGAGCACATCAAGGATATGTGCCGCCGTCTCGCCAAGCTCGGCTATTACGCGATCGCGACCGACCTTTACTCGCGCATCGGCGATGCGACGCAAATCTCCGACATACCGACCCTCATCTCCACCATCGTCTCCAAGGCGCCCGACGACGCAGGTTGCGTCCGATCTCGACGCAACGGTCGCCTTCGCGACGGGGGAGGGCGCCGACACCTCGAAGCTCGGCGTGACCGGCTTTTGCTGGGGCGGCCGGCAGACCTGGCTCTTCGCCGAGCATAACCCCAAGCTCAAGGCAGCGGTCGCCTGGTACGGTCCGCTCACCAATGTTCCCAATGAACTTCAGCCCAAGCGTGCGATCGACGCGGTTGCCGACCTCAAATGTCCGGTTCTCGGCCTTTATGGCGCCGCCGATCAGGGCATTCCGGTCGATGCGGTGAATGCCATCAAGGCGGCCGCCGACAAGGCCGGAAAGACGGTCGAAGTCGTGATCTATCCCGACACGCCGCATGGTTTTAACGCCGATTACCGGCCGACCTACCGCGCCGACAAGGCGGCTGACGGCTGGGCGCGCCTCCAGGCCTGGTTCAAGAAATATTTGGTATAGGCCCTCGACGCAGGGAGGAGAGCCCTCCCGGCGCTTGCCCTCCGTGAGTTGACGCGCGCCTGCGACGCCACCAAAAGGGGCGCGTGGACCAAGGCCTGATCTCGACGGCGACGGTGCGGCGCAGCATCTTGCGCGACTTCGTCGCAGCGCTCACGCGCTCGCACGGCCTCGCCTGCGCGTCGCTCGTCGCCTTGGCCCTCCTCATGTTCCTGCCGGGATTTGCCGGCTTGCCGCCGATGGATCGGGACGAGCCGCGCTTTGCCCAGGCCTCCAAGCAGATGCTGGAAACGGGCGATTTCGTCTCGATCCGTTTCCAGGACGAGGCGCGCAACAAGAAGCCCGTCGGCATCTATTGGCTCCAGAGCGCGAGCGTGGGCCTCGCCGAAGCTCTCGGCTTCGACGGCGCCCGCGCCACCATCTGGCTTTATCGCCTGCCCTCGCTCGCAGGCGCGATCGCGGCCGTGTTGCTCACCTATTGGGCGGGGCTCGCCTGGCTTGAAAATCGCTATGCGTTCACGGCCGCGGCGCTGATGGCGGCAACCGTCCTCATCGGCGTCGAGGCAAGACTGGCGAAGACGGACGCGGTTCTCACGGCGTCGATCGTCGCGGCCATGGGGGCGCTCGCCCGCGTCTATGCCACGAGAGAAAGCCAAGCGGCGAGGCCCGCAAGCGTGGCCTTCGTGCTTTGGCTCGCGATGGCGGTGGGCGTGCTGATCAAGGGGCCGATCATCCTGATGGTCGTGGCCCTTGCGTCGCTCGTGCTATCGGTCAAGGAACGCTCGGTCCGCTGGCTCCGGCCGGCCGCCGATTGGAGAGCGGCCGGTTTGGCGATGCTCGTCATCGCGCCCTGGTTCATCGCCATCGGCATCGATACGCATGGCGCCTTCTTCAACGACGCGGTCGGCGGCGACATGCTCGGCAAGGTGGCGGGTGCCCGCGAGGGCCATGGCGCCCCACCCGGAACCTATCTCGTCGCGGCCCTCCTCACCTTATGGCCGCTCGCCCCTCTGGCGATCGTGGCCGCGCCCGCCGTGTGGCGCGCGCGCGGGGAGGATGCGGTGGCCTTTCTTCTTGCATGGCTCATCCCGTCCTGGCTCGTCTTCGAGGCCGTGCCGACGAAGCTGCCGCATTATGTGCTGCCTCTCTATCCCGCGATCGCGCTTCTCGTCGCCTTCGCGGCGCAGCGGGGGAGCCTGCTCTTCGAGGGAAGATGGAGGCGGCTCGCCCTGATCTTCTTGCCCATGCCGGCGGTGATCATCGCGCTCGCGATTCCTTACGCCACGCTGCTTTATGGAGACCGTGCCGATATCGCGGGTGCCTTGCTCGCGGCCGCGGCGGCAGGGTGCGCCTTTCTCGCAACCCTCGCTTTCGCGAGAAGACACTTCGAAGAGGGGGTCGCAGGAATTCTTGCGGCCTCGTTCTTGCTCTTCATCGGCGCCTACGGCTTTGCGATTCCCGGGCTGAAGGCCTTGTCGTTGTCGCCCCGCCTCGTCGCCTCGCTCGCGAAATCGCCTTGCGTGCCCGAGAGCCTTGCCACCGCGGGATTCAATGAGCCAAGCCTCGTGTTTCTCACCCGCAGCGATCTGCGGTTGACCGATGGGGCCGACGCCGCGCGCTTCCTTGCCCTCCCGGGCTGCCGCGCGGCCTTCGTCGACATCCGTCAGGAGGGGGCGTTCACGAAGAGCCTCGCCGCGATGGGCCGAACGCCGCATCTCCTCGGGCGCGTGCTCGGCGTCAATCTGAACGGCGGGCGCCACATGGACATCGGGGTCTACGCCAATGGCGGTTGAGGCGACACGGGAGAAATCCCCGTCGAATCCTCTGATACCGTCCGAGGGGAGGGCACAGACTGCCGCGAGCGCCGTCTCGCTTGGCTTGGCGCGTGGCTTGGCGCGTGGCTTGGCGCAGCGCCTCGCCCTTCTGATCCGGACCGCCACAGCGGCGCCGCTGGCTCTCTTGCCCGGCGCAGGCTCCGTGACGGCTGCGATGCTTCTCATGCTTGTGGTCGCGTTCGCGCTCGACAGGCCGATCGCGGCGGCCATGCGGCACTTGCCCGGAACCGTGACGCGCTTCTTCCAGGACGTCACCATTCTGGGGGAGGGATGGGTCTGGATGGTTCCGATCGCCATCGTGGGCTTGATCCTCGCGCGTGTGAGCTTTGCCCCGGCCTCCCGGAAAAAGCGGGCGCGTCTCGTTCTCCTCGCGGAGCGCGCCTTCTTCATGTTTTCGGCGATCGCCGTGCCCTCGCTCGCGACGACCATCTTGAAGCATCTCGTCGGCCGCGTGCGGCCGCGGTATTTCGAGTCTCTCGGCGTCTTTCATTTCGAACCCTTCTCGCTCGCTGCGTCGAAGGCGAGCTTCCCGTCCGGGCATGCGACGACCGCCGCGGCACTGATCATCGCGATTTCGGCCGTGGCTCCTCGCTGGAGACGCCCGGTCGCGGCGCTCGCCACCATGGTTTTCCTCTCGCGCGTCGCGGTCGAGGCCCATTATGTGAGCGATGTTCTGGCAGGCGCCCTGATCGGGATCGCCGGCGCACGGGCAATGCTGACGCTCTTCGCCGAGGCGCGCGTCGGCCTGAGATCGGGCGCGGCCCCAAAATCGCGGACCGCACAACCTGGCGGTCCCTTCGCGGCCGTCGGAGCCGGGCGCGCCGGCGATCTTCCGCAAGGGCACGATGCGCCGGCGACCTGGGCGCGGGGAATTTCGAGCGAGACGTCGCCGGCACCTCGCTTGTCCATCGTCGTGCCGATGCGAAACGAGGTGGAGAACGCCGGTCCGCTGATCGAGGAGATCGAGCGTGAATGCGCGGCGCTCGCTCCCTTCGAGATCATCTGCGTCGATGATGGCTCGAGCGACGGGACGGCCGCGCGCCTCGCCGAGCTCGGCGCCGGTCGTGCCTCTATGCGAGCCTTGCGTCATGGCGAGACTTGCGGGCAGAGCGCCGCCGTGCGCAGCGGCGTCAGGGCGGCGCGCGCGCCGATCGTCGCGACGCTCGATGGCGACGGCCAGAACGATCCGGCCTTCATTCCCAGGCTTGTCGAAGCGCTCGAAACCTCCGGGCCCGGAACCGGGCTCGTCGCGGGGCAAAGGATCGGCCGCAAGGATACGGGCTTCAAGAAGCTGCAATCGCGCGTGGCGAATGCGGTGCGCGGCCGAATTTTGCAAGACGGCACGCGCGACACGGGGTGTGGCCTCAAGGCATTCCGGCGCGAGGCGTTTCTGGCGCTTCCTTATTTCGACGGGCTGCATCGCTTCCTGCCCGCGCTGATGCGCCGCGAAGGCTACGGCGTCAATCTCGTCGATGTCGTCGATCGGCCGCGACGCGCCGGACGCTCGAACTACGGCCTCTTCGACCGGCTTTGGGTCGGCATCCTCGATCTTGCCGGTGTGTGGTGGCTGATTCGCAGGCGCCGTCGCACGCCAATCGTGTCGGAACTACAAAAGGACGCATGATGCTGATCGATCTCGCCTCCGCGCTTGGCGGCTATCTCCAGGATGTCTTCGTCAACAAGTTCGATTTCGCCGTGCTCATCGGGCTCGTCGCTCAGGCGCTGTTCACCATGCGCTTCCTGGTGCAATGGCTCGCGAGCGAGAAGGCGGGCCGCAGCGTCATGCCCTTCAGCTTCTGGCTGTTCTCGATCGGCGGCGGTCTCCTGCTCTTCGCCTATTCCTTGTGGCGGCGCGATCTCGTCTTCATCCTCGGCCAGGGGTTCGGCGTCTTCGTCTATCTGCGCAACGTCGCCCTCGTGCTCAAGGAACGCCGCCAGTTGGCCGGGAAGGCGGGGTAGGGCCAGGCAAAAGAGGGCATCGCGCTCGCCCGGGGGCTCCGGCGATGATCGACACCATCTCGTCTTTGTGTGACGATACCGATGGTTCGATCTTTGAGGTTGCGCTCGAGGCCGGCGGGATCTCTCGAGCCTGGTGAAACGACTGTACTGCCGTTCGAGTGCGTGCCGCGATGAGGGGCTTCTTGCAGTTGCGATCGGGGGATGCACCGCGGCTTCGCGTCGGCGGCAAAGGAATGGCACTCGCCCTCGTGCTCGGCCTTTCCGGGACCAGCGCCGTGGCCAACGAACCCGGCAGCGTGGCGCGCGAAGCGGCGCGCGATCTCGGCGTCCAGACGAAGCTGCCCGCCGGCGCGGCCGAGGATCGCTTCGAGCCCTCCGATTTTCACCTGGACCTGCCGGAGAATGTCGCCGATATCATCCTCTGGTCGGCGATCATCGCCGGGACCTGCCTCATTCTATGGGCGATGCGCGACAGCCTACCCAGCTTTCGTGGCGCGGGTCCACGTGATCCCTTGGTTGATCGGCAAGCGAGCCTTTTGCCCATATCGGTGGAACGTCTGGAGGAGGCCGGCATCGATGCCGACGAACTCGCTCGGGACGGCCGCGTCGTCGAGGCCATGCATCTTCTCTTGCTGAGAAGCTTTGCCGAGCTGAAACGCTCGCTCGACTTGCGCTTCGCCGATTCGCTCACGAGCAGGGAAATTCTCTCCCGTCTGCCGATCCCCACGACGGCTCTCGAGGCGCTCTCCGACATCGTGGCGCGCGTCGAGCTCGCCTATTTCGGTAACCGTTTCGCGGGAACGGAGGATTATCGGGCTTGCCGTAGGAGCTTCGCGCAGCTGACCCGTGGGGTGAGGGCGGCCGCGAATGGCTGAAGGCCGTCTGTTCTCTCGTCCGGTCATTTTCGCGCTCTCGGCATCGATGATGGTGGCACTCGCGCTTTCGTTCTGGCTGCAGCTTCGCGGCGGAAGCGAAGAGGTCATCGTGCAACCAAGCACCTATTCGCGCTCGGCGATCGGGCATGCGGCGCTCTACGAAACCTTGAGACGGCTCGATCTGCCGGTGGCGCGCAGTCGGCTCGGTGCGGTCGAAGGGCTCGGGGTCGGGGGCGTCCTTGTGCTGGCCGAACCCGACATCAGCACGATGATCCGCAATTTCGACATGGGGCACGCAGCACAAACCCTGCTTCTCGTCCTGCCCAAGCGGCAAGGCACCCGGGACCTCCGGCGTCCAGATTGGATCGGGGACACCCGGCTTCTCTCCCCCGGGCTCGTGCGTGGGCTCCTTAACCTCTTCGTGTCGAGAGCCGAGGTGGTGCATGTTCCCTCTCCCAAGAGGTGGACGGTCAATCGCCTCGGCGCCTCGCCCGCGCTCGCCGATACGGTGCAACTTGTCCGAGGAGGCGCGATCACCCCAATCGTCGCAACCGACGCGGGCACGCTCGTTGGCGAAATACGTGACGGCAACCGTCGTATCCTCATTCTCAGCGATCCGGACCCGATCGAGAACTACGCCATCGCCATCGACTCGAATGCAGCCTTCGTGGTCGCGCTTCTCGGCGCGCTTCGTCGGGGGGACGGCCGCATCGTGTTCGACGAGACCGTGCACGGTCTTGCCGGGGCGGCAACAAGCCCGCTGAACCTACTTTTCCGCTTCCCTTACATCCTCGTCACCTTCCAGCTTCTCGTCGCGCTCGGCTTGCTTTTCCTCGCGGCCACGACACGCTTTGGTGCCGAGGAGCCGCTGCCCCCGCCGATCGGATTTGGCAAAGCGAGCCTGATCGAGAATAGCGCCGCGCTGCTCGATCGCGCCGCGCATCGAGCCGACATCCTGCGGCGCTATTTGAAGATGATGCTGCGCGAGACAGGCCGACGGCTGCGCGCGCCGGCCGATCTCGACGAAAGCGCGCTGGCACAATGGCTCGACCGTCTCGGGGCGACCCGCGGACTTGTCCTCAACGCATCCCAAATCATGCGCCGCGCCGATGAAACGCCTCGCGGTAGCGCATGGGAGCTCGCCTCGCTCGCCGCGGCGGCGCGCGACATGCATGCCTGGAACGGAGAGATTTCGAATGGAACTTCAGCACGTAAAGACGGTCGCTGACGGCATCAGGGCGGAGGTCGCCAAGGCGATCGTCGGTCAAGGCGATGCTCTCGAGCTGATGCTCACGAGCCTTCTCTGCGGCGGCCATGTTCTGCTCGAGGGCGTGCCCGGTTCGGGCAAGACGCTCATCGCCCAAGCCTTCGCCGCGACCTTGTCGCTGCGGTTCGGACGCATCCAGTTCACGCCGGATATGATGCCGGGCGATGTCCTCGGCACCAATCTCTTCAACTTCCAGACCAACAGCTTCACCCTCACGCCCGGACCGATCTTCACGCAGATCTTGCTCGCGGACGAGATCAACCGCACCCCGCCCAAGACGCAGGCGGCTCTGCTGCAGGCCATGAACGAGCGAGCCGTGACCATCGATACGCAAACCTACGATCTCGGTCCGGACTTCATGGTGGTGGCGACGCAAAATCCGATCGAGCAGCAAGGCACCTATCCATTGCCGGAGGCTCAGCTCGACCGCTTCCTGTTCAAGATCGATATCGGCTACCCGAGCCGCGACGAGGAGCGCGAGGTCGTCACTCGTCATGGGCAACGCCCAACCATGCCGCGCATCGAGGAATTCGCGCTTGTGCCGATCGTCGGCACGGACGGCCTGGTTGAGCTGCGCAAGCTGACGATGAACATTCATTTGACGGAGGCGATCATCGACTACATCGTCGATGTGGTGCGCGCCACGCGCCAGCATGCGGCGATCGAGTTCGGGTGCCTCGACCCGCGCCGCCAATATGCTGGCCGCGGCGGTGAGGGCCAACGCCGCGCTCAACGGGCGCGATTTCGCGCTCCCCGATGACGTGAAGCGGCTGGCCCTGCCGCTCATTCGCCATCGCATCGTGCTCGCGCCCAATGCCGAGATCGACGGCATCACCAGCGATCGGGTGCTGAGCGAGATCCTCGACCAGACGGCCGCACCGCGATGATTCGTCCGACGCTTCGCGGCGTCCTTCTCTTCTCTGCGGGAATCCCGGCGATCTTCGTGATCCTCGCCTGGGATCCCTCCCTCTGGAGCCTTGCCACAGGGTATTCGCTGTTGGCGCTCGCGGCGCTCGGGGCGGATGCGCTGCTGATCCTGCCGGCGCGACGCCTGCAGGTGGGAGTCACGGCTGCGTCACGCCTTCCGGTTGCGGATAAAGGCGAGGTGGCGGTCGTTCTCCTGACCTTGCCGTTGCGACGTCCCGTGCGTTTCGACATCCTGCTCGAGATGTCGGGCGCCGGCGCGCCGCCGCCGCTCGTCGGCGGCAGGAGCGAGGACGGACGGCTCGAAACAAAGGTCGAGATTTCGTCCACCCGGCGGGGGAACATCGCAATCCTGGCGATCTGGCTGCGCTGGCGCGGACCGCTCGGCCTCGTCGAAAAGCGCCAGCGCCGGCCCCTGGCGATTTCCATCGATGTCGTGCCCGTCGTGCGTCGCACGCGCGGTGCGCTTTTGGAAGTGCTCAGCCGCGAAGCCATGTTCGGCAGCAAGGTGCAAAGACTGCGAGGGGAGGGGGCCGAGTTCGAGAGCTTGCGCGAGCACGGCTCGGGTCTCGACAACCGCTTCATCGATTGGAAGCGTTCGGCAAGGCATCGCAAGCTCCTCTCCAAGGAGTTTCGCATCGAACGCAATCATCAGATCGTGCTCGCCTTCGACACCGGGCACCTGATGCTGGAGCCGATCGAGGGGATGGCGCGCCTCGATCATGCCATCGAGGCTGGCCTGCTCCTCGGATGGACGTCGTTGCGCGGCGGCGATCTCGTCGGCAGCTACGGTTTCGACGCCCATGTCCGGCACTATCTGCAGCCGGGCCGGGGTGTTCCCTATCTTGCGCGAATCCAGCGCGCCGTGGCGCGGCTTCAGTATCGTAGCGAGGAGACGAATTTCACGCTCGGGCTTGCCGAGCTCAACACGCGGCTCAAACGACGAGCCCTGGTGATCCTGTTCACCGAATTCGTCGACAGCATTTCGGCCGAGCTCCTGATCGAGTCCTTGCAGCGAACGGCCAATCGCCACGCCGTTATCTTTGTGACCTTGCAGGATCCAATGCTGACGCGCCTGACCCGGCATGCGCCCGATCGCTTCGAGGCCGTGGCTCAGGCGGTGATCGCCCATGAATTCCAGCGCGAGCGCGCAGTCGTGCTCGAGCGAATCGCACGTCTCGGCGTGCATTGCCTCGATGTCGAGGCGGGTGGTCTTTCCATGGGATTGATCAATCGGTATTTCGAGGTCAAGCAAAAGGGGTTGATCTGATGCGTTGCAATCTACGCCTTCAGCCTCCGTGGCTCGGCCGCAAGGACGACAGGGTCGAGGCCTCGCGCGAGCGTCCGTCATGAACGAGGCGGGCGAAGCCATCGCCGAAACCCGCCAGGGAACCCGCCCGGCTCTCGTGCTGCGCAGCGCTGAGTTCCGCAAGGGGCGCGAAGCTGGCTGGCGCGAGCTCGATGATTTGGTCGGCCGAGCGGAAAAGCAGGGCATTGCGAGCTTGTCGAGCGCCGAGCTGCAGCGCTTGCCTCTCCTCTACCGGGGCACCCTGTCTTCCCTCTCGGTCGCGCGCAGCATCGCGCTCGACCGCAACCTGTTACGGTATCTCGAGAACCTCGCGTTGCGCGGCTACCTTGCGGTCTATGGGCCGCGGCAGGGCGTCCTCGAGAGCTTCGGGGCCTTCCTGCGGGCGGGCTTCCCGGCCATCGTCAGGGGAGCGCGCTGGCATGCGCTCGTCGCGACGCTCGCCATTCTGATCGGCGTGGGAGCCGGCTATTTGCTCGTGGCTGGTGACGAGGATTGGTTCTCCTCGCTCGTGCCGGTCGGGGTTTCGGACGGGCGTGGTCCGTCCACGACTGCCGCCGAACTTCGTCAAGGGGAAATCTTCGCGCCCTGGCAAGGCTTCAGCCGATCCTTCGTGGTCTTCGCCAACACCCTTTTCCGTCACAACACCATGGTCGGCATCCTGACCTTCGGCCTCGGACTCGCATTCGGCCTGCCGACCTTGTGCCTCCTGGTCTATCAAGGACTGATCTTCGGCGCCTTCCTGGCGCTGCATGCGCGGCGCGGCCTGATGCTCGATTTCCTCGGCTGGGTGTCGATCCATGGCGTGACCGAGTTCCTCGCCATCATCCTTTGCGGCGCGGGAGGTTTGGTCGTGGCGGAGAACATCCTTTTCCCCGACCGCATCTCCCGCGCCCAAAATCTCGCGAAGAATGGCCGGGACGCCGCGGCCATCGCGGCCGGCGCGGTGCTGCTCTTCTTCGTGGCTGGCCTGATCGAAGGTGGTTTGCGGCAAATGGTCGGCACCACCATGGGGCGCTTCGCCTTCGGGGCGGTCACGGCACTCCTTTGGCTCGCCTATTTCCTTTCGGGCCGCGCCAGGAGGGCCGATGGCGGCTAGCAGGGATCGGGTCGCGCGCCTCTTCGGAAGCAGGGCGCGAGCGCGGCGCGAGATCGTCAGCCCCGAGGGCGTGACTCTCGAGGTCGAGATCGCGGATCGCGGCGAGCGCGTGGCGGCCTTCGCGCTCGACATGCTCTTCTGGCTCGGCGCGACAATCCTCATTTATCTCGTGATCGTCCTCCTCGCGTTGCAAAACGCCAATGGTAAAATCGCCATCACGGTTTGCCTGTTTCTCGCCTTCGTTCTGCGCAACGCCTATTTCGCTCATTTCGAGCTCGCCTGGCAGGGGAGCACGCCGGGCAAGCGCATCTGCGGCCTCAAGGTGATCGACCGCGAAGGCGGCCCGCTGATGCCCGCCGCCGTCGTTGCGCGGAATCTCACACGCGAGGTCGAGGTCTTCGTGCCGCTCGGCCTTATGTTGTCGCTAGGCGCCGGGCCCCAAGGCACGGCGGCCTGGCAGTCGCTCAGCTATCTCGCCTGGATCCTGGTGATCTCCTGCCTGCCTTTCTTCAATCGGGATCGGCTGCGGGCCGGGGATTTCATCGCGGGAACGATGGTCATCGCGCTGCCCAGGCATGGGCTCGCGCGCGAGCTTGCTTCGAGCCGCCAAAGTTACGTCTTCACTCACGCGCAATTGGAGGCCTATGGAGCCTTCGAGGTTCAGGTCCTCGAAGAATTGCTGCGGCGGCCGGATTCGATCGAGACGCGTCAAACTCTCAATGATGTGACGGCGAAGATCTGTCGCAAGATCGGTTGGAGCGATCCGGTGGCACCGGCGCAAGCGCGACAGTTCCTGGAGACGTTTTACACCGCCCAGCGTGCCGAGCTCGAGCGTGGCCAGCTATTCGGCCGTTACCGCGCCGATAAGGACAGCGGCGAGGTATCACGGGTTTGAGCGGGCAGGGGCGCGAGCGAGAGGGGTCAGGTTCTCGTCGCGCCTGCGTAACAAATTCATGAGGCAATACGGCGCCGCTTCAATCGAAGACGCTGACGATTCGATCGATATCGATTCCTTCCTTGGCGGCCCGCAGACTGTAGTAGATCACCGCGGCCAGGACGCCGCTCAACGCGGCGGTGAGGGCCTGGACCGCGAATTTCCCCAACGTGGCGACAAAAGCTCCAGTAAACAGAGTCAGTATAAATGTGACCAGTAACGAGCAGATGATGCTGATGAGAGACACGAGTAGAATGAGGCCGAGGATCTTCCAGCGAAACCCCTTGGTGAGCTCGGCACTTCGGCCAAGGCTTGCGGCCGGACCGAGTCCCTCCACGACGCAGGCCGGGACGGCAACGTAAAGCATAAGTAGGGCGATGAAGCCTGGCACGATCAGCAAGAGCGTGCCTACTCCCGCAATCAAGCTGACGAGCAGCGAGGTGCCGAGGATGGGCCAGATGCGCGCAAGGCAGCGGCTGAGGGCCGCACCGAGACTGAAAGGGCGGCCACGCATGTCCTGGAAAGCACCATAGACGATCGCGCCTTGTACGAAGAGACCGAGGACAACCTGCAAGAAGAGGGCGATCCAGATTGCCGATCGGGAGCGCTCGTTGGATAGCAGGAGGTTGAATAGAGAGGGCAGGATCGGGATCAGCGAAATGACGCAGTAGCGCCATAAGCCGCGCCCTAAAGTCTCGAAGCTCTGCCGAAGAATGAGCCCGATCCGGAACTCCGGATTGGACTGCGCGCTGATGATCCCGGCTGCGTCGGTCATGTGGCACCCTGTGGCGGCTAGATTACAGCCGAAAATCTAGAAGGGAGGCCGACGCCACGGCAAGTCGATATTCGACAATTGACAGGGACGTACTCCTCACTTCTCCGTGATAATAGCGCCTCCTAATCAAATGAAAAAAGTCGCGCCGTATAGCCATCCGTCACGGCGCGACGCCTAATCTAATTCGCGCGCGACCACCTCTTCGACCGGTCGCACTCCACAAGAATAGCTCTGCGTTTTAGCGTGTCCGATCCAAGTGAGCGTCAACACACGTGCCAACGTGTTCAATCGAAGACGGGGACGATTCGTTCGATGTCGATGCTTTCCTTTGCGGCCCGCAATGTATAGTAGGCGTTGGACGCAAGAACGGCGCCAAATGCTGCTATCATGCCCTGGATCGCAAAACGTCCGAGTGTCGCGACATATTTCATGGGCTCCTCGGCAGGTTCGACGCTGATACTTAGACCCTGCACAAAGCCCAAGATCAAAACCTTGGACAAGGCCCCAGATAAAATTGAGGCCTATGCTCACAAAAAATGCCCCGGGGATCCATAGTAGGAAAAGGCCGAAGACCTTCCAACGAAACCCTTTGCTGAGCGCCACACTCCGCTTGAGGCTCGTAACCGGACCCAGCTCTTCGACCACACAGGCGGGGACGGCGACATAGAACATGACAAGCGCAATCAGACCCGGAATTAAGAGTAGCGCAAAACCAACTGAGATAATTAACGTTGCAAGCAGCGCCGAGCCGGCAACAGGCGCGATTCGGCGAAGAAAGCGGCTGATTGCCTCGGCGAAACTCAGTTGGCGCCCCCGCCTAACTTGGAACACGCTATAGGCGCTTGCACCCTGCATGACGAAAAGAAGGAATAATCGGAGAAAGCCCAAAATTATCGTGCCGTCCGAATCCGCCCCAAGGAATTCCGCAAATTTTTCAGGAAGGAGAGAAATCAAAGTGAGCACAAAAAAGCACCAGAACCCTTTTCTGAATACTTGGAAGCTATCCCGGAAGATAACTCCGATGCGAAGCTCCGACGTCGCTTGAGCGTCGACAATTGCCAAAGCGTTGGTCATTAGCGCTCTATTCCGCAGAAATATCTTAGTCTACCAGGAGCTATCGGGGGAGATGTCAAGGCGTTAATCGAGGATCGGCCGCGCGCACCCTTATTTCTCCATGATGTAGGTGCTCAGCGAATCGCTGATGGCTAGTCGCGCGTCAGGCTGCCCCGCTCTCGCCGATGGCTCGCTCCACCCCCCGCCCTCACCCCTTCGCCGGCTTCGGCCAGGGCGTCTCGGCCACGGGCGTCAGCGGCCCCTTGCCCGCGAACCAGTGCTTGAGGTTGTCGACCACGAGATTGCCCATGGCGTTGCGCGTGTGCACCGAGGCCGATCCCACATGCGGCAGGAGCACGACATGGGGAATGTCGATCAGCTCCTTCGGAACATTCGGCTCGTGCTCGAACACATCGAGGCCGGCGCTTCCGACCTTTCCCGCCTTGAGCGCCTCGATCAGCGCCTTTTCGTCGACGACCGAGCCGCGCGACATGTTGATGAGCACGCCCTTCGGCCCTAGCGCCTCCAAGACCTTCGCGTTGATCAGATGCTTCGTCGCCGCGCCGCCCGGCGTGATCACCATGAGGATGTCGACCGCTTCGGCCATGTCGACGAGCGAGGCGTAATAGGGGTAGGGCACGCCCGGCTTGGATGAGCGGCTGTGATAGGCAAGGCCAAGGCCGAATGCCTCCGCGCGCCTGGCGATCGCCATGCCGATGCGCCCAAGGCCGGCGATGCCCATGGCTCTTGCCGCGCAAGGTGTCGGTGAAGGGGAAGGGCTTCGTCGAGCCATTTGCCGGCGCGCAAATAGGCGTCCGCCTGCGGGAGCTGGCGCACCGTCGCGAGGAGGAGGCCCATCGCCGTGTCGGCGACCTCGTCGGTCAGCACGTCCGGCGTGTTGGTGACGATGATGCCCCGGCGCGCGGCCGCCTTGGCGTCGACATGGTCGTAGCCGACGCCGCAGGACGCGAGAATCTCGAGCTTCGGGAAGCGGTCGAAGAAGGCGTCGTCGAGACGTTCGTGGCTCTCGCCCGCCGCCACGCCGCGGACTTTGTCCGCCACCTTCTCGAGCTTCGTCTTCTGCTCGGCGCCCGTGAAGGGCCGATAGACGGTGAAGGCCTTGTCGAGCCCATCCGCTGTCTTGTTCGGAAGAGGGCCGGTCAAAAGAATATCGATCGTCTCGGTCATTGAGCACCTGTGGCGGGAAGCGTGATGTCGGTTCGCGCATCCCTCTCGAGGAGGGCGGCGCATCGGCTTGCCTTGTGGAAAGCGAACAAGGATTATGCTCTAGAAGCGAGAACCGCAACGGAGAATTTCCAGGGCGGAACCGCGTGGGAGAGAGAGCTGCATGGCGAGCGTCGGCATCAAGGATATCCGCAAGGCCTACGGCTCGACCGAGGTCATTCACGGGATCAATGTCGAGATCCTGGATGGGGAATTCGTCACGCTCGTCGGCCCCTCGGGCTGCGGCAAGTCGACCTTGCTGCGCATGATCGCCGGGCTCGAGGAGATCACCTCGGGCGAGATCCGGATCGGCGAGCGCGTGGTCAACGACGTGCCGCCGAAGGAGCGCGACATCGCCATGGTGTTCCAGAATTATGCGCTCTACCCGCACATGACGGTCGCCGACAACATGGCCTTCTCCCTGAAGCTCAAGCGCGCGCCCAAGGCCGAGATCGCGGCACGCGTCGACAAGGCGGCCGGCATTCTCGGGCTCCGGGCTTTGCTCGACCGCTATCCGCGCCAGCTCTCGGGCGGGCAGCGCCAGCGCGTCGCCATGGGGCGCGCCATCGTGCGCGACCCGCAGGTGTTCCTGTTCGACGAGCCGCTCTCCAATCTCGACGCCAAGCTTCGCGTCGCCATGCGCGCCGAGATCAAGGATCTGCATCAGCGCCTCGAGACGACGACGATCTACGTGACGCACGACCAGATCGAGGCCATGACCATGGCCGACAAGATCGTCGTGCTTCATGACGGCCATGTCGAGCAGATCGGCGCGCCGCTCGATCTCTACGACCGGCCGGCCAATCTGTTCGTCGCCGGCTTCATCGGCTCGCCCGCCATGAACGTTCTGCGGGGGCACATCTTTGGCGCCGGCAGGCCCGCGTTCAAGGCGGAGAACGGCGTCGAAATGCCCTTGGCGCGCGCGCCCGACGCCTCCGACGGCAGGCCGGCCGCCTACGGCTTTCGGCCGGAACATCTTCGCATCGCGCCGGACGGCGTGCCGGCCGAGGTCGTCGTCGTCGAGCCGACGGGATCGGAAACGCAAGTGATGCTCAAGCTCGGCGGCTCCGATATCGTCGCCGTGTTCCGCGACCGGATCGCGGCGCGCCCCGGCGAGATCATCAAGATCTCGCCGGACCTCGCGAATGTGCATCTCTTCGACGCGGAGAGCGGCGAGCGGCTGGCCGCGTGAACTCGCAGTTCCGCAAGCGCTAATTCGCTGGCTGCGTCGAGATCGGAACCGGATGCCGGGCGGCCGGCGAGAAAAGCGGGTCGCGCCGCGCGTGGCGCCGCGACTTGAGGTGGAGGTTCACCGAGTTGCGATAGGCCCTCAAGCCTTTCACGCACAGCTTCGACAGTTCGTTCACATGCTCGCGCAAGCAGGCCTGGATGCGGCCGCCGCCAGGTTTCTCATGCTCGCAATAGCGCTCGACCTCGGCCTTGCACGGCCCCTCGCGCACGCTGTGGAACGCGATGGTCGCGGCCGAGGCGGGCAAGGCCGCGCACATCAGCATCGTCGCGATCACTGTGGTCTTTACCATGCTCGGCTCCCCACGAGGCTCAACACACATATCAGCAGCGGCGAGATTTGCCACGGGTCAACGCATGGCCGGTCTCGATTCGCTTCCTCCCGCATGAAGGCACAAAATCGACCAGAAATCCTGTTGAGGCCGCAAGTCGCCATACGCCGCCCGACCCTATATAGATGTAGATTGACGACCATACCTCATGGCCGGATGGAGAATTGGTGAAGCTTTGGCAATATGCGAATGTGCTCGCTGCCGCAAAATCAGCCGAATCGGAGGCGAGGAATCGCGCCTCCGCCATGTCCATCGCCATCCCCTCCATCGCCATCCCCTCCATCGCCGTCTCCGTCTCCCCTGGCGCGCGTGGCGATCGCCCTGGTGTGGCTTTACCGCCTGAGCCTCTCGGCGCTTCTGGGCGGGCAATGCCGCTATCAGCCGACCTGCTCGGAATATGCGCTCGACGCCTTTCGCCTGCACGGCTTTTGGCCAGGCTTTTTTCTGGCTTTCGCGCGCCTTTGCCGATGCGGACCCTTCGGCGGCCATGGCTACGATCCGGTGCCGCGGACGCTTCGCGCCGATGCTCGCTGGTGGCTGCCTTGGCGCTATGGCGCGTGGCGCACCCCGCTCGAGCGCGATGACGTCGACATGCGCAAACACCCGAAGTGATTCGTAATCGTCGATGGCGCCCGCGACCGAGCCTCCCGATCTGCGCAGCGCCCATGTGATCGTGGTCGGCAACGAGAAAGGCGGCACGGGCAAGTCCACCCTTTCGATCCACATCGTCATCGCCCTCTTGAAGGCCGGCTTCCGCGTCGCCTCGATCGATCTCGACACGCGCCAGCGCACGCTCACCCGCTTCCTCGAGAATCGCCAATCCTGGGGGATGAGTGCGCGACGCATGATCGAGCTCCCCTTCCATCATGCTCTCGAGCGTGGCGGCAAGGACAGCGCCGGCGAAAACGAGATCGTCGAGTTCACCTCGTTCGCCGAAGCGATTTCGCGCGTCGAGCATGCGTTCGAGTTCGTGGTGATCGACACGCCGGCGAGCGACAGCTATCTCATGCGCCTTGCCCATTCGCTCGCCGATACGCTGGTGACGCCGATGAATGATTCGTTCATCGACGTCGATGTGCTGGCGCGCGTCCACAACGACCGGCGCGAGCGCGGCGCGACGGCGCAATATGCCGCCCTCGTGCTCGAGGCACGTCGGCAGCGCCGGCTCGCGGATGCGGGGCTCATCGATTGGGTGGTGGTGCGCAACCGCATCGCCTCGCTGCAATCGAACAACCAGCGCCAAGTGGCCGGAAGCCTCGGCCGCCTCTCGCCGGAACTGCAATTCCGCATGGCCGAGGGCTTCGGCGATCGGGTGATCTTCCGCGAGCTTTTCCCGGTCGGCCTCACCGTGCTCGATTCGATCGAGGAGGTCACCGACAAGGGCGCGCTTTCGGCTTCGCAGATCGCGGCTCGCGGCGAAGTCGAAGCTCTCATTCGGACGCTGCGCCTGCCGACCCGCACGACCGAGATTCCCCATATGGAGGCGCGTCACCTTTGGTTCGAGCAGACGCTGGAGTTCTACAAGGAGCTGGTCGCGAACGGTCCCGCCGAGCGGATGTGAAGAGGCGCGCCCTTGGCGGTGTGCCGGGCTCCGACACTTGAAATTCTAGGCTAAGCAGAGCTTACTCTGATCCGGGCGTATCGTAAATTTAGCGCTATGGGCCGGCGTATGATATCGATCTGCATGCCTAAGCAACCCGCGACGCTTGATCGTGTCGCCACTCGCCCGCGCTCACATGCGTTTTCAAAGCCTCCGCAACTTGGGTGATGACGGGCGCCCAGATCGCCGCGGCTCTTTTCGCCGGAACAAACGCGCCGTGGGATCCAAGGGCTGTCGGCGCGATCGAGAAGCCAGCGCCAATCTGGAACGAAGGGTAGCATGATCCAGACTGGTTTACCCATGGCGCCGGCGAGATGAGCGACTGACGTGTCGACGGATATGACGAGATCGAGGGAGGCGATTGCCGCGGCCGTGTGCGCGAAATCGGTGAACTGTGTCGAGTTCGTTGGCTCTTCTCGCGATGATCTGCGAGGCTTTCCGCTTGCAGGTTGCTAGAGATTGGCCACGCGATTTTCAAGCGGCCAAACAGATCGGTGGAAAGCATCCCTCGGCGAAGCCTTGGAAGGGTTTGGGGTCAGGCGCCTTCGAGATTGTGTCAGACGATAATGGCGACACTTACAGGGCGGTTTACTCAGTGGATTTCAAAATCGTCGTCTATGTTCTCCATGCCTTCCAGAAGAAATCGAAGTCGGGTATCGCCACACCCAAATTTGAGATCGATCGCATCAAGCGTCGTCTCAAGACGGCTCGAGAACATTTTGAGAGGACCTATGCACCTGTGCGCAAAGGCTGAGCCAAGGGGGAGTTGGACATGAAAAACGATACGAGAATCATCCGGGGTAGCGGGAATATATTCGCCGATCTCGACCTTCCGAAGGCCGAGGATGAGCTTTTCAAGGCGCGCCTTGTTGCCGTCATCCGTGAGTTAATTGAACGGGAGGGTATCAACCAGAGAGCTGCCGCTGCACGGATGCACATTGCTCAGCCCGATGTGTCGAGACTTGTCCGCGGGCGGCTTGCCGGGTTTTCGCTCGAAAGGCTACTTGGCTTCGTGCGGGCGCTCGGTGGTGATGTAAAAATAGAAATCAAGGTGAAAACCCCCGAAGGCAAGACCCGCATGGTTGCGTGAATGTAACCGCATGGACCGGCAGTCGAGATAGCCACATGGCCGATGCCCGTTTGGCCAGCGAGCTTGTAAATCATGGACCATCAGTACCCGAATTTCGCCCGGTGGCTTGCTGGAGGCCATGGTCGTGCGTGGTAAGTTAGCGCAGGCGCTGGAGTTCTATCAGTAACTGGTCGCGAACGGGTCGACCGCGCGGATGCGAAGAGACCTGCCCATCTCGGTATTGTGGTCTTGCGCCTTTCGGTCTCATAATGCGGGGGAAAGCGGTCCCTTTGTGAGCGCAAAACCAATCGGGAGTACGCCTATGAGGATTGCAGCGGTCGCGCTTGTCGCATGCGCGTGGACGCTCGGCGCGGGAGGCGCGCGGGCTCAGATTTCCGACGATGTCGTCAAGATCGGCGTGCTCACCGATATGTCGAGCCTCTATTCCGACGCGACCGGGAAAGGGTCGCTGATCGCGGCGCAAATGGCAGTCGAGGATTTCGGCGGCAAGGTCAGGGGAAAGCCGATCGAGGTCATCAGCGCCGATCACCAGAACAAGCCGGACGTCGGTTCCTCGATCGCGCGGGACTGGTACGACAACCAGCATGTGGATGCGATCGTCGACGTGCCGACCTCCTCGATCGCGCTCGCGGTGCAGAAGATCACGCAGGACAAGAACAAGGTGTTCCTGATGTCGGGTCCCGGATCGTCGGATCTGACGGGCGTCGCCTGCTCGCCGAACGGCATCATGTGGACCTACGACACCTACGCGCTGAGCCAGGTGACGGCGAAAGCGCTCATCGCGAGGAAGGACGACAGCTGGTTCTTCATCACCGCCGATTACGCCTTCGGCCATGCGCTGGAGCGCGATGCGGCCAACACCGTCAAGGCCAGTGGCGGCACCGTCGCCGGCGCGGTGAACGCTCCCTTCAACAGCCAGGACTTCTCCTCCTTCCTGCTTCAGGCGCAGGGTTCGAAGGCGAAGGTCGTGGGCCTCGCGAATGCGGGCGGCGACACGCAGACCGCGATCAAGCAAGCGGCCGAGTTCGGCCTTGCCGAAGGCGGCCAGAAGATCGCTGCCTTGCTGCTCGAGATCACCGACACTCATAGCCTCGGCCTCAAGACGGCGCAGGGCCTGCTCGCCGCCGACGCCTTCTATTGGGACAGGGACGACGAGAGCCGGGCGTTTTCGAAGCGCTTCTTCGCGAAGGCGGGCAATATGCCGACCATGATTTAGGCCGGCATCTATTCGGCCGTGACCTACTACCTCAAGGCCATCGACGCGACCGGGACCGATGATGCCAAGACGGTGATCGCCAAGATGAAGGCGACGCCCATCAACGATTTCTTCGCCAAGAACGGCTATATTCGCGAGGATGGCCGAATGGTGCACGACATGTATCTCGTGCAGGCGAAGAAGCCCTCCGAATCCAAGGGCGAATGGGACCTCTACAACATTCTCGCGACCATCCCCGGCGATCAGGCATTCCGCCCGATGGCGGAAGGGGGCTGCCCCTACATCAAGGGATAAGGCGGTCGATCCAGCCGGGTTCTCGCCGCGTGGGCAGGGCTGGCGCGGGCGCCGGCGATCGCATCCCTCAAATCAGCGCTCTCTCGCCCGAGCCTTGGGTAGAAGATCACCCGGTTCGTGCGCGGGCGCTCGCGGCAGTGCATGTTCATCTCGAAACATCGGCGCCCCATGTCGCCGGCGATCATAGGGGCGAGCATGGGCTCGCGACCTTCGCTCACCTCGCGCTCGAAGGATAGGCCTTTGAAGATGATGGTATCCCGCAGGCGCGGCGAGCGGTGCTCACTTTTGCGATAAAAGCGTCTCATCGGAGAGCATCGCCCGGGCCGCTCGACACGCAGCTTCGAGCTTGATTTTGCATCACCATCCGCGCTAGAGGCGCTGGCTCGTCGGCGATGCCGCCGGTCCACCGCTTACCTGCAGGGTGTGCAGGAGTGAGCCAGGAGCCTTGGATGATCACCCTCACATTTCCGGATGGCGCAAAGCGCCAATTTCAGCCCGGCGTCAGCGGCGCCGAGATTGCCAAAGGGATTTCGCCTTCGCTCTTGAAGCGCACGGTCGCGATGGCGCTCGACGGCAAGCTCGCCGACCTTTCCGACGCGATCGCGCGTGATGCACGCATCGAGTTCGTGGCGCGCGATGATCCGCGCGCGCTCGAGCTCATCCGCCATGACGCCGCCCATGTGCTCGCGGAAGCAGTTCAGGAACTCCATCCCGGGACACAGGTGACGATCGGCCCTGTGATCGAGAACGGCTTCTATTACGATTTCGCGCGCAACCAGCCGTTCACGCCCGAGGATTTCCCCGCGATCGAGAAGCGGATGCGCGAGATCATCGCGCGCGACAAGGCGTTCACCAAGCGTGAGGTCTCGCGCGAGGAAGCCAAGGCCTTCTTTCGTGAGAAGGGCGAGAACTTCAAGGTCGAGCTCGTCGATGCCATCCAGCCCGGCGAGCCGATCAAGCTCTACGACCAGGGCGGCTGGATCGATCTTTGCCGCGGCCCGCATATGACCTCGACCGGCAAGATCGGGGATGCGTTCAAGTTGATGAAGGTCGCGGGCGCCTATTGGCGCGGCGATTCCAGAAACCCGATGCTGACGCGCATCTACGGCACGGCCTTCGCAAAGCGTGAGGACCTCGAGGCTTATCTCAAGCAGATGGAAGAGGCCGAGAAGCGCGACCATCGGCGCCTCGGCCGCGAAATGGATCTGTTCCATTTCCAGGAGGAGGGACCTGGCGTCGTCTTCTGGCACGCCAAGGGATGGACCCTGTTCCAGCAGTTGATCGCCTACATGCGCCGACGGCTCGCCCGCGATTACCAGGAGGTGAACGCGCCGCAGATCCTCGACAAATCCTTATGGGAGACTTCGGGCCATTGGGATTGGTACCGCGAGAACATGTTCGTGACCAAGACCGAGGATGATCGCGTCTTCGCCATCAAGCCGATGAACTGCCCGGGCCACATCCAGATCTTCAAGCACGGGCTGAAATCATATCGCGACCTGCCGCTGCGCCTCGCCGAGTTCGGGGCCGTGTCACGCTATGAGCCCTCCGGCGCCCTGCACGGGCTCTTGCGCGTGCGCGCCTTCACGCAGGACGACGCCCATGTCTTCTGCACGGAAGAGCAGCTCGCCGCCGAGTGCTTGAAGATCAACGAATTGATCATGTCGGTCTACAAGGACTTCGGCTTCGAGGAATGCGTCGTGAAGCTCTCGACGAGGCCCGCGAAGCGCGTCGGCACCGACGCCATGTGGGACCATGCCGAAGAGGTGATGCTGCGCGTGCTCAAGCAGATCGAAGCCGGTTCCGGCGGGCACGTGAAGACCAGCATCAACCCGGGGGAGGGTGCCTTCTACGGGCCGAAATTCGAATATGTGCTCCGCGATGCCATCGGGCGCGACTGGCAATGCGGCACGACGCAGGTCGACTTCGCCCTGCCGGAGCGTTTCGGCATGTTCTACATCGATCACGACGGCCAGAAGAAAACGCCCGTCATGGTGCATCGGGCGATCTGCGGTTCGATGGAGCGCTTTTCGGGCATCCTGATCGAGCACCATGCCGGGCATTTCCCGCTCTGGCTCGCGCCGGTTCAGATCATGATCGCGACCATCACGTCGGAAGCGGATGACTATGCAAGCCAAGTGCTGGAGGCGGCACTTGCCATGGGTCTTCGCGCGGAGGTCGACCTGCGCAACGAGAAGATCACCTATAAGGTGCGCGAGCATTCCATGGTCAAAATCCCGGTGCTCGTCGTCGTCGGCAAGAAGGAGGCGGCCGAGCGGTCCGTCTCCATCCGTCGGCTCGGATCGAACGAGACGCGCATGATGCCGCTCGACGCGGCCCTTGCGGCTTTCGTCGAGGAGGCGCGCCCACCCGATCTGCGCGCACGTGACGCCTTGGGCGAGGCCGCCTGACAAAAAGGACGTTTGTGATCGAATGCGCCGCACGTCTCGACGGGTGAGGCATCGAAACAAGAAAGAGATGACCGGCTTGCTCTGCCATTTGGACGCGTCGGGCTCGAGCCGTGCATGCGCGGTGCATCGCAGGCGCTTGCCTGCCGGCAAGCAAAGGGGCGAGGCTTGAGGAACCTTCCTCTCGTGATCGTCGTCGCGGTCGCCGAGAACGGCGTCATCGGCAAGGATAATGGCCTCTCCTGGCGCATGCCGAGCGATCTGAAGCGCTTCCGAAGGATCACCATGGGCAAGCCGTTGATCATGGGGCGCAAGACCTTCCAGTCGATCGGGCGCCCGCTGCCGGGGCGCGAGATCGTGGTGGTGACGCGCGATGTGAACTTTGCGGCAGCAGGCGTTCACGTCGTCCATTCGCCGCAAGATGCGGTCTTGAAGGCCCAAGAGCTCGCGAAGAGGATGGACGCCGATGAAATCATCATCGCCGGCGGGGCCGCGATCTATGCGGCGCTGTTGCCCCGCGCGTCGCGCATCGACCTTACGCGCGTTCACGCGGAGATCGAGGGCGACGCGGCATTCCCTTCGCTCGACGGCAACGAGTGGCGTGAGACCGGCCGCGAGGAGCATGACGCTCAATCTGGCGATGATCATGCCTACGCGGTTATCACGCTCTCGCGGGCCGAAATTAACGGGTAGAGGGCGGGGTTAGGCCGAATGGCCATGGCGTCGCAGGTGACGAGCCGAGCTTGACACGCGAGATGGCGCGGGTGAAGCCATCGCCCGAGCAGCGCGGGTCGCGCGGCTGTGGTAAGGATCGAATATGCCTTGGAGCAATCAGAGCGGGGGAGGTGGGCCGTGGCGCCCCCAGGGACAAGGACCGTGGGGTCAAGGGCCTTCCGGCGGCAATAGCGGACGCCAGCCCCCCGATCTGGAGGATATGGTTCGGCGCCTGCAAGCAAGGCTCGGCGGCTGGTTCGGCGGCGGCGGAGAAGGGTTCAGCGGTAAGGCGATCCTGTTTTTCGTGCTGCTGGGCGTGCTCGGCTGGCTCGCCACCGGGCTCTACACCGTGCAGCCGAAGGAAGTCGGTCTCAACCTCGTCTTCGGGCGCTACGTCGGCACCGTGGGCCCCGGCCTCAACGTCAACTGGCCCTATCCGATCGGCGATTACATCAAAGTGCAGGTGCTCGGCACCAACACCATGGAAATCGGCGTTTCCGGAACGAACGCGGTCGGGCGTACTCCATCGCGGCCGAACGACGAAGGGCTGATGCTCACCGGCGACGACAATATCGTCGATATCGATTTCAGCGTGCAGTGGCAGGTCGATCCGGCCCGGCCGCAGGATTATGCCTTCAACATCGAGGATCCGGAGGGCACCATCAGGGCGGTCGCCGAGAGCGTCATGCGCGAGGTCATCGGCAAACGCAACATTCAAGCGATCCTGACGACCGATCGAGAGCCTATTCAGCAGCAGGTGAAAAATTCGATGCAGGAGATCCTGGACAGCTACAAGGCTGGCGTCCAGATTTAGATCGTCAATCTTTTGAAGGACTTGCCTCCTCAGGAGGTCATGGCTGCCTTCCAAGACGTGCAGGCCGCGAGCATCGACCAGAAGACCGTGCAGAACCAGGCGGCGACCTATGCGAGCAAGGTCGTTCCCGAGGCCAAAGGCCAGGCGAGCCAGATCACTCAAGCCGCGGAGGCCTATCGGGCTCGAACGGTCGCCGAGGCCAAGGGCGCGGCTTCGCGTTTCGATCAGGTCTATGCGGAATTCAAGAACGCGCCCGATGTCACGCGCGAGCGCATGTATCTCGAGACCATGGAGCGCGTCTTCGGCAGCATGGACAAGGTGATCCTGGACCAGGGAGCAGGGCAGGGCGGCTCGTCCGTATTGCCCTATTTGCCGCTCGGGGAATTGCAGCGCCGCGCGGGCCAGGGAGCGGCGAAATGAGCGGCACCTCACGAATTGGCGCCCTCGTCGCGCTCATCATTCTCCTGGTTCTCGCCTCGAACACCCTATTCACCGTGCGTCAGACGCAATACGCGCTGGTTTTGCGCTTCGGCGATGTTCGGCGCACGATTTCGGAACCAGGCCTCTATTTCAAAACGCCGCTGGTGGAGACGGTCATCACGCTCGACAAGCGGATTCTCGATCTCGACGTGGCGGCCCAGACGGTCGTGGAATCCGAGCAGAAGCAGCTCGTCGTGGACTCCTTCGCGCGCTTTCGCATTCGTGACCCGTTGCGCTTCTATCAAGCCGTCGGCTCGAGGCTGGGCGCCACTCAGCAGCTCCAAGCGGTCGTGAGCGCGGCCGTGCGAGGCGTCATCGCCGAATTGAAGATGGAAGACATCGTCAAGAATGAACGTGGCCAGCTGCAAGGGCGGATGCTCAACCAGGTCAATCAGCAGGTCGTGTCACGTGGTATCAACATCGTCGATCTGCGATTGCGCCAGGTGATGCTGCCGCCCAAGAATACCGAGGCCGTGTTCAATCGGATGATCAGCGATCGTCAGCGCGACGCGCAGGACATCCGCTCGCTCGGCACGCAGCTCAGTCTCGGTATCCGCGCCGACGCCGATCTCGCCGTGGCGCGCATCCTCGGCGATGCGAATCAGAAATCCGAGGAGATACGCGGCACGGCCGACGCGGAAAAGAACAAGATCTTCGCCGATGCGTTCGGGCGCGATCCGGGCTTCTTCGCCTTCTATCGCTCGATGCAAGCCTACGAGGTCGGATTTAAGCCCGATTCCACCCGCATGGTGATGTCGCCTGGTTCGAGCTTTTTCCGCTACTTCAACGATCCGACCGGTCACGGCTCGACGCCTCAGCCTTCTGCGTCTCTTGCCACGCCCGCGCCACCTGCGAATAATTGATGCGTCGCCGGGACGGGGCGAGCGGCGAAATGAGAGATTTCATTGCTGCTCTCGGCCTCGTCTTCGCCATCGAAGGGTTGCTGTTCGCGGCCTTCCCGCGTGGAGTTGCCCGTGCCATGCGAGAAGTTTCGGAGCATGGGGAGCGGCGGTTGCGCAGCGCCGGGATCGTCGCGGCGATCTGCGGTGTGGCTCTGGTATGGCTTGCCCGACGAGCGGGCCTTTGGTGAGAACAGGCGCGCCATTGGCAGAGGGCTGGTCAGCGCCTATTTGAAATCCTGGCGTTTCGCCCATGAGGACTGAACAGATGACGGACCTGAAGCTCTCGCGCCCGAAGGGTAAAGCCGCCGCAAGATTGCGCCCATTGGGGCTCGCCTGCACCTTGGCGCTGCTCATGGCCGCTCCGATCGAGGCTGGCGCCGCCCGTGGCCCCGGCGAGATTTCCGACGTCGCCGATCAGGTGGTCGACGCGGTGGTGAACATCTCGGCGACGACGACCGAGCAGGTGCGTAGTTTCAGGACACCGGGCGATTCACAAAATACGCCGTTCGACGATCTCTTCGATGATTTCTTCAATCGCAAGCGCCAAGGGCAGGGGGGCGACGCTCCCGCGCAACCGCCGCGCATGCGCAAGTCGAATTCCTTGGGCTCCGGCTTCGTCGTCGATCCCGCCGGTGTCGTGATCACCAACAATCACGTGGTGGGCGACGCAACCGATATCGAGGTGATCTTCACCGACGGCTCGAAGCTCAAGGCCGAGGTGGTCGGCAAGGACGCCAAGATCGATCTCGCCGTCTTGCGCGTCAAGCCCGACAAGCCCTTGAAGGCGGTGAAATTCGGGGATTCCGAAAAGATGCGGATCGGCCAATGGGTGATGGCGGTCGGCAACCCCTTCGGCCTCGGTGGCTCCGTGACCGCGGGCATCATCTCGGCACGCCATCGCAACATCGATTTGGGAAGCTACGACGACTATCTCCAGACGGATGCCGCGATCAACCGCGGCAACTCCGGCGGGCCTCTGTTCAATCTCGACGGCGAGGTGATCGGCATCAACACGGCGATCCTGTCGCCGACAGGGGGCTCGATCGGCATCGGCTTCGCGATCCCTTCCAATCTGGCGCGCCCGGTTCTCGATCAGCTCACCCAGTTCGGCGAGGTGCGCCGTGGCTGGCTCGGCGTGCAAATCCAGAGCGTGGATGACTCCATTGCCGAAACGCTCGGCCTCGGCAAGGCTCGTGGCGCCCTGGTCGCGGGCGTCGACGATCGCGGTCCTGCGAAGCCCGCCGGGATCAAGAAGGGGGATGTGATCGTCAAGTTCAACGGCGAGGACGTGAAGGAATCGCGCGATCTGCCGCGCATGGTGGCCGCGACCCCCGTGGGCAAGGTCGTGGATGTGGTCGTCATCCGGGACGGCAAGGAGACGGCGGTCCCCGTCACCCTCGGCAGGTTGCAGGACGAGAAGGTGGCGGCTCTCACGCAAACCCAGCACGACACCTCCGCGCTGAAGAAAGCGCTCGGCCTCGATCTATCTCCGCTGACCGACGACCTACGCCATCGCTACAACATCAAGGATGGCATCAAAGGCGCGGTGATCACCGGCGTCGATCCGAACTCGGCCGCCGCCGACAAGCGCCTGCAGCCCGGCGATGTCATCGTCGAGATCGGCCAGCAGCCCGTCTCATCCCCGACCGACGTCGCAAAGCTCCTCGACAATCTCAAGAAGGACGGCAAGAAGTCCGCGCTTCTATATGTCGCCAACGCACAGGGCGATATGCGCTACGTCGCCGTGGCGATGGAGTAGGACCCTTCGCCGGGAAGGGCTGAGAGCCCGCCGGCTGCTCGCCGCGAGGGTTTTCCTCGACCCACCATCGGTGTAATGGCCGCTGTTTGCCTCGCGGCGAGGGCGCACAGTGGCCGCTTCGCGCTACTCGGCATCCTGGGCGGAAACTTCGTGAGACGCCGCGAAGGCCTACCGTTGATCGCGAGAATTGCTCCTGCCACCCCTCTGTGCACCATTCCCGATTCGCATAAGATATATTATGGAACTATCAGGTGTTGGTCATAAACAACTGAAGTTGCGATATAAATATCGATTCGGCGGCACCGCACTACGAATTCCAGCGAAGTTTTGTGTCTTTCACGATGATTTGCATGCCGTCGAAGGCCGGCACCACATTCGGCGGCAGGCTCTTCGCAAGCGTCTCGTAATCGAGATCGGTGTGCATGTTCGTGAGGACGGCGCGTTTGGGCCGGAAGCGGGCGATCGCGGCGAGCGTCTCGTCGAGGCTGAAATGCGACGGATGTGGGCGATAGCGCAGCGCGTCGATCAGCAGCGTGTCGAGGTCCTCGAACATCGGTTCGCTCGCGCGCGGGATGCCGTTGAGATCGGGCGCATAGGCGAAACGGCCGATGCGCAATCCCAAGGCTTCGATATCGCCATGGGGCAGCCAGTAAGGCGTGATGGTCAAACGGCTATCGTCCCGCCCGAGAATGGTCGTTGCCTCATTGCGGGAAAGGTGCCGCTCGGTAAGCAACGGCGGGTAATGGCTGCCTGGAGGCGTCTCGAACACATAGCCGAAGCGTCGCTTCAGGGCGAGCGCCGTCTGCTCGTCCATCCAGGCGTCGAGGCGCGAACGTGCGGCGATGACAAGCGGGCGCAGATCGTCGACGCCATGGGTGTGGTCGGCATGCGCATGCGTGAAGACGATCGCGTCGAGCCGGCGCACCTCGGCATCGAGAAGTTGTTCGCGCAGATCCGGCGAGGCGTCGACGAGGACCGTGACGAGCGCGTCGCCATCCCCCGTCTCGAGCAGCAGCGAGCATCGTCGGCGACGGTTCTTGGGATTCTTCGGGTCGCAGGCCCCCCAATCGCCGCCCACGCGTGGGACGCCGCCCGAAGAGCCGCAGCCGAGAATAGTGACGCGCAGATGCATGGCGGACGCGCCTAGACCCGGATGCGCTCTGATGGGATCAGCGCCCTGCCCGCGATCCATTGTCTCAACCTATGATCCTGCCGCAAAAGATAAGCTTCCGTCTTTGTGGTCACGCGTCGGGCAGCGGCTCGCGCCGCGCCGGCGAAAAGGCGGTCCGCGCCTTGTCGAAAAGGCGCAAGAAATTCGCCGTCGTGAGCTCGCCGAGCGCGTCGAAGCTGATGCCTCGCGCAGCGGCGAGAACCTTGGCCGTTTCAACCACATAGGCAGGCTCGTTGCGCTCGGCCGCGATGAGGCTCGGGCGCAAGGTAGGGGGCATCCGTTTCGACGAGCAATCGGTCGAGCGGCACCGTCGCCGCGATGCGGCGCAGCTCCACCGATTTCTTGAAGGTCAGGACCCCTGAAAACGAAATGAAGAAGCCGAGATCAAGCCCGTGGCGCGCCAGTCTTTCCGTCGAGGTGAAACAGTGCAGCACGGCCTTGAAGGCCCCCTTCCCCATCTCCTGCGTCAAGATGCGGATCATGTCGTCGTCGGCGTCGCGCGCATGGATGACGAGCGGCAGCCCGGTCTCACGCGCGGCGGAGATATTCGTGCGAAACACCCGTTCCTGCACATCGCGCGGCGCTCGATCGTAATGATAGTCGAGGCCGGCTTCTCCGACGCCGACACATTTGGGATGGGTGGAGAGCGCGACGATTTCGGAGGTCGCCACGTCGGCTTCCTCGGCGGCATTGTGCGGGTGCGTGCCGGCCGTGAACAACACGTGATGATGTCGTGCGGCGATCGCTTGCAGGGTCTCGTTGCGTCGAACCCGCGTCGAGATCGTCAGAAGAAGCCCGATGCCCGCGGCTTCTGCCCGCGCCAGAACCCCGGCTTCGTCAGCCGCAAGATCGGGGAAATCGAGATGGCAATGGCTGTCGACGAGCATCAAGGCGCCGCGGGATCGAGCTCGGGTTCGACATAGCGAGGGAAAATCGGAACCGGGGCGGGTAGCAAACGTCCCGCCTCGATCCGGCCCGCAGGTCCGATGTCGTCCATCATGCGTCGATCCTCGCCGATCCCGATGAGGTCGAGAAGCTTCCCCGCCGCGCCCGGAATGAAGGGCTGGGTGACGATGCCGACTGCCCGCAACGTCTCGAGCGTGGCGTAAAGAATGGTGGCGAAACGCTCGGGCGCCGATTTCCGCTTCACCCAGGGCTCCTCGCCGGCAAAGTAGCGATTGGCGGCCGCCACCACGCTCCAGATATCGGCAAGCGCCACATGCAACGCGAGCTGGTCCATGGCCGACCGGACGCGCGCCGGCAAGGCGTCCGCTTCCGCGATGAGCGCCGCATCCGCCTTTGAAAAGAGCCCGGGCTTCGGCACGCGGCCTTCGCAATTCTTGGCGATCATGGACAAGGAGCGCTGCGCCAAATTGCCGAGGTCATTGGCGAGATCGGCATTGATGCGCTTGACGATCGCCTCGTGGCTGTAGCTGCCATCCTGGCCGAACGCGACCTCGCGCAGGAAGAAATAGCGGAGCTGATCGACCCCATAGGCATCCGCGAGAGCGAAAGGGTCGATGACGTTGCCGACCGATTTCGACATCTTCTCCCCGCGGTTGAACAAGAAGCCATGCCCGAAGACGCGCTTCGGCACGGCTACCCCCGCCGACATCAGGAAGGCCGGCCAATAGACCGCATGAAACCGCACGATATCCTTGCCGATGATGTGGTAATCCGCCGGCCAGTACTGCCACAGAGGCTTCTGCTCATCGGGGAAGCCTAGGGCCGTGATATAGTTCGTCAGCGCATCCACCCACACATACATCACATGGCCCGGAGCATCCGGCACCGGCACCCCCCAGCTCAGCGTCGAACGCGAGATCGACAAATCCTGCAGGCCACCCTTCACGAAGCTCACCACTTCGTTGCGGCGCGTATCGGGACCGATGAAACCCGGGTTTGCCTCGTAATGCCGGAGCAAGCGATCCTGATAGGCCGAAAGGCGGAAGAAATAGGTCTGTTCCTCCGTCCATTGGACAGGCGTCCCCTGCGGACCAATGCGCTCCTTGTTTTCATCGAGCTTCGTTTCGCTCTCATCGTAAAAGGCTTCGTCTCGCACCGAATACCAGCCGGTGTAGGTGCCGAGATAGATATCGCCGGCCGCCTGCATGCGTCGCCACAATGCCTGCGAGGCCTCGTAATGGGCCGGTTCGGTTGTGCGGATGAAGCGGTCGCGCGAGATCGACAGCTTGTCGCACATCGCCATGAAGATCGGCGTGTTGCGATCCGACAGTGCTCGCGGCGACATATCCTCCTTCGCCGCCGTTTGCGTCATCTTCATGCCGTGCTCGTCGACGCCCGTGAGGAAGAAGACGTCATGGCCATCGACGCGCTTGAAACGCGCGATCGCATCGGTTGCGACCGCCTCATAGGCGTGGCCGATATGCGGCGCACCGTTCGGGTAGGAGATTGCTGTCGTGATGTAGAATTTCGCCTGGGTCATCCGCCTTCACGCTTTAGGGTCCGCGCTTGCGCTAGAGCATGATGGCTAAAGTCTGGGTCCCCGCCTTCGCGGGAACGAGCGGATCCGCATCTGCGCTCATTCCCGCGAATGCGGGAATCCAGCCGCCGGCGTGCTCTAGGGCGAAAGCTCCGCGACCTCCTTGAGAGACGTGAGGAGGAGGGCGCGTTTGTCAAGATTATAGATGTCGGCCTCGCGTTTGCGCGCCTCGATCTCGGCCCAAAGGCGAGCGGCGGCCTCGGCGCGCGGATCCAGATGGGCTGCCTGGCGATTGGCGCGTTGACGCAGCCATTCGAAGATCGTGTCGAAGACCATATCGTACGAAGCCTCCCCGCCCCTGGCTCCCAAGCGCCCGGCAAGCTTCAACGCCGCCGAATTTCTCGTCTTCGCCGGTGCTTCGAGAACCTCGCGCGCCAAGCCGGCGAATTCGACGGCGCGATCCTCGAGGAGAAGCAGCGTGCGCTTGACGGAGCCCTCGGCGAGCCGCGCGGCCTCCGCGATGGCGCTCTCGGAAGCCTGGTTCCCGGGTAAATCCGTGACGATCGTGCCGATTTCCTCGGGCGTCAGCGGATCGAGCCGCAGGCGCCGGCAGCGCGACAGGATCGTCGCCGGAAGGCGAGCCGGAACATGCGCGACGAGCAGGACGAGCGAGCGGCCTGGCGGCTCCTCGATGATCTTCAACAGGGCATTTGCCGCGTTGCGGTTCAGTTCGTCGGCGGCATCGACGATGAGCACCTTCCATCCGCCCTCCCCGCTCGTTGCTTGCAGGAAGGCCGTGGCTCTTCTTGCATCGTCGACGGTGATCTCGGTGCGCAGCTTGCCGGTCGAGCCGATCGTGCGTTCCAGGAGAAAGAGGTCGGGATGGGCTCCGGCCGCGATGCGGCGCGCCGCGGGATCGCTTGCAGGGATCTCGAGTGAGGTCGCGCGCGCGGCGCGCCCGAACGGATCGGGTCCGGCCAGCACGAAGCGCGCCATGCGATAGGCGAAGGTCGCCTTGCCGACGCCCTCGGGACCGGCGATGAGCCAGGCGTGCGCGAGGCGGCGCGAGCGCAGGCCCTCGAGCACCACGAGCTCGGCTCGAGCATGGCCGACGAGCCTGCGGCGCTCACGCGCGAGAGGCGCGCCCTCAGCCCCCTCTTTGGCTTCGGCCATTGGCATTTTTCCCTGGTCCCGGCGTAAGTCGTTTCGCCTCGGGGTCGAGGCGAGCCTCGACCAGGCGCAAGATGCGCTCGGCCACCTGGTCGATCGAACGCCGCGCACTGACGACGACGCAACGCTCCGGATGTTGCGCGGCGATGTCGAGAAAGGCCTGACGCAGCCTCGCATGATGCGCGAGCGCCTCGGCTTCGAATTTATCGGGCCCCCCCATGGCTCGCCGCTCGCCAAGACGCTTGAGCGTGAGTTCCGCCGCAAGGTCGAGGATGATCGTCAGATCGGGAGTCGTGTCGCCCACCACCGCTGCTTCGGCCGCGCGCACGACATCGTCCTCGACCCTTCCCAGGGCGCCTTGATAGGCGCGTGTGGAATCGGCGAAGCGATCGCAGATCACGATCGCGCCTTGCGCCAGCGCCGGCCGGATCGTGGCTCGCAAATGATCGGCGCGCGCCGCGTTGAAGAGCATCGTCTCCGCGAAGGCGCCAAAAGGCTCGACCTTTCCGGAAAGAAGGAGGGCGCGGATCGCTTCGGCACGCGGCGAGCCGCCCGGTTCGCGCGTTTCGACCACCTCATGGCCCGCGCGCCGCAACGTTGCGGCGAGGCGGCGGGCCTGCGTGGATTTTCCGGAGCCGTCGCTGCCCTCGAAGGTGATGAACATGCCCTTGCGATCCGGCATGGCGCCAATCAGCGCTTCAGCAGGCGACGCACCGCGCTGCCGCCGGCCTCGATCAGGGCATCTTCCGCCTGGCGGGTAAGCCCGCCCTGCCCGACGGATTCCGCGGCGAATAGCGGCACTTCGAGAATGGGAGATTCTCCTTCTGCTATGCGCAGGATGCCCACTCTCGTGCCCGCGGCGACCGGCGGTTTCAAGGGCCCGTCGTAGATGAGCCTCGCGCTCAGCTTTTCACGAGCTCCCCGCTGGGTCACGACGCGGATCGGCCCCGCGGCGCGCAGATCGACGGAGGATTTCTCTCCTCCGTAAACGCTTGCGCTCGCGACCACTGCGCCCTCGGGAAAGAGCTCCTGGGCCTCGAAGGCGCGAAACCCATATTCGAGGAGCTTACGGCCCTCGTTCGCGCGGTCCTTGGCCGTCGGAGCGCCATTGATGACGACGATCAACCGCTGGCCGTTCTGCACGGCAGAGCCGACGAGGCCATATCCGGAGTCTTCGAGATTGCCGGTCTTCAGACCGTCGGCGCCGATGTCCATCGTGAGCAGCGGGTTGCGGTTGAGCTGACGAATCTTGTTCCAGGTGAACTCCTTCTGTCCAAAAAATTTATAGAGATCCGGATATGTCAGGATGACGTGACGCGCGAGGAGCGCGAGCTCGAGCGCCGTGGTGCGCTGCTGCGGATCGTCGGCGCCGCTCGCATTCTTGAACACGGAGGCGTTGAGGCCAAGCTCGCGAGCGCGCCGCGTCATCAGCTCGGCGAAGGCCTCCTCGGTGCCGGCGACGCCTTCGGCGATGGCGATCGCTGCGTCGTTGCCCGACAGCACGACCAATCCCGAGATCAGGTCGGCGACCGGGATATGGCTGTGAATCGCGGCGAACATGGTGGAACCGCCGGACGGCGCACCACCTTTTCGCCAGGCGTTCTCCGAAATGACGAATTCCTGGTCGAGCGAGAAGCGCCCCTGCTTGATCTCGTTGAAAAGAACCTCGGCCGTCATGAGCTTGGCGAGGCTTGCCGGGATCATCAGGCTGCGGGCATTCTTCTCGTAGAGGATGGTGCCGCTTTCGGCGTCCATGAGAATCGCCTGCTGCGCCAAAGTCTGGATCGTTTCGGCGGCGCGCGTCGGACCCGCGACGAAGAGCGCTGTCGCGGCAAGCATCGCACGGCAAAAAGTCAGGCCGCCCATGACGGGTCCGCGACGATGCCGCCCATGCGCTACGGCGAGGCGCCGAAAAGTGGCTGCACTTTTCGGATCGGCTTCTTCGTCACGATGGAGAAACGGAGGCGGCGCGCCGATTCCATCTCAACGCATTCCATCTAAGGCGCCCGAAGACGCACGAATGTCTGCGGCCTCAGGCCGGCAAAAGGACTGCCCGGAGTGAAGGTTTGCGCATCTCCGAAGCGCTCGGGGGCGAAGAACAAGGTCGCGAGCTGCTTGGGTCGCACCGGCGGCCGAGGCGCGACGACCTCATCCTCGTCCTCATCCGGCGAGGGTCGCGAGATCATCCCGGCCGAGGATTTGACGAGCGTCGTGATGCCCAGATCGAAAGGACGCTCGGGCGGCAGCGGCGCGAAGGCGATCGTCGTGCGCGCGACCGCATCGTTTCGCACGATGGTCGTGGTCGCGTTGGGCTCGTCCTCATCGCTCGTCTGCATGACGGCAGGCTCCAGCGTCGGAGCTTGTCTGGCTTCGCTCGCCGCTCCCGCCTGATCCGAATAGGTGACGGTCGTGAAGAGATTCGAACGGGATGGCGGCGTGCTTGATGCCACGGTCGTCGTGGATGGGCGTGTGAGCGGGGCAGCCGCCGCGCTCACCGCCGAGGCGATCGCCACGATCGGCGCACCCGGACCGGACGCATGCGGGCTATCGCTCAGATCGGCACTCGCGACGGCGATCGGAACGGAGCCCGGGCCATCCAGAACCGCGCCCGAACCGTCGGTGCGCAAGGTGGCGAGCAGCTTGCGATCATCAGAACCCGCCAAGCTCGCGGGACGCAAATAGTCGAGCTTGATCTGCGTGGTGCCGAGATTCTTGAAGTCGAGAACCTCGGCCACGCGCTCGGAAACATCCATGACCCGGTTCGCGTGGTAAGGGCCGCGATCGTTGATCCGCACGATGATCGAACGGCCGTTCCTGATGTTGGTCACCCTCGCATAGCTCGGCAGAGGCAGAGTCTTATGCGCGGCGCTGACCGAATAACGATCGAAGACCTCGCCATTGGCGGTCAGACGGCCATGAAATGCCGATCCGTACCAGGAGGCGAGGCCGACCACCGAATAACGCGTGACGTCCCGCGGCACATAAGTCTGTCCGGCCACGGTGTAGGTCTGGCCGACCAATCTCTTTCCGCCGCCTTTCGGGATCTCTTCTCCATCGGCGTAGAGCCGAGGGCTCGCCCTCACGCCCAATTTCGGATCGATCCCTCCCCCTTCCTGTCCCACCGTCGACCTCGACGCGCAATCGGCAACCAGGAGCGAGACGCCAATGCCGAAAACGAGGCGCCATGGCAGCGCTGGCCCAAGGACGGAACGCGGCATGTTTCTCCTCGAACCTGCCGGCGCGACGCGGGACATCCTCTTCATGGTCTTGTTCATACGCAAAACGCGGTCGAGGGGGAAGAGCCAATGTCGACAGATTGGTGACGCGAAATCGGCACGGTTTTTACCTCGTTCGAGCTTTATCCACGTCTCGTCCGACGTGGAGATGGCGGTCGGCTCCCTCGAGCGGGCGCCGCCCGAAGCATCAATATTAGCTCAAATGCGTTGAAATTGCGTTTTTACTCAAGGCGAAATGCTTTCCGGAAGAGCAAAATTTCGCATGAGGTTAATGCGCGCTTCGCGCGTGACGAACAGCCTCGCGAGGATGATCCGCAACGCCTTTGCGATCGCGCGTCAAGGACAACGAAGGGAGGAGTGCCTCAGAACAGGAAATATCTCTGGGCCATCGGCAGCTCCGTTGCCGGCTCGCAGACCAGGAGTTCGCCGTCGGCGCGCACCTCGTAGGTTTCCGGATCGACGCTGATGTTGGGGGTCGCATCATTGTGAACCATCGAACGCTTGTCGATGCCCGAGCGCACATTCTCGACCGCGACGAGCTCCTTGGCGAGGCCCCATTTCGCACCGAGCCCCCGCTCGACCGCCGCCTTCGAAACGAAGGTCAGCGACGTGGATGTTCGCGCGCTCGCAAAGGCGCCGAACATCGCTCGATAATGGACCGGCTGCGGCGTGGGGATCGAAGCGTTCGGGTCTCCCATGGCCGCCGCGACGATCATCCCGCCCTTGATCACGAGATCGGGCTTCACTCCGAAGAAGGCGGGAGACCACAGCACGAGGTCGGCGAGCTTTCCTGCTTCCACCGATCCGATGTGCCGCGATACGCCATGCGCGATGGCGGGGTTGATCGTGTATTTGGCGACGTAGCGCTTGGCGCGGAAATTGTCGTTCTCGCTTCCCCGGTCCTGCGGCAGCTTGCCCCGTTGCAGTTTCATCTTATGCGCCGTCTGCCAGGTGCGGATGACGACCTCGCCCACGCGGCCCATCGCCTGGCTGTCGGACGACATCATCGATAGGGCGCCGAGATCATGGAGGATATCCTCGGCGGCGATGGTCTCCTTGCGGATGCGGCTCTCGGCAAAGGCGAGATCCTCCGCGATCGAGCCGTCGAGATGATGGCAGACCATCAACATATCCAGATGCTCGTCGAGGGTGTTGACCGTGAAGGGACGCGTCGGGTTCGTGGAGGACGGCAGCACATTGGCGAGGCCCGCGACCTTGATGATGTCGGGGGCGTGGCCGCCCCCCGCCCCTTCCGTGTGGAAGGCGTGGATGGTCCGGCCCTTGAAGGCGCGGATCGTGTCCTCGACGAAACCCGATTCATTCAGCGTGTCGGTGTGTATCATCACCTGCACGTCATGCTCATCGGCGACCGAGAGGCAGCAATCGATGGCCGCCGGCGTCGTCCCCCAATCCTCATGCAGCTTGAGCGAACAAGCCCCGCCCTCGACTTGCTCGACGAGGCCTTGCGGTAGCGAGGCGTTGCCCTTGCCCGCAAAGCCGAGATTCATCGGAAAGGCATCAGCCGCGCGGAGCATCATCTCGAGATGCCAAGGCCCCGGCGTGCAGGTCGTCGCGTTGGTGCCGGTCGCCGGCCCGGTGCCGCCTCCGAGCATGGAGGTGACGCCCGACATCAGCGCCTCCTCGATCTGTTGCGGGCAGATGAAATGGATATGCGTGTCGAAGCCGCCGGCCGTGATGATCTTGCCCTCGCCCGCGATCACCTCCGTGCCTGGGCCGACCACGATGTCGACGGCGGGCTGGATGTCGGGATTGCCGGCCTTCCCGATTGCCGCCACGCGCCCACCTTTAAGTCCGATGTCGGCCTTCACGATCCCCCAGTGATCGAGGATCACCGCGTTGGTGATCACCGTATCCACGGCGCCCTCGGCGCGGGTCCTTTGCGATTGGCCCATGCCGTCGCGGATCACCTTGCCGCCACCGAATTTCACCTCCTCGCCATAGGTGGTGAAATCCTTCTCGACCTCGATGAAAAGCTCCGTGTCGGCGAGGCGGAGCTTGTCGCCGAGCGTGGGACCGAACATCTCGGCGTAGGTGGTGCGTGAAAAGCGTATGGCCATGTGGTTCCGCCTTCAGATGCGCGAAGAGTTTCCGGTAAAGTGCTGTTTCACTGACTTTTCTTCGCCAGCTCGCCTGCGATCTCACCGCGAAAGCCATGCACTCTTCTTTCGCCCGCGAGCGCCACGAGACGCACGTCGCGTGTCTGGCCGGGCTCGAAGCGAACGGCGGTGCCGGCCGGAATATCGAGGCGGAAACCCCGCGCCTTGGCGCGATCGAATTTCAGCGCCGGATTGGTTTCGAAGAAATGATAATGCGATCCGACCTGGATCGGCCTGTCCCCGGTATTCGCGACGGTGATCGTCACCGTCTCGCGACCCTCGTTGAGAATGAGATCGCCTTCGCCCACGATGATTTCGCCGGGAATGAGAGGTCGATTGGTCACGAGCTTCCTTCGTTTTTCGTTTCGGGGGTTTTACCGGATCGGGTCATGCACGGTGACGAGCTTGGTGCCGTCCGGGAAGGTCGCTTCCACCTGCACGTCGTGAATCATCGAGGCGACGCCCTCCATCACCTGGCTCGCCCGCACGACTCTCGCCCCGTCGCGCATCAATTCCGAGACGCTTCTGCCGTCGCGCGCACCCTCGACCACGAAGTCGGTGATGAGCGCGATGGCTTCCGGATGGTTCAGCTTCACGCCGCGTTCGAGGCGTCGCCGCGCCACTTGCGCAGCCATGGCGACGATGAGCTTGTCCTTTTCACGTGGAGTGAGGTTCAAATCTCGATCTCCCTCGTCCCGCGCCGTCCAGATCCGGCGACGAACCAGCCGCAGTTTCCATGCCCGCTTTTTCCATCATCGAGACGTTGTCGTTGCAGGTCCATAGGCGCGGCAGGTCCTCCTGCGTGACGGCAAGCAAGAAACGCACCAGCGCGGCACGCAAATCGGCCGGGTCCGATGCGAGGAATCGTGCAACCAACATGCCGTTCCAGGCGCTCGTCCCGCATTCGCAGGGGGCGTGAGCGAGTGCCGATCGCGCCGCGTCGAGCCTGTCCTCCGCCAGCGGGGAGACGAGGAGAACATTTGCCACGGCGCGCGCGCCGCCCCCGATGGCGGGCCGCCCGAGGAGACGTCCGATCGGACCCTCGAGGAAGGTCTCCTCGGCTTGCACGAGGCAACCGCTTCGCCGGATGCGCCGGCGATCGGCGAACAGCCCGCGCCCGGGCGTCTCACCCATGGCGAGCCGTCCGAAGATCGTCGTCTCGGCGATGACGAGGGAAGCGCTTTCGTCCATCTCGACATCGAGGCGCCGTGCGCAGACGCGCGCCGCGAAAGAGGATCGTCTCTTGCGGAAGCCAGGCGAGCCGCGCTCCCGCGTCGAGCCGCAAATCGATGTCGACTACCGTATCCGCCCCGCTCGAACGGTAGATGCGCTCGGCCGTCGGCGTCGGAGAGACGACATTCGATCGAGCACCCGGCCTCAACGCTGATCGAAAGGCGATCTCCGCCCGCCATGCCGCCACCGGTATTGATGATCGCGCCCTCGCAAGCTTCGCCTGCGCCCCGTTTGCGAGCCAAGCGCATTCGGTAGCCTCCGCTCTCCTCGAGCGAGGCGATCCCCGTGGCCCCCGCCTCCGGGCGTTCAAATCTCGCGCTCAAGCGACCTCTTGCGCGCAACGTGGAGGGAATGCCCGACCGCTGAGCTTCGCGTTGCATGAGGCGACTTGCGTGGGCGGCCGGCTCGAGTTAAGGCGTCGCACGAAGTCTCCTCGTTCGCAGCGCCTTCGGCATTTGCTTGGAACTCGCCGCCAAATCCACTAAGAGCCCCGACGCGGCCGAGCATGATCCGCAATAGTTTGGCGCGTGATCTGGATCTCGTGCCCGGAGCCGTGAGGGGTTTGGAGGCCACTCGCCATGGATGCGTTCAAACCGATCCTCGCCAAGGTGGCGACCGGACAGCCGCTCTCGTCCTTCGAGGCGCAGAGCGCCTTCGATCTTCTGCTTTCCGGTGAGGTCACCCACGCTCAGGCGGGCGCTTTTTTGATGGGGCTTCGGGTTCGCGGCGAGACCGTCGAGGAGATTACCGGAGCCGTCGAGGCCATGCGCGCCCGCATGATGCGGATCGATGCGCCCGAAGGCGCGATGGACGTCGTCGGCACGGGAGGCGATCAGTCGGGCACCTGGAATGTGTCGACGCTCGCCTCGTTGATCGTAGCGGCCTGCGGCGTGACGGTCGCCAAGCACGGCAATCGAGCCGCCTCGTCGAAATCGGGAGCCGCCGATGTGCTGGGCGCTCTCGGCGTGAAGATCGGGCTCGACAAGGAGGGGCTCGAGCGCTGTCTGCACGAAGCCGGCATCGCCTTCATGTTCGCGCCGACGCATCATGCCTCGATGCGGCACGTCGCCCCCGTACGCACGGAGATCGGCACGCGCACGCTTTTCAACCTCCTCGGTCCGATGTCGAACCCCGCGGGCGTCAAGCGTCAGCTCGTCGGGGTGTTCGCCAAGGGATGGGTGCGCCCGGTGGCCGAAACGCTCATGACCCTGGGCTCCGAGCGGGTCTGGGTCGTGTGCGGCTCGGACGGCCTCGACGAGATCACCACGACGGGACCGACGCATGTCGCGGCGATCGAGAATGGCGCGATCCGGGAATTCGAGGTGACGCCCGAGCAGGCAGGGCTTGGGCTTGCCGAACCCGAGGCGCTCAAGGGGGCCGAACCCATGGTCAACGCCGGCGCCCTGATGCGCGTCCTTTCCGGAGAAAAGACGGCCTATCGGGACATTGGCGTGCTCAACGCCGCCGCCGCCCTCTTCATCGCCGGGAAGACGAAAACTCTTGCCGAGGGCGCGAAAGTCGCCGCGCACGCCCTCGACGATGGCGCCGTGCTGCAGACCTTGCGCAAATTGATCGCCGCATCGAACGCCGCGCCATGACCGATATCTTGCGCCGCATCGAAGCTTACAAGCGCGAAGAGATCGAGGCTGCGAAGGCGCGGCTGCCGAGCTCGGCGGTCGAGCGACAGGCGCGTGCCTCGCCGCCCGTGCGCGATTTCGTCAGGGCTCTGAACCGCAAGATCGCTGCGGGAAGCCCGGCGCTCGTCGCGGAGATCAAGAAGGCAAGTCCATCGAAAGGCCTGATCCGCGCGGATTTCGATCCGGCGGAGCTGGCGCGCGCCTACGCCATGGGCGGCGCCGCCTGTCTCTCGGTGCTGACCGACGGACCTTCCTTTCAAGGGGCGCCGGAATTCTTGACGCAGGCGCGCCAGGCTTGCCGCCTGCCGGTGTTGCGCAAGGATTTCATGTTCGATCCCTATCAGGTGGCACAAGCACGCTCCTGGGGCGCCGACTGTATTCTCATCATCATGGCAGCGCTCGATGACGGCATGGCGCGCGAGCTGTGCGAGGCCGCCGCCGAATTCGCAATGGCGGCATTGGTCGAAGTGCATGACGAGGAGGAGCTGGAGCGAGCGCTCGCCCTCCCCTCACCGCTCATCGGCATCAACAATCGCGACCTGCGCTCCTTCTCGACCTCGCTCGAAGTGACCGAGCGCCTTGCGGCCCGCGTGCCCGCCGATCGGTTGCTCGTGAGCGAAAGCGGCATTTCGAGGCATGCCGACATCGCCCGCCTCGAGCGCTGCGGCGTGCGCGCCTTTCTGGTCGGCGAGAGCCTGATGCGCCAGGGGGATGTCGAGGCGGCGACGCGCGCGCTTCTTGCGCCCGCCGGCGGCGAGCACGAGCGCCGCATGACGAGGCTCTCCCATATCGCGGAAGACGGTTCGGCAAGGATGGTCGACGTCTCGGCCAAGCCCGCGAGCGATCGCATCGCGGTCGCCGAGGGGCGCGTCCGCATGCGTGCGGAGACGCTCGCGCTGATCCGCGCGGGCGACGCCAAAAAGGGCGACGTGCTCGGCGTGGCGCGCATTGCCGGCATCATGGCATCGAAACGAACCCATGAGCTGATCCCGCTCTGTCATCCGCTCGCGATCTCGGGTGTGAGCCTCGATCTCGCGCTCGACGACGCATTTCCGGGAATTCGCGTGACCGCAAACGTCAGGACGAGCGGGCCAACGGGGGTCGAAATGGAGGCGCTCACCGCGGTCTCGATCGCCTGCCTCACCATCTACGACATGGTGAAGGCGGTCGATCGCGGGATGGTGGTCGAGGGCGTGCGGCTCTTGGAGAAGCGCGGCGGGGCTTCTGGCGAATGGCATGCCGAGCCGTCCTTCCCGGTAGGAAAAGGACGACGTCGGCAGAGGCGCTAAAGCCGACGCGCGTCGGCTACGTTCCCTTGTTGGTGATCGCGGCGCCAGCCTTGGCACCGACCTCGTCCTGCGAACCCGTTCCGCCCGAGCAGCCGATCGCCCCGACGATCGCGCCGTTCTCCACGAGCGGAATGCCGCCGCGCGAGCCGATCACGCCGTCGAGAGTCGTGAGATAGTTCAGGCCACTCTGGATGCCCAATTCAATGGCTTTCGTCTCGCGGCGAAAAGTGACGGCGGTGCGGGCCTTGTGCTCGGAAATGGCGATCGACGCGAGCTGCGCGCCGTCCATGCGTTCGAAGGCAACGAGATTGCCGCCCGGAATCGACCACCGCGATATTCAGCTTCCAGCCGTGCTTCTTGGCTTCCTCGGCCGCCGCGGCGATCACGGCCTTGGCGCGATCGATGCCGATCGGCGCGCCATAGGGAACGTCGAAAGGCATCTTATCGGGGATCATGTCGAGGGGATTGGGCTGGCTCTGCGCGCCAGCGACGCCGCTCATCGCGATCAAGGCGGCCATGCTGCTGGCCAAGACAAGGTAACGCATTCTCACTTGCTCCAATTGCCGTTGTGCCGTGGCTAAGATCGCGAGATTGCAGCAGCGGCGCAGTTGCGCATAGCGACGCGAGGCCGAGATTGGCCAATCTCGCGATTATGTGAATGGTGGCGCCGCCGAACCTTGCCGGAACGAACGAGGCCGAGAACAACCCCGGCAAAAACGAAATCAGGCCAAGAACAATCGGGCCAAGAACAAATCAGGCCAAGAGATGACGACAGAGCAGTGATCTCGATGATATGAAGCCCAGCATGAACAAGGATCCGCTTCTGCCCGTCTCCGAGGCACTCGCGCGAATTCTCGCGACCGCCAAAGAACCGCTGCCTTCCGAGCGCGTGCCGCTCGGCGAAGCCCATCGCCGCACGCTCGCCGAGAACCTCGTGGCCTCGCGAGACCAGCCGCCGTTTTCGGCGTCCGCCATGGATGGGTATGCGGTAAGGGCAGCCGATGTCGCCTCGCCCCCCACGACGCTCAGCCTCATCGGCATGAGCGCGGCGGGCCATGCTTTCGAAGGCGAGCTCGGCCCCGGCCAAGCGGTGCGCATCTTCACCGGCGCTCCCATCCCCAAGGGAGCCGATGCGATCGTGATCCAGGAGAATGCGGTTCCGGGAGGTGATGGGAAGGTGACGGTGAGCCTCGCCGCTGCCGCTGGCCGCTATGTGCGCCCCGCGGGGCTCGACTTCGCGGCCGGCGAAGTGCTCTTGAAAGCTTCCCGCCTCATCACGGCGCGTGATCTTGCGCTCGCGGCCGCGGCCGGCTTTTCCCATGTGCCGGTGAGGCGCCGCCCACGGGTCGCCATCCTCGCCACGGGCGACGAATTGGCGCGTCCCGGCGAAGAGCTTCGTGTGGGCCAGATCATCGCCTCGAACAGCTATGCGGTCGCCGCCATGGGGCGCTCGGCCGGAGGGGAGGCGATCGACCTCGGCATCGCGCCCGACGACCTTGCCGAGACGCGCGCCGCGATCGACAAGGCGCGAGAGCTCAATGCCGACATTCTCGTGACGCTCGGCGGCGCCTCCGTCGGGGACCATGATCTCGTCCAGGAGGCCTTGACGCGCTCCGGAATGAAGCTCGGCTTCTGGCGCATCGCGATGCGGCCGGGAAAGCCGCTCATGCAGGGACTTCTGGGCGGGACGAGGGTGCTTGGTTTTCCAGGAAATCCGGTTTCTTCAATGGTTTGTGCGCTGATCTTCCTTCGCCCTCTCATTCGCGGTCTCCTCGGCGATCCGGACGCCGGAGCGGATCCCACGCGCCCAGCCATCCTCGGTGCGGACGTGGCCGAAAACGATGAAAGGCAGGATTATCTGCGGTCCAGGGTCGAGCACGACGTCCCTCTTCCGAAGGTCGTGCCCTTCGCGCGCCAGGATTCCTCGATGATGGGCGTCTTCGCTCGCTCGGAGGCCTTGCTCCTGCGGGAAGCCCATGCGGCGGCCGCGAAGGCGGGCGATGCCTGCCGCGCCTTTTTCCTCGACGAATGGGAGTGAACGCCCTCCAGCAAGGAGAGGGACGCCGCTCTACGCCCGTCGAATCCATCCGTATCTTTGAGAAGATCGTATCCTGACTTGCGCTCAGGTGCTTTCGGTTTCCATCACCTTCTTTGCCGCATGGACGAGGAAGCCCGATCGGTTGAAGCCGTGCGCGTCAGCGAATTGGTCGATGGATTCCAGAACATCGGAGGGCATCGTGATATTCACGCGCATGGCCTTTCCGATCTTCGTCCGCGGCTCGGGAACGAGCACAGGCACGCCAGAGCGATTTTCCCGGTTTTTGCGAATTGCATCGAGCGGCGTCGGCTCCGGAACCTCCAGGCCCTCCTCGACCATCAAGGCGACGTGTCCGGCAAGGGCTTCGGCGGCCATGGAAGCAGCCTCCTCGAGTGTCGATCCCGCGGTCACGCAACCAGGAAAGTCCGGAAAGGAAACACCGAAATCGCTCTTAGGGTCCTTGTGGATGAGGGCGATGTAATGGCGCATGGGGGTCACCTCAATTTCAGCCGGGCTTGCTTCTCCACGCTCTTTTAGGGTTCCGAGCGGGATGTCCTTCTTCGGATGGGGAACCGTCACGATGCCGGACTTGATCGGATGCTTGTAGTGGTGATGGCTTCCCGTCACACGCTTCAGCATCCAGCCGTCCGCCTTGAGAGCTTTAAGGATCGTCCGGCTATCCATGTGTGTGTATTTATACACACGATAGCAAAGTGTCGATCCATCCGGCCTTTGGAATCCTTTGGGGATCAAGGTCGGTCGCAAGCTGAAATCTTGTGTGGTGTCCTTTTTTTGGCCCGATAGCGAGGCGAGCGAGACCTCGTAGAAATCGCCGACGAACTTGCCTTGGCCAGACGGTTCAAAGCCGACGCCGGAGAGAATGATAGCCTCTCAGATGCTATGCTGGCATTCTCGCGCCCTTCCCTTGCGGCACCCGCAGTCCGCCAATTTCTTGCACCCCTTCGCCAACTCGACTACTCAGGCCTCGTGGAGCCGCTTGTCGAGGATGATGCGCGATGAACATGCAGTTGCGGTTGGGAGCCACGCCTGAACGCCACGGCCGCAAAGCCGGCACGGCTTCCTCGACATTGCTCGACCTTGGGACGCGCATGCGGCGCAATCGCCGAACCGACTGGTCTCGCCGCCTGGTGCGGGAGCATGTCCTGACCGTGAGTGATCTCATCTGGCCGGTGTTCGTCATCGAGGGCAAAAGGCGGCGCGAGCCCGTCGCCTCGATGCCCGGTGTCGAGCGCCTGTCGATCGACGAACTCCTGCGCGAGGTGGAAGCCGCGGCGAAGCTCGGCATTCCCGCAGTGGCCCTGTTTCCGAATGTCGAAGGCTCGCTACGCGACGAGGACGGCTCGGAAGCCGTGAAGGACAATAATCTCGTCTGCCGCGCGATCGCCGCCATCAAGAATAAGGTTCCCGAAATCGGCGTGATGACCGACGTCGCGCTCGACCCGTACACCAGCCATGGACATGACGGATTGTTGCGGGGCGAGGAGATCGTGAACGATGAGACGGTCGCCGTGCTGGTGCGGCAGGCCCTCGTCCAGGCGCAAGCCGGATGCGACATCATCGCGCCCTCCGACATGATGGATGGCCGCGTCGGCGCCATTCGCCGCGCTCTCGATGCGAATGGCTTCGACCGCGTGCAGATCATGGCCTATGCGGCCAAATACGCATCCGCCTTTTACGGGCCGTTTCGCGACGCGCTCGGTTCCTCGAAGACGCTGATCGGGGACAAGGCAACCTACCAGATGGACCCGGCCAATGGCGACGAGGCGTTGCGCGAGGTCGCGCTCGATATCGAGGAAGGCGCCGACAGCGTCATGATAAAGCCGGGCATGCCCTATCTCGATGTCGTCAATCGCGTGAAGGAGGCCTTCGGAATGCCGACCTTCGCCTATCAGGTCTCGGGCGAATACGCGATGCTCACCGCGGCGGCGGCGAACGGCTGGCTCGACGGCGAGCGCGTCATGATGGAGAGCCTCATCGCCTTCAAACGAGCCGGCGCCGATGGCGTGCTCACCTATTTCGCGCCTCGCGTCGCGCGGATCTTGCGAACGGGCCGATGAGCCCGGATTGCCCGCGCCCTATTTTTCACGGGTGAGGCTCGCGCTCCCCCAAGCTCGCGCCCGGCCCTGGTGCGTCGGCATGACGCCGCGAAGCTCGCGAGCGGCCTGCGCCATCGTAGCGGCGATTGGCGCCCTCCTGGCGGGGGCATGCGCGACACTCGTCGACGAGAGCCATGCGAGAGAGTGCCGCAGCGCGGTCGCCGCCATCGAACCTCAGGATGCCAAGATCACCATCCTGCGCAGCGCCGCGGGCGAGATCGCCAATTCGGTTCGCGTCGACTATTGGATCGAGGCCGAGGGACATCCACAATTGCGCCATGTGCTCTGCCGCTTCGGCGACGCTGGACAAGAAGCGGGCCGCGATATCCTCAGCGGCATCGACACGTCGCAAGGCCCGCTCGGCGAGGCGCAGATCCTCTTCCTGCGGCGTTTCTATCTGGAGACGCCCGGCGAGCCACCCCCTGATCCGGGGGCGGCAGGAGCGGCGTCGCTCGTGCTCCTCCCCGCGCCTCTCGCCTTGGCGCTGCAACAGCTCGTTGCCGCCCTGCCCTCGGCCGCCATCTATGGCTTGCTTGCTTCTTCATACGCGCTGATCCACGGCCTTGTCGGGCGCGTGGTGTTCGGCTTCGGCGATCTTGCCGCGCTCGGGGGCTATGCGACCCTGACCGGCTTGGCGCTCGGCGCGGTTGCGGGCTCACCCTTTGCGCTCGCGACAGGGTTCGTCCTGGCACTCGGCGTCAGCGCCTCCTATGGAATCGCGGCCGGCCGCTTCGCCGTGCTCCCGGCATTGCGGGCGAAGGGGCAGGCCGTCGTGATCGCGACCGTCGGCCTGATGCTCGCGCTCGCTGAATATTCGCGCCTCACGATCCCGCATTCGCTGATTTGGGCGCCCCCGCTATTGGCTTCGCCGATCGCCCTCGTCAGGGCCCAGAACTTCGTCGTGACGGTGACGCCGATGCAGATGCTTTCCGCGGCGATCGGGCTCATCGGAGCGTTGAGCCTTCTCGCCTATCAGCGCTGGTCGGCGTTCGGGCGCGCCTGGCGAGCGGTCTCCCAAGACGACATCGCGGCCTCGATGTTCGGCATCGATCGTGACCGCGTGTTCACCAAGAGCTTTGCGATCGCGGCCGCGCTCGCCGGTCTCTCGGGCTATGTGCTTACGGTGCATTTCGGACAGACCGGCTATGCCTACGGATTTACGCTCGGCCTGAAGGCGCTCGTCGGTGCCGTGCTCGGCGGCATCGGCTCTATCGGCGCGGCGTTCGCGGGCGGGATCATCCTGGCATTCAGCGAAGCGGCATGGTCGGCGCTGTTCAGTGTCGATTCGCGCGATCTAGCCGTGTATTCGCTGCTCGCGATCTTGTTCATCTTCCGGCCTTATGGAATCTTCGGCAGGCGGCCGGATTCGCCGAGCCTCAATTAGAGCGTCATTGGCCGCCTTTGCGGCGGCGCTAACGGGGTCAGAGATCAGCTTGTCGAGCGTCGCAAAATGACGCATCAGGATCGCATTCGGGGCGATCATCCTGAAATTCTCTTCGCTGAGATAGAGGGGCTCTCTATGCCTGCCATCGGCTCGCTGCTTTTCCTGCTCGATGTCCTTCTCATCGTGCACGCCGCGAAGTCCGGCCGCTTCTGGCCCTGGGCCTATGTGGTGCTGTTGCTGCCGGGCTTCGGAGCCGCCGCCTATGTTCTCGTCGAGCTCCTTCCGGCATGGCGAGGCAGCGCGAGCGGACGGAAGACTGAACGCCAAATCGCGAAGGCGCTCGACCCGACGAAGCGATACCGGGCCTTGAAGGAGGCCGTCGAGGTCGCTGAAACGATCGCCAATCGCGCGGCGCTCGCCGAGGAATGCCTCGCGATCGGCAAGCCTGATGAGGCCGTCGCTCTCTTCAGCGGGATCGTCGGATGAACCCCATGGCGACGAACCCATGTTCTTCACTGGAAAGGCGCGAGGCGAGCTCGCGCTCGGCAGGCCCGACCAGGCGCTCGCGACTCTGGACGAGCTCAAGCGCCGCTGGCCGGACTACAACCAAGCCGAGGCGCATCTCGTCTACGCTCGCTCATTGGACGAGGCAGGTCGGTCCGATGAGGCTGAAAAGGAATACAGAGCGCTTGCGAACAGCTATCCGGGCCTCGAACCGACGCTTCGGCTTGCTCACCTCTTGAAGAAGGACGGCCGGAGGACGGAAGCTCTTTCGATCGCCGCGGAAGTCGTGAAACGTGGCGATCGGAGCCCCCCTTTCGTGCGCAAACGAAATGCCCGATGGCTCGCCGAAGCCAGGAAGCTTCTCAAGGGCTGAACGGCCCGCTACGGACGAGGGTCCTCGAGCTCAAAGGAGTGGACACATGCGCATCGCGACAGCGAAGGTCAGGATCGAAACGCTGATGCCTTGGTTGCTTGCAAAATGACCCCCGAGATCGTCACGCTCGATCGACCCCTGCCCGAGCACCGCCAGGCGATCTTCAGGCTGCTCGACGCCTTTAACGATGAGCGCACGGGGTTTCCCGATCCGGTCTCGCCCTTGGCAATTTTGCTGAAGGAGCCTGGTGCGAACGCCATCATCGGCGGGCTGTGGGGCGTGAGCTATTGGCGCTGGCTCTTCGTGGACCTGCTCTTCGTGCCAGCGGCGCATCGCGGCCGAGGCCTCGGTAGCGCTCTCCTCAAGGAAGCCGAGACAAAGGCGCAAGAACGCGGCTGCATCGGTGTGTGGCTGTTGTCATTCAGCTTCCAGGCGCCGCAATTCTATCTTAGGCACGGCTATCTGGCCTTCGGCAGCATCGAGGACTATCCACCCGATCACAGATGCACATATTTCTTCAAGCGCTTCGAGCAGGGGTGAGAGGATGTTGATCGCGACGTGGAACGTCAATTCGGTGCGCCAAAGGGCCGTCCACCTGCTTCGTTGGCTCAAGCAGGCTCAGCCTGACATCGTGTGCCTGCAGGAGCTGAAATGCCTGGATGACGCTTTTCCCCGGCTCGAGGTCGAGGCCGCGGGCTATCATGTGGAGACACACGGCCAGAAGACCTTCAACGGCGTCGCCATTCTCTCGCGCATGCGCCCGGACGAGGTGATCCGCGGCCTCGACGGCGATGATGCCGACAGCCACGCGCGATACATGGAAGCCGTATTCGCCACGGGAAAGGGCGTGGTGCGCGCCGCCTCGATCTATTTGCCGAACGGCAATCCGCCGCAGACGGAGAAATACCCCTATAAGCTCGGCTTCATGGAGCGGCTGCGGCGTCGCGCGACAGCCTTGCTGCGCCTCGAGGAGCCTCTCGTGCTCGCCGGCGACTACAACGTCATCCCCGAGCCGATTGATGCCCGCGACCCCGCGGCCTGGACGTCAGACGCGCTCTTCCTGCCGCAGACGCGCGCGGCCTTTCGCCGGCTCCTGGCGCTCGGCCTCACCGACGCTTTCCGGGCCTGCGACCAATCGCCGGAACGCTACAGCTTCTGGGATTATCAGGCCGGCGCCTTCCAGAAGAACAACGGCATCCGCATCGACCATCTCCTTCTGTCGCCTCAGGCCGCCGACAAGCTCGTCTCCTGCCGCATCGACAAGGAGACACGCAGCTGGGACAAGCCCTCGGACCATGTGCCGGTGGTCGCGGAACTCAGCATGGCGTAAGGGCTCCGCGGAAACGAATCCCGAGCGACGCGTCCTTCGCGAGCAGGAGCATGTCCGACGATTCAAGGCGACGAACCGGCTACCCGCGATGGCGCCCCGTCGAAGCCGTTCGTGTGATCGCCATCGCAATCGCGCGCCGAGACAATCGCCTGCTTGCGATCGAGGTACTGGATGATGCCGGTGCGCTCAAGGGTTGGAGGCCGCCGGGCGGTGGCGTCAATTTCATGGAGCTTGCGGCCGACGCCGTGAAGCGCGAAATCCGCGAAGAGCTCGGCTGCGATATTCATATCGACGCCGCACTCGAGGTCTTCGAAAACCTCTACATGCATCATGATGCAAAGGGCACGAGATCGTTTTCGCCTTTGAGATCTCACTCTCGGACAGGACGATCTACGCGCGGGATCGGTTCACCATCAAGGAAGACGAAGGCAGCACGCATTTCGCGGAATGGGTCGAGATCGACCGCTTCTTGACAGGCCGCGACACGCTTTATCCGGCAGGTTTGGCCGAAAGGCTCCCGGGGGCGTGACGGCGCGAGGCTTCAGCCCGTCAATGCACCTTGGCGTGCTGGTCGAGATAAAGCGTCGCGAGCTGGCGTTCGTTCTCATTTGCCGCCGCGAAGGCCTGGTCGCGCAACTGGGTGATCCAGCCATCCTTCGACGGATCGGCCCCCTCGCGCGCCAAAGACAGCCACATCAGGCCTTGCGCCGCCTGGCGCGGAACGCCATTGCCGGTGAAAAGAATGTGCCCGAGGAGCGCCTGCGAGGGGTGATGGTTCTTCTCCGCCGCGAGATTGAGCCAGCGCACCGCATCGCGGATGTCCTTGGGGCCGCCCGTGCCATCCGCCAACATGCGCGCGAGGTTGTATTGCGCGTCGGGATCGCCGAAGAGCGTGGCAGCGTATTTGAACAGGTTGCGCGCGCGTTCGGCGTCCACCTTGACATAGGTGTTCGGGATGCCGTCGAGGAAATAGGTGCCGAGCGCCACATAGGCGTTGGCGATGAAGCGCGCGTTCGGCGAGCCCGGCCCTTCATCCCTGTCCTCATCGGCCGTCTGCGAGTAGTATTCGAAGGCCTTGAGGTCGTCGTGCGGCACGCCGTCGCCCTCCGCATACATGCGGGCGAGCTTCCAGCTCGACATGACGTGGCCTTGCGCCGCCGCATAGGCGAAAGCCCGCACGGCATCGGCCTTGTCGCCGGCGTTATAGCCCTTCATCGCCTTGTTGAAGGCGTCGCGCATGGATTTGAAAGGCTCGGTGAGGTGCGGATTGAGCGCGGGCGCATAGGCCGGCGCCGTCACGGCAACATTGCCATCCCCGGTGCTCGCCGGCAGCACGGATTGAGGCGCAACTGGAACGACGGGAAGCGCGTGTCCGATCACGGAAGAGTTGGTGCTCGTCAGCGCCGCGCCCGTATCGGAAGCCGAGCGGCCGACGGGTAGCGGCGGCAGCGGTGTCGACACGACCGGGCCCGGCATCGGGGCCGCGACGACGGCGATCGGCTCCGGCGGAGTCTGGCTGAGTGCCGCCGGCGCATGCGAAAGGACCGCGCCGCTCGCCGCCAATGCCGTCAACAAAAGGGCGGAGGGTTCAAATATCCGCATAGCACCGAGCTTCGCCCTGAGCCCCGGGGTGGGTTACCGCGCCATAGCGGGCAGGTCCCACCTGTTGTGCGTATTTCCAAATTGCGCCTGAACCGAATTCACTTTCGCGCGGCTTCCAGTCTTTTTTGCGGCGCTCGAGCTCGCCCTCCCCGAGCTTTACGGCGAGCACGCCCTTGATGGCGTCGATCTCGATGATGTCGCCGTCCCGCAAGAGCGCGATCGGCCCGCCGGCGGCAGCTTCGGGCCCGACATGGCCGACGCAGAAACCGCGCGTGGCGCCGGAGAAGCGCCCGTCCGTGATCAGCGCGACCTTGTCGCCCATGCCCTGTCCGTAGAGGGCGGCGGTGGTCGCCAGCATCTCGCGCATGCCCGGGCCGCCGCGAGGTCCCTCGTAACGGATGACCAGCACCTCGCCCTCCTTGTATCGGCGCGTGCGTACCGCTTCGAAACAGGCTTCCTCCGTATCGAAGCAGCGCGCGGGTCCGGTGAAGGTCAGATGCTCGCGCGCCATGCCGGCGACCTTCACGATCGCTCCATCCGGCGCGAGATTGCCTTTGAGCCCGACGACGCCGCCGGTCGCGGTGATCGGCGCATCGGCCGGGCGCACCACGTCCTGCTTGTCGTTCCACGCGACCTTCGCGAGATTCTCCGCGATCGTTCGGCCGGTGACGGTGATGCAATCGCCGTGAAGGAAGCCGTGGTCGAGCAAAGTCTTCATGAGGAGCGGGATGCCCCCCACTTCGAACAAATCCTTTGCCACATAGCGTCCGCCCGGCTTGAGATCGGCGACATAGGGGGTGCGCTTGAAAATCTCGGCGACCTCGAAGAGATCGAACTCGATTCCGCATTCATGCGCGATCGCCGGAAGATGCAGCGCCGCGTTGGTGGAACCGCCGGAAGCGGCAACCACGGTGGCCGCATTTTCGAGCGCTCGCCTGGTGACGATGTCACGCGGACGAATTTTGCGGTGCAGGAGCTCCATCACCATCTCGCCGGCCGCCATGCAGAAGCGGTCGCGAATTTCATAAGGCGCCGGCGCGCCCGCCGAATAGGGCAAGGCAAGGCCGATGGCTTCCGAAACGGTCGCCATCGTGTTCGCGGTGAACTGGGCGCCGCAGGCTCCGGCGGAAGGGCATGCCACGTTCTCGAGCTCGTCGAGATCGGCATCCGACATGTCGCCCACCGAATGCTTGCCCACGGCCTCGAACAGGTCCTGCACCGTGACCGGGCGGCCCTTGAAGGTCCCAGGCAGGATCGAGCCGCCGTAAATGAAGATCGACGGCACGTTGAGGCGACACATCGCCATCATCATGCCCGGCAGCGACTTGTCGCAGCCGGCAAGGCCGACGAGCGCGTCGTAACAGTGGCCGCGCATCGTGAGCTCGACGGAGTCGGCGATCACCTCGCGCGAAGCGAGCGACGCCTTCATCCCCTGATGGCCCATCGCCATGCCGTCCGTGACGGTGATGGTGCAGAACTCGCGCGGCGTCCCATTGGCCGCGGCCACGCCTTTCTTCACGACCTGCGCCTGGCGCATCAAGGCGATGTTGCAAGGGGCGGCTTCGTTCCAGCAACTCGCCACGCCCACGAGCGGCTGATGGATCTGCTCTCGCGTCAGCCCCATCGCGTAGAGATAGGAACGGTGCGGAGCACGGGCCGGTCCTTCGGTCACGTGCCGACTCGGCAGCTTCGACTTGTCGATAACTCGCGCGTCCATCCCGCTCGCTCTACTCTCAGCCCCAACGCAACCGACGCCAAGCGGCGCCAAGCGAACAAAAGCGCGGAGCACCGCCCGCGCTTCCCAACACCCGCAGCCTAAAGGCGGGTTCGTTTGTGGCGGCTTTCGGGCGAGATGCGGACCAGGAGGTCTTGCGAAACAAAAACTCTTCGAACGTTGCAAAACCGCAACATTCGCGGATGGGCCTCGGGGAGCGAATTGACCGGTATGCGGATAGCGGAAAGTCCGGGCGCCTCAGAAGGCGAACTCGGGCTTCTTGGCGAACCCTCCCAAAAGAGGCGCGGAAGCATCGAACACGGCGCGCCCGGTCAGCACCTCGCCCGTCTTCACCTGGAGCATGACCTGTGCGGCGCGCCCGAGGCCCGCGACCCCGATCAGGCGCCCACCCTCGCCCAATTGCGCGACGAGGCTTTCCGGTTCGCGTTCGTAGGCGCCCTCGATGAAGATCACGTCGAAGGGAGAATCGGCTGGTGCCCCGGCGTCGAGGGGGCCGACAAGCGTCTTCACGCCGCGAACGCCCGCCGTTGCCAATGCCCGCTCCGCGGCGGCGATGAGCGAAGCGTCCTCGTCCAACGCCACCACATGCGCGCCGAGCCTGGCGAAGATGCCGCTCGCATATCCGCTTCCGCAGCCCACATGAAGGACCTTCGCGCCTCGAACGGGCTCGACCGCCTGCAACATCCGCGCAAGAAGCACCGGTGCAAGGGACCAGCGCTTTTCGCCCGTGGCTTCGACTTCCCCGACCACGAGATGCTGATCGCTATAGGCGAAAGGCTTTGCGGCCTCGGGCAGGAAGACCTCGCGCGGCAATTCCTCCATCGCGACCAGCAACGGGCGATGCGTGACATCCGCCGTTCGGATCTGGTTGTCGACCATGCGGCGGCGGAGATCGGCGAAATCGAGCATGGGGGTGTCGTCCTTGCAAGGCTTCGGCTTTTATCCTCGCACGCGCCAAAGGCAAGAGCGGCGTCCGCCGGATCTGCCGGATCGACGGGCAGGGTGATATCCACCGGCATGCCCCCGCGTGGTCGTCAGAGCCCCTCGCCTAGCGACGCTTGCAGGGTGCAAGGGTCGCCTCGGCCTCGACGCCCGCTCGATGATCCGCCCCCGCGCGGTTCGGGCGCGAGATGATCGATCGCGATCGTCGCAACAAGAGGTTGCCCGATCGGCTGCGACGCTTTACGAGAGCGCCATATGAAGCGGACGGCCTCGTGGCGGAGTGGCTACGCAGAGGACTGCAAATCCTTGTACGGGGGTTCGATTCCCTCCGAGGCCTCCAGCCGCATGACTGTCCGGACCGGACAAGGGGTGACACCTGCGCCCGAGCGCGTTGTCGATGGGCGAAAGCGTTTCTACTCCGAGTAGAAGAGACGAGCGCGGCCTCGTGACGTGAGGCCCGAAGGCATCATCGGCCGGGCGATGCCAAGGTGTTGGACTCGACGGGAGCATTCAACCAGCCTCCCGAGCCTCGGCAGCGCCGCGTGAAACGACGGCCCCGCACCGAGGCTTGCCTAATATCATGTGGCGATATTCATAAGGTAGGGCCTGGCAAGGTCCGCTTGGATTTCCCATTCACTCCAGCAGGCGCAGCACGGAGAGCGGGCGCGCGGCCGGTCACGCCGAAGGGCGGCCGATCGTGCTCGCGGGGCATGAACTCCTCCACGATCTTGCGGGCGCAATTCAACACCGCAAGCGCCTGCCGGCGATCCTCGGGGAGCTCGGCGGCGATCTGGAGAGCCTGGAGCCGCAGCCAAGCGTCGCGCTTCTTACGGCTCATGATCAATTCTCCCGTCGCTGATCGGCGAATGACACGCCGAACCGGGAGCGAATGTCCTCAATCGAGGTTAGCGAAAAGTTAAGATCGACTCGTTCCTTGTTCTTGTCTCTTCTTGCGAAATACGACTGAGCCTCTGTGCTATTCGTCGTCTCGAACCGGCGTTTTCGGAGCCGATACAGGTGCTTTGCTGCCAGGCCCGCCCACCAAACCGTTGTTCATCGCCCAGATGGCCGCCTGTGTGCGATTGACGACGCCGATCTTGGTGAGGATCGATTTCACATGGACCTTGACGGTCGCTTGCGCGATGCCGATCTCGCTCGCGATCACCTTGTTGGCGAGGCCTTCGGCGAGATGACGCAGAATCAATCTCTCGCGGCGTGAGAGCTGAGGCGCGAAGCTCTCGGGCGTCTTTGTCGACACCGGCGCATCCTGGCGCTCCAAAATGAGCGGGAGGATCGCCTTGGGCAGGACCGTCTCGCCCAGCATCACGAGCTCGAGCGCCTTGACGAAGGGCTCGAGGCTCGGCCCCATGTAGAGATAGCCGTTGGCGCCCGCGCGAAACACCGCCGGTATCTCCCCGAATTGGCCAGGCTCGGCAAGGAGGACGACACGCCCGCTTTCGTGTCGTTCCTTGAAAAGCTCGATTTGCCTGATCGCGCTGCGCAAATCATCGCCCGCATTGACGATGAGCAGGATCGGCTGGTCTTGCAGCTCCGGTCCGAGGTCGAGATCGCCGACACGCGAGGCCGTGCCGACGACGCGAAAGCCCGCCGCGCTCAAGATCCCTTTGAGGCCTTCGAGCACCAGAAAATTCGGGCCGATGAGGGCCGTGGCGAAGGCACGGCGGAACGCGCGATCTTCGCCGCTGGCCGCAGGGCCGGCGACATCGCCATTGGTCGTCGGATCATTTTGAGCCAAATCTCTGGTCCGTCTGTATCACAAACGGACAGAGTCCGTCCTCCTCGAACCAAGTGGCAGAAACCGTGCCGCGCGCAGCACCGACGCGAAAATTGCCAAATCTGCGGAGCCATCTTGGCCGAGGTGCTTCTCGCCTCGCTTCCTGGAAAGCGGGCGAAGGAGGGATCGTTCCGCGCGTCATCTCGGGCGTGCAGGTCAAGGTTCGCGCTCGCGCCTGAGCCTTGCCCATTCCTCGAGCCTTGCCTTGATGCGCGCCTCGATGCCGCGATCCGTCGGCCGATAGAAGCTCTGGCGCTCCATCTGCTCGGGGAAATAGTCCTGGCCCGAGAAGGCGTCGGGCGCGTCATGGTCATAGGCATAGCCCTGCGCCATAGCCCTCCTGCTTCATGAGCTTCGTCGGCGCGTTGAGGATGTGCTTGGGCGGCGGAAGCGAGCCGTTCTCCTTGGCGGCGCGCATGGCGGCCGCATAGGCGAGATAGGCCGCGTTCGATTTGGGCGCGCAGGCGAGATAGATCACGGCATTGGCGAGCGCGAGCTCGCCTTCCGGCGAACCTTGCTGCTCATAGGCCTCGGCCGCGGCCCGCGCATGCACGAGAGCGTTCGGATCGGCGAGGCCGATGTCCTCGACCGCCATGCGCACGATGCGGCGCGCGAGGTAGCGCGGATCCTCGCCGCCATCGAGCATCCGGCAGAACCAGTAGAGCGCCGCGTCCGGATCCGAGCCACGCACCGATTTGTGAAGCGCGCTGATGAGATTGTAATGGCCGTCGCGATCCTTGTCGTAGACGGGCGCGCGACGCTGCAGGATTTCCTGAAGTCGTCTCGGCATCGAAAGCTCTCTCCCGGTTTCGCGGCGCGCCAGGCTTCCTCGGCGAGCGTCAGCGCCGAGCGCCCATCGCCGTCGGCCATGCGGATGAGCGAGGCGCGCGCGGCTTCGTCGAGCGGCAGCGCCCTCCCCTCATGCGCCTCGGCGCGCTCGAGCAGTTTCTCGATCGCCTCCGCCGTCGAGCGGCTTGAAGACGAGCACGCGGGCGCGCGAAAGCAGCGCGGCGTTGAGCGCGAAGGACGGGTTCTCCGTCGTCGCGCCGACGAGCGTGATCGTGCCATCCTCCATGACGGGCAGGAAGGAATCCTGCTGCGCGCGATTGAAGCGATGGATCTCGTCGACGAAGAGCAGCGTGCCCTTTCCCTTGCGTCACCCGGGCGCGCGCGGCATCGAAGGCCTTCTTCAGATCGGCGACGCCCGAGAAGATGGCGGAGATCTGCTGGAACTCGAGCTTGGTCTCGCCCGCGAGCAGACGCGCGACCGTGGTCTTGCCCGTGCCCGGCGGCCCCCAGAAGATCAGCGAACCGAGCGATCCCGCCTCGATCAGCCGCGTCAGCACGCCATCCTTGCCGGTGAGGTGCTCCTGCCCGGCGATCTCGGAAAGCGATGTCGGCCGCAACCGGTCGGCGAGCGGCCTCGTGCCGCTCTTGTCGAGCCCTGCCGCGGCGAAGAGATCGGTCAAGCGCGTGCGCCCTCCTGTGTCCTGATAGGCTCGTGGATTGGCGATTTCCATGAGGCGCTCCGGGCGCGCGGGCGGGCGAAAGCCGTAGCGTGCGTAGAGCTCCGCCGCATCGGACGTCGAAAGCGTGAAACGCCGAAGGCCCTCGAGATCGGGGATGCGCGAGAATCGCCTCGACAGCGCCTTGCCGATCCCGCGTCCACGCCAGGCGCGGAAAAACGAAGACGTCGCACAGATGGGCGAAAGTGGCCCGATCCGAGATGATCCTGGCAAATCCCGCCTGTTCGCCCTCGGGCGTGAAGGCGCCGAAGCACAACGAATGCTGCGATCGAGCGATCGAAGACCGAGCGCGGCAGGCCCTTGCACCAATAGGCCTCCGTGATGGAGAAAATCATAGATGCGATCGAGCTCGAAGCGCGACACATCCGTCGAGACGATGATGTCCTTGCGCGCTTGTCCTTGCATGTCCTTCTGGCTCATGCGCTCAGCCCTGAAAGACGGTCGCGAGAATTTGCCCGCCGCGATTGATGACGATCTTCCACAGCCTCGCCTTGTCGGCGAGCGCGCGTTGCGCGTCGTGTGGTGACGTGATCTTCGTCCCGTTCACCTCGACGAGGATATCGCCCTTCTGGAAGCCCGCACGCCCGGCGGTCGAGCCGTCGTCGACATCGGCGATCACCACGCCCGAGGAGGCGTCGAGCGACAATTCCTCGGTGACCGCCGGCGACAAATTCTCGACGGTCGCGCCCGGAAAGCGGGTTCACGCCCTCGATCTTCGCAAGATCGCGCGGCGGCGTCTCGGGCGCGGTGCGCAGCTTGATTGGCGAGGTTCACATCGGCGGAGCCGCGCCGCACGGCTGACCCGCGCGCTTTGGCCGAGCCCGTGCGTCGCGAAGCGAAAGCCGAAGGCGTCGGGATCATCGATCGGCTGGCCGTCGATCGACAAGATCACATCGCCTCGCTTGATGCCGGCCTCGGCCGCGGGCCCGCCTTCGGTCAGGCTCGCGACGAGCGCTCCCATCGGGCGCGGCAGACCAAGGCTCTCCGCGATCTCCGGCGTGACCGCCTGGAGCTTCGCGCCAAGCCAAGGCCGGCGCACCGATTTCGCGCCGGATTTCGCGCTCTCGACGACGATCTTCACCATGTTGACGGGTATGGCGAAGCCGATGCCGACCGAGCCGCCCGAACGCGAGTAGATCGCCGTGTTGATGCCTTCGAGGCGTCCGTCGAGATCGACGAGCGCGCCTCCGGAATTTCCCGGATTGATCGAGGCATCCGTCTGTATGAAGAACTGGTAGTCGGAGGCGTCGATCTGCGTGCGCGCCAATGCCGAGACGATCCCTTGCGTCACCGTCTGGCCGACGCCGAACGGATCGCCGAGAGCGAGGACGAGATCGCCGACCTGCAGATTGTCCGAATTGCCGAATTCAAGGACGGGGAAGCGCTCCGACGTTCCCTTGAGCCGCAACACCGCAAGATCGGAGCGCGGGTCCCGCAGCAGGATTTCGGCCTCGAATTCGCGCTTGTCGGAGAGCGCAACCTTCACCTGCGTCATCCCCTCGATCACATGGTGATTGGTGACGACGAGGCCCGAAGCATCCACGATGACGCCGGACCCCAGCGATTTCTGCACGCGCTCGCGCCCCTGCCCGCTGAAATCGCGTCCGAAGAATTGTTGGAAGAACGGGTCGTCGAAAAGCGGATTGCGGGCGAGCTTCTCGGTGCGCGAGGCATAGACGTTCACGACGGCCGGCGCGACCTTCTGCACGATCGGCGCATAGGACCATTGCACGGCCGCGCGCGAAGGCGGCACCACCCGCTGCTGCGCATTCGTCCTTGCGTCCGTCAAGGCGAGCGCCGTGACGGCGAGCCAGGTGACGAGGGCGATACGGGTCAGGCCCACCATGAGGCCATCTCCGCGACGAGGGGCCAGCGCATCGGGTCGAGCCGACGTGATTCCCTTAAATCTTTGTTTTCCCGCATGATCTTATTTGGATGGAGTTGCCGGTTTCGCTGATCATTCTTTAGGCGAACCCCGGCGTATGCACCAGGGCCGTCGGCAGGCCCATCCCTCGTTCGGATTCGCGGAATAACTTGGGGCGGAACCTTGAGATTTTCCAGCGGCGAGAGCGGCGGCTCAGTTGGCTTTGGGACGGTCGCGTCATCTTGCCTGCCTTCGATCGGGATTGCCGCCGCGATTTTCCAAGAAAGCCGCGCCAGCGGGGATCACGAGGGTCCGACGAGGAACGCTGCGCCGCATCCTACTCCGAAAGAGCGAGTTGAGGTCGTTTGTGCGACCAGCTCGTGGCGCATTCGTATCGGTGGCCCGCGCGCAGGACCATCTCGTCCGCGAAGGGCGGCCCGGCGAGCTGCACGGCGAGCGGCAGGCCCGCTTCGTTGAACCCCGCGCGAAGAGAGAGGGCCGGCGCGCCGGCGACATTGAACGGGAAGGCGAAGGATGGCCGCTCGAAGGAGCTCATCTTGGTCACCTCTCCGATCGGCGGTGCGCCACCGGGCGTGATGGCGCAGAGCAAGAGATCGACGTCCTCAAAAACGCGCTCCAGGGACGCGCAAAGCTCACGGCGCTTTCGCTGCGCGTGCACGTAATCGGCGGCGGTGAGAAAGGCGCCCATCAGCACGCGATCGCGAAAATATTCGCCATAGTCGCCGGGATTGGATTTCAACCATCCCTCATGGACCGCATAGGCTTCCGCCAGCATGATGATCATGCCGCACGCCGTCCAATCCTGGAGCGACGGCAGCTCGACGTCGCGAAGCTCGGCGCCAAGTTCGCGGAACATCGTCGCGGCCTCGTCGAGCGCCATTTTCGTCGCTTCGTCCACGGCATAATCCCGTTCGTGGAAGTGACGCACGAAGCCGATCCGCAGCCGCGCGATGGATTGGCCAAGCCCGAGGCGATAATCAGGGATCGTAACATTCGCGCTCGCAGGGTCGGTCGGGTCGTGGCCCGCCATGGCTTGCAGGAGAATGGCGCAATCCTCGACCGTCCAGGCGAGCGGCCCGGCATGATCGAGCGAATGGGCGAGCGGCAATATGCCGGTTCGAGGGCAAAGGCCGTAGCTCGGCTTGAACCCCGCCACGCCGCAAAACGCGGCGGGAAGGCGGATCGACCCGCCGGTGTCCGAGCCGGTGCCGCCGAGAACGAGCCCGGCCGCAACGGCGGCGCCCGTCCCGCTCGAGGAGCCGCCGGTGAAGTGTTCCGGGTTCCAGGGGTTGCGCGCCGGCGGCCAAGGCAGGTCGAAGGAAGGGCCGCCCCAGGCGAATTCATGGGTCGCGAGCTTGCCGAGCATCACGGTTCCCGCAGCCGCGAGCCTTGCCACCACGACGGCGTCCTTTTCGGGCACATGGCGGGCAAGAAGCTTCGAATGCGCGGTCGTCGGCATCCCTTGCGTGCAATAGATGTCCTTATGGGCAATCGGAATGCCGTGCAGCGGCCCCTTGGGACCGTTGGCCATGATCGAGGCCTCGGCGAGCTTCGCCTCAGCGAGTGCGCGTTCGCCATCGAGTTTCACGAAGGCATGAAGCCTCCCCTCGAGCCGCTCGATCCGCTTGAAGATGGGAGTGCAGGAGCTCGACTGGGGAGAGCTTGCGCCGGGCGATCAGGTCGCCGGCTTCCGCGATCGTCAGCATGCCGGTCACCGAGACGCGGCGCGCGGTGCGAAGACCATCGCGGACTCGGCCGTCAGCGCCGGCGTGCCTCGCACGCGCTCGGCCATTGCGGCCACATGGCGGTAGGCCTCATGAAGCTCCTTCGTCTGCGAAGGCGAAAGCGAAAGACCCGCACGCAAGGCAAGCGATGCGAAGCTTTCGAGCGTGAGGCGCGATTGATCCATGATCCGTGATCCACGACAGATGTTCGACGAGCGCTGAGCATTCTGGAGGGTTCCGGCGCGACGGGCAATAAGCGGCTTCCTGCGACGCCGATTGCCGGACTTGCTGCGCCGACCGGAAGCGTCAGTTATAGCGACTAACGAAAGGGAGGCGAGCCAGAAGAATTTCAAGCGGGCACGAGATCGCTGAGCGCGAACGTCTCCGAGGTCTTCAGCGGCAATGCCCGCGCGGCGGCCTCCGCGCGTGGGCGGCCTCTGCGCGGGTAGGCCTGGGAATAAACAGCGGCAAGTTTGAGTTTCTCGGCATCGAGTTGCGGATAGGCCCTGATGATCTGCGCAGGGGAATCGCCATTCGCCAGCATGTCCGCGATGTCGAGCACGGGGATACGTGTTCCCTTGAACACGGGCGCACCGCCAAGCACATCGCGCGCGCTGGTTACGAGGCGCCGCGCCCTGACGAGCTGATCGAGTCCCGCGCGCACGGCCTTGGCGGCTGGCTTCGTATCGACCGCGATCATGTCGGCGCGCACGACCACTTGCCGCGGATGACGGATCAGCGCCGCCACCACCTCACGCCGGCTTGCGGGAGTGAGCACATCCGCCGTCTCGTGGGCGAGCTTGAGGCCGACAAGGGCCCGGCGCGCAAGAAGCCGCGCATTGCGGCTTCGCTTCACCGCTGCTCCCAGAAGTCCGGCGTCGATAATTCGATGCACCTGACGCAGCGGCACGCCTGTCACGGAAGCGGCCTCATTGGCCGTGATGTGCGTCGCGAGTGTTCCGGGCATCGTCGTCGAAATCCTTCCAACGTTCTGGAACCAATATAGCGCCTAGGCGCCGAACATTCCAGCATCGCCTTTCGGGCATTGCTTTACTCGCCCGATAAGGCGGCTCCCGAGCGGCCTGACGGTGTTCACCGGTGCTGATGATGATCGGTTCATTCGCGAACTCCACGCCCTGACAGGTGCGTGGCCCTTCCTGCTGCGGCCCATCGCCAAGGTTGGGGGTGCGAACCGCAAGGGTAATCAGCGGGGTTTAGCCAAACGCGAAACTTCGACGGCCGGCCAGGTACCGAGCGACCTCGCCGCGCCAATTCACCGGTCGCGATGTGTTTCGATAGAAATCACATGTGCCGCCGATCCCGGAGCATGCGGGCGTCACGTTGATGGGCCTTGCGAACACGCCCGTCGCGAAGCCCGCGACCAGCACGGCGACGGCGAGGCCGGTGACGATCTTCTCGGAGCGGGTCATCTTTGTGTTCGTCATCGCCGCAGGTTTCGCTTGCAGGGTCATGGCCGTGTTCCACGAGAAGGGATGATGCCGATATCCCTTGGTCGTCGCGGAACGCCGATCGGTTCATCCCGATCGCTTCATCGAGAATAGCGGGGCCATGCTTGCTCGGAGCTTAACGGGATTGATGGGGCGCCATTCAGCTCAAGCCATGCTCAACAAATGGCTAAGCTTCGACCATTTTGTGAAGCTTGGCGTTAACCCTGCCGCCCGCTCTCAAGGCTGCGCGAGCCTCCTCTCGAAGCCCGCGAAATCCTCTCCCTCGTCATAGGTGATGTTGGCGATGCGCCAGCTTCCCTCATCGTCGATCGCATCCAGGACGATACGGCGCGGTGCTCCCGAAACCACCACGTCGATCAGGAGTGTCGGCGCGTCTGTCGTGCCGAGCACTTTCGACACCGCGGTGAAACTCACCTTCGCGCCTCGAGGCACGCGCCAGCCGAAGAAGGGATCGAGCTCCTGCTCCGCCGGCAAGCTCGCTTCTGGACCTCGATGCGCTGCCCGCCAAAGCTCGACCACCTCCGGCGTGAAGAGCGCCACGAAATCGGCGTCCTCCAGGGATTCCGATTGAGCTATGCGCGACGCTTGCGCGGTATAGAGATCGCGGATCCACTCGGTGATCGGATGTTTGGGAAAGGCGCCCGCGCTCGAAACCGATCCCAAAAATGCGATTGCCGTCAGGAGAACGAGCATACGGCGCGTCATGGCAGCCTCGGTACCGGGATTCGGCCAAGTTGGCTTCACCTGCAAGTGGGCTTCACCTGCAAGTGGGCTTCACCCGGATATCCAGCAAGCTCGATATCGCGAGGCAGGCTCATCGCAAAACAGCTTTCGTTTTTTGCTTCTCACGCTCGCGCTGCTTCCCGTTCAGAAGATGCGCCTCAAACCACCGGCAATATGAGAGCGTTGCCGGCGCGAGGACGTCGCATGATCTCGCCATACCAGCGCTCGACATGCGGGCTTGCCTTGCGTTCGAGCGGCAGGTTGAGCCAACGATGAATGGCCGGACGCGAGCGCGATGTCGCCGACCGTCATCCCGTCACCGGCGATGAAGCGCTTCTTCGCGAGCACGCTTTCCATGATCGCGACGCATTCTTCCGTCTTTTGCCGCGACGGCTCGACCGCGCTCGGGTCGCGTTTCTCCGGAGGCAGGCGGACAAGATGCATGAAGGCCGGCCCCATCGCGGGTTGAAAAGTCGTCGTTTGCCAATCCATCCAGCGATCGGCGTCGGCACGCTGCCGAAGATCGGTCGGCCAGAGCGAGCCCGGCGCGTGCTTTGCCGCGAGATAACGCAGGATGGCGTTCGATTCCCAGAGCACGAAATCGTCGTCCTCCATCACCGGCACGAGGCCGTTGGGATTCTTGGCGCGAAATTCAGGCGTGTCCACGATCCCGAAGGCAAGCCCCGCGTCGATACGCTCATGAGGCAGGTCGAGCTCCTCGACGCACAGCATCGCCTTTTGCACGTTGATGGAGGTGAGGCGGCCCCAAATCTTGAGCGTCATGTTCATTCCCGTTCGGCGATTGAGAAGGTGGAAGCGACTCTGGCATGAAAGCTTGACCCTCGACGCCTATGACGGAACCTATCCGGCTTCAACTCTTCGAGAGCTTTCAGCCCGCGCCCTCGCTCGCCAATCCGAAGACCGGAACCTCGGCGCGAAATCCCTGCAGCGCATAATTTCCGAGCGGCACGAAGTCCCGCGGCAAATGTCGCGCGAATTGGCGCGAGCCCACCACCATGCGCCCGAGCCGACCCGCGAGCTTCTCGAGTCGCGCCGCCATGTTCACGGCAGGACCGATGCAAGTGAAATCAAGGCGCCCTCCCCCGCCGATGTTGCCGTAGAGCGCCTCGCCCACATGCAAGGCCAATCCGAACCGGATGTCGGCTTCGTGCCCGTCCCGGCCTTCCTTTCGCATCGCGAGGATCCTCGCTTGCGCTTCCCTCGCCGCTTGCAGAGCTCGCTCGCAAACCTCGCCCGCCTCGACCTCGCTTGCAATCGGGAAGATTCCGAGGAGACCGTCGCCCATGAATTTCAGCACCTCGCCGCCGTGGTCCAGGATCGCCGGCACCTGGCAATCGAAGAAGCGGTTGAGCAGCGAGATGAGCGAGCGAGGAGGCATGCTGTCGGCAAGGGCGGTGAAGCCGCGCATATCGGAAAGCCAGATCGCCGCGTGGATGGCCTCCGTGTCGCCGCGCCTGATCCGACCCGCGAGAATGCGTTCCCCCGCCGCACGGCCCACATAGGCGTCGAGCAGATTGACCGCGGTTCGTCTGAGCGCCCGCACCTCGGCCACGCGCGCGAGCGGAGCGACGATGGCGTCGATCCCGGCGATCTGAGCCTCGGTGAACCCGCCATCCGCTCGCGTGGTCCAGGTGGCGGCGTGGATCTCGCCATTGGTGAACAGGAGCGGCGTCGCGAAATAATCCGTCACGCCTTCGCCGAGCAATTCCTCGAGGATCGCGAAATCGATCGGGCAATCGGGCTCGGCAAGGCGCCGGCGAATGGGAACTCCCGTCTTGTAGATGCGCACCACCGGGCTTTGCTTGAACTCCTCGCTCTCCTCTCGCTCGAAGTGAAGCCTCCGCGATGGTGGTCGCCTTGCCCGGCCGCCACAGAAAGCGCCGGGCCATGATGTGCGGATGCAAGGTGTGCACGAATACCGCCACGCGCCACAAGGGAAGACCGCAACTCGAAAGCCGCTCGCAAAGCTCGGTCAGCACCTGATCGGAGGTTTGCGCCGAGCGCGCGCCATCGGCGAGCCAGGCGGCGACGGAGCTCGTATCACAGCGAGGCGTCTTGCTCATCCGCGCGCATGTCCATTCGCACGAAAAGCCTCCCGGATTCAGCTCCGGTCAAGGCCGTCGAGCGCGGCCGCCACGGCGCAAACCATGGCTCCTCACTCCCATTTCGCAAATAGCTCCCGGCCGATCAGCATGCGCCTGATCTCGCTCGTCCCCGCCCCGATCTCGTAGAGCTTCGCGTCACGCAAGAGGCGACCGGTCGGAAAGTCGTTGATATAGCCGTTTCCGCCGAGAAGCTGGATGGCGTCGAGCGCCACCGCGGTCGCCTTCTCGGCCGAAAAAAGGATCGCGCCGGCAGCATCCTCGCGGGTGGTCTCTCCGCGGTCGCAAGCCTTTGCGACCGCGTAAACATAGGCGCGCGCCGCGTTCATGCTCACATACATGTCCGCGAGCTTGCCCTGCACGAGCTGGAACTCGCCGATCGGCTGGCCGAATTGCTTGCGCTCATGGACATAGGGCATCACCACGTCGAGCGCGGCTTGCATGATGCCGAGAGGCCCGGCGGCGAGCACGGCGCGCTCGTAATCGAGGCCCGACATCAAGACATTCACGCCGCGGCCGACCTCGCCCAGCACATTCTCCTCCGGCACCTCGCAATCCTGGAACACGAGCTCGCCGGTATCGGAGCCGCGCATGCCGAGCTTGTCGAGCTTCTGAGCGGTGGTGAACCCCTTCATTCCCTTCTCGACCAGGAAGGCGGTGATGCCGCGCGCGCCCGCGTTCGGATCGGTCTTGGCATAGACGACGAGCGTCTCGGCGACCGGACCATTGGTGATCCAGAATTTGGAGCCGTTGAGGAGATAGCGGTCGCCCAGCCTTTCGGCGCGCGTCTTCATCGACACGACGTCCGAGCCCGAACCCGGCTCCGACATGGCGAGCGCGCCCACATGCTCGCCGGAAATCAGTTTCGGCAGGTATTTCCGCTTCTGCGCGTCGGAGCCGTTTCGCCTGATCTGATTGATGCACAGATTTGAATGCGCGCCGTAGGAGAGGCCGACCGAGGCCGAAGCGCGCGAGATCTCCTCCATCGCGACGCAATGCTCGAGATAGCCGAGGCCCGAGCCGCCATATTCTTCCTCGACCGTGATCCCGTGGAGCCCGAGCTCACCGAGCCTTGGCCAAAGGTCACGCGGGAAATGGTTGCTGCGATCGATCTCATCGGCGCGCGGCGCGATCTCGGCTTGCGCGAAGGAGGCGACCGTCTCGCGCAGCATGTCCGCCGTCTCGCCGAGACGCGAAATCGAGGAAGGGCTTGGTGTTCGAGAGCATGGCGGCCTCGGGGCTTTGAGCGCGAACGTCTCTCGATAGCGCAATGCGCAAGAACGCGCCATGTCGGGATGCAAAGCGTGGCACGACGCAAGAGTCGGTTCGCCCGGCGGAGCTGCCTATAGTGCGACCTGCATAGCCGCTTCGCAATCGCGAGCGATCACTTCACCCATTTCTCCGCGAGCACGGCGAGATCGCCACCGAGACGCGGCGATTGGAAAATCGCTCCGTCCGGCACGCGTCCGGCAAACCGCTCGGGGAAACGCCTCGCGTAGAACGCGATCCAGGCGAGATCCCGACCGCTCGGCAGGAGCTGCTCCTTGCCGGTCTGCGCCGAAAACCACGCCGGATCGCGCAGGCCGTCGAGCACCCGATTGGCGAGGCGGTGGATCGCTCCGTCTCGGCGCTCGTACCAGTCTTCCCCCGCCTGATTGGCCGCGAGTTCCGCCGTCATCACCAGGGCGCCGAGCGCGAAATCCTGATCGAAGAGCGCGCGTTCGCCGCCCCTCATCTCGATCTCGAGCACGCCTTCCGGGGTGATCGCGGCAAGGGACTGGTCATAGGCCTCTTCGCCGAACCGCCAATGATCGCCATTTCTGGTCGCGGCACCGACCGCCACGGTTGCAAGAGCGACGAGCGCGAGCCTTCGGTTTGCCGGGCGCGCGGGATCGCCGAAGCTCGAACTCGACACCGCGGGCGAGCTTGTCGAGCCAAGGCTCGATCATGGCGCGATCCGAGCTCGAGGCCAGGTCCTTGGTCTTGAGATAAGCGAAGGCGAGGCCGCTCAAGAGCCCGGCGCGCTCGCGCTCGGCTTGCATATTTGCCATCGTGCCGAGAAGCGCCTCGCCTTCGGCCCACAGACGCAGGTTGGCGAGCGCGCAAAGGCCCGCCGGAGACTTGCCCTCCGCGACGAAATGATCCGCGCTCGCGCTCACGAGCCGCACGAATGTCCGCGCGGGCTCCATGGCTGCGTCGTTTTGGGAACGCAGGGCCGGATCGATCAAGACGCCCGCGTCTCCAACATGATAATCGACGGCATCGATGTCGCGGATGGGTGCGGGGACGGAGGGGCAAGACGTTCCCGCGCGCGCTTGCATCGAAGATGCGGCGAAAACAGCGCAAACCAGGAGTGCGATCGCCATTCGGCCGGTTGCGCGGCCAAATCCCAATTTTCCATGCCGGGAGGCATCCGGCCTCACCGGGACAGTTTTCCCTCGCTGCGCTTCGCCATCGGCCGTGAACCTGCCATCACGGCGCTTCGTACACAAGGGAAGGTTAATGGGGCTGATTGCGCTCGGCCGACGGCCCCCGGCCCCGCTCAGGCAAGACCCAGCATCAGTTCCATCGATTGCACCGCGGCGCCGGAGGCACCTTTGCCGAGGTTGTCGAGCTTGGCGATCAGAAGCGCGAATGGATTCTTGTTGCTTCCCGCGACACGAATCTCGAGAAGATTCGTCCCGTTCAGGCTCTCCGCCTCGAGCCTATCGATCGTGTTCGGTGGGTCCAAAGGCACCACGCGGACCGCGCCACCCTCCCCGTAATGGGCGCGCAAGGCGGCTTCGAGATCGGCGGACGACGGCTTGCCGGGAAGAAGGTCGAGATGCAGGGGCACGCTGACCAGCATTCCCTGCCGGAAATTGCCCACCGCCGGGATGAAGATCGGCCGGCGCCGCAAGCCGCTGTACGCCTCGATTTCGGGCATGTGCTTATGCTGGAAGTCCAACCCGTAGAGCTCGAAGGAAGGCGCTTTTCCATCCTCGTGAGCCGCGATCATCGCCTTGCCGCCTCCGGAATAGCCGCTGACCGCGTTGATGGTGACGCCATGGTCGGCCGGGATCAGGCCCGCATCGACGAGGGGACGGATGAGCGCTATGGCGCCGGTGGGATAGCAACCGGGATTGGAGACCCTGCGAGCCTGCCTGATGGCCTCGGCCTGTCCCTTGACCATTTCGGGAAAGCCGAAGACCCATCCGGGTGCCGCGCGATGCGCGGTCGAGGCGTCGATGACGCGCGGCGCCTTTTCTCCCATCGTATCGATCAAGGCGACGCTCTCTCGCGCTGCATCGTCGGGCAGGCAGAGGATGGCGAGATCGGCCTTCGCCAATATGTCGCGCTTGGCGAGAGCCTCCTTGCGGCTCGCCTGATCGATCGAGAGGAGCTCGACATCGCGGCGCTGCGAAAGCCGTTCGCGAATCTGCAGGCCCGTCGTGCCCGCCTCACCGTCGATGAATATCTTCGCGGGCTTCGTGTTTTGCGAACCCGACTTCGAGATGGTGGTGTCGAGCATGGTCGTTGGTCCTTGCGGGGAAGGCGGGGGCAACGCCTTCGGTTGGAGACATCAGCTGCGCGCAAGCGTTGGATAAAGAAAAAGGCGGGCCGAGGCCCGCCTTTTGCAGATCGGATGTGCTGACCGAGCGGGCGCGATCAGCGCTTGGAGAATTGGAAGCGGCGGCGTGCCTTCGCGCGGCCGTATTTCTTGCGCTCGACGACACGCGAATCGCGCGTGAGAAAGCCGATCCGCTTCAGGACGCTCCGCAGTTCCGGCTCGAAATGCGTGAGTGCCTTGGCAAGCCCATGACGCACTGCACCCGCCTGGCCCGAGAGACCACCCCCGGCGCAAGTAATCGTGACATCGTATTGCGTCGCGCGGTCCGCAACGATGAGCGGCTGACGCAAGATCATGCGCAGCACCGGCCGCGCGAAATATTCCTCGACGGGCTTGTCGTTCACCACGATGCGCCCGGGACCCGGCTTGATCCAGACGCGCGCGACCGCGTTCTTGCGCTTGCCGGTGGCATAGGCACGACCCTGCTTGTCGAGCTTCTGCACATAGACCGGCGCCTCGGGGGTCGCCGGCTGCACGGCATCGCCGAGCTCACCCAGGGACTGAAGAACTTCGGCCATGCTCAAGCGCTCCTTGCGTTCTTGCGGTTCAGCGCGCCGATATCCAGGCTCACCGGCTGTTGCGCCTCATGGGGGTGCTCCTTGCCCTTATAGACGCGCAAATTGCCGAGTTGCCGGCGCGCCAGAGGGCCGCGCGGCAACATGCGCTCGACCGCTTTTTCGACGACGCGTTCCGGAAAACGGCCCTCGAGAATGGATTTCGCGGTCCGCTCCTTGATGCCTCCGGGGTAGCCGGTGTGGTGGTAATACACTTTCTGATCGCGCTTGCGCCCTGTCAGGACCACCTTGTCGGCGTTGACCACGATGACATTGTCGCCGCAATCGACATGGGGCGTGTAGCTCGCCTTGTGCTTGCCGCGCAGCCGCATCGCCACGAGCGAGGCCAAACGACCGACGACGAGCCCGCTCGCGTCGATCAAAATCCATTTCTTTTCGACCTCGGCGGGTTTCACCGAGCGGGTCGCATGCGTCAGCTCTGTCATGATCTTCTCGAACGCGGGAATTCTGCGCGAACTTCCATTCAGCCGAAGGCCGTCCGGCAAGGTCGGACGTGAAGCTCAGTAAGGACGGCGAAGCGCGATGTCAAACGCAATTGCGTGTTGGCGGCGTGCTGCGCAGGATTAAAAATCATTAAATCTCAATACTATCGTCAGCGAGGTAACATGATACCGTAAGTTTTCTCACCTTGGAGGAATGGAATAGGTTCCCGTCACATGGGCGACCGGTGCCTCCTCACCTTCGGAAAAAATAGTGACCTCACCCACCGCGAGGCGATTTCCCAGTTTCAGGAGGCTGCATTCGGAGATGAGATCGCGCGGAGCGGGCCTGCGCAGGAAGTTGATGTTGAGATTGGTCGTGACGGCGAGCGCCACGGGGCCGATCGAGGCGAGCACCGCGACATAAAGCGAGACATCGGCAAGCGCCATCATCGTCGGCCCCGAGATCGTGCCGCCGGGCCGCGTCTGGTTCTCATGGTAGGCGGCGCGCAATCTCGCACCGCGCGGACGCAATTCCTCGACGGTGTAGCGCCCCTCGGCTTGAAGTTGCGGAAACTCCCGATCGAGAAAGGCCCGGATTTCGGCGAGCGTCATCATGGGAGGTTGAGGTCTCCGACGTTCCTTAATGTCCTCGGCCCTTGCGGCAAAGGTCAAGCGAGGCAACATTAGCTCGACCCGGGGCGGGTCGACCCTTCGTGCGGCAATGAAGGAAAAGCTCGTGAAAGCTGGCGCATCGGCGAAGGCAAGAACCGCGGCGACGGCGCTTGCGGAAATCGAAGCCTCGCCTCCCCTGTCTCGTCGCGACGAAGGTCCGATCGCGATCCTGACGCTCGATCATCAAGCTTCGCGCAACAGCCTTTCCGAAAGGATGACGGCGGCACTTCGGGCGAGCCTCGACGAGATCGCGGCGGACAACACGGTCCGGGCGCTGATCCTCGCCGCGAAAGGTCCCGTCTTCTGCGCCGGCCACGACCTCAAGGAAATGACGAGGCGGCGTCGCGATGCCGATGGAGGGCGGCGTTATTTCGAGGAGGTGTTCGCGCACTCCGCGAGGCTGATGCAGAGCATCGTGCATTTGCCGGTTCCGGCGATCGCCGCCGTCGACGGCGTGGCGACCGCGGCCGGCTGCCAGCTCGTCGCGAGTTGCGATCTTGCGATCGCGGCGCCATCCGCCCGTTTTGCGACGCCGGGCGTGAATATCGGCCTCTTCTGCTCGACGCCGATGGTCGCGCTGTCGCGCAATGTTTCGCGCAAGCATGCGATGGAGATGCTCGTCACCGGCGAGATGATCTCGGCGCGGGAAGCCATGCGCATCGGCCTCGTCAATCGCCTGGCAGAAGAAGGCGAGGCGCTCGAGGGGGCGCTTGCGCTCGCGCGCCGCATCGCGACGAAACCTCGGGCCATCGTGCGGATCGGCAAGCAAGCCTTTTATCGGCAGCTCGAAATGCCGCTCCACGAGGCTTATGCCTATGCCTCGAAGGTCATGGTCGAGAACATGCTGGCGCCGGACGCGCAAGAAGGCATGGACGCGTTCATCGGCAAGCGCGAACCACGTTGGACGAACGAATAGGCGGCAAGTCTCTCGCCCGCTGCGCCGATGTTCAGTGGACGTAATCGGGCCCGACGAACGCGCCGGTCGCTCTCACCGCGCCCACGCTCACATGCGTGCCGATTTCACCGATCTCCGTCTGCGTCCGCGTGTCGACATACACATCCGCGCTGGTGGCGGAGCCCGTTTTCGGCTGGCGAACGACCGTGACCGCGGGTCCGCCGAGTGTCGGGGGAGGAGCACCGATCCCCTGCGAAGGCACGATCAAGCGATTTTGCTTCGAAGAACCGCCGATGGTCACGCCGACGCGTCCTCCGATCCTGATGCAAGTATCGGTGTTGGCGATCGCGCTGTAGCCTGGCCCATAAAGCGCGACACAGCGCGCGTTCTTCTTGGCTTCCAACACTTGCTCAACCTCGGATTTGCCCGACGGCAGGAAAAGCGAATTCTGCGAGGAGGCATCCCCGGCTCGAGCGAAATGCACCGGAGAAAGGGCGAGGCAGAGAAATGAAGCCGTCAAAATCCTGATCACGATCGAGTTCTTCCGCGCCGTTACCTTGACGATCATCCACATATCCAATTTCGAGGAGGAAGGCGACGAAATTGCGACGTCGTTTTCCCCGCCGCACCCGAGCGCGGGTGCCGAGAGACGCCGCATCAAGCCCCGCGTTTCCCGAAACGGCTTGCGGTCCGCCGCCCGGCATCGCATTTTGCCTTGGTGGCGAACATGATCGATCAAGCCTCGCGCGAGGCACCCTCCCGCGATGTCGCGAGCGCGATCCGACGCGGTCTTGCGGGACGTTGTCCCCATTGCGGCGTCGGCAAGATGTTCGCCCACTACCTGAAGGCCGCCCCCCGCTGCGATCGATGCGGCGAGCCACTCGACCTGCACCGCGCCGATGACCTGCCCGCCTATCTCGTGATCTTGATCGTCGGCCATGTGGTGGTCGGCGCGATGCTCGCTTTCGAAGCTTTCGGCGCGTTGCCGATGTGGGCGCAGGTGCTGATTTGGCCATCCATCACGTTCATTCTGGCGCTTTTGCTCTTGCAGCCGGTGAAAGGCGCGATCATCGCCCTTCAATGGGCCTTGCGCATGCACGGATTTGGTGCTCCCCATCCGCTCGAGCGTGAATGAGGCGCGGTCGCGCCCGCGCCGAGGTGGCGGAAGCGAGTTCCTCATGACCGATGTAAAATCGAGCTTTACCGACCGCTTGATCGCGGCCGAGCATAATCGCGACCGCAGTTCCCCCAATCAGAGGCCCAGGCACGCGGCGACCTTGATCATTCTGGACCATTCCGGCTCGGAGCCGACCGTGCTGATGGGCCGCCGCAACCCGGCGCATAAATTCATGCCGGGAAAATTCGTTTTTCCCGGCGGGCGCCTCGACCCCGTCGATCGGCGCATGCGGGTCGCTTCCCCGCTCCACGCAGCGGTCGAACAGCGCCTCTTGGCGCATCTGCCGAATCGCGGGGCGACGACGGCGCGAGCCCTCGCGCTCGCGGCCATACGGGAAACCTTCGAGGAGACGGGGCTGGTGCTCGGCACCCCGGCGAAGCTCGACGAGAACAAAATTCCACAAGGGGTCTGGCGCGATTACGCCGCCCATGGCTTTGCGCCCGATCTTGCGAAGCTCAGCTTCGTCGCCCATGCGATCACGCCGCCGAGGCGGCCGAGACGCTTCGATACGTTCTTTTTCGTCGCCGACGCCAAGATGATCTCACACCGCAGCTCCGGCGTGATCGGACCGGAAGCGGAATTCGTCGAGCTCGTCTGGATCGCCTTGTCCGAGGCCAAGCGCCTCGACCTGCCGACCGTGACCACCGTGGTCCTCGACGAATTGGATCACCGCGTGAAGGCAGGCTTCGGTCATGAACTCCCCGTCCCCTTCTACCGGGAGCTGCGCGGACGTTTTCGCCGGGAGGAAAGGTGAATTTCCAAGCACCGGCCGCTAACGGCAAACGGGTAACTCGGTTTCGGCCATGGCATCATCCTTGGTCAAGATCGGCTGACGGTCCGTCTTGGCGGTTGCATAGTGATAGCAATCGGCAAGATTTAGTGCCTTGTTGCGTTGGTCCTCGGGGTAACGATGGCGCCCATACAGTGCATAGGCCTGGAGCGCCAAAGCTGTATCCCTCTGATCGACTGCTACAACATCGACGCCAGCCTCTTTCAGGAATGCAAGAACCTGCGCTTCCGCCCGCTCGATCGTCGTTCTCTTCTTGCGAAATATCGCAGCGACCGCCTCGAAGACCGCCAGGGTGTTCGTTAGCTTTTGGCTTGCAGTGGCCAGCCGCGTCGCGCCCCCTTCGGTCAAGATGGCGACCATCGCGCTCGCGTCGATAGACATCACTCGTGTTCGCCGCTGAGCTCGTCATAGAATGCTTTGTCAGCGGAGCGCCCAGTATCCGGCCATGCGCGGATCTCAGCACGGATTTGGGCCAAACGGCCCCACAGCGGGATCTGTTCATCCATTCGGTTCAATTCATTCGACGCTGCGAGCTTCACGGCTTCGGTCAGGCTGACGCCCTTTCGCGCCGCCAGCTCGCGCACGATCCTACTCGTTTCATGATCGCGGATGTGGAGCACAAGCGTCGTACCGGCCGTGATGACATGAGTACAATAACTCCTCAACATTGCAATTAATTGCAATCACCCCGCAAGCTCTTGCGCGCGGCGCGCGGCCGCGGCGACGGCTCGCTCCATGAGGGGAGCCAGGCCCTCTTTCGCCATCAACACTTCGAGCGCGGCGGCGGTGGTGCCTCCGGGCGAGGTGACGTTTCGGCGCAGCGTCGCGGCATCCGTGCCTTCGTCGCGAAACAGCAACTCGCCGGCTCCTTCGACCGTCGCGCGCGCAAGCCGCATGGCGAGGTCCGGCGGCAAGCCGGCCTTCGCGCCCGCTTCCGCGAGGCATTCGACGAGCAAGAACACATAGGCCGGGCCGGATCCCGATACCGCGGTCACCGCGTCGATCAGCGCCTCGTCCTCGACCCATTCGACCCGGCCGATGCAGCTCAAAAGCGCATTCGCCAGGGCTCGATGTCGCGCCGTCACGCCAGGCGCCGCGACCGCCGCGCTGATCCCGCGCGCGACCGCCGCCGGCGTATTGGGCATGGCGCGCACGATGCTTGCGGACCCGCCAAGCCGCGAAGCAAGGTCGGAAATGCGCTTTCCGGCGAGGATCGACAAGACGACAGTGTGCTCGCCGATCAAGCCGCGCGCGCCTGGTGCCGCGCTCTCCAGGGTCTGAGGCTTGATCGCGAGCACGAGCGCCTCGGGAGCGGCGAGCCCCGCAGGGCCCTCCACGAGGACGTACGCCCTTTCCAGCGAGAAGCGCCCGCGAATCTTCGTCGAGATGGGGATCGATCGCGGTGACGCGCGAAGCGTCGAGCCCGAGCGCCAGCCAGCCCGAGAGCATCGCCTGGCCCATCTTGCCGGCACCGAGCAGCACAAGCGAAGAAGGAAGTTCAACCGCCATGATGGCCTCGCAAGTTCAGGGAGCCGAGGCTCTCGACGTGAAAGCGCTCGGTCGGCGCGACGAGCTCTTCTTGCGCCTCGACGAGAAGAAGCTCGCGCGAGCCCACTTCCGCCGTGCGCTTCAGGACGCCGAAGACCGACGTCGCGGAAGCCGCGAGCGCATCGGGCACCGAGCGCGCTCGCAGATAATGCACGAGAAAGAGCGCCGCCATCGCGTCACCGGCCCCATTGAATTCCCGGCTGAAGCGAGGTGTTCGCACGAGATGGACCTCGTGCCCGTCGGACGCGACGAGATCGATCGAGCCTGTGGGCGTCGTGGCCGTGATCACGGACGTGACCAGGACGATCTTCGGACCGCGCGAATGCAATCGCTCGAGCGCCGAGATGAGATCTTCGCAAGTCGACGCGTCGCGGCCGGTGAGATAGGCGAGCTCGAACTGGTTCGGCGTCATGATGTCGGCCACCGGAACGGCGCGGTCGCGCATGAATTCGGGCAGGCCCGCGCGCACGTAAAGCCCGGGGCCGGCGTCGCCGATGACCGGATCGCAGCAAAAGAGAGCTGCCGGATTGGCCTTGCGCACGGCCTCGACGGCAGCGAGCACGACGGCGCCCGTCTCGGGCGCGCCGAGATAGCCGGAAAGCACGCCGTCGCAACGCGCGAACGCGCCGAGCTTCGCGATGCCATCAATGAGGCTCGCGACCTCCCCCGCCTCGATCACACGCCCGGTGAAGCCGCCATATCCGGGATGATTCGAGAAGCTGACGGTGTTGACCGGCCAGACCTCGATGCCGAGCCGCTGCATGGCGAAGACGGCGGCCGAATTTCCCACATGGCCGTAGCCGACATGCGACTGGATCGAAAGGATGTTCAAGGGTCCCTTCCGCCCATCGCCCAGGTAGCGAGCTTGGCACGCTCATCCGCGGTGATCTCCGTGATATTTCCCGGAGGCATCGCGCGCCCGAGCCCGGCCTGGAGATAGATGTCGCGCGCATGGGCGGCGATCTCCTCATCCGTGTCGAGGCGCACGCCCTTGGGCGCGACCGCGAGTCCCTCCCTGACCGGCTCCTGCGAATGGCAGAGGCTGCAGCGGCCGATGACGATATCGCGCACCTCGGCGAAGCTCGGGCGTGCGATGGCCGCGGCAAGCTTCACCGGCACCGCCGTCGTCGCGAGATCCCGGCGCATGTCCGGAATGGTCGACAGCCACGCCGCGACGAGGAAGGAGGCGGCCGCGACACCCCAGGTCCACCACAGCTTCGGGCCATGGGCGTGCATGATGTTGAAGAAATGCCGGATTGCGACACCGATGACGATGACGAGCCCGATGATGACGAAATTCCAGCGACTCGAAAAGGCGAGCGGATAGTGGTTCGAGAGCATCAGGAATAGGACGGGAAGTGTGAGGTAATTATTGTGCGTCGAGCGCGTCTTGGCCTCGCGGCCGAGGCGCGGGTCGGGCGTCTCGCCGGCCTTGAGCGCCGCCACGACCTTCCTCTGATTGGGGATGATCACCATGGCGACCGAGCCGGTCATCATCGTGCCGATCACCGCCCCGACATGAATGAAGACGCCCCGCCCGGAGAACACGAAGGTGAGACCGTAAGCCAGGGCGACGAGGAAGACGAAAACCGCGATGGCGAGCCTGGTTTCGTCGCGAGCCAAAGGCGAGCGGCACAGCCCGTCATAGACGAGCCATCCCGCGACCAGCACCCCGATACCGATCGCGATCGCCCCCCAAGCCGGCAGGTCGAGCACGTGGCGATCGATGAGATAAAGCTCCGGATCGGCGTAATAGAGGATGCACAAAAGAGCCAAGCCGGAGATCCAGGTCCAATAGGATTCCCATTTGAACCAATGCAGCTCCTGCGGCATCGCAGCGGGCGCGACGTTGTATTTCTGCAGATGGTAGAAACCCCCGCCATGCACCTGCCAGGCCTCCCCGCTCACGCCTTGCGGCAAGCTGGGCGGCCTGCGCAAGCCGAGATCGAGCGCGATGAAATAGAAGGACTCGCCGATCCAGGCGATCGCCGTGATCACATGCAGCCAGCGGACGGCGAAATTCGCCCAATCCCAGGCGACGGCGGTCATGATGTCCTCCTCGTCCCGGGGCAGGCCTCGTGCTCGTATCGCTTCGGCGGACGGTAGTGCAGGAGGAAATCCAGCATCACCTCGATCGCGGCTTGGGCGTCTTCCACCGTGATCCTTTCCGCCGGATTGTGGCTGATTCCGCCCGCGCAGCGAAGGAAGAGCATGACGACCGGGCAAAGCCGCGCCATGGCCATGGCGTCGTGGCCCGCCCCGCTCGGAAGCGCAAAGACGCGATGACCTCGGCGCGCAAGCGCCTCCGACAGCTCCGTCATCAAGGTCGGATCGCAAGAGGTTGCCTGTGCCTCGTCGAGCGGGGTGAAGGCGAGGCCAAGTCCACGTTCTCCCGCGACGACGCGCAAGCGGGCCTCGATCGTCGCCCTGGCCCGATGCTTCAATTCGTCCTCGGGCGCCCGCAGGTCGACACTGAAGATGGCCTTGGCGGGGATCACGTTGATCGCACCCGGGAAGGCCTCGATCACGCCGACGGTCGCGACCACGTCGCGCGTGCGTCGGGCCTCGTCCTCGACGGCGGCGATCATGGCGGCGGCCGCGGCGAGCGCGTCCTTGCGTTTCTCCATGGGTACCGTGCCGGCGTGCCCCGCCTCCCCCTCGACCGTGACGTTGAAGCGGCACATGCCGGCGATGGCGCTGACGACGCCGAGCGCCAGGTTCTCGGCCTCGAGCACCGGTCCCTGCTCGATATGGCTTTCGAGATAGCCGCAGACCTGACGTGGATCGCGCGCGATCCCCGAGATGGCATCGGGGTCGCAGCCGAAGCCGCGCAGCGCCTCGGCGAGCGACACGCCGTTCGCGTCCCGCGCCGCAAGGCTCTCGGGCACGAAGGTGCCGGCGAGCGCAAGCGAGCCCGAAAGCGTGGTCGGAAAGCGCACGCCCTCCTCATCGCCGAAGGCGACCACCTCGAGCGAGAAGGCAAGCGCGACGCCGAGCCGTCGCAGTTCCTCCACCACTTCGATCGCGGAGAGCACGCCGAATCCACCGTCATAGCGGCCGGCATCGCGCACGCTGTCGATATGCGAGCCGAGGATGAAGGTCGGCGCGCCCGGGACCGCGCTCTCGAGGCGTCCGACCACATTGCCGATGTCGTCCTCCACCGTCGCGAGGCCTGCCTCTTCCATGAAACCGCGCACGCGCGCCATGGCAAGCTTATGCGCGGGCGAGAGAAACAGGCGGGTGATCCGTCCCGGCTCGTCGGTATCGGCCGCGAGTTCGTCGAGGCGGCGCATGACGCGCTCCCCGAGCCGCGGAAAATTGCTTTTCACGACAGGCGGTCCTTGATCCGGAGCGCCGCGATGCGCTCGATCTCACGAAGCGCCGTCTCGAATTCCGCCTCCGCATCCGCGCCGAGCCGCGCCCGCATCACGTCGATCACCTCGTCCTTCGTGCGCCCTTTGACGGCGAGGATGAAGGGAAAGCCGAAACGAGCCTTGTAGGCTTCGTTCATGCGCGTGAGCGCTGCGAGCTCATGGGCCGTCAGACGATCGAGCCCCGCCGAGGCTTGCTCCGCTGCCGAAGCCGCCGTGACCTCGCCCGCGAGCGCGAGACGACCCGCGAGATCGGGGTGCGCCCTGACCAAGGCGAGCTGGTCCTCGCGAGGAAGCGTCCGCAAGGCCGCGACCATCGCTTGCGCGAGCCCTTGCGCGTCGTCATGGCGCGGCGAAAGCCCTGCCCGATGCGCGGCCTCCGCGATCTCAGGCGCATGCTCGAAAACATGGCCGAAAAGCTCGAGGAACAGCGCGCGCGGCATCCGGCTCGGCTTGTACCCATCAGCCGGAGGGTGCCGCGCGATCCAATGGCGCGCGATATCGATGCGGCGCGCCAGCCAGACATCGCCCTTGGCGAGCGCATAATCGACGAAGCGCGCGAGCGCGGCGGCGCGTCCCGGCCGCCCGGCCAGCCGACAATGAAGGCCGACGGACATCATCTTCGGACGCTCGGCACCTTCGGCGTGCAGGTAATCGAGGCTGTCCTTGAGATAGGCGAAGAATTGATCGCCGGAGTTGAAGCCTTGCGGCGTCGCAAAGCGCATGTCGTTGGCATCGAGCGTGTAGGGCACCGCGAGCTGAGGCCCATGCGGACCTTGGAGCCAATAAGGCAGATCGTCCGCATAACTGTCGGCGAGATAGACGAAGCCTTGCTCCTCCATCGCGATTGGCACCGTGTTGCTGGAGGATCGTCCCTGATAAAAGCCGAGCGGGCGCGATCCGGTGACTTTCGTCTGCAATCGGATCGCCTCCTCGATGTGAGCTCGCTCATCTTCAAGGGCGATGTTCCTGTAGTCGATCCATCTCAGACCGTGGCTCGCGATCTCGAAACCAGCCTCCTTCATCGCCGCGACAGCCTCGGGATTGCGGACGATGGCGGTCGCGACCGCGTAGACGGTGACCGGGACTTTGCGTTCCTGAAAGAGGCGCCACAGCCGCCAGAACCCGGCGCGCGATCCGTATTCGTAGATCGATTCCATGTTCATGTGCCGCTGACCCGGCCAGGGCTGCCCGCCGACGATCTCCGAGAGAAAGGCTTCCGATGCCGCATCGCCATGGAGGATGTTGCTCTCGCCACCCTCCTCGTAATTGATCACGAATTGCAGGGCCACGCGGGCGCTGTTCGGCCAACCCGCATGGGGCGGCTCGCGCCCGTAGCCGACCATGTCGCGGGGATAGGAAGATTCGCTCGGCATCATTCGTGCACGAAGGTTTTTGTCGGAAGGTCTCGATCGGGGAAACTTGGTCGGAAAGGCCTTTTCGACACCCCGGCGAGCCGAAAAAGCTCCTTGATGCAACCCCTTGCCAAGCCCGCCGATTGGATGTCTCCTCTTATTGTGCCCAATCATCGGCGGGGCGCAAGTCGCCCGCCGGCTTCGGAGGTCCGCCTTGCCGCGAGCGCCCGCTGCCCAGGGACGATTGACGACGCATGTGCTCGACACGAGCGCCGGGCGGCCGGCGGCCGCCATGGAGATCGTGCTTTATGGGCTCGACGACGAGCGCAGGCGGCGCGAGATCAAGCGCACCGTGACCAATGCCGACGGGCGCTGCGACGAACCTCTTCTCGAAGGGGCGCAGATGAGCATCGGCCAGTACGAAATCGCTTTCCAGGCAGGACGTTACTTCCGCGAGAGCGGTGTTGCGCTTCCCGACCCGGCCTTTCTCGAGGAGGTGCCGATACGCTTCGGCATCGCGGATGCAATGGCGCATTACCATGTGCCATTGCTCATCACGCCTTACGGCTATTCGACCTATCGCGGGAGCTGAGCGGTGGCGAGGAGGCAAGCCGACATCGCCGGACGCAAGCGATCCATTCTCACGCGGTCTTGCGCGGAAGAGGTGAGCCGGCGGCCAGCATGACCCGATCGCGAAGCACGTTGCGTTTCATTCACGGCGAGGAGTTGCGCGAGCTCACCGGCTTCGACCCGACGCTCACGATTCTCGACTGGCTGCGCCTCGACGAACGACGCACGGGCACGAAGGAGGGCTGCGCCGAAGGCGATTGCGGAGCCTGCACGGTGGTGGTCGGCCGTCTCCTCGGCAACCGAGGTGAAGTACCGCGCGATCAATGCCTGCATCGCACCGCTCGCCGCGCTCGATGGTCGAAGGCTGATCACGATCGAGCACCTCAAGGCCGATGGCAAATTGCATCCCGTGCAACAGGCGATGGTCGATCGGCACGGTTCGCAATGCGGCTTCTGCACACCCGGCATCGTCATGTCGCTCTTCGCGCTCTGGCTCAACGAGGAGGAGGCGAGCGAGGAACGCATCGAGGACGCGCTTGCCGGGAATCTGTGCCGGTGCACCGGTTACCAGCCGATCATCGCGGCCGCCTCCGACATGTTCCGGAACGGGGCCGAAGCGAGGAAGGCCTGGCAAGGCGACGCAGCCGAAATGGCGGAACGTCTCGCCGGCCTGCAGGACGACCTCGTGTTGGAGATCCTCAAGGATGGGCGACGCTTCATTGCGCCGGCGAGCCTCGATGATTTCGCGACCATCTATGACCGCAATCACGATGCGACGATCCTCGCCGGCGCAACCGATGTGGGCCTCTGGATCACCAAGGAAATGCGGGTGCTCGAAACCGTGCTCCATCCGGGCCGCATCGCGGCACTGGAGGAAGTGGCGGATGGGAAGCGAGGCCCTCACCTTCGGCGCCATGACGAGCCTTGGCGACGCCGCCTCGCCGCTCGAGCGGTTACATCCCCAACTTGGCGAATTGTTGCGGCGCTTCGGCGGCGAGCAGATCCGAAATGCCGGAACGATCGGCGGCAACGTCGCGAACGGCTCGCCCATCGGTGACCTTCCGCCCGCGCTCATCGCGCTCGGCGCGAGCGTGATCTTGCGAAAAGGAGAAGAGCGTCGCGAACTGCCGCTCGAGAAATTTTTCCTCGGCTACAAGCAGCAGGATCGCCGGGCGGGCGAATTCGTGGAAGCCGTGAGCGTGCCGAAACTCGGCGCGGCTTCGCTCTTCCACGTGTCGAAGGTGAGCAAGCGCTTCGACGAGGATATTTCCGCGGTGTGCGGCGCCTTCCACCTCGTGCGAGGTGGTGATGGCCGTATCTCCGAAGCGCGCCTCGCCTATGGCGGCATGGCGGCGACGCCGAAGCGAGCCTCGAGGGCGGAGACCTCCTTGATCGGAGAGCTCTGGAACGAGGCCGCGGCGGATCGAGCGTCGGCCGTGCTGGAACAAGACTTCCAGCCGATCGACGATTGGCGCGCCTCGGCGCGCTATCGCATGAGCTGCGCAAAAAACTTGCTGCGCCGCTTCGCTATCGAAAGCTGCGACACGAGCACACGGACGCGCATTGCCGGACGCCTCGCCCGCTCCCATGTGAGAGACGCGCCGGCCGGGGCGGCGGCCTCTCGAGGAATGTGAACGATGGTCGATCGCTCCTCCGCGCCCGACGAAAGGCCGCTTTCGAAAGGGAAGGCGCGCGACCGGCAGCCGGGACAGCCCTCGCCGGTCGACTCCGCCGTCGCTCAAACCCGTCCGTTCGAAAGGCCGGCTCGCCGAGACCCGCATGCACCAGCCGCTGCCTCATGATTCCGCGCGCAAGCATGTGACCGGCGAGGCGGCTTACGTGGACGATCTGCCGGAGCCGGCAGGAACCCTCCACGCCTATCTCGGGCTTTCCGAGCGTGCGCACGCGAAAATCGTTTCGCTCGAGCTCGATGCGGTTCGGGCTTCGCCGGGCGTCGTCGCCGTGCTGACCGCCGCTGATATTCCAGGGGCGAATGACGTGAGCTCGACGGGCCGGCATGACGAGCCACTGCTCGCGGCGGATCTCGTCTCCTACCATAGTCAGCCGATCTTCGTCGTCATCGGCGAGACGCGCGATGCCGCGAGGCGCGCTTGCCTCGCCGCCAGGATCGCCTACGAGGATCTTCGCCCGTGATCACCCTCGATGAGGCTCGCCGCGCCCAGGCGCCCTTCGTCACCGAGCCGTTGAAGCTCGAGCGCGGCGATGTCGAGGCCGCGCTTCGATCGGCTCCGCGCCGGCTGAAGGGCTCGATGCGTGTCGGCGGCCAGGAGCATTTCTATCTCGAAGGGCAGGTCGCGCTCGCGGTCCCCGGCGAGGACGACGACGTGACGGTCCATTCGTCGACGCAGCATCCGAGCGAAATCCAGCACATCGTGTCGCATGTGCTCGCGATTGCGTCGAATGCCGTAACCGTCGAGGTGCGCCGCATGGGCGGGGCCTTCGGCGGCAAGGAGACACAGGGCAATCTCTTCGCCTGCGTCGCGGCGCTTGCGGCAAAGAAGCTCGGGCGTGCCGTGAAATGCCGTCCCGATCGCGACGACGACATGACGATCACCGGCAAGCGGCACGATTTCCTGATCGAATATGAGGTCGGGCTTCGACGAGCAAGGCGTCATCGAAGCCGTGGACATGGTCTATGCCGCGCGCTGCGGCTACTCGGCCGATCTTTCGGGCCCGGTGACCGATCGCGCGCTCTTCCATGCCGACAATTGTTATTTCTACCCGAGCGTCCGCGCCGTTTCGCAGCCCTACAAGACCAATACCTGTTCGAACACGGCCTTTCGCGGCTTCGGCGGCCCGCAAGGAATGCTCGGGGCCGAACGCGCTGATGGAGGAGATCGCCTTCGCCACCGGGCTTGATCCGCTCGACGTGAGAAAGCGCAATTTCTACGGGCTCGGCGGGCGCGACATCACGCCTTATCATCAGCGCATCGACGACAATATCATTGCTCAAATCGTCGAGAGGCTGGAATCGAGCTCGCGCTATCGCGAGCGACGCCAGGCAATCCGGGAAGCGAACGAGGCAAGCCGGGTCGTCAAACGCGGGATCGCGCTGACTCCGGTGAAATTCGGCATCTCCTTTACCGCCACCTGGTTCAACCAGGCGGGCGCACTCGTGCATGTGTACAAGGACGGTTCGATCCATCTCAACCATGGCGGAACCGAGATGGGGCAGGGCCTTTATGTGAAGGTCGCCCAGGTCGTGGCCGAGGAGTTCCAGCTCGGCCTCGATCGCGTGAAAATCACAGCGACCACGACCGGCAAGGTGCCGAACACTTCGGCGACGGCGGCCTCCGCGGGCTCGGACCTCAACGGGATGGCGGCGCAATCGGCCGCGCGGATGATCAAGGCGCGCCTCGTCGGATTTCTCGCCGAAGAATGGGGCGTGCCGGCAGACGAGATTCTGTTCGAGGCGGGCCTTGTGCGCTCCGGCAACAAGAGCATGACCTTCGAGGAGCTCGTGCACGCGGCCTATATGGCGCGCATCCAGCTTTCGGCGGCCGGCTTCTACAAGACGCCGAAAATTCACTGGGACCGAAAAGCCGGCCGCGGCCATCCTTTTTATTATTTCGCCTATGGCGCCGCGGTGAGCGAGGTCGCGATCGACACGCTCACGGGTGAATATCGGGTCGAGCGCGTGGACATTCTGCATGACTGCGGCAGCTCGCTCAATCCCGCCATCGATCGAGGCCAGATCGAAGGCGGTTTTGTGCAGGGCATGGGCTGGCTGACGACCGAAGAGCTGTGGTTCGACGAGCAAGGCAGGCTGCGCACCCACGCGCCCTCGACCTACAAGATTCCCGTCGCCTCGGATCGGCCGCGCATCTTCAATGTCGAGTTCTTCGACGACGGAGGCAATCGCGAACCAACGATTGGCCGCTCCAAAGCCGTCGGCGAGCCGCCCTTGATGCTTGCGATCTCGGTGCTTCACGCCCTGTCCGACGCCGTAGCCAGCATCGCCGATCATCGGCTCTGTCCGGGCCTCGATGCGCCGGCCACGCCCGAGCGCGTGCTGTTCGCCGTCGAGGAGATGAAGGCGAAGGCGTCCGCGCTTCGCTGCGAGAAAGCGCGGTGAAACGGCTTTCGCCCATCCTCAGCCAGGCGCTGGCGGCAGGCGAGACGGCGATCCTCGTCACGGTCGCCCGCGCCGAGGGTTCGACGCCGCGCGAAACGGGCGCCACGATGCTGGTGACGTCGAGTGCGTCGCATGGCACCATCGGCGGTGGGCAGCTCGAGTTCCACGCGATCGATGTGGCGCGCGAGATGATCGCCGAAGGCACGCGGGAGAGGCGGCTCGAGCTGCCGCTCGGCCCGCACCTCGGCCAATGTTGCGGTGGACGGGTGGAGCTTCTCTTGCGTCCGATCGACCGAAAGATCTCAGCCGACCTCTCGCGCAGGGAGGAACGCGAGGCACGTGCAGCACCTCATGTGATCCTCTTCGGTGCGGGTCACGTGGGCCTCGCGCTCGCACGCGCGCTCGCGCCGCTGCCGCTCGCGATCACACTTGTCGACGACCGCGAGGCCCCTCCTCCGCCCTTGCCGCAAGAGGTGGGATTCGAGCGCTTCGACGACCCTGAGCCGCTGGTGGAAAAAGCGCCCGCCGGCTCCGCTTTCGTCATCCTCACCCACAGCCACGCGCTCGACTATCGGCTGGCCGATGCGGCGCTCCGGCGGGGCGATGCCCGTTATGTCGGCATGATCGGCTCCGCGACGAAGCGGATGCGCTTCGAGCGCTGGTTCCTGGCGCGGGGAGGCGCGAGGGAGACGCTCGCTCGCTTCATCTGCCCGATCGGAGGCGTGAAGCTCGTGCGCGACAAGCGTCCTGAGGTCATCGCGGCTCTAGCGACAGCTGAAATCCTCGCGCATCTCCTCGCCGCCCAGGAGGCGGGTGGCGCGGCTGAGGAAATGAAGACGACGACGGCGCACGTGTCGGGGCAGCGAAGTTCAGGGGCGAAACTTGGCCGAAACATTCGCGCGGCTTGAGCTCTCGGGCATCACCAAACGCTTCGGCGAGGTTCTCGCCAACGACGGCGTGAGCCTCATTGCACGCAAGGGCGAGATCAAGGCGCTGATCGGCGAGAACGGCGCGGGGAAATCCACCCTCGTCAAGATCATCTACGGCGTGCAGCAGGCCGACGCCGGAGAAATGCGCTTCGAGGGCGCGCCCGTCGTCGTGTCGTCACCGCGCGCCGCGCGAAGGCTCGGCATCGGCATGGTGTTCCAGCATTTCTCGCTTTTCGAGCCGATGACCGTGCTCGAGAACATCGCTATCGGCATGGATCAGGCGCTCGACCGGCGCAAGCTCGAACGCGAGGTGCGCGCCGTCCTTGCGGCCTATGCCTTGCCGCTCGATATCCACCGTCATGTCGACACGCTTTCGGTCGGAGAACGCCAACGCATCGAGATCGTGCGCTGCCTCCTGCAAAAGCCGAAGCTTCTCATCATGGACGAGCCGACCTCGGTCCTGACGCCGCAGGAGGCAGAGCAGCTCTTCGACACCTTGCGCAAGCTCGCGGGCGAAGGCTGCACCGTGCTCTACATCAGCCACAAGCTGAACGAGATCAGGGCGCTGTGCGAGAGCGCGACGATCCTGCGCGGCGGGCGTGTCGTGGGCGAGTGCGATCCGCGGGTCGAGACGCAGCGCCGCATTGCCGAGATGATGATCGGCGCCGAGCTCGCCAATGTCGAGCGTGCGCGCGGCCGCTCGCCGGGCGCCGCGCGCCTCGTCGTCGAGCACTTGAGCATCGCCACGCCCGAGCCTTTCGGCGTCGACCTTGACGACATCTCCTTCGAGGCTCGTGCGGGTGAGGTCCTCGGCATTGCCGGTGTCGCCGGCAACGGGCAAAAGGAGCTGATGCTGGCGCTTTCGGGCGAGACGGCGGCGCCTCCTCGCGCCGTCCGCCTCGATGGTGTCCCCATCGGAACGCTGCCGCCTCCCGCGCGGCGGGAGCGCGGTCTCTGCGCCTTGCCGGAAGAGCGCAACGGTCACGCCGCCGTCACAGCCTTCAGTCTCGCGGAAAACACGCTGCTCACCGCGCGCGAACGCAAGGCTCTCACCGCCAAGGGGGTGATAAGGACCGGCGCCATGCGCGCATACGCAAGTTCCGTGATCGGCGCGTTCAAGGTGGCGACGACGGGGCCTGACGCGCCGGCGCGCAGCCTCTCGGGAGGCAATCTCCAGAAATTCGTGGTGGGCCGCGAGATCCTGCAGGAGCCGCAGGTGCTCGTCGTCGATCAGCCGACCTGGGGCGTCGATGCGGGCGCGGCCGCCGCCATTCGCCAGGCGTTGCTCGATCTCGCGGCCAGGGGCTCGTCCGTGATCCTCGTCTCACAGGATCTCGACGAGCTTTTATCGCTCTGCGACCGGCTCGCGGTCATGAATGAGGGGCGTCTTTCTCGTCCTCTGGTGGTCGGCGAGGCCTCGATCGAGGAGATCGGCTTGCTGATGGGCGGCGTCCACGGGCAAACCGAGGCACCGCAGGAAAAAGCCGGCCATGCGGCTTAGGCTCGAGCCCCGCAAGGCGCCCTCCCTCCTCGCGCTCTACGGCGCGCCGGTCGCGGCGATCGCCCTTACGATGCTCGCCGGAACGGCCCTGTTCACGCTCATGGGCTTTCGCGGCGGCACCGCCGTGTTCCAGATCTTCGTCGAGCCGCTTCTCGAACCCGAACGCTGGCCGGACATTGCCGTGAAGGCATCCCCGCTCGTGATGATCGCGACGGGGCTGGCCATCGGCTTTCGGGCGAATGTCTGGAACATCGGAGCCGAGGGGCAATACATCGTGGGCGCCATCGCCGGCACCGGGGTCGCGCTCGCGACCTACGGCGTCGAGAGCTGGTGGGTGCTGCCCCTCATGCTGATCGCGGCCATCATCGGCGGCGCGATCTGGGCCGCTATTCCGGCGATCCTGCGCATTCGCCTCAAGGTCAGCGAGATTCTCACAAGCCTTATGCTGACTTATGTGGCGGTCCAGCTCCTCTATTATCTCGTGAGAGGGCCCTGGCGTGATCCCGAGGGCTATAATTTTCCCCAAACGCGGATGTTCGACGAGGCTCAGACAGTCCCCAACCTCATCGAGGGGACGCAGCTGCATTGGGGCGCCCCGCTCACCCTCGCCTGCGTGATCATTGCCTGGTTCGTGATGTCACGCATGCTTTCGGGCTATCAGGTGCGCGTCGTCGGCCTGGCGCCGGCGGCGGCGCGCCTCGGCGGCTTCAGCGAGAACCGCACGGTGCTGATGACCATGCTCGTCGGCGGCGCGCTCGCAGGGCTTGCCGGCATGATCGAATGCTCCGCGAGCTTCGGCCAGCTCACCCCCAGTTTCCGGTGAACTACGGCTTCACCGCGATCATCGTCGCTTTTCTCGGCCGTCTTCACCCGATCGGCGTGCTCATCGGGGGCTTGGCGCTCGCGACCTCCTATATCGGCGCGGATATCGCCCAGACGGCCTCCGCACTGCCCCAGGCCGCGACAGGGCTTATTCAAGCGATGATGCTGTTCTTCCTGCTCGCCGTCGACATATTCGTCATCAACCGGGTGCGTCTCGTGCCCGCGCCCGTGCAGCGCACCTCATGAGCCTCGACATCGCGATCTCGATCGTCATGACGCTCGTCATCGCGGCAACGCCGATCCTGCTCGCCGGCCTCGGCGAGCTCGTCGCGGAGAAAAGCGGTGTCCTCAACCTCGGCGTCGAAGGCATGATGCTGGTCGGTGCGGTCGCTGGCTTCATCGCGGCGTCGGCGAGCGGGTTCACGCCCTTGGGCTACGTCGTCGCGGCTCTCGCCGGGCTGGGCGCTTCGCTCCTGTTTGCCGTGCTCGCCCTGACGCTCGGTGCCAACCAGGTGGCGACGGGCCTCGCGCTCACGATCTTCGGGACCGGGCTCTCCTCGCTTGCGGGCGCAGGCTTCGTCGGCACCACGATCACACGGCTGCCCGCGCTCTTTCCCCCGGAGCTCGCGAACCATCCGCTGCTGCGTCTCGCCTTCGGTTACAACGTCATCGTTTATCTGTCGATCGCGCTGACGCTCGCGGCAGCGTGGTTTCTCAATCGCACGAGATCCGGGCTCATCCTGCGGTGCGTCGGCGAATCGGACGCCTCCGCGCATGCGATCGGCTATCCGGTGACGGCGATCCGCTATCTCGCAGTCGCCTTCGGCGGCGCCCTGGCGGGGCTTGCGGGCGCCTATTATTCGCTCGCGGTGACCCCGATGTGGGCCGACCGCATCACGGCTGGACGAGGCTGGATTGCGCTCGCGCTCGTCGTGTTCTCGTCCTGGCGGCCGTGGCGACTTCTCCTCGGCGCCTACCTTTTCGGGGCGGTGATGACGCTCGAGCTCTACAGCAAGGCGGCAGGCTTCGCCCTTCTGCCGCCGGAGATGCTTGCGATGCTCCCTTATCTTGCTACGGTAGCAGCGCTCGCGGTCATCGCCATGCGTCCCTCCCGGGGGCGGCTCGATGCGCCGCGCTGCCTCGGCAAGACTTTCCGGGCCGGCGCCTGAACCGGCCAGTCGCAACAGAGGATCGATCCATGGCCGTCATTCTCGATCGCCGCAGCCTTCTTGCGGGCGCCGCCGCAAGCTCAGCCCTTCCCCTTCTCGGCGAGCGCGCCTTCGCCGCCGATCCGCTGAAGGTCGGCTTCCTCTATGTCGGACCCGTCGGCGATTTCGGCTACACCCACGCCCATGACGTCGCCCGCAAGAAGACGCAGGATTTCTACGGCGACAAGATCAAGACGAATTATGTCGAGAACGTCCCGGAAGGACCCGATGCGGAACGCGTGCTGCGCCAGCTCGCGCAGGAGGGGAACGCCCTCATCTTCGCGACCTCCTTCGGCTTCATGAATGCGACCGCGAAAGTCGCGAAAGCGCTCCCGAAGGTGTATTTCGAGCATGCGACCGGCTATATGCGCGGTCCCAACCTCGCGACCTACAACGCTCGCTTCTACGAAGGGCGCGCCGTCGTCGGCACCATCGCCGGCATGATGTCGAAGACGGGAGTCGGCGGCTACGTCGCCTCCTTCCCGATCCCCGAAGTGGTGATGGGCATCAACTGCTTCACGCTCGCGGCGCGCAAGGTCAATCCGAAGTTCCAGACCAAGGTCCTGTGGCTCTCGACCTGGTATGATCCGGCGAAGGAGGCCGATGCGGCGAAAGCCCTCGCCGATCAAGGCGCCGACATCATCACCCAGCACACCAATTCGCCGGCGCCGCTCCAGGTCTGCGAACAGAAGGGTCTCTACGGTTTCGGCCAGGCGTCCGACATGAGCGCCATCGCTCCGAAGGCGCACCTTACCGCCATCGTCGACAATTGGGCGCCCTATTACATCGGGCGCGTCAAGGCGGTGATGGACGGCACGTGGAAAACAGGCGACACTTGGTGGGGGCTGAAGCAGGACACGGTGCAGATCGCGCCCTACAACGCTGCGATGCCCGACAACGTCAAGAAGGCGGCCGACGAGGTGAAGAACGCCATCATCGCCGGCACGCTGCATCCCGTCACCGGGCCGATCAACGACAACAAGGGCGCCCAGAAGCTCAAGGACGGCGAAAAGGCGACCGACGAGATGCTCGAGAAGATGGACTGGTACGTCGAAGGCGTGCAAAGCTGAGCCCACGGATCGTCGCTATTGCGCCGCGGCGCTCGCTGAGGATTGGCCGCGGCGCTTGGGCTGCTCCTGATGAAGCGCCGAACGGCCAGCGGGCCAAAGCGACGATCTCCGAGCCGCCCCCTCCTGATGCCGCTTTGCGGATGACGCAAAGCTCCCTCCCCGTAAACACGAACGGCTTCCATGATCACCATCCACCATGAACGGCTGCGCGACCTCGTCGCGGAAGTTTTCGCGACCGCGGGCTGCTCGCGCGCCGAGGCCATGCGCATCGCAACCTATCTCGTCGGTGCCAATCTCGCCGGCCACGACAGCCACGGCGTCATCCGCGTGCCGGTCTATCTGCGCTGGCTCAAGGAAGGCCAGACGGTGCGCGACCAGAGCATCAAGCTCGTCTCCGACACGCCGGTCATCGCCGTGATCGACGGGCAATTCGGCTTCGGCCAGACCGTGGCTCCGCAAGCGGTCGCCATCGGCATCGAGAAGTGCAAGGCGATGGGCCTCTCGGCGATCGCGCTGCGCAATTCGGCGCATATCGGCCGCGTCGGCGATTTCGCCGAGATGGCGGCGGCCGAAGGCCTCGTCTCGGCACATTTCGTCAATGCCGCCGGCAGCATCCTCGTCGCGCCTTTCGGCGCGAGCGAGCGGCGCTTCTCGACCGCGCCCTTCTGCGTCGGCATCCCGCGCCCCGGCGCTGCGCCGCTCATCCTCGATTTCGCGACCTCCCTCGTCGCCGAAGGCAAGGCGCTCGTCGCGAGCCGCGGCGGAAAAAAGCTTCCAGCGGATGCGTTGATCGGACCCGACGGCGCGGTGAGCGGCGACCCGCATCTCCTCTACGGCGAATACGAGCCGACGGGCCCGCGCAATCACGGCCTCGGCAAGGGCGCGATCCGTGCCTTCGGTGAGCACAAGGGTTCGGGCCTCGCGCTGATGTGCGAGCTGATCGGAGGGGCGCTCACCGGCAACGGCGCGACGAAGCCGAACCGGCGCTTCTCGAACGGCATGCTGTCGATCTTCATCGATCCCAAGCGCATCGATGCCTCGGACTTCTTTCCCGAGGAGATCGCGCGCTACCTCGACTTCGTGAAGAGCGCGAAGCCCGTCGTTGCCGGCGAAGAGGTGCTGGTGCCGGGCGAGCCGGAAGAGCGCGCACGCAAGGAGCGCATGACCAAGGGAGTGCCGCTCCCCGAGGACGCATGGGCGGCGATCATCGGCGCGGCGCGCGAGATCGGGGTGCCGGAGGCGGCGATCGAGGCGGTTGCCATCGGCCGTGCTTGACGCGTGAGACTTGTTGTCCGCGGGGCAAAGCGGAACACGGCCGCTCGCCTTCCGGACGACTTCACGTTGAATACTTGTCCGGACCCGCGGTTTGGCTTCGGCTCGCGGCTTTCACGATCCGCGCAGGATCGGCTGACCTATGGGCTCGTGATCGCCCAGTCCTTGGACGATGCAGCCACAAGCTCGTCGCCGGTCACACCGTCATAAGGCGGCGGACCGCCGGGTCGCCCATGTCGGCTCCGGAGCCCGAGAGCACGACCTCGCCACGCTCCATGACGATGAACTTGTCCGCGAGCTCCTTGGCGAAGTCGAAATATTGCTCGACCAGGAGGATGGCGATCTCGCCCGAACGGCGCAGGTAATCGATGGCCTTGCCGATCTGCGCGATGATCGACGGCTGGATCCCTTCAGTCGGTTCGTCGAGAACGATGAGCTTCGGGCGCATGACGAGGGCGCGCGCGATGGCGAGCTGCTGCTGCTGGCCTCCCGACAAATCCCCTCCCCTTCGCCGCAGCACGTCCTTCAGCACGGGAAAGAGAGAGAAGACGTCGTCGGGAATGGATCGCCGGGCGCGCGGCAGCGACGCAAAGCCGGTCTCGAGATTTTCCCGGACCGTCAGCAGGGGGAAGATCTCGCGTCCTTGCGGAACATAGGCGATGCCGCGCCGCGCGCGTCGATGAGGCGCAAGCGCGGTGACGTCTTCGCCTTGAAATTCAATCCGTCCCGCGCGCACGTCGTGCTGCCCGATGATCGCGCGCAAGAGGGTCGTCTTGCCGACGCCGTTGCGGCCAAGCACGCAAGTCACCTCGCCGCGCGCGGCCGAGAGCGAGACGCCCCGTAGCGCCTGCGCCGCGCCGTAGAAGAGATCGACCTTTTCGACATTCAGCATTTGAGCTCCCAAAGGGTGAGTCGTGAAAAATGAAGAGTGAAAAGTGAAAAGTGAAAAGTGAAGAGTGAACAGCGAGTGGCGAGTAGCGAGTAGTGAAGGGTGAAGAGTGAAGGGTGAAAAGTGAGGGTGAAGGGTGAAGGGCCTAGCCTCCCACCTACCCTCACTTCTCACTTCTCACTTCTCACTTCTCACTTCTCACTATCGCTACTCATCTCCCCAGATACACCTCGATCACCCGTTCGTCCCGGCTCACCTTGTCGAGCGAGCCTTCGGCGAGCACCGCTCCTTCGTGCAGGACGGTGACTTGCACGCCGAGCTCGTTCACGAAACTCATGTCGTGCTCGACGACGATGACGGAATGGTCCTTGGCGATCTCCTTGAGGAGGGCCGCGGTCTCGACGCTTTCGGCATCGGTCATGCCGGCGACGGGCTCGTCGACGAGGAGAAGCTTAGGCTCTTGCGCGAGGAGCATGCCGATCTCGAGCCACTGCTTCTGTCCGTGGCTGAGCCAGCCGGCAAGGCGGCGACGGACGCTCGAAAGCCGCGTGGTCTCGAGGAGCTTGTCGATGCGGCGCGAGGCTTCACGGCCCTTGCCCCAGGCAAGATTGGCGAACACCTCGCGCGGAGCCGCGAGGGCGAGCAGGAGATTGTCCTCGACGGTGTGATTGTCGAAGACCGTCGGCCTCTGGAACTTGCGTCCGATGCCGAGGCTCGCGATCTCTGCTTCGTCGAGACGGGTCAGGTCGATGTCGCCCTCGAACAGCACATGGCCTTTGTCGGGGCGGGTCTTTCCGGTGATCACATCCATCATGGTGGTCTTGCCCGCACCGTTCGGGCCGATAATGGCGCGCATCTCGCCGGCTTCGATGGTGAGCGAGAGCTCGCGCAAGGCCTTGAAGCCGTCGAACGAGACCGAGACGCCGTCGAGATAGAGGAGGCTTCGCGTAAGCTGCGCCATCGGTCACCTCGCCGGAATAGAGGTTTCCTCCACCGTCGCGGCGGAGTGGGAAGGCCCTGTTTCGATCGGCGACGCAGCCGCGCTCGGCCGCAGAAGGCGGGTGAGCGTTCCGAACACGCCTTTCGGCAGGAAGAGCGTCACCAGCACGAACAAGGCGCCGAGCGCGAACAGCCAATATTCGGCGAGCGCACCGCTCGTGAAGTCGGTCTTCGTCCAGTTGACGAGAATTGCGCCCAGTGCCGCACCGACCAGGGTCCCGCGCCCGCCGACCGCGACCCATACGACCATCTCGATCGAGTTGCCCGGCGCGAATTCGGATGGGTTGATGATGCCGACCTGCGGCACATAAAGCGCTCCGGCAATGCCTGCGAGGCAGGCCGAAACGGTGAACACGAAGACCTTGTAGTTCTCGACCCGATAGCCGAGAAAGCGTGCCCGGCTTTCGGCATCGCGCACCGCGATCAGCACCTTGCCCAACTTCGCGGCGACGATGGCTCGGCAGAGCAGATAGCCGCAGGCGAGCGCGATGCAAGTGATCGAAAACAGGGCAGCGCGCGTCGCATCGGACTGTACCGGAAAGCCGAGGATGTCCTTGAAATCGGTCATGCCGTTGTTGCCCCCAAACCCCATGTCGTTGCGGAAGAAGGCGAGCTGCAACGCGTAGGTCAGGGCCTGGGTGATGATTGAGAGGTAGACCCCCGTCACGCGGGAGCGGAAGGCGAACCAGCCGAAGACGAAGGCGAGGAGGCCGGGCGCGAGCACGACGACGGCGCAGGCGAAGGGAAAGATATCGAAGCCCGACCAATACCAAGGCAGCTTGGTCCAGTTCAGGAACACCATGAAATCGGGCAGCAGTGGGTTGCCGTAAACGCCACGCGGGCCGATCTGGCGCATGAGATACATGCCCATCGCATAGCCGCCGAGCGCGAAGAAGGCGCCGTGGCCAAGCGAAAGTATGCCGCAATATCCCCATACGAGATCGAGCGCCACGGCGAGCAGCGCGTAGCATAGATATTTTCCCGCAAGCGACATGGCGGCCGTCGAGACGTGCAGCGCGGAAGCCGAAGGCACCAAGAGGTTCGCGGCGGGCACGGCGACGGCCGCGACCAGGAGCAGCGCGAGGAAGCCCGCGCCGAGCGGGCCCATGAAGCCGAAGCGATTTTCTTCGCTCATCCTCAGGCCTCGACCGCGCGACCCTTGAGAGCGAAGAGCCCTCTTGGCCGCTTCTGGATGAACAAGATGACGAAAACGAGCAGAGCGATCTTGCCGAGGACCGCGCCCGCGAAGGGCTCGAGGAATTTGTTCGCCATGCCGATCGACAAGGCGCCGATGAGCGTGCCCCAGAGGTTGCCGACGCCGCCGAACACGACGACGAGGAAGGAATCGATGATGTAGCCCTGGCCGAGATTGGGGGAGACGTTGTCGATCTGCGAAAGGGCGACGCCGGCGAGCCCTGCGACACCCGAGCCGAGGCCGAAAGTCAGCGCGTCGATCGCGTTCGTGCGAATACCCATCGAAGATGCCATGCGGCGATTTTGCGTGACCGCGCGGGTGCGCAGCCCGAAGCTGGTGAAGCGCAGCACGAGTTGCAGCGCCACGAAAACCGCGAAGGCGAAGACCATGATGGCGAGCCGGTTCAGCGTGATCTGCATCCCGGCGAGTTCGAAGGCTCCGGACATGAAGCCCGGCGTGTCGACCTCGCGGTTGGTCGGGCCGAAACCGCTGCGCACCGCCTGCTGGAGGATGAGCGAGATGCCGAAGGTCGCGAGCAACGTCTCGAGCGGCCGTCCGTAGAGGAAGCGGATCACGCAACGCTCGATGGTGATCCCCGCGAGGCCCGAAACCAAAAAAGCTGCCGGTATCGCGCAGGCGAGCGCAAGACCCATATTCGTCGAGCCATGCGAGCGCATCGTCTCCTGCACGACGAAGCATGTATAGGCGCCGAGCATCACCATCTCGCCATGGGCCATGTTGATCACGCCCATGACGCCGAAGGTGACGGCGAGACCGATCGCGGCGAGCAGCAGCACCGAACCGAGAGACAATCCGTACCAGGCGTTCTGCGCGGCGGCCCACAGGGCCAAGCGGTTCTCGACCGCCAAGGCCGCCGATTCGGCCGTCGCCCTGATAGACGCCGGCGCATCCTGATGCAGGAAGCGCAACAACGACAAGGCATCCTGGTCGCCCCGGTCACGGAGCACTCCGATCGCCTCGAGGCGCTCATGCGGCGTGGCTTCGGACCTGCCGATGACGAGCGCCGCCCGCGCCTGCTCCAGGGCTCGCTTGGCCGCCGGATCGGCTTCTTTGGAGAGCGCCGCCTCGGTCGCGGCGAGCGCTGCGGGATCGCGCGATTTGAACACCGCTTCCGCGGCGTCGCGGCGCGTCGCCGGATCGGCGGACATGAGAGTAAGAGAACCGAGCGCTGCGTCGATCGTCGAGCGCACGCGATTGTTGATGCGCACCGGCTTGATCGCGCCGGGGAGCTCCGCGATCTCGACCCAAGTCACGGCATCGAAGCTCCTGCCGGTTCCGTCCTTGAGAAAGATGCGTTTGTCCGAGGGGCTGTAGAAAAGGCGGCGATCGGCCAGCGCGGACAGGATCGCTTGCGCCTTCTCGTCTCCGCTCGCGCCCAATGCCGACACGGCTGCATCGATATCGCTGAAGCTTTCCGTCGCAAACCGCGTGAGGACTTGCGACCGATCCCCGGCACGCGCGAATGGCGCGAGCGCGACGGCGAAGCAAATGACCGAAACAACGAGGCTGAGAAGGCGCGCGCTTGCTCGCATCTGTCTCTCGTTTGTCATTCGAACGACCTGGGATTCACCGCCATGTTCGGCCAAGGAGACCCGTCCGTTCCATCTTGTGTTAAGGAAGCTCGGCGCTTTGCGCCGAGCTTCGCGCTTGCCAATCGCGGCATTGCCGATGAAGGGCGGCAGAGGGAGCGCCTATCTTTCGGGTTTAGCGAGGCTTCCCGATGAGCGACGGAATTACGAACCTTGCCCGCCGCATTTGCCGGTCCTGATGTTGAAGTTGCCGCAGCTCATGGGCTTGCGCCAATCGGCGATCAGGTCTCTCGAGCCTTCGAGATAGGGCGACCATTCATTGGCCACGACGAGCCCGGACGTCTGCCAGACGGTCGAGAATTGCCCATCCGCCTGCACCTCGCCGATGAACACGGGCTTGGTGACGTGGTGGTTCGGCATCATGGTCGAATAGCCGCCCGTAAGGTTCGGCACCGAGACGCCGATGAGCGCATCGATCACCTTGTCGGGGTCGGTGGTGCCGGCCTTCTCCACCGCCTTCACCCACATGGCGAAGCCGATGACATGGGCCTCCATCGGGTCGTTCGAGACGCGCTTCGGATTCTTGGTGTAGGCCTTCCATTTCTCGATGAACGCCTTGTTCTCCGGGGTATCGATCGACTGGAAGTAGTTCCAGGCAGCGAGGTGACCGACAAGCGGCTTGGTGTCGATGCCGGCAAGCTCTTCCTCGCCGACCGAGAAGGCGACGACGGGAATATCTGTCGCCTTCACGCCCTGGTTTCCAAGCTCCTTGTAGAAGGGCACGTTGGCGTCGCCGTTGATCGTCGAGACGACGGCGGTCTTCTTGCCCTCGGATCCGAATTTCTTGATCGCCGCAACCCGGGTCTGCCAATCGGCGAAGCCGAAGGGCGTGTAGTTGATCGAGATATCCGCATCCGCCACGCCCTTCGACTTGAGATAGGCTTCGAGAATCTTGTTCGTGGTGCGCGGATAGACGTAATCGGTGCCTTCGAGCACCCAACGCTTGACGCCTTCTCCCATCAGGTAATCGACGGCGGGGATCGCCTGCTGGTTCGGCGCGGCGCCCGTGTAGAACACATTGCGCTCGCTCTCCTCACCCTCGTATTGCACCGGATAGAAGAGCACCGAGTCGAGCTCCTTGAAAACCGGCAGCACGGATTTTCTCGACACCGATGTCCAGCAGCCGAAGACCGCCGCGGCCTTGTCCTTACCGATCAGTTCCCTCGCCTTCTCGGCGAAGAGGGGCCAGTTGGATGCCGGGTCCACCACCACCGGCTCGAGCTTCTTGCCGAGCAGCCCGCCCTTCTGGTTCTGCTCGTCGATCAGCATCAACATCACGTCCTTCAACGTGGTCTCGCTGATCGCCATGGTGCCGGACAGCGAATGCAAGATGCCGACCTTGATCGTATCGTCCGCGCGCACGGGCGCGACGGCCATCCCGGCGAGTGACGCGCCGAGCGCCAGCCCCAGGACGGCTCTCCGGTTGATTTGGTAACCCATCGACCCACACCTCCTCTTTCGTCTTGGCGTCGCCACATGCGACGCTGCGGAGATGCGCAAGTCCCGTGCCAGCAAGGACCTGCCATCGGGTGCCTATAAAAGGAGGTGAAGAGGATAGGGCGCGATCAAATCTGCCTAGAATTTCGCGCGCTGCTCAATTTCCATGCAGTGCGCTCGCGTCTCGGGGCGCCGAAGGTCGAGCTTGGAATACGCGCGTCAATCCTTGGCGCGCTCGACATAGGAGCCATCCGCGGTCATCACCACGATTCGGGCACCCGGGACGATGTGAGGGGGGACCATGGTGCGCACGCCGTTCGAAAGTCTCGCGGGCTTGTACGAGGAGGATGCCGTCTGGCCCTTGGTGACCGGCTCGGTGTCGACGACCTGGAGCACCGCCCGCTGCGGCAGCTCGATCGCGATCGGGGTCTCCTCATGGATCGAAAGCATGACCTTCATCTCGGGTGCGAGATAGGGCGCCTGATCGCCGACGATCTCGGCCGGAACCTGGATCTGATCGTAGGTTTCGGAATTCATGAAATGGAAGCCCTCAGCATCCTCGTAGAGGAAGGTGTATTCGCGGTCCTCCACATGCGCGCGCTCGACTTGCTCGGTCGTGCGCCAGCGTTCCGAAACCTTGGTTCCATCGGAGATGCGCCGCATGTCGACCTGCGTCACCGGCGTGCCCTTGCCCGGATGGATGTTCTCGGCGCTCAAGATGACGTAGAGCTTGCTGTCGATATCGACGACGGCCCCCTTGCGAAGCGAACTGGCGATGACCTTCACGGTTCTCAATCCTCGATTGTTGTCACGCCCGCGAGCGCTTGCACGCAAGGCGTCGCGCCGCGTCGCGGGCGGAACCCTCCTCCTTCCAGCTTTGTGCATCGAAGGCAAGTGAGCGATGCCCCGCCCCGGCTCGGGCCCCCTCCCCGCTCCCTGGTGGACGCCCCATGCGCATCGCGACCGGGCACCCCTTCTTCACGCCCGCGCCCGCGTCATCCGGGCGATTCGCGCTTGGTTCGAGGAGCAAGGGTTCATCGAGGTCGAAACGGGAATTCTCCAGGCGTCGCCCGGCAACGAGACGCATCTTCACGCGATGTCCACAACGGTCGAGGACCGGGACGGTGCGCGGCGGCGGCTTTATCTTCACACCTCGCCGGAATTTTCCTGCAAGAAGCTGATCGCCGCGGGCGAGACCCGGATCTTCACCTTCGCGCGTGTGTTCCGCGACAAGGAGCGCGGCGCACTTCACCATCCCGAATTCACCATGCTCGAATGGTACCGGGCCCATGAGAGCTACGAAGCGCTCATGGACGACTGTGCCGCCCTCCTCGCGCTCGCGGCGAAAGCCTGCGGCACGGCGGTGCTGCGTTGGCGTGGACGCGTGGCCGATCCTTTTGCGACGCCCCAGCGCCTGAGCGTCCGTGACGCATTCTCCCGCTTTGCCGGGATTGATCTCACGGCGGCCCTGGACGGCCCGCCCGAGCTCATGCGGGGCAAGCTCGCGGCGGCCGCTCTTGCAGCAGGCCTGCGTGTCGCCGCGGACGATGACCTCGGCGATATCTTCAGCCGCATCGTCACCGAGAAGCTCGAGCCTCGCCTAGGCCTCGGCGCGCCGACCATCCTTTTCGAGTATCCCGTCTCGCAGGCGGCGCTGGCGCGCCCGAAGCCTGCCGACCCGAGGTTCGCCGAACGCTTCGAGCTCTATGCCTGCGGCGTCGAGCTCGCCAATGCCTTCGGCGAGCTCATCGACGCGGAGGAACAGCGCCGCCGCTTCGAAGCCGATATGGCCGAGAAAGAGCGCCGCTATGGGGAGCGCTATCCGATCGACGATGAGCTTCTCGCCGCGCTCGAGCTCATGCCGCCGACGAGCGGCATCGCCTTGGGCCTCGATCGCCTGATCCTGCTGGCGACGGGCGCCAGCCGTCTCGATGAGGTCGTTTGGACCCCTCTTCCGTGATGACATCTCCCGTGCGGGCAATTCCCATGGTGGCGGTGGCAATCCGCCGGGAACCTCCGCCGGCGAGGCATCAGCTCCGGTAAGCTGTTCCGAGCCGAACCTTGAGCGGGCCATCGCTCCGAGATGAAATCTTTTTCCGATTTTTTCGTTTTTCATGCCGGAAACACGGCAGTGTGCGCGCCTGCCCCGCCGGTCGAGAACCGCCGAGCTCGAGAAGTCGTATGTCAAGGCGGGACGAGGAGGCTCGGCCCGCCACCCGGGCATCCTGGCGGCCACCCTGGCGGCGTCCTGGCGACCCGGGCTTGACGTGGCGCGCCGTGGCGGCAAGGGAGAAGCGATGCGAAGCGCCACCTTCTCCAAATCCGAGGCACCTACCAAGGCCAAGGGTGTTCCATTGACCAGCGCCCGCGCCCTTGCGGCTGCAGGGCTGCTGCCACAACATCTTGTGGGGGAGGCCGAGCGCATCACCGAGCGTTACGCCGTCGCTCTCACACCGTCGATCGCCGCCCTCATCGATCCCGGCCGTCCGGAAGATCCGATCGCGCGGCAATTCCTGCCCGATGCGGCCGAGCTGGTAACCCGCGCCCACGAGCTCGCCGACCCGATCGGGGATGACGCGCATTCACCGATCGAGGGTCTGGTGCACCGTTATCCGGATCGGGTGCTCGTCAAGCTCGTCAGCATCTGCCCCGTCTATTGCCGCTTCTGCTTCAGGCGCGAGACCGTGGGTCATAAGGGCGCAGGCCTCATGACGCAGGCGGCGCTCGAAGCGGCGCAGGCCTATGTCGCCGAAAGGCCCGACGTTTGGGAAGTGATTTTCAGCGGCGGCGATCCGTTCGCGCTCTCGCCGCGGCGCATTCGCGAGGTCGCCGAACGCTTCGGCGCCATTCCTCACGTCAAGGTGATGCGCTGGCACACCCGCGTTCCGGCCGTGGCGCCCGAGCGGATCACGGCTCGTCTCATTCATGCGCTGAAGTGCCACGGAAAAGCGGTGTATGTCGCGCTTCATGCCAATCATCCCCGTGAGCTGACGCCCGAGGCTCTCGCCGCCTGCGGACGCCTGATCGACGCCGGCATCCCGATGCTGAGCCAGACCGTCCTGTTGAAGGGCGTCAATGACGATGAGGAGACGCTCGCTTCGCTGATGCGTGCTTTCGTCGCCGCGCGGATCAAGCCATATTATCTGCATCATCTCGATTCAGCGCCCGGCACAGCCCATTTTGCCGTCACGATCGAGCGAGGCCAGGAGCTGATGCGCGCCCTTCGCGGCCGATTGTCGGGCTTGTGCCAGCCGAGCTACGTCCTCGACATACCGGGCGGCCACGGCAAATCCCCGATCGGACCCCATTACCTCAAGCGCGCCGCAGTTCGGGGCGGCGCCGAAACCCGATGGGCGGTCGAGGATTTCTCCGGCAGGCTGCATCGGCTTGACGGCTCGGGCGGATGATCCAAAGCGACCTCTCCCAGGCAATGGCGTCTCGTTTAGTTGCGGCGCGTCGCTCGGATCGTGAATTTGACGGTTAGAGGGCGTGCGCAGATTCTTGTTGCCCTATCGGCACATCGCAGCTTAGCTTGCGCGCTGATGGGTTGCTCGGGGGTGCCATAGGGACCTGGCGGGTTGCGGGCCGTCGAAAACCGGATACGCGCCGGTGACGATTGCCGCTCATACCGTCACCCCGAAATTGGCAGGCTTGTCTCGGGTTGAGATGACGCGGGCGCCGAGCAGTGGCCGCGGGAGAACCAAGGGTTGGCTGTCAAGGAGGTGAAGACCATGAAACAATCGAAACACACGCGCAGGGCATTCAATGTCGCCGCGGTCGCGAGCGTCGCGGTCCTGGCGGGCGTGGCGGGCATTTCGGGCCTGCAAGCGCAACAGAAGACGGTGAAGCTCGGGATCACGCTGCCGCTCACGGGCGCCGACGCCGATGACGCCGCGAAGATCGAGCACGGCTTCCAGATCGCGATCGACGAGGCCAATGCGAAGGGCGGGGTCGCGGGCTACAAGCTCGAGACCGTGATCTTCGACAGTGCCACGGCGACCGCCGGTCAATATGATCCGGCTCAGGCCGCGACCAACACGAAGAAGCTGATCTCCGATCCGGGCGTGGTCGCCAATCTCGGCCCGCAAATGAGCGGCGAAGGCAAGGCGATGACGCCGATCCTCAGCGAAGCCGATCTCGCCACCATCACCCCGAGCTCGACCAATCCGGACATCACGAACCCGGCGATGGCGGGGACGTTCAAGCCGAAAGGCAAGGCCATCTACTTCCGCACGGTGACCACCGACGCCTTCCAAGGCCCGAACATGGCGAATTTCTTCGCCCAAACACTCAAGGTGAAGTCCGTCTACGTCCTCGACAATTCGGGCGCCTATGGGGTCGGCATCGCCAATTCCTTCCAAAAGCAGGCGGAGAAGGACGGGATCAAGATTTTGGGCCGCGACCAGCTCAATCCGAAAGAGGCCGATTACACGACCGTCCTCACCAAGATCAAAGGTCTCAAGCCCGATGCGCTTTATTACGGCGGCGTGGCGCAGGCCGGCGTCAAGCTCGCCAAGCAGGCCTATGACGTGATCCCGAATCTGATCAAGGGCGGCGGCGACGGCATCCAGGGGGGCAGCTTCCTGAAGGGCGGCGGGTTCCCCGCGGTCGAAGGCTGGTACTCGACCAACGCCGGCCCTCATTTGACCGAGGATCCGGCCGCGGCCGCCTTCGTCAAGACTTTCACCGACAAATACAAGGACACCCCGAGCGACTACTCGATCACCGCCTATGACGCCGCGCTCGTGGTGCTCGACGCCATCAAGCGGGTTGCCGACAGCGGCAAGGAGGTCAATCGCGCGAATGTGCGCGATGCGATGCAGGCCAGCAATCTGAAGACCCTCCAGGGCGTCGTCTCCTTCGACGAGAACGGGGACATCAAGGACCGCACCGTCAGCGTCTTCCAGTATCAAGCACGACGCCAAATCTCCGGAAGATGATCTCACGCATCAAAATCCGTATATCGGGGTCGCTCCTCAGTCCTGAGTGCAAATGGCTTCGACGCTGAAACGGGAGTCCTGAGCGTGGAATTTTGGGAAATCCTGCTTCAGCAGGTTATCAATGGTCTGAGCCTGGGCGCGATGTATGCGCTTCTCGCGCTCGGGTTCACCATGGTCTACGGCATCATCGAGCTGATCAACTTCGCCCACTTCAATATCTTCATGGTGGGGTCGTTCATCGCGATGTGGGTGCTGCAGGCCATGGGTTTTTCAGGCCAGAGCCATATCCTCTACGGCCTGCCGCTGATCGGCGTCCTGGTGCTCGTCTTGGTCGTCACCATGTTGGGCACCGGCGTGCTCGGCGCGCTCATCGAACGCTACGCGCTGCGCGCCTTGCGCGGCGTGTCGGGGACGGCGCCGATGATCACCACCATCGGCCTTTCCTACATCCTGTTCAACTTGATCCTGCTCACCACGGGCGCGGACACCAAGAACTACGCGAACCCCATGCCCCCGATCCGCTGGGAGTTCGGTGACGCGGTCCTGCGGCTTCGCGAAGTGATGCTCTGGGGCTTGTCGGTCGTGCTGATGATCGGGCTTACCTATTTCGTGCGCCGCACCAAGATGGGCAAGGCCATGCAGGCGACCGCACAGGATCAGGAGGCGGCGCGCATGGTCGGCGTCGATGTCGATCGGGTCGTCATCATCACCTTCTTCATCGGCTCGGCGCTTGCGGGAGCAGCTGGGCTGATCTTCGGGCTCTACTATAATTATACGAGCTTCATCATCGGCTATACGGCAGGGCTTCGCGCTTTCACCGCGGCGGTGCTGGGTGGCATCGGCAATATTCCGGGCGCGATGCTGGGCGGCGTGCTGATCGGGCTCATCGAATCGCTCGGCGGCCAGTATCTCGCGGTGCGTTGGACCGATGTGATCATCTTCTCGATCCTCGTGCTGGTGTTGGTGTTCAGGCCGACCGGCTTGCTCGGCCGCGCGGCGCCAACCAAATCCTAGAGCGTTCTTCATGTCAGAAACTCAGCTTCAGCCTTCCGAGACGGCCCCACCACCCGCCATGGGACGCGGAGCGAGCTTCATTCCGTCCATATGGGATCGAGCCAGGGGCACGGTGGGACGCCGCGGCTTCGTCGTCGCTCTCCTCGTGCTTGGAGTCGCTGTTTCCGTTGATCGACGGAAACGAGGGCGACATCGATGCGGCCGCGAATGCGCTTGCCTACGCGATCTTGGCGCTCGGCCTCAACATCGTGGTCGGCTTCGCCGGTCTGCTCGACCTCGGATACGCGGCCTTCTTCGCCATCGGCGCCTATGCTTACGGGATTTTCTCCTCCTACCAGGTGCAGCCTGAATGGTGGGGGTTCTGGGAGCCGTTCCAATGGCTGGGCCTCGTCCAGCACATCCAGCAGGCGGATGGACCGGGCACGGTCCACTTCACGGTATCGTTCTGGCTGATGCTGCCGATCTCGGCACTCATCACGGCCTTTTTCGGCGTGATGTTCGGTGCCCCGACCTTGCGTCTCAAGGGCGATTATCTCGCCATCGTCACGCTCGGCTTCGGGGAGATCGTGCCGATCGTCGCGCGCAACGTGCCTTATCTGACGAACGGCGCCGCGGGTTTGAACGGCGTCGCCTCGCCCTCGCTGTTCGGCTATCAGTTCGGCGTCAAGTCGACGCCCTTCTTCTATCTCGGCCTGGCGCTGGCGGCGTTGCTCATCTTCGTGAGCTTGCGCCTCAAGAGCTCTCGCATCGGCCGCGCCTGGCTCGCGATCCGCGAGGACGAGATCGCGGCCGAAGCGATGGGCGTCAACCGCGTTAAGCTCAAGCTGCTCGCCTTCGCGATCGGCGCGGGCTTTGCCGGCACAACCGGCACATTCTACGTGGCCAAGCTCCAGACGGCCGCTCCGGAAATGTTCACCTTCCCGGTATCGGTCATGCTGATCGTGATGATCGTGCTCGGCGGCATGGGCAGCGTCGCGGGCGTCGTGCTCGGAGCTCTCATTTTGCAGCTCCTGCAATCCTGGTTCCTCCAGGACATGACGCAATGGATCCATGCCCTCGGCAATTTCACCGGTATCGAATTTTTCAAGCAGATCGATCTCGTGCAGTCGATCGAGCTGATCTTCGGCATCATTCTCGTCGTGATGATGCGCTTCCGTCGACAGGGTCTCATTCCCGAGCGCGCCGCCGTGACCGCGCTGACCCATGCTCAGCAAACCGCCGTGCCGTCCCGCGCCGGATTGCAAGCGGGATTGGCGCCGCTGCATCGCAGGACGATCGATCAGAACAAGCCGCTTCTTGAAATTCGAGGCCTTTCAAAATCCTTCGGCGGCATTCGGGCCGTACGCGATTTCAGCCTCGACGTGATGCCAGGCTCGATCGTCGGCATCATCGGCCCGAACGGCTCGGGCAAGACGACCTTCTTCAATCTCATCACCGGTCTCGTCCAGCCCGACGGCGGCAAGGTGTTGCTGGCGGGTGAGGACGTCACCGGGCTCTTGCCGCATGTGATCGTCGAACGCGGCATCGCCCGCACCTTCCAGAATCTGCGGCTGTTCGCCAATATGACGCTGATGGAGAACGTGCTCGTCGGCACGCATTCGCGCACGACGACCGGCGCCATCGGCGCGGTGCTGCGCACGCCGAAGGTCAGGCGCGAGGAAGCGGCGGCGCGCGAGCGCGTGATGGACATGCTGCGCATTTTCGGCAACCGCCTGATGCCGCGCGTCCAGCATTTGGCACGCACGCTTTCCTACGCCAATCGGCGTCGGCTCGAGATCGCCCGCGCGCTCGTTTCGGAGCCGGTCCTCCTTCTGCTCGACGAGCCGACCGCCGGGATGAACCCGACCGAGACGCTCGAGCTCACCGACCAGATCCGGCATCTGCGCGATCGCGGCGTCACGATGCTGATGATCGAGCACAAGCTCGCCGTCGTCAATCGAGATCGCCGACAAGGTCGTCGTGCTCGACCATGGCGAGAAGATCGCCGAGGGTACCCCGAAGCAAGTCCACTCAAACAAGGAAGTCCTGCGTGCCTATCTCGGACGCTCCACAGACGCAATCGCAGAGGCGGCCGCCGCTTCTTGAGTTCAACGACGTCAACACCTATTACGGCGAGCTTCACGTCCTCAAGGCCGTGAACTACCGGGTAGGCGATGGCGAGATCGTTTGCCTGCTCGGAGGGAACGCCTCCGGCAAATCGACCACCATGAAGACGATCCTCGGCATCGTGCGGCCGAAGAGCGGCGTCGTGACCTATATCGGCAAAACGATCAATGACCTGGCGACGGCCGATCGCGTCAAGCGCGGCATCGCGCCGGTGCCGGAGGCGCGGCGCCTCTTTCCGCGCATGACCGTGTTGGAAAACCTGGAGATGGGCGCCTTCACGCGCACCGATGTGAGCGAGATCGAGGCCGACAAGGAGCGCGTCTTCTCCTCTTCCCCAGGATCAAGGAGCGCCTCAAGCAGACGGCCGGCACATTGTCGGGCGGCGAGCAGCAGATGGTCGCGATGGGGCGCGCGCTGATGGCACGGCCGAAGCTGTTGTGCATGGACGAGCCCTCGATGGGCCTCTCGCCTGCCTTCGTCGAGCAGGTCTTCGACATCATCCAGGCGATCAACAAGCAAGGTACCAGCATCTTCATGGTCGAGCAGAACGCCAATATGGCGCTCTCGATCGCCGATTACGGTTATGTGCTGCAAACCGGCGAGGTGGTGCTGCACGGCTCGGCCCAAAGCCTGCGCGACAACGAAATGGTGCAGCAGGCTTATCTGGGCGAGATGAAAGCCCAATAGCGAAAGGGGCCAGATGGACGCCTCGACCCTCCCTGGCGGCGATGCGGCGTTCTGGGCGCGCGCGCGCCGCCATATGCTGAGCTACGGCGGCAGCTTCGTCCCTTTCGTCGCCGCACGCGCCGAAGGTGCCTTCGTCTATGATGCCCAGGGCCGGCGCGTTCTCGATTTCACCTCCGGGCAGATGAGCGCGATCCTCGGCCATTCGCATCCGGAGATCGTCGCGACGATCTCCACCGCCGCCGCTTCGCTCGATCATCTGTTCTCGAGCATGCTCAGCGCACCTGTCGTCGACCTCGCCGAAGCCTTGGCGCGCTTCGTGCCGGCCTTGCCGCGCGTGATGCTCCTGTCCACGGGCGGGGAAGCGAATGAGGCGGCGATCAAGATCGCCAAGCTGGTGACCGGCGGCTGGGAGGTCGTCGGTTTCGCTCAGTCCTGGCACGGCATGACGGGAGGCGCCGCGGCAGCCACCTACAAGGCCGGGCGCCGCGGCTATGGCCCCGCCGCGGCAGGCTCCTTCGCGATCCCCGCGCCGAACCGATACCGCCCCCGCTTCGCCAACCTCTCCTGGCAGGCCGAGCTCGACGATGCCTTCGATCTCATCGACCGGCAGAGCACCGGCAACCTTGCCGCCTTCATCGCCGAGCCCATCCTCAGCAGCGGCGGCATCATCGAGCTTCCGCACGGATATCTTCATGCGCTCAAGGCGAAATGCACGGAGCGCGGCATGCTGCTGATTCTCGACGAGGCGCAGACGGGGCTCGGCCGCACCGGGACCATGTTCGCCTTCGAGCGCGACGGCGTGACGCCGGACATCCTGGTGCTGTCGAAGACCTTGGGCGCCGGCCTGCCGCTTTCAGCGGTGATGACCTCGGAAAACATCGGCGACACCTGCGCCGCCCGCGGCTTCCTGTTCTACACGACGCATGTCAACGATCCGCTTCCCGCCGCGGTCGGGTTGAAGGTGCTCGAGATCGTCGAACGCGACGGCCTGGCGGCGCGCGCCGAGATGCTCGGCGCGAGATTGAAACAGGGACTTGCGAAAATTCAGTCGCGACACGGCTGCATCGGGGACGTGCGCGGGCGCGGATTGCTGCTGGGCATGGAGTTCATCGACGAGCCGGCGGGCAAGAAACGCCCGGCGGCCATGCTCTCCGATGCAGTGACCGACCGCGCGTTGAGCCTCGGCCTCAGCGCCAATATCGTGCGCGCCGGCTCTTCCGGCGGTGTCATGCGCATCGCGCCGCCGCTGATCGTGTCGGAAGGCGAGATCGACCTCGGCCTCGAGCTCCTGAACACCGCGATGGACGAGGTCTTGCACGGCTGAGCCGGAGGGCGCAGGCAAGCTGCCCACGCGCTGGCATCGCGGGGGCGTGGCTCGCGGCCTTGATTTTGATCACGCCCCATCCACCGGCGCCGCATCGAGAAAGAGGCGCTTGCCAGGGCCGGCCGCGACCGATATGAACGAAAAACCAACGGGATCGCACAATCACCTCTTGGTGATCGTGAAAATCCGGCCGCGAATTCAAGCCAAGTCATTGAGTTTGCAAGCTAAAGAGTTGGGGGATAGTTTAACGGTAGAACAGCGGACTCTGACTCCGCTAGTCTTGGTTCGAATCCAGGTCCCCCAGCCACGTCAAGCCTCACAAAGAACAGGATAAAATTCCAGCGTGTCACTATGGAGCAGTTCCGTGTCATCATGGTGTCACCACCTGAGTGACAATCTCGTCTGAACTCATGTGATTCCCGCATTTTTTGGCTGTGTGGGAACAGTAGGGGGAATCCGTGACAGCGCGCTCGCCCGCGTGTCGGGCATTGCAGCATCGTGAATGCCGGATGGTCTCTGGGGGTTCCCGTGCCCGCGTGCCCTCGTCGCACGCGCAGTCAAACAGAAGCCTCGACATGGCGAGCGAGGGGCTCAGGAACCGCCTTCGTCGGTTTCGTGTAGGGTGGGGGACGCCCTCCGCATCGCCGCCCCGACGTGATGCGCGAGCGCCTCACTTGCTACCTCGGCTTTTCCCTCGACTAAATTGAAGATCGCTGAGCGATCGAACTCCTGAGCTGCCCTGATCAACCGATCAATTTGCGCTGTGTAATCGCCCCCAGTTGCCTCCACCCGTGACCGAAGCTCCCTCAGCAATTGACTAGCGACTAGCCAATGGCGCCATCTGGCGGCGCGCACTTCTTCTTCACGGGAGGGGTCAGAGGTTCAATCCCTGTCGCGCCCACCATTTAATCTGCTAAAATCAAAAGACATTTCGGCTTCCCCGCAAATCTAAACTTTTCAGATGGCGAAAACCGGAACCATATCGGAAGCACCCGGCATAAGCTCGGGGCCAGTGCAACATCACCCGTTTGGATGGCCCCCGCTTGAGAACAACCGAACAGCGGAACGTCTCGCCAATCTCAAGTCCGTAGCCCTCGCAGGCACCCCAGCCCAACGGCTCCGTTTCGCTCGGGGGTGCATGAGAACGAATATGGAACAGCTGAGATGCTGTTGTCGAGAGCCCCGGCTGACTAGAAATTGAACCCGCAAGCGCCTGCCCGAGTGCCGTTTCCGACTTCCGGCCGAGCTGCCACACGGCGATTCAGGTGTAACCCCGGCTTCCCGACCCCGGAGCCGCTCTAGCGCTGTGTCGCGCGCTCCTACGCGGCACCAACGAAAAGCGCGGCGGCGCGATGCTTTTCATTCGTGAAAAACGTTCCTACATTCCGCCCTTCATGTCCCCCCCTTCGCCCCTGCATCCCGACCCGAGCCCTCACGGCGCCAACCGGCGAACGATGGGTCCATGAGGTCAAGTTCGACGGTTATCGCTTGCTCGCCCGCCGTGTCGGTGAGCGCGTGGTGCTGCGCACGAAGGGCGGCTTCGATTGGTCGGGGCGCTATCCTCGCATTGTGCGATCGGTGCTCAATCTGAGCGTCTCATCGGTCACCATGGACGGGGAAGTCGCCATACTCACCGAGGATGGGGTGAGTGACTTCGATGCGCTGCACGGGCGCACGAATGATGGGTGGGCGATCCTCTTGGCATTCGACCTTCTGGAGATCGATGGCGAGGACCTTCGCGACCAACCTCTCCTGGAGCGCAAGCGACGGCTGAGGCAGCTCTTGAGCCGACGCGATGACGGGCTGCAAACGTCGAGTGTCTTGAAGGCGATGGCGTCACGATATTCGAGCACGCGTGCCGCCTTGGCCTGGAGGGCGATCGTGTGCAAGCGGGCAGACAGTCCGTATCGCGCAGGGCCGTCGAAGACGTGGCTCAAGGTGAAGAACCGCGCCCACCCCTCCGTTGCCCGCGTGAGGGACGCGATCGAGGCTGGGAGATTTCGGGGGCGCTAGGGACAGCACTTTTCACTCGGGCCGTTTCAGGATTACCCTCGCTCCCTGCCGCAACGTCAAGCGCGCGCCCGGATATTGCTCGACGGCGGCATGCCCCCACCAGCAGATCGCAGTAAAAAAGGCCTCGCCGGCAACGTGACCAAAGCGAGGCCTGAGGTTCAGGTCAGGCTTCGAGGTCATGCCGCGCAGGTCCTTCGGGGAAGCTATTGCCCGCACCCGGCACGGCGTGATCCTCGACGCCAAGGCAACGTGCGTTCGAGAGAGCCGTTCCCTGAGTCCGTACAGCGGCGGGCAGCGCAACAAAGAGGCCCCGCCGGAAAAGAGGCGCAAGACCCGGCGAGGCCAATTTGCCGCGAGGGCTTGGTCTCGCGACCCTCAACCTACTTCGCGAGCGGCCGGCAAGTTCCCTTCCACTTGGCCGCCGATACCGTGCCGGCCACCGCCGTGCCCAGGTCCGGCTGATCCCGAGGCGGCACAATGCTAAACTGCCCAGCGGATGACGCGGCGGCGAGGCAGCAGCAAATGAAACAAACCAGCGAGATCGAGATCGAAGACATCATCACTGCACGCCTGCGGCGCGAGGACCCTGACATCGAGCGCATTGGAGTTCATCACGACGGTGCTGACTGGCGCTGCCATCGGGTGTGGCTGGCGAAGGATGCGCCTCGCCTTTATGCCGAGGAGACGAAAACCATCCTCCAGAAAGCGAACCTCATCCTCGCCGATCTCTTGAAGGGGCGTGAGATCGTCAGGACGAGGAAGCTGCCTCCGGGGAAGCCTTTGACGGTCCCCGATGAGTAGGCGACAACGTCGAGACCTACATCATCGCCAAGGGGATGATGGAAATGTGGACGCCGACACCTGCTAACATCTGGGATAAGACGCTCACGATTGCTGGCGTGATTGCTGTCATTGCGGTTCTGGGGTGCGTGGTGGCCGGGATTTGGCTGCTGATTTCAGAATAGCCCGGCACTCCCAAGCATGACGCCCATCACTGCGGAGCAGAGCACGAGAACCAGGGATGCTTGTGCACCTGGGAACCTCACCACTTGCCTCAACGTTGAACGCGGCATCGGGGAACGCCGTCGCGGAGCACACTCTGCGCTTTCCGCCCCCCGGGTCCCCACGGGATGACCTTAACCTCAGGGCCCTCGGCCGAACCATTCCGGTCGAGGCCCTCTTTTTGTGGGGCCGTGCCATCACGGCGCGAATCGCTGCCGCTGAGGGTGGACTCGGAAGCGCGCGGTTCTCGCGAAGTGGCCAAGCGATCTAACTCAGCCGGGCCGAGGTAACATCAAGTGGAGGAAACAGCATGGCGAACGTCTACATCGAAGCGCGTCCGAAAGGGCGGCCCGAGGGAGCCCCATCGAGGACTACGTAGTCCACGATCGCGCGGACCCTGTGCTGCAAACCTTCAAGACGCAGCGCGAGGCGATCGAGTGGGCGCGGAAGCAGGGACCATCATCCCCTTGTCGCTCGCGTTCGGCATCTGAATGATAAGAAGGTCCCCGACCATTGGCGAGTAGCTTAATGTCAACGCGGCCTAGCTACCCGTCCCCGCAAATCCGCGCAAAACGCACGGCCAAGTAGCACTCGCCTCAGCGGCCAGGAGAGCCAGTTGCCGCGCCTCGTAGCGGCCCACACAGGCCGAAGCCCTTTTCCATTGCCTGGGGAATGCCGGCCGCTGGCGGGCCTGCGGGGGCGCAAACGGAGGGACGCCGAAGCGTCCATTTTTTGTGTCTTTCTTCGCCTCGTCCTTCGTGCCGACACTCCTCGATCGATCATTCCGCCTTCCTGGCCTCACGCTCCGCAAAAGTGAGAGCCTCCCTCCGGATGGAGGAATCGTGGCAAGGATGCCTTCCGCCTGTCTGCGCCGGGCCGACGCACAACAGTCATCTCAGAGCGATCCACCCCCTGGTGCGACCATCGCGGCCTGCGGCAAGCAATTCTGTGAGGCTGCGGAAGCTGACCCCAACGCTTGGGCTAAGCGCTCGTTCGTGGCGCCTCATGGGCGCAATGTTTGTTCAATTTTTAATCTTTGTCATCGAGCATCCACTCGTTCGCGGCTTTGCCTCCCTTCGGGCCGCGGGCCATGTAGCTGAGCCCCGCCGGCGTGGCGAGACAAACCGGCGGGGCTTCCTCTCCAGCGGCGCGTATCGATAGCCATTCGCGGGATGTGACCTTGTCAGATGATGCTTCGCATAATCCCACCTTTACTGCCCTTCCGTCCAAGGCAAACTCCGGAATGGTACGTCCGGTTTCATGGCATGATGGCCGCGTGCCCCAGCATGTGAGCGGCTTCCAGAGCGAAGACGACGCCCGGGCTTGGATTGCAAAAGAGTCGCCTGAATGGCTCCGAAATAAAAGCGGGACGACCTCGAACAGTACATGAGCCATTCTCATACTCTCACCATCCTCCTAGGCTTATCCTGCATGTCCCAGAGCTCGTCGAGCGTCAGCTCCGTTAAAAGAACCGGCGGAGCTTTCCGAACCGGCGGCTCAGCTTCGACCTCACGATATGCCATCGCCATGTAACGGAATGCATCGGCAGAATGGCTTGTCCAATCGTGCCGAGGCCTGTCCTTGAAGGTCTTCGCCTTTTCATCAAAGTCGGCCCGATACTGCCGCAAGGCTTCGATCCCGTCAGCGCATTTGGTGCGGTCAAACCAACATCTCGACAGGATCAACCTCGTCGCGTTGATCCCGTCCATTAGCTTGTGATCAGGCACGAGCCGCGGTTCTCGCCCCAAGGAAATCAGCGTCTCGACGCGGGTGCGGCCTGTCTCTGCGCTCCGAATCTTCGCGTCATGCGGCACCCAGTCGATGCCCTGTTTGTAGTTCCGCGATTGAATTTCCTTCACGTAATGGGGGATGGCTTGGCCACTGTTCTCATAGTGATCGATGATCCGGATTTCCTGGCCGGTGATCTGCCAGAACCAAATGGCGGTCGGATCACCTATCCCCAGGTCCCATGACGTATGAACGGGCAGGTCAGGATCGTAATGGAGATCGCGTATGCGCCCCTCTCGATCCGCCTGAGCCATCTCCTTTCCGAAATATGCCCCAGTGATTGCCGCATCGAATGAACACTCGAATTCCTGCTCATATTGTTCAGGTGTCATGTCCTCCAGGGCGGACGCCAGTTCATCCTCAGGAAGAATTCCCGTCTGAGACGCCCGAAGCATTGCGGAGAACCAGTCAGGATTTGATTGCGAGCGCTCAAAGACCTTGGCGAATTCATTGCGTCCCTTGGGCGTCCCAATAAATGTCGCCCAGCCACCGCGATCAGCAAGCATCGGCCGAATAACCTCACCCCAGATCGAAGGGCGCATATCGCCAAATTCATCCATGACAACCCCGTCCAAGATAATTGCCGCGCAGCCGATCGGGATTATCCGCACCATGCAATCGAATGCGCGAGCCATTAATCAGCTCAACCCACAACTCCCCTTCGTTCTTGTCGGTGATAATGGGCGCGGCGTACCGCTTCAGATATTCCCATGCCACCTCCTTGGCTTGAGCAAGGAATGGGGCAACGTAGGCATACCGTCCGTGCGGGCGATCGATGATGATCGCCTTTTTGATCGTGTCGTTGATGCAGGCAACCGTCTTGCCGCACCGCCTATGCGCCACGATGCAGGACCATCGCTTGATGCGTGCGTGATAGGACAGGAAGACCCGACGCGGCGCGTAGGGGAGCTTTATTCGCTGCTCGGTTGCCATTCGACGATCAGCTTTGATACGAGGGGCGCTTCAGAATCGCCTGATACCTGAAGCGGCAGCAGCTTTGTGTAGATGTGCTGCCAAAAACTAGCCTCGTTGCTTGGATTCGCCCGCACCCATTCCACGAGGCGATCGACACCACCCAAGCGATCGGCTGCCGCAGCAATTGCATCCTTGGCCAGCGAGGTGACCTTGTTCGTCGTGCCTTTCTGACGGCCGCCTGTTTTTGGAGTTCCCGGTTTTCGTCCAGCCATTTCTGTCTCGCTCTAATGTAGAAATTCGCTACGCTTTGTTGCAGCAATAGCCACGGAAGTCGGTTATTTAGAACAGACCCTATGATACACAGAAGTGGCTACTTAGTCTATTATTTGATCAGGTAATCATAGGTAATCACGAGCGAGCTTGAGCGAACATCGGCGAACAAGATATGCTTTATTTGCCTTGCTGTACACACAAGCGGCTCCTAAATGAGTTTTGCGGATCAGTTTCCGTCGTCGTCGCCGCGCGGAGAGGTAACCTGCCCTCGCACCATTTCGGGCAGAGCTCGCGCTTAGCCCTGGAAACGCAAGCACCGGTTTGCGTGCAGCGTCTGGAACTCAAGCAAAGCTCAGAGCATATGCGGGAGCACAGACGGGCTTCCCGCGTCAATTTCGAGCGCGGCGTCCCTGATCAATCTGCGTCCGTCACCCTCCGAATCGGGGCAGAGGTGTCAGCCCCGGCTATTTCGAGTGGGTACTACCCACTTCTGTTCGGATCAACGTCGCTCAAGCTTGACCGTCGATGCCGGCTTATCCTCTCGCAAGCCCTGATAAACAACCTGCCGCAAGAGACCATCGTCGGTCCAGGTGAGAAAGGTCACTTCCACGACAAGCTTCGGCCTGACCCAATGGACCCGCTGCAATTCAAGAGGGCGACCAAAGCGGCTTTCCCGTGGAGGCGGTTCGGCAAGGGGCATTCGCTTGATGGCGAGCGGCTCCAGGCGTCGCTTCAGCTCGGCTAGCGTCCTCGCGTCCATGCCGGTGCCGGCTCGCCCCGCATAGATGAGGGAACCATTGGCCCGGTAGTAGCCGAGCAACAGCGAGCCGAGATGAGGCCTGCTGCCTTCCGGATCGGTCCAGCCGACTACGACGAATTCTTGTCGGTTGAGGCATTTCGTCTTGACCCAGATCCCCCGATTGCCGGCCGCATAGGGTGCTTCGACTTGCTTCGAGACAATTCCTTCAGCACCCAAAGCGCAGGCCTCCTTTCGTATAGACGGGCCGTTTCCGGCCATGTGCTCGCTGTAGCGCAATCGATTGTCGGCTCGCTTCAGCAGCTTTTCGAGACGAGCTTTGCGCGCCAGCAAAGGCAACGGTCGCATGTCGAGGCCGTCGAGGTGTAGCAAGTCGAATAGGAAGAAAACCAACTCGCCGGAGCTGCCCGAATCTCGTCGCCGCTTGCATCGCGGCAAATGAGGTGGTGCCGTCGGATCGGACTGCGCACAGCTCCCCGTCGAGATAGGCGCGATCGGCGCGAAGGCCGCTCAGCGCTTCAGCGGTCGCCCCGTAGCGGTGCGTCCAGTCGAGGCCGGTGCGGGTGAGTAGTTGGACCTTGCCCCGGCTCAAGGCGGGCATGGAGCCGATATCCATCATATTTCAGCTCATGGACCCAACGGTCGCCCGTGGGAGCTTCCTCCCGCAACAGACAGAGTTGCGGGGCGACGAAGTTCGGCAACGGATCAGAGCGTCTCGATGATGCAGGCCTCTTCACGCGGCTTCCACTGCGTCCAAAAGGGTGCTGTCGTCCTTCGCCGCACGAGAGCTATTCACCCGCCGTGACACCGGCCAAGCCTTTCAGGAAGCCCGCTGAGGCGGGTTCCAGGATTTCCGTGCCCCCTTTGCACGTGAGCCAAGCGTCAAGCCTGTCCGGCGGCAGAAACACCGGCATGCGATCATGAATCTCCGACATGAACGGGTTGGCCTCGGTCACGATCATCGTGCATGAGCGGATCGCCTCGCCGCTCTCCCGATTGGTCCAGTTATCCCAGAGCCCAGCGACCGACAGGACCGGCGTCTCTGCGCCGGAAATGAAGAATGGCTGCTTGCCATCTTCCATCTGCCGCCACTCGTAGAATCCGGACATCGGGATGACGCATCGTCGTCGCTTGAAGGCGTCGCGATACATCGGTTTTGACGCGACCGTGTCGGAACGCGCATTGAAGGTCGCCGGCAGTTGCTTGAGCGGCTTCGACCACCAATACGGCACCAAGCCCCACCGCATGCGCGCGAAGTCATGGCTGCCTTCTGCCGTCGGCAGGATCACGTCAATCTGATCGGTGGGGCAGACATTGTAGGATGGCTGCGTGTTCACCGCCGGCATGGTCAGTCGGTAGAGCCTGACGAGCTGCTCCCAGGTATAGGCTTGTGTAAAACGGCCGCACATTCGGGGATTTTAACCTGCCTCAGTGCCGAAAGGCGATAGGCTCAACCTCAGCCGTTTGAAGGCTGGCACCCACGAAGGTCGGCTTTGGGTGGAAAGCCGACTGGCCGGTTTCAGGCCGTCGGAAAAAGCGGACATGTGCCGATCGGCCGGATCTGGCCGGAAGCGGACCGGCGGCTTCCGGTGAGCAAACCGCGAGAGCGGACATGGACACGGGGCGGTCACTTCGGTAGCTCTCGGACCCAAAGCGGACGTTGGTGCGACGAGCATCGCGGCCCGAACTCGCCGCGTAGGCTACGTTTCTGACCGGGAGGGTCACAGCATGTTGCGCCCGGGCAACGCGCGCTCACCGAATATGGCGGCGAGCGGGCGACGGCTGGCGCTTGGTCCAAAAGGCGATAATCTCGGGAGATGTCGGCAGTTCGCTCGGCCGTCGCGTAGCAGGGGATCGGCTTTGGCTCAGCACCGGCACACATCTTCGGGTTATGTCCTCGTGGCGCCACGCTTGCGCGCACCAAACGCAAGTCCGGTGAGGGGCCTCGCCGGGTCTGCCGCCGCTGCGCTGCTGGCCAGCACTGCGCTCACATTCGTTGCCGGCGCGCCTGCCTTGGCGACGACCTTCACCGTGACCGACCAGGCGACCCTCGCGACCGCGCTGAGCAGCGCGGTAAACGGCGATACCATCAAACTGGCCAACACGATCGCGCTCACCTCGGACCTGCCAGCGGTGGTGAACAATGTCACCATTGACGGGCAGGGCAATACGCTGAACGGGGGCGGCGTGGCCCGCGGCCTGTTCGTCTATTCGGGCACCGTTGCGATCGGCAATCTGACGATCAGCAATGCGCTGGCGCAAGGCGGAGCGGGCGGGAACGGAGTGGTCAGCGGTGGGGGCGGTGCTGGGCTCGGCAGCGGTCTGTTTATCGCGGCCGGCGCCAATGTGACGGTTTCCAACGTCGCTATCCAATCAAACGTCGCGAAGGGCGGCCCCGGCGCCATTTTTGTAGCTTCGTCCGGCACCGGGGGCGGTGGTGGCCTGGGCGGCAATGGCGGCACCGGCAATAACGCGGATGGCGGGGGCGGGGGCGTCGGCAAGAGCGCAACTGGAGGCGCCGGGGGCGTTGGCAATGGTGGCCCCGGCATCCTTACAGGGGCCGCGGCAGGTGGCTCTGGTGGCAGCGGCGGTGGGGTCGGCGGCACCAATGGCGGCGGCAGGAGGAGGCGCTGGCCCAGGCCGCGGCGGCGGTGGCGGTGGTGTCGGGGGCAGCGCGGGCGCGGGAACCACGGGCGGCGCGGGGGGCTTGGGAGGCGGAGGTGGTGGGGCGGCCGGCACCGGTGGCGCTGGCGGTTTCGGCGGTGGTGGCGGCGGCGGGGGAACCACCGGGGGCGCTGGCGGTTTCGGCGGGGGCGGCGGCGGAGCGTTGACCACAGGGGGCGGAAGTGGCTTCGGCGGCGGCGTGGGCAGCAGCGGTGGCTCGCGTGCGGGGGGTGGAGGCGCCGGTTTGGGTGGCGGACTGTTCGTCATGCAGGGCGGGACCTTGACAGTCGCCGGCGCGTTCACGGTCAATGGCAATAGCGTCAGCGGCGGCGCCGCGGGCGGGGCGGGAGCTGGCGCCGGATTGGCCTTCGGGGCCGGCCTGTTCCTGCAAGGCAGCGGCACGCTCACGGCCGCGCCCGGCGCATCGCAGACCGCGAGCATCATCGATGTCATCGCCGACCAGACTGGTTCGGGTGGCACCGGCGCCAATGCGGGGTCATGGGCGATCCTCAAAGCTGGCGCCGGCACGCTCGTTCTGTCTGGTGCCAACACCTATTCGGGCGGCACCTTCATCAACGCCGGCACGCTCTCAGTATCGACGGACGGCAATCTTGGCGCTCCAGCTGGTGGGCTCATCTTCAACGGGGGCATCCTGCAGGTGACCGGCACGAGCTTCGCCTCGACGCCGCGCACGATCACCTGGGGCGTCAATGGCGGCGGCTTCGACATCGCGGCGGCAGCGAACACCTTCACGGTTACCCAGAAGTCTTAGCGGTCCGGGCGGACTGACGAAGCTCGGTGCCGGCACGTTGCGGCTTGCCAGCGCCAATGGCTATTCGGGCGCCACCATGGTTCTCGCAGGCACCTTACGCGGGGGCATCGTCAACGCCTTCAGCAGCAACAGTGCGACGACGCTTGCAACCGGGGCGACGCTCGATCTTGGTGGTTTCAATCAGACAATCGGTTCACTCGCGGGCGCCGGCACCGTGTCGAACAGCGGCGCAACCGCTGCGGTGCTAACCGCCGGCGGCGACAACTCCTCGACGGTGTTCAGCGGCGCGATCCAGGACGACGGTCCGACCGGGCTCACCAAGACCGGGACCGGCACGCTCACCTTGTCCGGCACGAGCACCTATTCGGGCGCGACCACGGTCGCGGGCGGCACGCTGGGGGTTGACGGTTCGATCGTCAATTCCGCGGTGACGGTGCAAAACGGTGGGACGCTTGCCGGCCACGGCATGATCGGTGGTCTCGTGGCGCAGAATGGGGCGACGATCGCGCCGGGTGCTGTTGAGCCCTTCTCGACGCTCAACGTCGTCGGCAATGTGGCATTCGCGGCGGGTTCGACCTATCAGGTTGAGATCAATGCAGCGGGTGCGGGTGACAAGATCGCCGCCACCGGCAAGGCCACGCTCTCGGGCGGCACAGTGCAGGTCATTGCCGAGAACGGCAGCTACACGCCGTCGACCCGCTACACGGTTCTGACTGCGAATGGCGGCGTATCTGGAACGTTTCCGCAGCTCAACACGACCTCGAACCTAGCCTTCCTGATGCCGCAGCTGAGCTATGACGCTAACGATGTTTTCCTCGGGTTTGCACAGGGGGCGACCTTCCCCTCGGTCGCAGTCACCCGCAACCAGGCGGCGACGGCAGCGGCCGTGCAGGCGCTCGGGTTGGGTAACCCGCTCTTCAACGCGGTGGTCGGCCAGAGCGTCGCGGGCGCGAGGCAAGCCTTCGACGCGCTCTCGGGCGAGATTCATGCGAGCGCGGTAACCGCGGCCGTCGAGGATCAGCGCCTTCCGCGCGAGGCGATCTTCGACCGCTTGAGCCAGCCGGCCGAGACGCCAGTGCTCGGAGCGGCGACAACCATGACCGGCGCCTATGCGGCGGACCTACCGTCGCGCAAGGGGCCGGTCCTCGCGCCTGTCGTCGGTGCAGATGGTTCAGCCGCGCCTCTTTGGCCTGTGGGGCCAGGGCTTCGGCGATTGGGGCAAGACGAATGGCGACAATAATGCCGCGAAGCTCACCCGCGACACGGGCGGCTTCATCATCGGCGCCGATGCCGAGCGCCAGCTCTTCAACGGCGATTGGCGCTTCGGCATCGCCGGCGGCTACACCGATGACAGCCTCAAGGTCCAGGCGCGCTCCTCGAGCGGGGATTACCAATCGATCTTCGGAGCGCTCTACGGCAAGGCGAGCTATGGGGCGATCGACGTGAAGGCCGGCGCCATCCTGGCCTCGACCAACACGCATACGAGCCGTTCCATCATCTTCCCCGGCTTCATCGATGCGGCGAGCTCGAGCTATGGCGGCTACGCGGCGCAAGGCTTCGGCGAACTCGGCTACCGGCTGCCGTTCCATGGGACGCTGTGGTCCTATGTGCCGGGCCTCTCGGGTCTCGCCGCGAATTACGAGCCCTTCCTCCAGGGAGCCGTGATCCATATCGACCAGAACCGTTATGCCGAGTCGGCGCTGAACGCAGGTCTCGTCGGGGCGGCACGCGGCTATGATCTCGGCACCACGACCTTGGGGCTGCGCACCCAATACCAACTCGCGAGCCTGCCGGGCTTCACCTGGACGAGCCTGCTCGGTTGGCGGCATGCCTTCGGCGATGTGATCCCAAAGGTGAACGAGACTTTCGTCGGCACGTTCTCGAACTTCACCGTTGCGGGCGTACCGATCGACCGCGATGCCTTCGTGTCGGAGACCTCGCTCGACTACGCGGTGTCCCAGAGGGTCACGGTCGGCCTCTCCTATTCGGGCCAATATGGACGCCACGCCTCTGATAGTGCCTTCAAGGGCCATGTCGATGTGAGCTTCTGGTAGCCTCCAAAAAGCAGGCTCGGCTGAAGCCATAACTCGGTCGTGAATTTCCGCTGCTCGCTAGTGGCGCCATTCGAGCCCGCCGACGAACGACCGCTTAGGGTCCGAAAGCGGAAATCCAAATGGACCCCGCCACTCATCATTCAGGCGACTTCAGGATCACCCTCGCACCCTGGCGCAATGTCAGCCGCGTGCGAGGGTATTGCTTGACAGCCTCATGGAAGGCGGCATGACCGATCATGACGAGGCTCGCGCTCGCGACGATCTCCTCGACATGCGAGTCCTTCCCGTCCCATCGTTCGACCTTGTATTTCGCGGGCTCGCCAGCATGCATGCGGGCATAGAGCCGGAGCGCCTCGATGACGAGCGGAGCCGTTTGAGCCGAAACGCCAAAGCCCTTTTCCTTCCGAGCTTCCATGCGTTCGACGAGGTCAAGAATTTGCTTTGGTGACACCAACATGTTCCCATTCTGTTCACATGGCAGGATGGGGGGTCGAGCTCTGCATCTCCTGAAGCACCCGGTCGAGCCATCCGATAAACAGGCTTAAGTGGGCCCAGGCCCCGTCGCGGGGAAGTGGGGCGCGAAGGCCGGCGCTTGCTTCCCATGTGCTTCCCAACCACGAATTCCGGGAAGCAGATGCTTGCCGAATTAAATCTAAGTCATTGAGATCATTGGTGCGCCCGGAAGGGTTCGAACCTCCGACCCCCAGATTCGAAGTCTGGTGCTCTATCCAGCTGAGCTACGGGCGCCGCGAAGCGCAGTGTAGCCGATCGCACCAGGGCGGGAAACTCGTCCCGGCGCGCATGCTCCCCTCGGATGTCGGTCTTCCGCCAGCCCATCGGTAATTCGAATTTCCTACGCGGGCGAAGGTTCCTCTCACCGATGGCCGCGAGCACGGCCTTGCGGGGGGCCTGGGGCCAGCGACGCTCGATTTGGCTTTGTTCTTTGAATTTTCGCTTTGATGAGGCGAGCGAAAGCAGTCCAAGATGAATCCAATTCCGGCTTCGAGCGATGGTGAGCGCAGACGAATGAAAATCCAGTTCGCCGAATGGAAAAATATGATTACTCCGATCGGACTATCCCAAAATCAGCACGATACTTCTGTTCCTTTTGTATCTGCCGTTGCCCAGGGCCACGGCTTTATCTATGATTGTGCCGAATTTCGGAACGGAATTGGGGGTAGCGAAGCGCCCGAGGAGCGCCGGTCGAGCGCTCTCCATCCCTTGGCTGTCCCTTGATCCCTTGGCTGTCCCTTGGCCGGCGCGTTTCTTGAACGAGCGTCGGCTCCGGGATCCCTGAATGCCGGCGGGCGCTTGGCCGCAATGGCGACAAGACGCCGATGTCTCGCTTGCGTTTCGCATTGACCGGGAGCGACGCTGACCATGCGCGGCGAAATTCGGCAAATTCATCCGCGCAAAGGCGGCGGGTCTCCGCAAGATCCGACGCCACGGCGCCTCGCCGCGATCATGGCGGCGGACATCGCGGGCTACAGCCGCCTCATGAACATCGACGAGGAAGGCACCCATGCACGGCTGAAGCGCATCCTGCGCGAGCTCGTCGAGCCGACGATCGCCGAGCACCATGGAAGATTGGTGAAGACGACCGGTGACGGCTTTATCGCGATCTTCGACAGCCCGGTCGAAGCGGTCCGCTGCGGCATCGTCATTCAGCAAAGCATGGTTGGCCGCAACGCTTCGCTACCCGTGCAGCAGGCGATCCTCTACCGGATCGGGGTGAATCTCGGCGACGTCATCATCGATGCGAATGACGTGTTCGGGGATGGCGTCAATGTCGCCGTGCGCCTCGAGGGGATCGCCAATCCCGGCCAAGTCTATATCTCGGGCGGCGTCTATGAGCAGATCAAGCACAAGCTCGTTTGCGGCTATCAGTCGCTCGGAGACAAGCAAGTCAAGAATATCACCGATCCGGTGAGGGTGTATCGGGTGCTGCCCGATCCCGCGGCTTTCATGAGGGCGCAGAAGCGGCGCGAGATCGCCTTCGTGGTGCTCGCCAGCATCGTCCTTCTCGCGATCGCCGCCGGCCTCTGGTTCACCATGCTGCCCGGGCGCAATCTCGTGGCCGAGCAGGCCGCGGCGCCCGGCGAGGCATCGCCCGCGCCGGCAAAGCCGGCCGAGACCGTCGCGGCCGTCGCGCCCCCGGCAACGGCCCCGCCGCCCGCGTTACCTCAACCCACGACGCCGCAAGCCTCGCCTCAGCCGGCGTCGCCTCAGCCTTCGCCTCAACCGGCCTCGCCTTCCGTCACGGAACCGGAGATGCAGCGGCTCAACGGCGGCAGCTTCGGCATGGGCAGCAATGAGGATTTGTCGGAAAAGCCCATTCATCAGGTCGACCGATCAAGCCCTTCTCGCTCGGCAAATATCCCGTCACGGTCCGTCAATGGAACGAATGCGCGGCGACGAAAGCCTGCTCCTTCACCGCGACGGGTGAGGAGGACGCGCCCGTGACGAATGTGAGCTGGAACGATGCCAAGCAATATTTGGCCTGGCTCGCGCAGGTGACGCATAAGCCCTTCCGTCTGCCGAGCGAAGCCGAATGGGAATATGGGGCTCGCGGCGGCACGCAAACGAAGTATTGGTGGGGTGCTGAGCTCCAGCCCGGCATGGCGAATTGCAAGAATTGCGTCGCGGTCGCTTCAGCCGCCGCCGAGCTGCCGGCGAAGGTCGGCAGCTTCAAGCCCAACCCCTTCGGGCTTTTCGACATGGGCGGCGGCGTCGATCAATGGGTGGAGGATTGCTGGCATCGAAACTATCAGGGCGCCCCGGCCGATGGTTCGCCCTGGATGGACACAGAGTGCCTCTCGCACGTCATCCGATCCGGCTCCTGGAAGAATGACGCGAGCTACGTCCGTCCGGCCAACCGCGACCATTACGACACGGGTGTGCGCTATCCGACGCATGGCTTTCGCGTGGCCCTGTCGCCTTAGGGCATGATCTGGAAAAATGGAAACCATTTTTCCGAAAAGATTATGCTTCACTAGTAACTTAGAGCATGATGGCGGTTCTCTTGAAGCCAGCATGCTCTACTGCATGCTCCGAAGGAATTTTGCGTTCTCGCGTGATCTAGGTTCGGCCGTGCAAGAGGTGGCGCCATGAGCTCATTCGGCTCCTCATGCTTTCAGCGGTGCTGATCGTCGCATCATCATTTTCCGCATCATTCGTCGCCTTGGCGCAGGGAACGCCGGCGCCGAAGGACGCTACCCTCTACTTCATCTGGCCGCTCGACGGGGCTACTCTCAAGGGCCCGTTCTGGTGTCGCTTCGGCCTGCGCAACATGGGCGTCACCCATGCCGGAGACACTTTCCCGAACAGCGGCCATCATCATCTTTTCATCGATGTGAACGAGCCGCTCGATGCCAATGAGCCGATCCCGCAGGACAAGAGCCATCTTCATTTCGGCGCCGGCCAGACCGAGACCCGCCATCGAGCTGACGCCGGGAAGGCACACGCTCCAGCTCGTCCTGGGCGACGCCAAGCACTACCCCTTCAACCCGCCGCTCGTCTCGAGGAAGATCACGATTACAGTGAGGTGATCATCGTCGCCGCTCGCTCGCCGCCCGCTGCCGGCGCGAATGACGAAGCCCAGGGAGAAAGGCTGCCACCTAGGCCAGCGTCGCGCCAAGGAGCATCGATTGCTGGCCCGCGTTGAAGGCGGCGCCGAGGAGATAGGCGAAGCCGAGAAGGGCAAGAAAGCCGAGGAAGAAGAGGCCAAAAAGGATGAGCGAGATCCGTTTGGCCATGACGGAAACATTCGTCATGCCGACCGCGCCGGCGACGAGCGAGATGATGAGGAAAATAATCGCGAATTTGAACATGGTATCCCGTTCGTCCGAGCAGGTGAACGCGCGGAGAGCGAGCACGGTTCCGTGCCGAATGCGCCAGCATGTCGAGGATGAATTCCGTCAATCGACAGTCGCCGAGATGAATATGCGACGTCAGCGCGATGAAATTATTGTGACAAACACGTTGCGCCAGAGAATTTATCCAAGTAGAATCACCACACTTAATGGATTTGCTGCGGACCGTGTGTATGCGTAACTCGGTCCCAGTGAAGTCGACGGGTCGGGCTGGGGTTGTCGACGTTTAGACAAGAAAAACCCTAGAACCGGGGACACGCATGTCTGATCCGATCACCTCCCTGCACTACGCACCCAACGCCAATATCGTCAACAACATCTATGCTCCAGGAGCTGTCGGATTCAACCTCGCCGACATCAGCTCGGCGGGCGAGCTGCCTTATCTGCCGGCCGGCGTCGAGGCGCTTGCCTGGTTCGGAATGACGGGCGGCGTCACCGACGCTTTCAAGGCCGCGGTCAACTCCTACGTCGGTGCCACGAATCTCTTCGGCATCTACCTCGCGGATGAGCCCGATCCGTCGACCACGCCCGCCGCCAACCTCAAGGCGGAAGCCGATTATATTCACGCGACCTTGCCGGGCGTGAAGGCCTTCATGGTCGAGCAGAATCTTGGCAGCAACACCGCTCCGGTCTACGCCTATACGCCCTCCAACACCGATATCGATCTCTTCGGGCTCGACCCGTATCCGGTGCAGACCAACGTCCCCAACAATCTCGACTACAACATCATTCCGCTCGCCGTGAGCGTGGCCGAGGCCGACGGCATCGCGCAGCAGCAGATCGTGCCGATCTACCAAGCCTTCGGCGGTGGCCAATACACGACCTACATTTTGCCGACCCCCACCCAAGAACAACAAATTCTCGCGACTTGGGGGACAGTCATTCCGACCCCCGTCTTCGACTACGCCTATAGCTGGGGCGTGCAGGTTGGGGATACGGCACTCGTCACCGACCCGGGGTTGCAGCAAGTCTTCGCAGTTCACAATGGGCTGACGTCACCGCCTCCTCCGAATTCCCCGCCGCCTCCTGCCGCCGCGACGGTGGTTTCGATCGCGGCCTCGGGAACCGGCATTCAGAACGGCAATGGAGACCTCGACGCGAGCCAAACGGTGACGCTCACGGTCACGTTCAGCGAGGCCGTCACGGTGACGGGCTCGCCCTCGCTTGCCCTCAACGACGGCGGGACCGCGAGCCTCACGGGTGGCTCCGGCACGAACTCCTTGACCTTCAACTACACGGTCGCCGCGGGGCAGAACACATCTGATCTCACCGTGTCGTCCCTCAACCTCAATGGCGGGACGATAGAGGATGCGTCCTTGAACAATGCCGATGTGTCGGGTGCGACCGGTTACAACCCCGCCGGCACCTTGCAGATCGACACGACGCCGCCGACAATCGCCATCAACACGATCGCGACGAACAATGTCGTCACGAACGGCAACGCCATTTCAAGCTTTCCGATCGGCGGCACGACAGTCGGGGCGGAGAACGGCCAGACGGTCACGGTCTCGATCCTCAACAGCGCACGGTCGGTGGTGGACATCTACGGCACGACCGAGCAGAACAACGCCTGGTCGGTGAATGTGACCTCGGCGCAAGCCACCGCCCTCGCGGATGGCAACTACACGGTCACGGCCAATGTCTCGGACCTCGCGGGCAACGCGGCGCCGCAAGCGAGCCAAGCGCTGACGGTCGATGAGGACAGATCGACCGAGGCACCGCTCCTGACGATCGCGAACACCACGTTGAACGTGAATGCCGGCGCTTCCGCGTCGCTCGGGATCACGGCGACGCCCGTCGATTCCGACGACAGGATCTCGGTGAAGATCACGGGCGTGCCGAGCTACGAGACAATCACGGCGCCGCATGGCGACAATGTCTCGCGCTCATCGCAGGGGCGCACCTATACCTATGTCATCACCGAAAGCGGCTCGGCGACGGGGACGCCGCTCACCGGATTGACCTTGACGTCCCATTACACGGGGTCGAGCCATCCGGTTGCGAATTTGACGGTGACCGCGAGCGACACGACCTCGGGAGAGACGGCGACCTCATCCTCGAAGACCATCGCGGTGACCGATCCGCCTCTCTCCACGGCGCCGACATCCGTCCATCACGCTGCGGCCTTGTTCACTCAATTCGTGGCCGCCGGTTTCGGCGACGACAAATCGAGCGTCGGTCAGGTCGCGTCCTCGCTTTCACATCGCGAGCTCGCGGGCCAAGGTTTCTTGTCGGCCCCGCACCACTAGAGCATGCTGGCTTTGGGCGGTCGCCTGCACGCTCTCAGTGACGCGTGGAGCAATTGTCTTTTCGGAAAGATCGTTCCCTTTTTTCCGGGCCACGCTCCAGTATCGAACGCGTGTCCGACGGCTTCATCGAGATTGCGCGGGCGTGCCCATCGCGCAGGCTTTGCATCACACCGCATCTCTAGATACGGCAGCGAGACACGCTCCAAATCTGGAGCGCCCCGCCTCGTTTTCGGCTGCATCCAAGCTTTTTGCATTTGCTTAAATTCGAACGAATATCCGGGAGCATCGCGCCGCTGGTATCGCGCCTCTTTCGCGAGGCGCTCACGCATCAGCGGCGCGAGGCGCATGGGGCGGCTGCCCGTTCTCGGATGGGAGCGTCGCCGCAGGCTTGCGATGGGGGCTTCCTGGTCGGAGCCGTCGAAGGGTTCCCAGGCGGAGCTTTCGCGTCAGGCCGCGCAGCCGGCGCCGGGGGAGGAAGAAAATGCGGCACATCGGCGTCATCTCGGACACACACGGCTTGCTGCGCCCGTCCGCCGTGATCGCGCTTTCGCCTGCGACCTCATCATTCATGCAGGCGATGTCGGCAAAGGCGAGATCTTGCATGAGCTCGGCGCCATCGCGCCCCTGGTCGCCGTGCGCGGCAACATCGACACGGGCAGATTGGCCGCGAAGCTCCCCGATCGCGAGGTCGTCGAGCTCGAGGAATGTAGGCTCCTCATCCTTCATGATCTCGCCGAGCTGGCGACCTCGATCCGCGAGAAGCCGGCTATCAGGCGGTGATCTTCGGGCATTCGCATCGGCCCTCGATCGAGACAAGGCATGGGGTGCTCTATTTCAACCCCGGGAGTGCCGGCCCACGACGCTTCAGACTGCCTGTAACGGTCGGGCGGCTCGCGCTCGACGGCGGCGAGATCGCGTCGGAAATCGTCGACATCGGCGGGGAACGGGCCATGCCGATCCGGTCGGCCCACCGGCTGTTTCAAGCATGGCTCGCGCGACGAGAGGCATGCAGCAGGCCCTGAGGCGGCCGAACGGCGCACCGAATTGGGTGCCGCGCACGAAAAGGCGCGACACGATCATCTCTCGATTGCGCGCCGAGATCTTCAGGGAACAGCCGAGGCTCCTCTACGCGAAGGCTTTTGTGCGCTCGACCCAGAGCGCCCGCAGGCGGCGCATGTCATTGGCGGCCTCGGCCAGCAGCCACTTCCGGAATATCGAGATCTTGGGAAGCCTCGAAGTCGCTTCGGGCAGACGATCCAGTACGTCTTGCGCACCGAAGACGCCGCGCGCCCATGTAGCAGGTGCTGAGGTGGCCGAGCCGGGCGTATGCCGAAAGACGTGAAATCCGCAAGCTCGTCGTCGCGCTCGAAGCGGAAGGATAGTGCGCTTGGCCGCCGCCTTGTTGCCGGCTTCTCAGAAGCGCTGGCGCATGCGCGAGGCGAAATCGAGCTGCCGAGCTATACGGTGACAGTGCCGGATCGCATGGATGTGGCGAAGCTCCGGCATCGCCTCGGGCTGTCGCAAAGCGCCTTTGCGCGTGCATTCGGCCTGGACGTGACCGCGATACATGCCTGGGAGCAAGGCCGCCGCCGGCCCGACCGCACCGCGCGCATCTTGTTGGCCGTCATTGCGAACGAGCCTGCCGCAGTGCGGCGCGCTCTCACCGTGCCGCATGTGGGATAAGATATTCCTACGCGATACTTTCGGCCCCGATCTCCGTATTGTTCCCCGCCTTGTTGAAGGCGCAATTCATTGCGGAGTTAGCGCAGGAACGGACACAAGAAGGCTGCCGCAGCGTGCTGGCGAGGATTAGCGAGCCATGGCCGATGAAGATTGGCAATGTTGCTTTGCTGTGGCGCTATGATCAGCTCGCCGGAATGCGATTTCGATATCCTGATATTCGCTATCATTTCCGCAGTTCGCTACGCTCGATCCGGTTCCTTGCGCCGGCGTGCGTGAGGACAGGACGGCCCATCGCCATAGGTCCCTTTCATGCATTCGCTGAATGCTACCCGGTATGAAGTCCGCGTGCCGTGATGGCGAGGAATTTGCCGCATGGCGATGGAGCGATCCTCGATATCCGCAAGATCGAGGGCTATTGCCTGAGCCCGTCGCACCCGCGCGGTCGGCACAAGGCTCGGGTATTCGGCGAGGCCCTCGACCTTCAGCGCGGCGACGCGGCGTGGCTACGAGACGTTCTGCTTGAGCCGCACGCTCCGGCGAGGCCTCCCAGATCGCAGTGGACCCCTGGGGCACGCATTGGCGCCTCGATGCGACCATCAAGCGACAAGAAAAGAGCGCCATGGTAAGAACAATTTGGATCGTGCGAACCGGTGAGAACGTGCCGAGGTTTGTCACGTGTTGGGTGCTATAATGAAAGCGAAAAAGGACGCAAAGAGCGAAACGCCGTCCGTTTTGGACGTGGTGGCATTGCTGAGAGACCTTCCCGCGCATAGGCTTGCACGTGGGCAGGTCGGCACCATCGTCGAGCAGCTCGACGACAAGACTTTCCTTCTGGAGTTCAGTGACGACCACGGTCGTGCTTACGCGGTCGCGCCCTGCCCGCGAGCGGACCTGCTCATCCTGCACTACCTCCCGGAGGCGGCCTGATCATCTAACGGCAGCGGGGAAACCGACCCTCACGAGCCGGTGCGCCCATGGACGGTAGCACCATGATGAAGCGCTCTGTACTTCGATGAAGCCACCGAGGCTTCGCCGGCCTGTTAGCAAGCAATCGCCGCAGGATCTCCGATTGCGCTTGAGCCGGGTCTGCATCCGCGAGAACCATCGGTCGAGAGATTTGGCCTGCTCTGGATCGGTCGACCGTTTCAGTTCGATGCCATGTTTGGATGGGCGCGATCGCGCTTGCGGATTTCGGAAATGACGGTGGTGTCGAGCAGAAATTTCACAGATCGACTTCGCGCCAACCCCGTTGGTGCTGTTGGTCAAAAATGCCTGCGAAGGCATCATCGGGCAGTTCCGAGCCAAAAATATCGAAGGCATCCCGCAACTCCGGATGCATCACGGCTTTCGCCAGCGTAAATCGGAGCGCCTCGGCCTTTTCGGCCCCATCACGCAGTTTCTTGGCGAGCGCCCGGATGAGGTTAGCGTCCTTTTGGGACGCCTGGACCTCAACGCGCACGAGACCTCGCGCCGCCGCGCGCCGTTGGCGTGTGCGGGTCGCCTTGCGCTGGGATTTGCTGGTCATGGCGGCGCTCCACGTCTCGACCTTTTTCTGGCCGGAAATTTGGCAAGGCCCAAGTGGATTCTTTACGCAAGCGGATTCTTTATATCGGAGCGGACCGCACAGCCAGGCGAGCGCAGCTCAAAGTCCGAGAGAATAGCCGAGCTTGCCGCACCTTTCGATTTCGCCCGAGGCGCCAGCAGCACGGAAATCGCTGAGCTCCAGATTCTCGCCTTCCTGCCTGTAACGCGTTACGCTGTCACGCGTTACAGATGGAGAAGTCCATGGCGGCAGCCCGAAACGGGGCCTGCGCGAACTGCGTCTCGTCGTTGCCGATCCGCGCTCGCGGGCGGTGCGACGACGGGTGGCGAAGCAGGTCGCCAGCCTCGATCCGGATGGCGAGCGCGACGCGTTGAAATGGATCGAATCGGTCTCCGAGTTTGATACAGATGCGACGCGGTGATCTGGTGACCGTTGCCGCGGCCGCAGACTGCGGCAAGCCTCGTCCGGCTGTCATCGTGCAGACTGATGCCTTTCCGGAGAACCATGCTTCGGTGGTGGTTTGCCAGTTGACTTCCGAACTGGTGGACGCTCCAGATTTTCGTGTCACCATCGAGCCCAAGCCCGAAAATGGATTGCGGCTCAAATCGCAGGTGATGGCCGATAAGCCGGTCACCATGAGACGCGAGCGGATCGGGCGGAAGATCGGGCGTCTCGGCAACCAAGACCTGGCTCGGCTCGGAATTGCTTTGGCGTTTGTCCTGGGGCTCGCGGATTGACGATGCTTCTGGTCGGGGCGACGGACAGCAAGATTCACCTGCGGCTGTCGGCGGACCGATGCGGTATTTTCCAACACCCGGCAACGATGCCCGTGAAAGCCGGCCACCCAGATATCATTCCTGATTTTCCGGGAGCCAATTACGTTCGTGTCCCGTGCCCGCCATCCACGGCTTCGTCAACTGTCGCAGGCGGCTACCTCGGAAGCAGCGTTCGCTTTGCGCAGGAGCGCTCATTGCCAGGGCAGTGGGCGAGCCACCGCTACCGACCCCTTGCAGACGTCGGTGATTCACGGAAGAAAAGCGCGATGAGCGCGAAGTATGACAGCATCGGAAGTCAACTATGCGGAGCTTCGCAAGCCGGATCGGCGGATAGCTAGGATCATCGAGAGCGCGATCGGGTCAGCACAAACCGTTTTGAATGTTGGCGCCGGGACCGGTTCCTACGAACCGGCGGATCGGTCCCTGATCGCTGTCGAGCCTTCGCGCGAGATGATCCGAAAGCGCGGTCCGGCGGCGGCCGAGGCGATTCAGGCCTGCGCCGAGGATCTGCCATTCGATGACAGGAGTTTCGACGCCTCCATGGCGATCCTGACCATTCATCATTGGTCCGACAAGGAGGCAGGCTTGCGCGAGATGCGCCGCGTAACACGCGGTCGGATCGTCCTGCTCACGTTCGATCCGTCGCACCGGCCGTGGCTGACCGACTATCTTCCCGAACTGGCGGCGTTGGACGAGGCACAGATGCCGACGATGTCCGACTACGAGCGATGGCTGGGCTCTGTCCAGATCACACCGGTTCTGGTGCCACATGATTGCAGCGATGGATTCCTGTATGCCTATTGGCGCCGGCCTGCGGCCTATCTTGATGCACGCATCCGATCCGGCAGTTCGTCCTTTTGGGCCATCGGCAACGCCGAAGCAGGATTGCAAAATCTGAGGCGGGACCTTGAAACCGGCGAGTGGGAGCGCCGCTACGCCGAATTGCTCACCCTTGATGAATATGACGCGGGATACCGGCTCGTCGTAGCGGGCTGATCCGCAACCCACCGCTGCCCACCCGTGCCTGCCGCTACTGACTAGCGGCCGAAGGTCCGGATTGGGTCGGGAGCGGACTCGAAGTGCCCCGTTTTGTTCGGGCGCCTGGAGAGATTCTTGGGATCAGTGCGTTGCGAGTGGCGCGCCCGAAGGGATTCGAACCCCTGGCCTTTGCCTTCGGAGGGCAACGCTCTATCCAGCTGAGCTACGGGCGCCGTGAGCTTTCCTCTATCCGATACCGCCAGGGCGGGCAACTTGGCGTCCGCTCGCGCCGCTCGAGCACGTAATTCGATTGCGCCCGCGCCAAAGGGGTCGCCTTTGGTCCGCTCCGCCGTTCGAACCCCTCGCACCGCGCCCCTCTTCAGGCGAAGCCAAATCGGGCTCGCCCTAGCGGCCAAGTCCGCGATCCAATCCTGGACTTCGCGAGCGAATGGCGGAAGATCGCCGCGAGATGGAGAAGGTCCGCGTGCAAAAAACCCGATTCGACCGAAACCCGGCCTGGCCACGCCAGCCCTCTGTCGGCAAGCCCCTCGCCGGCAAGCCGCGCGCCCATCACTCCGCCCGCGAAGGCGATGCCAATGCTGAGCTAGCGCTCATCTATGGGGTTCATGCGGTCGCCGAGGCGCTCGCCAATCCGAAGCGCGAGGTCATGCGCCTCCTCGTGACCGAGAATGCCTCGCGACGTCTCGATCTCGGCGAAAGCGCGCGCTTACGGCGTTCAGCCGGAGATCGTCGCGCCGCACGTCATCGCACGTCTGTTGCCGCCGGACGCCGTGCATCAAGGCGCGCTCGTCGAGGCCTTGCCGCTCGTCGCGCCCGCACTTGACGAACTCGCGCCCGAAGGCATTCTGCTCGCGCTCGACCAGATCACCGATCCGCACAACGTCGGCGCGATCTTGCGCACCGCGGCGGGCTTCGCCGTGCGCGCCGTCATCGTGCCGCTGCGCCACAGCCCTGCGGCGACGGGCGTTCTCGCCAAATCCGCTTCGGGTGGGCTCGAGCATGTGCCGCTCGTCTGCGTGCGGAACCTCGCGGATGCGCTCCTCGCCCTCGGCGAGCGCGGCTTCCTGCGCGTCGGGCTCGATTCGCGAGGCGAGGCCACGCTCGACGCGGCGGCGCTACATGGCCCGCTCGTGCTCGTGCTCGGCGCCGAGGGCAAGGGCTTGCGCGAGCGCGTGCGTCAATCCTGCGATTTCACCGCGCGCATCGATCTGCCGGGGAAGATCACGAGCCTCAACGTGTCGAATGCGGCCGCGATCGCGCTTTCGATCGTGCATCGGCGGGTGGGGGAAAAGTGAGAAGTGAGAAGTGAGAAGTGAGAAGTGAGAAGCCTCTCTTTCACTCTTCCTTTTTCACTCCTCACTCGCGGTCAGGAAAGGTGGTGGCGTCACACGGCATCACGACGCGGTGCTGTATCGGTCATCTGGCCTCCCAGACTTGCCGCCAGGCTGCGAATTCCGATGGGCGGATTCGATAGCGGGCGAAATTGCCTTCATGCAGGCCTATGAGCTCGGCTTCGACGATCTCGGTGAAACGCTCGCGATCGCCGGGGTCGATCTCTTTCTCTGACCAAGCCGCGATTCTTGCTGCGGCGTCCTTGCGACTCACGCGCGCCCGGACGAGTTCGGCGATGAGCTCGCGAAGCTGTTCGCGATAGCGAAGCCGGAAGGGATCGGGTTCGCCGAGGGATTGGCGAACGGCGGCGTAGCGAGCGGCCGAGCGCTCATAGGCCCAGATGAAGACGTCCTTGAGAAGGTCGATCTTGTTCAGCTCGTAAACGCCGAGCACGGCTTCCGAATAGATCTGCCGGGGCACATCGGCGAACGACAGCGGCGTTAGGTTGCGCTTGATGAGCGGGATATTGGCGGCGAGGCGCGACACGCGCTTGTTTACGTCGTCGAAGGGCTGCAGGTACGGAAGCTGCACCATCACGAAGAACGCTTGTTCGAAGGGGTCGCTGATCGCGGCAGCGGTTGCCAGGATCTGATCGAAGCTTTCCTCAATGAGCTGCGGCACCTCCAGCGGATGGAAGGTGGAGCGTTCGATGCCGACGGCGATGTAACGCAGCCTGCCGGCCGCCGTGGGATCGGCAAGGAGGTTGTTGGCGAGGAGCGCGTGGAGATTGAGGAAGGTGTAGCGGTTGAAGCCGATTTCGTTGGCAGCACCGACCAGGAACTCGATCGCGTCCTTGTGGTTCAGGATCATCTGCGCCTCGAGATGCGCGCGGCCAACGGCCTCTTCGCCCAGCTCGATGAGGCGTCTGGTGTCGAGGAGCGAGTAGGTGTTGCCTTCGAGACGGCTCGAATTCCAGGCGAGATCGATCAACAGCCTGTTGAGAATCTGTTTGGCGTAGCTGCCCGCAGGCTGTTCGGCGATCGGTGGGCGGCCAACGGCCGCTAGATGCGTGCGCTCCTGCTCGGTCAGATAGAAGGAAGCGTTCGGCCGATAGCGGTCGAGGAATTTGCGATCGTAGCCGACCGGCTTGCGAGCCTCTGGTGTCGGACGGACGTAGTCGCGGATCGCTGTCCCCGCTTCAGAGAGCGGAATGACAGGTTCATCGGCGTCTTCCCGCGCCGCCGCGTCGATGGCCGCATCGGGCATCCGGTATCTCGCCCAGCGCCCTTCGCCGTCCATGACGAGGCGATTTCGGGTGACGAGGTGCTTGAGGCGATATTGGAGAGTGCGTGGCGGGACAGGAGTTGCCAGGACGTGCAGAATCTCCGGTGCCGACACGCCGTTGGGGTTGCGCCGCACGGCATCTTCGATCGCTACCAGTGCTTCTTCTGGAATCTGATTCGCCAAAGCGGCCTTTCCTGCGCGTGGAATTTAGGCGCAAGAATGATGCATCTAGGCGCAAAATCAAGGCTAGACGCAAGAATGGGGTCTAGGCGCAATGATAGCGCGCGAATAGCGAATGGCGAGTAGGGCACACTCGCTATTCGCTATTCGCTACTCGCTCTCCGCTCACATCGTCGCTCCGACCGTCCAGGGCACGAATTCGGCATCGCCATAGCCGAGCTCTTCGGATTTCGAGCGCTCGCCGGACGCCACCTTCAGGACCTTATCGAAGATCTCCTGCCCCTTCGCGAGGACAGGAACGCCGTCGACGATATCGCCGCAGTCGATGTCCATGTCGTCGATCATGCGGCGGTACATCTCCGAATTCGTGGCGAGCTTGATCGACGGGGTGGGCTTGCAGCCATAGGCCGAGCCGCGGCCCGTCGTGAAGGCGAGGACGTTGGCGCCTCCGGCGACCTGACCCGTGGCCGAGACCGGGTCGTAGCCCGGCGTGTCCATGAAGACGAAGCCCTTCTCGGTGACGGGCTCGGCGTATTCGTAGACGGCGGTGAGCGCCGTCGTGCCGCCCTTCGCCGCCGCGCCAAGCGATTTCTCGAGAATGGTGGTGAGCCCGCCCGCCTTGTTGCCGGGAGAGGGGTTGTTGTTCATCTCCATGCGGTTGCGGCTCGTATAATCCTCCCACCATTTGATTCGCTCGACGAGCTTCTCGCCGATGGCGCGCGTGGCGGCGCGCCGCGTCAGGAGATGCTCCGCGCCGTAGATTTCCGGCGTCTCCGAAAGGATGGCGGTGCCGCCCTGGCGCACCAGGAGATCGACCGCGGCGCCGAGCGCGGCATTCGCCGTCACGCCCGAATATCCGTCCGAGCCGCCGCATTGAAGCGCGAGCACGAGTTCCGATGCCGGGATCGTCTCGCGCTTCGCCTCGGCCGCGACGGGCAGCATGGATTTGATCGCATCGACGCCCGCGGCCACGGTCTTTTTCGTGCCGCCGGTTCCTTGAATGGTGAAGGAGCGGAAGGTCTCGCTCTCGGTGATGCCATAGGCCTCTTTCCAGCGGCCGATCTGGAAGCCTTCGCAGCCGAGGCCCACCATCACCACGCCCGCGATGTTCGGGTTCGTGGCGTAGCCCCACTGGGTGCGTTTGAGGATGTCGTAGCCTTCGCCCTTCACGTCGAGCGCGCAACCGCCCCCGTGCACCAGCGCGATGACACCGTCGACCGTCGGATAATCGGCGAGAATCCCCGAACGCTCGAGCTCCTGCGCCATGAAGCGCGCCACCGAAGCCGAGCAATTCACCGAGGTCAGGATGCCGATGTAGTTTCGCGTGCCGACCTTGCCGTTCTCGCGGCGGAAGCCCTCGAATGTGGCGCGTCTCTCCTCCGGCAGGACATCGACCTTGGGTGCGTCTTCGGCGAAGCGGTAATCGCGCGCGAAATCATGCACCTCGACATTGTGCTCATGCACCCATTCGCCCGGAGCGATGGGTCTCGAGGCAAAACCGATGATCTGGCCGAATTTGCGCACCGGCGCGCCTTCGGGGATCGGCGCAGCTCGCCATCTTGTGCCCGCGCGGCACCCGCTCGCTCGCCGCGACGGCGTGCACATAGGCGCCGGCCGTGAGCTGGTCCACGGCCACGACGACATTGTCGTCGGCATGGAGGCGAATGGCGCGGGGTTGTCTTGCGTCTCGTTCATGGCCTGCCGCTCGCTGCTGCGATCCGACCAGCATACCACCGATCCGCCATGCCGCCAGTGCGGGCCGGATCCGCGACCCGCTCCCCAGGCGCCGTGACCGCTCCCGAGCGAACGGCTCAGCCGCAGGCGCGCCGGCCTGCGTCAGGCATAGGCGACAAGCATATCGCTGCGGTTCGACTGCAGCGCCTTCTTGAGCTTGTCGAGCGCGCGGTTCTCGATCTGGCGCACGCGTTCCTTCGAGATGCCGAGGCGGCGCCCGACCGTCTCGAGCGTGACCAGATCGTCGTCATGAAGACGGCGCGCCTCGATGATCAGCCTCTCGC